>DASYJF010000092.1:0-47438 GCA_035996815.1 Thermoanaerobaculia bacterium | reverse complement strand
GGCGTGATCCTCAATGCGTCGTCGATCGTCGGCCTCTACGGAAACTTCGGACAGACGAATTACGCCGCCACGAAAGCGGGCGTGATCAGCTTCACGCAGACTTGGGCGCGCGAGCTGGGGCGATTCGGAATCCGCGTGAACGCCGTCGCACCGGGATTCATCGCCACGGAGATGGTGAAAGTCATGCCGCAGAAAGTGCTCGACTCCATGTCGGCGCGCACGCCGCTCGGCAAGATGGGCGATCCCGCCGACGTGGCCAACGCCTACGTCTGGCTCGCTTCCGACGCGGCGCGATTCATCAGCGGCACCGTGCTGTCCGTCGATGGAGGACTGGTGCTCGGGACATGATCGTCGCCGCGTACGCGAATATGGTCAGCACTGGCAGCTATCTGCCGGAGATTGAAATCACCAACGACGATTTGCGCGCGCGATTCGCGGACATCGCTCCGGAGTTCGTGAACAAGATGGAGAAGGCCAGCGGCATCCTCAAACGCTGGCAGGCGCCGGACGGTTGGGCGGCCTCGGATCTCGCACTGCAAGCCGCGCAACAAGCTCTGACGCGCGCCGGCAAGTCGCCCGAAGAGCTCGACCTCATCATCCTCGGCACCGACTCTCCCGACTACATCACCCCCGCAACCTCCGTCATCCTGCAATCGAAACTCGGCGCGATCAACGCCGGCACATTCGACGTCGCCTGCGCGTGCGCCTCGTTCCCAACCGCGCTTTCGGCAGCAGCGGGATTGATGATGAGCAATCCGTCGCTGCGAACCGTTCTCGTGACCGCCGTCTACCAGATGCGCAAGCTCGCCCGCGACGACGATCCGTTCATCTTTTTCTACGGCGACGGCGCCGGCGCGGCGATCCTCGAGCGCAGTGAGACGGCGGGCTTCATCGCCTCCGCCTTCGCCGCCGACGGCTCCTACCATCGCAATTGGCTGATCCCGTCGGGCGGCACCGTCGAACCGGCCACCGCGGAATCGGTCCAGGCCGGCCGCACCTCGGTGCGCATGGTCGAGCGCTATCCGCCCGAGATCAACGACGCCGGCTGGCCGAAACTGGTCCGCCGGCTCGCCGAAAACGGAGGCTTCGCGCTGACCGACATCGACGTGATCATCTTCACGCAAGTCCGCAAGCCGACCATCGAGATCGTGATGAAGGACCTCGGTCTGCCGATGGAGAAAACGCACACGATCATGGAACACGCCGGCTACACCGGCTCGGCCTGCATCCCGATGGCGCTCGACGACGCGATCCGCACCGGCCGAATCAAACCGGGACATCTCGTCGTGCTGGTCGGCTCCGGAGTCGGATACAACCAGGCCGCCACCGCGCTGCGGATGCCGTTGAATGAAAGACGACTCTTTGGCTGAAATCACGTCACACGCCGACTTCATCGCCCAGACGCGATCGATGCTGGCGCAGGCCGGCCTGACGCGAAAGTCTCTAGACGGAACGGTCTACTGGACCGGCGGCGACGGAGAGCAGACGCTGTGTCTCATTCACGGCGTCAACGATCACGCCGGGACGTGGTCGCTGGTCGCGCCGGCGCTCATGAAAACCGGCCGCCTGATCATTCCTGATCTTCCGGGACACGGCGAGAGCGAACCGAAAACCGGACCGCTGGACATGCAACATCTCGTCGATCGCCTCGGCGCGATTCTGGACGCGGAACGGGTCACACGCATGACGCTGGCCGGCAACTCGATGGGCGCGTGGATCAGCATCCTCTACACGCTCGCGCATCCCGATCGCGTGACGGAACTCTTCCTCGAGTCGGGCGGCGGTCTGGCGATCCCGTTGGGTGTATCGCTGGTCGCTTCGACCCGCGACGAAGCGGCACCGATTCTTCAAGCGGTCCACGGCCCCAACGCGCAGTTTCCGGACTGGGCCGTCGACGCGCTCATCACACGCAGCAGCGACTCGCCGATGCTGCGCCTCATCGCCGGGGGGATGATGTCCTACTTCATCGACGACCGCCTCGCCGAAATCCGCGTTCCGACTACCGTGGTCTGGGGCGCGAACGATGGCGTGGTCACGCGCGCTTACACCGAAAAACTGCACGCCGGGATCGCCGGTGCGCGATTCTGCATCATCGACGATGCCGCGCACATCCCGCACGCGCAGCAGCCGGAGCGATTCATCGCATGTTTGCAGGCGACCTCTTAGCCGAACGCGCGCGCATCACGCCCGATCGCTTTGCACTCATCTCCGTCGAAACCGGCGAGCGATTGACGTACGCGGAGCTCAACGATCGCGCAAATGGCGCCGCGGCCACGATTCTCGATGCAGGTCTGCGACCCGGAGATCGCGCCGGTCTTCTCGCAGCGAACAGCATCGGCTTCGTCGCCACGTTCTTTGGCGCGCTGAAAGCCGGGGTGATCGTCGTGCCACTTTCCACGCGAGCGACGGTGCATGAGTTGTCGATCATCGCCGCCGATTGCGGGATGAAGATTCTGTTTCATGACGGCTCGGCGCCGGAGTTAGACGGCGTATCGCTGATGAAACTTGAAATGAATCAATCCACGCGACCGCTCCCCCGTCGCGTGATCGATCCGGAATCGATCGCATGCCTGCTCTACACGAGCGGCACGACCGGCAAACCGAAGGGCGTGATGATTCCTCATCGCCAGCTTTTCGCGAATGGGTACAACACGGCGATGAATTGGGGGCTGCGCGAGGACGACATCGCTCCGATCTTCACGCCGCTGTATCACGCGGGCGGCGTCGCGGTCTTTCTGATCCCGCTCTTCCTCCTCGGCGGCACGATCGTTCTTCATCGCGGCTTCGACGTGGCCGAGGTGTGGGAGACGATCGAGCGCGAACGCTGCACGATCGTGCTGGGAGTGCCGACGATCTGGAAGATGCTGTTGGACGCTCCGCAATTTGCTACGGTCGATCTCAGCCACGTACGATGGTTCATCAGCGGAGGCGCGCCGCTCCCCGCGTTTCTGATCGATGCGTACCAGCAGCGCGGTGTTACTCTCAAACAAGGTTACGGTCTGACCGAGGTGGGAGTGAACTGCTTCACGATGACGATCGAGGATGCGCGCAACAAGCCCGGCTCGATCGGCCGACCGATGTTGTTCACCGAGGTCCGCCTCGTCGATGACGATGGCAACGATGCCGGCACCGGCGAGATGTGGATTCGCGGCCCGCACGTCAGCAGCGGCTACTGGAACAATCCGCAGGCGACCGCGGAAGCGTACGTCGACGGCTGGTTTCACACCGGCGACATCGCCCGCCGCGATGACGACGGCTACTTTTTCATCGCCGGACGCCGTAAGGAGATGTTCATCAGCGGCGGCGTGAATGTGTATCCCGCCGAAGTCGAGGCGGAGCTGCTGCAACATCCGGATGTCTCCGACGCCGCGGTCATCGCCGTTGCCGATGAAACATGGGGCGAAGTCGGAATCGCGTTCGTGGTCGCTCACGATGTCGATCTCACTGCCTTTCTGAGCACACGTCTCTCGCGATACAAGATCCCGCGCAGGTTCATCTTCGTCGACGCGCTGCCGCGCACGCCGTACGGAAAAGTCTTGAAGGAGGAGTTACGAAAGCAACTCGCCTGAAAGCATCGACGCAGGAGGAACGCTCCGAAAAGTCGCGCCAGCTGATTCTCGAAAGCGCGCTGAAGCTCTTCTCCCACCGCGGCTACGGAGCGACGAGCGTGCAGGACATCGCCGCCGATGCCGGCCTCTCAAAGGGCAATGTCTACCATCACTTTCCCGACAAGGAGACGATCTTCCGGTCGCTGCTCGATCGCTACTTTCTCCTGATGTCGGAGCCGCAGTTCCCGTTCAATCGCGCCCTCTCCGAAGGCACCTTCCCCGAAAATCTCGAGAACCTCGGACTCGCGGCGCGCGACATGGTCAGTGAATATCGCGAGTACGTCGCCCTCATCTACGTCGACGTCGTCGAGTTCGAAGGCGCACACGTTCGCCAGTTCTACGAGGATATGGCCGTCCGCTTCGATGCCTTCTTCAAAAAGCACGGCATGGAAGACGAGCTCCAGTCGAAACTCGCCAACGGACTCTCCCCCATCTCCGCCGTCATGCTGGCCACGCGCATCTTCATGAACTACTTCTCCGTCGAAATCCTCTTCGGCGTCAAAGACCACTTCGGCATGGGCACCGAGGACGCGATCAGCGAGATCTCGCGGATTCTTCGGCACGGGATGTTGAAACCCTCGCCATAAGCGCGAAGAGTCGGTTGCGAGCAAAGCCTCGCGATCGCAGTAGCGCGAAGCGCCCGTCGCACGCGGAGGCGCGCAGAACAATCCAGCCCCCGGCTCGGCCGGGGGTAAACAGGCGGTTGCGCGATTTGCGGCCGCCACGAAACCCAGTGCCGTCGTGCGTACCCCCGGCCGAGCCGGGGGCTGCATTGTTCCGCGCGCCTCCGCGCGTGACGACGGGCGTGCGCGCTGAACGCGAGACGCCGGCGCTACGTCGCCCGCGCGCGTTCGCTTCGTGCGGCGAAGACGAATGGGATCATCGCCATCGCTGTGACTACGAGACTCACCAGCAGGCCGTAACTCAATCCGCGTCGATCGCCGATCATGCCGGTGATGAGCGGGCCGGGGCCGACGCCGAGGAGATTCAGTACGAGCAGCGCGAAGGCGACCATCGTCGATCGCGCGCGGACTGGCGAGCGCTCCTGGAACGTCGAGAAGAGCGGTCCGAACCACGCGGTGGTGCCGGCGCTCGTGAAGAACCAGCAGATGTAGAAGACCGGCCCCCCGGGGACGACCGAGTAAAACAGCCACGCCGGGATCGTGAAGAACGCGGTCATGATCGCCAGGCTCCAGAGGCGTCCGGCGGCGAATCGTTTCGCGCAGAAGTCGCTGAACGCACCGCCGGCGAGGTTGCCGAGGAAGCCGGCGAAGACCGCGACGACGCCGGATCGGAAGGCGGCGTCGGCGTAGCGGAATCCGCGTTCTTCGACGAGCCACGTCACGCCGTGCAGCGCAGCGCCGGAGCCGTAGCAGAGGAGTGATCCGCCGGCCAGCGCGAACACCAGCGCCGGACGATCGACGAGCGCGCGGCCCAGGTCGCGAAGGAGCTCGCGCACCGAGGGACGCGCTTCCGGGGCTCCGCGAACGACGGCCGCTTTTCGTCGCGCCGGTTCGCGCAACACGAACAGCAGCACGGTCGCCAGCAGACCGATGATGCCGAGTGCGAAGAACGACACGCGCCAGCCGAAGCGCGGCGCGATGAAGCTCGACGAGATCAGCGCCACCGCCAGTCCGAGCGGGATGCCGGAGTAGTAGACGCCGATGGCCAGCCCGAGGCGGCGGCGAGGAAAGGCATCGCCGAGCATCGAGAGCGCGGCGGGAGTCAGCGTCGCTTCGCCGACACCGACGAAAATCCGCGGCAGTGCGAGTTGGAGAAAGCTGCGCGCAAAACCGGAGAGCACTGTCATCGCGCTCCAGAGCGCCAGGCCGATGCCGATCAGCGGAAAGCGTTTGAATCGATCCGCGGCGACACCGAGGAAGAGGCCGACGAATGTGTAGAAGAAAACGAAGCCGAAGCCCGCCAACAATCCGATCTGCGCGCGCGTCAGTCCGAGGTCTTTGATCAGCAGCGGCGCGAGGCTGGCGATCAGCATCCGATCGACGAAATTGAGGATGTTGAGCGCCGTCAGAAACGCGAGCAGCCCCCACGACGATGCGGGGACTGGTTCGAATGCATCGGCGGCCGCGATGGCCGGCATGAAGCGCAGCTCCTCAGGAGTTTCGGTCATGCCGGCCCTCGCGTTGCCGTGGGATTAGAAGAAGCGATATTCGATCGTGCCGAGCACCGTCCGCGGCGCGCCGTACGAGCCGGTGAGGATGCCGAGCGACGGGATGTTGTAGCCGTTGGTCAGATAGCCTTTGTTCGACAGGTTCTTGCCGTTGATGCCGAGGCGCCATTTCGCGTTCGGCGAAAGCCAGCTCACCCACGCATCGTAGATCGTGTACGCCTTCTGCGTGATCGGCTTCAACGGCTGACCGGGACGGCCGGGATACGCGCCGCCTTCATTCGTGAGCACGGAATTGTCGCGATACGCGCCGCCGACGCTCGCCGTGAGCAGTCCCTTCATCAGCGGGAAATCGAAGTTGAGGTGCAGGCCGGTGGTCCAGTGCGGCGCGTTGGTGATCACCTGCGTGTCGACGAAACCATCGTGGTTCGCATCGAGAAAACCATCCGGTTTGAGATCGAGATAGCTTACGTATCCATTCATGGCGAACCAGCTCACGCTCTTGCTCGACGAATCAAACTCGACCTCGGCGCCCTTCATGCTGGCGTTGCCGGCGTTGAGGAAGTTGCCGAAGAAGGCGTCCTCGATACCGTCGCCGTTCGAGTCGTACGAGGTGAACGTCGAAACCTGGATGTCTTTGTACTTGCCGTCGAACACCGCGGTGTTGAGGGTCAGCTGGCCATCCATGAGCGACGACTTCAGGCCGATCTCGCCGACGTCGAGCACCTCGTCCTTGAACGGTTCTGCCGACTTCGGGAAGACCGTCGACTGCGCGCGCACGTTGAATCCGCCGCTCTTGAAGCCGCGGCTCAGCGAGCCATACGCCATGATCTTGTCGCTGACTTTGTAGTCGAGGCCGATCTTCGGCGCGATCGACGAGAAGATCTTCGACTTGTCGTAATTCGCAGTGACGGTGGTGACCTTCGTGAAGGTGTCGTTCGCGTAGCCGGCGTTGAAGGCGATGCCGTTCTTTTTCTCGCTGGTGAGGCGCAGTCCGCCGTTGAGGTTCAACTTGCTGTTGACGGCGTAGCTGCCGTCGCCGAAGACGGCGTACGACTTCGTGAGCGTCTTGCCGTCGGTCGTTCCGAAGATCGCGTTCAGGAAGATGTTCTTGACCAGACCGCCGGCCTCGCCGTCGAAGTAGTACGCGCCGACGACGCCGTTGACCTTGGTGCCGTAGTCGTAGATGAACTGAAACTCCTGCGACTTCTGCTTGTCGTAGTACGTGGCGATGACGTCAGTGATGCGCGCCTGCGTCGTATCGAAGTCGATGTTGTTCTTCGAATCCGATTTCCGGTAGGCGCTGATCGACTTGAAGTTCCAGGCGCTGTTCAGTTTCGACGAAACCACCACCGACGCGCCGCTGGAGTTGGTGCCGTTCAGAGGCGCCAGTCCGCTCTGCGTATCGAAGCGGCTGCTGTTCGGCGCACAGGTGATCCCGAACGCAGGACAGAGCGGATTCGCTGCGAGGCGCTGGTAGCCTTTCGGCTGGGCCTTGTCCTTCGTGGCGTCGGCATTGATCTGGACGTTCGTTTTGTCGCTGACGAGCCATTCCAGGGCGCCATGACCTGCCAGCGTGTCGCGGTCGGAGACGTCGCGGCCGGTGAAGAGATTCGTGCCGTAGCCGTTGTGCTGCAGCGAGGCGATGGCGAGCTTGCCGCGCAGTTTGCCCGGCATCAATGCGCCGGCGATGCTGCCGCGGAAGTCGCGATTGCCCTGCGTCCCCGGCGAGAACGACAGGCTGCCGGTAGGCGCGTCGGTCAGCGCGCGGCTGACGTACTTGATCGCGCCGCCGATGGTGTTCTTCCCGTACAGCGTCCCCTGAGGTCCGCGCAGGACTTCGATGCGCGCGACGTCATAGACATCGAGCAACGCGCCCTGCGGCCGGGCGATGTAGACGTCATCGATGTACAAGCCGACGCCGGGATCGACGCCCCAAAGCGGATCGGCCTGACCGATGCCGCGCATGAACGCGGTGAGCGTCGTGGACTGGTTCCGTCCCTGATAGATCGACAGATTCGGCACCTGCGTCTGCAGCTCCGAAATGTCGGCCTCGGCCGCTTCTTCGAGCTTGTCGGCGGTGATGACGCTGACGGCGATCGGAACCTGCTGCACGTTCTCCTCGCGCTTTCGGGCCGTCACGACGATTTCTTCACTCGCTTTTTGCTTCTGCGCGTCGTCCGCGGCCTTCGCTTCCTGAGTCTTGTCGGATTTTGGCGCATCCTGCTGCGCGATGGCGGGAACGGGGATGACGCCGAGCAGAACGACGGCACCAATCAGCAGAGAACGCACAGAACGAACGATCATGAACGCCTTCCTTTCAACGGGACTTCTTCGGGATTGGACGAGCGCCGGCATTTAACTTGCCGACTGGTCGGTTTGTTTTTGGCAATCTAGGCTGGTCGTTTGCGAATGTCAAGGATGGCTTGATTCCTGGCCCCCACCCCGCTACCATCCGCTGCACAGCAATATGTGCAGTACGAAGGCCGGGTGCGAACCCGGCCTTTTTCTTTTGCGGGAAAACGGGAGGGAGGGGCGCAATGCTATCCGCGCAACAGATCCAAAAGCTCGCCAAACGGAGGAGTTGTCCGCGCTGCAATCTCGAGAAAACCGAAGGAAACGCGCTCTGCCGGCGCTGCAGATTCAAACTGCCAACCCATATGCGCCTGCCGCTGCAGGAAATCGAAGCGCGTGAGGAGTGGATCGTCGCCAGTGCGTTGCGAGCGGCAGCGAATTACTTCGACGTCCACTACAAATCGATCAGGACCTTTGGAGGCGGGCGATTACGGTGAGTCACTTACCCGGCAGGCGGACGATGAATTCCGCTCCGCGGCCTGCACCTTCGCTCCTCGCTTCGATCGTGCCGCCGTGAAGTCCGACCAGCTGACGGGCGATATCAAGTCCGAGGCCGAGGCCGGACGATGAGCGTGCCGACGCGTTCTGCTGTACGAACGGCTCGAAGATATGCGGGAGGAAGGCGCGATCGATGCCCATGCCCGAATCGGCGACGCGGAACGACGATCGCATCACCGTTGCGTGCCGCCGCCACATCGACACGGCCGCCCGCCGGCGTGAACCGCACGGCGTTGCTGATCAGATTCCAGAACACCTGCTGCAGGCGCGCCGCATCACCTCCCATCCGCAGGTCGCCGCCCGCGATCGAAACCTTCAGCGTCACGCCCTTCGCGTCGGCGGCGGGCGTCATTGCCTCGACCGCGGCCGCCAGCGCACTGGCGACATCGACATCCGCGACTTCGATCCGCAGTTTGCCGGCCGCCATCCTGCTGACGTCGATCAGATCCTCGACCAGCCGTGCCTGCAACCGCGCGCTCTGTTCGATCGACGCCAGCGCCAGCTCCTCGAACTCGCGGTCGGAGTCGCGCATACGCAGCAGCGCCGTCCAGCCGAGGATGGAGGTGAGCGGCGTCCGCAGCTCGTGAGAGACGGTGGCCAGCATTCTGTCTTTCGCATGCACCGCCTCCTCCGCGCCAGCCAGCGCCTTCTCATACGCGAGACGCACGTCGAGCAGTTGGCGACGGATGAACGACACCAGGATCGCTCCGGCCACCGCGGCCAGAACGATGGTGAGCACGATCGCGGCAAGGGTCGTTTCCCGTACCCGCCGCGCCCTGCCGAGGGAAAGAGCGTGCTCTGCATTCAGGAACTGCTCGTGATCGGACCGGACCCGGTCCATGAGGATTTTTCCCGCGAAGAGGTTCCAACCTCGGGGGTCAGCATTCAATGTTCGGGCGGCGTAGAGCTGCCACTGCCGGATGTCCGCCTCGATGGCGGAAACGCGGCGCGCTTGTTCGGGATTGTCGGCCACCAACTCTTTCAGGTGGAGAAGGAGCCGCGGCAGATCCGCCGAGGCGCGGTCGCGTGGAGCGAGAAACCGCGGATCGCGTGTGAGCAGATAGCCGCGAACACCCGTTTCCATATCGACCGCGACTTGCCGCATCTGCTCGGCCGTCGCCACCACTTCCTCGCTGTGGCGAAGCAGTTCCGTCTCGGAAAGCAGCTGCTGAATGATTCCGAGGAAGACGACGCCCACCACGATGGCCACCGCCACCGGGAGCAGCACCGCACGCCGGAGCGTGCGATCGATGAGGGAAGTCTGATTCGCCAAAGAGGCAGGAGTGTATTACGGCGGATCAGCAGTCATCTTCGAATTGCGTTGGCAGAAGACGCAGGCAGGCGCCGATGAAGCCGGCGCCTGCCTGCGAAACACTCCTGATCATCGTTATTGACGTTTCACCATCGCAAAGCCGAGGGCCGTCAGCATGGCCGCCAGCAGCATGAGGCCGATCGGCGAGACCGCGGGGATTGCCGCTGGGTTCGTCGAGATACCGACGAATGTCGTCGGATTCGCGCTCCCCGCAACGGTCGGATCGTCCGTTTGCGCCGTGGCGTCGTTGGTGCCGTTGCCATCGCTGTCGTAAGAGATCGTTCCCTGGTTCGAGACCGTGGTGCCCGCGGCCGCCGGCAGGATCGTGGCCGTGATTGTGATCGTGACCGTTCCGCCAGCTGGCGCGAGTCCGCCGTTCCACGTAACGGTGTTCGTACCGATCGTCGCGACGGCCGTACCGCTGCTCGCTGTGGCGGAAACCAGAGCAACCTGCGCGGGGAGAACGTCAGTGAATTCGTTGCCGGGGTTGTCTGCCTGCGCTCCCGTGCCGTTGTTGGTGAGCGTAACGACGTAGGTGACGTTGCCGCCGGTGACGAATGGTCCGGTCACGGTCTTCGTTCCGGAAACATTAGCGCCCGGGGCAGCCGACACGGTGTCCGTATCGGTCGCGGAGTTGTTGCCGGGAGTCGGATCGGTGACTCCGGCCGGTGCGGTGACGGTGGCGGTGTTGCTCAGCGTTCCGGTTGCCAGTGCGGAGACTGTGCAGGCGGCCGTGTAGGTAACGCTGCCGCCGCTGGGGAGATTGACCGTATTGTTGATGTTGCCCGAACCGGAAGCCGTGCAGGTGCCGCCGCCCGCGCCGGCGCATGTCCATGTGCAACTCAGGGAGGTGAGGAAGGTGTCGGTTACGGTTGCGCCGGTGGCGTTGCTCGGGCCGGCGTTACTGGCGGTGATCGTGTAGGTCAGCGAGCCGCCCGCGGTGATGGTCGTGACGCCGTCGGTCTTGGTGATCGACAGATCGGCACTCGCGATCAGAGTGTCGGAATCGGTCGCGGAGTTGTTTCCGGGGGTCGGATCCGTCACTCCGGCGGGCGCGGTCACGGTGGCGGTGTTGCTCAGCGTTCCGGTTGCAAACGCCGAGATTGTGCAAGCCGCTGTGTACGTCACGCTGCCGCCGCTCGGGAGATTGACGGTGTTGTTGATGTTGCCCGAGCCGGAGGCCGTGCAGGTGCCGCCGCCTGCGCCGGCGCACGTCCATGTGCAGCTCAGCGAGGCGGGGAACGTGTCAGCCACGGTCGAGCCGGTGGCGGCGCTCGGACCGGCGTTACTCGCAGTGATCGTGTAGGTCACCGAACCGCCGGCCGTGGCCGTCGCTACGCCGTCAGTCTTGTTGATCGAAAGATCGGCGGACGCTGCAAGCGTGTCGCTGTCGGTCGCGGAGTTGTTGCCCGGCGTCGGGTCCGTGACTCCCGCAGGCGCGGTGACTGTGGCCGTGTTGCTCAGCGTTCCGGTCGCCAGACTCGAGATCGTGCAGGCAGCGGTGTACGTCACGCTGCCGCCGCTCGGGAGGTTGACCGTGTTGTTGATGTTGCCCGATCCGGAGGCCGTGCAGGTGCCGCCGCCTGCGCCGGCGCAGGTCCAGGTGCAGGTCAGAGCCGCCGGGAACGTGTCAGCCACCGTCGAGCCGGTGGCCGCGCTCGGACCGGCGTTACTCGCAGTGATCGTGTAGGTCACCGAACCGCCGGGCGTGGCGGTCGTCACGCCGTCAGTCTTGTTGATCGAGAGGTCGGCAGACGCGCCGAGGGCGTCGATATCGGTCGCGGAATTGTTGCCGGGAGTGGGATCGGTAACTCCGGCAGGCGCGGTGACCGTGGCCGTGTTGGTCAGCGATCCGGTGGCGGCCGGGGAGATCGTGCAACTGGCTGTGTACGTCACGCTGCCGCCATTGGGGAGGTTCACCGTGTTGTTGATGTTGCCGGACCCGGAGGCCGTGCAGGTTCCGCCGCCTGCGCCGACGCACGTCCAGGTGCATGTCAGCGCGGCTGGGAACGTGTCCGCCACGGTCGAGCCGGTGGCGTTGCTCGGACCGGCGTTGCTCGCCGTGATCGTGTAGGTCGTCGAGCCGCCGGCTGTGGCCGAAGTCACTCCGTCGGTCTTGGAGATTGAGAGATCGGCACTGGCGCTGATCGTGTCCGAATCAGTCGCAGAGTTGTTGCCCGGAGTCGGATCGGTGACGCCGGCCGGCGCGGTGACTGTCGCCGTATTGCTAAGCGTGCCGGTGGCCAGGCCGGAGATCGTGCAACTGGCTGTGTAGGTCACGCTTCCGCCGCTGGGGAGGTTGGTGGTGTCGTTGATGTTGCCGGATCCGGAGGCGGTGCAGGTACCGCCGCCCGCGCCGGCACACGTCCAGGTGCAGGTCAGCGATGCGGGGAACGTATCGGCGACCGTCGTGCCGGTGGCGTTGCTCGGGCCGGCATTCGACGCGGTGATCGTGTACGTCGTCGAGCCGCCGGCAGTGACGGTGGTAACGCCGTCGGTCTTGGTGATTGAGATATCCGCGCTGGCGGCGATCGTATCCGTATCGGTCGCCGAGTTGTTCCCCGGTACCGGATCGGTCACGCCGGCTGGTGCCGTGACAGTTGCGGTGTTGCTCAGGGTGCCGGTTGCGAAGCTCGAGATCGTGCAGCTGGCCGTGTAGGTCACGCTTCCGCCCGAGGGGAGATTGACGGTGTCATTGATGTTGCCGGCGAAGGGACCGGCGGTGCAGGTTCCGCCGTTTGCGCCTGCGCACGTCGTGGAGCAGGTGAGCGACGCCGGGAAGGTATCGGCCACCGTCGATCCGGGTGCCCCGCTTGGGCCGGCGTTGGACGCGGTGATCGAATAGGTCACCGAACCGCCGGCCGTGGCCGTGGTCACGCCGTCGGTTTTTACGATCGCGAGATTCGCGCTCGGGGTGAGCGTGTCCGTATCGGTCGCGGAGTTGTTGCCCGGGGTCGGATCGGAGACTCCGCCCGGCGCCGTGACCGTGGCGGTGTTGCTGAGCGATCCGGTCGCCAGGGAGGAAACGGTGCAACTGGAGGTATAGGTCACGCTCCCACCGGCGGGGAGATTGACGGCGTCATTGATGTTGCCTGCGAAGGGTCCGGCGGTGCACGTGCCGCCGCCCGCGCCCGCGCACGTCGTGGAGCAGGTGAGCGACGCGGGGAACGTGTCGGCCACGGTCGATCCGGCCGCGGCGCTCGGGCCGGCGTTGGACGCGGTGATGGTGTACGTGACCGAGCCGCCGGGCGTGGCGGTGGTCACGCCGTCGGTCTTGGTGATTCCGAGATCGGCGCTCGCCGCGATGAGATCGGTGTCGGTGGCGGAGTTGTCGGCGGCATTGAAATCGGTGAGAGCGCCGCCCGCAATCGAGGCTGTATTCGAGATGGATCCCGACGCGCTCGGACTGACCGAGCAGACAGCGGTGTAGGTGACGGTTCCACCCGAGGGGATGTTCACGGAATCATTGATGTTGCCGGCGAACGGACCGGCGGTGCAGGTACCTCCTCCCGCGCCCACGCAGGTCGAGGAGCAGGTCAGGGCGGCCGGGAAGGTATCCGTTACGACCGCGGACGGATTGCCGACCGTTCCGCCATTGGTGCCGGTGATGGTGTAGGTGACGCTGCCACCCGGTGTGGCCGAACCGACGCCGTCGCTCTTGGTGACGGCCAGATCGGCTCCAACCTCGCCGAGGGTCCACGGTGAGAACTGCGTGACGCCGATGACCGTGGCCGTATTGGCGGCCGTGTTCACCGTGCCGCCCTGATCGCTGTAGTCCGACGGATTGGCCGCCTCATGCCTCAGGAAATGCAGATTGGCCTCGGTCACTGTCCCCGGGATGTCGGTCGGATCGAGGTAGCTGACGGTGATGTCCGAGGTGATGCCGGTAGCCGTGAACCTCCAGGAGCGGTTGAGCACCTTGGTCAGCGGCTGAACGCCGGGCGCCGGCGTCTGGACTGCGGCAACCGTCACCGCAGTCGGGAAGGTGCCGGCGGTGATGTTGAAGATGACCGGCGTATAGCCGTTGGCCGTACCGGTTTCAAAGGTCACGGCGGAGGCGGCGCCTACCGCCTTCTCGAAATTGCCATCGACGGATCCGGTGGTGCGGGCCACGGTGCCGACCGTGGTGTTGAAGAAGAGCGTGTTGGGGCCGGTGATCACGCGTCCGCCGGCGAGGTTCAGCGCGCCGGCGCCGGCGCCGTTGATCATCACATCGCCGCCGGCGATGGTGATGGGGTTCGTGTTGGTAACGCTCATCAGATTGAGCGTCCGCGACGCCGGCATCTCATTGCCGGTGGTACGGCCGGTGAGCTCCGGGGCATAGAGAACATTCACGCCGCCGGTGCCGGGGTTGAAGACCGGAGGCGCGTCCAGGCCGGTGACCGGCAGCGTCGGGCCGGTCACTCCCATCTGGATCACGGCGGTGGTAGCTCCGCCGTTGCCAATCGTGAGCTTGTTGGCGCCCGTGTAGCCGCCGAAGAAGACATTGAGCCGGCCGACGATCACCTGATTCGTTGAAGTGAGGACGACAGGCGTGCCGTTCTGCGAGCTCATGTTCGTGATCGGGGCGGTGGTCACGCCATTACCGGAGTACGTCTGCACGGGTGCCCCGCCGGGGTCTTGCCAGATGAAGTTGCTGCTGGCACCGTTGGCGGTCAGCGTCCCGTTGTTGACGATCGACGTACCAATCACGAACAGATTCGCGTTGCCGATGTTGAAGGTGGCCCCACTATTGATATTGAGGTTTTGTAAGATGTTCTGGGTGGCGGCGCTCATCGCGCCCGTGTGGCCGGCCGAGGTGTTCGTGACGACCGTGAGACTGGGAAGGGCTCCTCGCAGGTTGAATGTCTTTGCCGCGCCCGAGGCGGCGTTTCCCAATTGCAGGGTGCCGCCCGGTAAGCTGGCCTGCTGAGCACCCGACTGCATCCGGTAGTCGATGGCAGTGGCGTTAATCTGCGTGACGATGGTGCCGCCCGTGATCGAAATGCTGGAGGCCGCCGTAGTGCCGAGGTCGAAGCTGCCGAGCGTGGCCGAGGCGTTTCCGATGGTGTTGACAGTCACCGTGCCCGCGCTCTGCTGGTAGGTGATGGTGTTGCCGGCCGCGGCGACGCCGAAACGGCTTGCGGCATTCACCGCGCCCCCTTCGACGATGGTGGTGCTGCCGCTGCTGAAGCCCATCGCGTTGCCGGTGGCTATGCCGATGTTGAACGTGCCCGTGCTGATCCGCAGCAGGCCGCTCTGCGTCGGGGAACCGTTCTGCCCGGCCACTGTGTAGTTCGGGTTGTTGAGCCAGAATCCGGTCGTGGCCCCAATCGTGTAGCCGGCGGCGCTGAAGACGCGGCTCGTTCCGCTGAACGCTCCCGAGAGTTTGATCGTGCCGTTGGTGAGCACCAGCCAGCCGCCGACCACGGTGTCGGTCGTTACTCCGCGAACGGTGAAGTTGGAGGTGAGGATCTCGAGGATCGGCGCAGCAGTCGTTCCCTTGTTCACGGTGATCGCGCGGATGTCGTTGGTGGCGCCGCTGCCGGAGAACGTGGTGTTGTTGGCGCTGGTGAAGGTGATCCCTGCGCCAGCGGTGTCGGCATTCGTGGAGAAGTCGAGCGTGCCGTTATTGACCAGGTTGCCGGTAATGCTCAGAACGTGGCCGGTCTGCGTCCCCGCGGGATTTGACTGCAGCGTTCCGCCGCTGGCGATCGATACGTCGGTCGCTACTGTCAACGTGCGGGCCGTCGTCTGTTCATACTGAAGCACGCCGCCGCTGGGGACGGTGACGGAGTAGGCGACCGCCGCGGTGTCGATCGTCACCGTGGTACCAGCGGTAATGGTCACGGCGTCATTCGCGGTCGGCACGATTCCCGTCGACCACGTACCGGGAGCACTCCAGAGTCCTGAACCAAGGGAGGAGTTCCCGGTCGGCACCGCCGTCGACTGGCTTCCGGAGAGCGTGTTGGTCGCTCCCTCGGAGATGGCCAGCACGCGCCATGTGTAATTCGTAGATCCTACGAGTCCGGAAGCGACAAAGCTCGTTGCGTTCTGTGCCGCGGTATTGACGAAGGTGAAGTTCACGCCGTCCGTGGAGTTGTAGATGAGGTACCCGAGCTCGTTCGAGGAATCGGTCCAGTTGAGTGTCATCCCCGTGGCTGTGACGCCGGTAAAGGTCAACGGTCCGCCCGGCGGATTCACGCTCGGAGGAGTCAGGAGAAAGGTCCGGCGCGAGCCGTCCGCGGCGGAGGTAAGTACGGTGATGGGTCCGGCCACATAGAGGTTGTTGACGGGAGTGGCCGACGCGCCGCTGAAGGTCGGCGCCGGCGCTCCGCCCTGAGCCGCCGTGATCGAGCCGACCGTACCGACGGCGTTGTTGGACGAGAAGCCAAACTGCGGACTGTTCGAATTGGCGTCGGCCGCGCCGGCGGCACCCATCGTCATCGAGCCATAAGCGAACTCGATGGTGCCGCTCGTCTCGGTCAGCCGCACCTGGTAGGTGAGGCTGGCGGTGCCGCCGACGTTGAAGTCTGACTGCATGTTGAGCCACTCGACCACCAACGTGCGGTTCGGCGCGCTGCCGATCACTTTGAAGTGAACCTTGCCGTCGACGGCGTGCGTGCGCTGGTCGGCGCCGTACGCCGTGATCAGCGACTGCCCTGCTTGCGCCAGCGGGTCGTACAACGTGTTGCCGATGACCGAGGCGCCAAAACGGAGGGTGCCGTTGGAGTTCACGCTGAAGCGATCCTGGCGGACGCCCATGAAGACGAACTCGAATCCGATGAGCGTCACCGGCGATGCGAGATCATCCTGGTTCGCAGCGATCAGCGTGGTGGTGCCGCTGCTCATGTCCGTCAACGAGCCGCTGGTCGTGGTGCTGAAGGCGTAATTCGCTGCGTTGGCCTGGGCCTGCGCGTGCGAAGGAGCGAGGAAAACTGCGAGCAGGACTGCGGCTACAGCGAGCTTCGTCTTCATCGGAGAACCCTTCGGAACCAGACTTTGTATCTTCCGCGCAAACCGATCCCGGTTCACGTATTCGGCAGGATGGAATCACGGCACGAGCCATGACATATGCCGGGGGCCACCGGCACCGCACTGCTTCATTTACTCGCTGGTTGAAGTAAGGAGGTTGCTCCAAGTCGGAGCGGCGTCATCCTACATCATCTTCGGACGAGGATCGCTCCCCCCTTCATCACGAAGGCGATGTGCGACAGCGCATTGATGTCGCGCAACGGATCGCCGTCGACCGCGATCAGGTCCGCCTCGTATCCGGCCGCAATCGTCCCGACGCGATCGCCGAGTCCCAGCGACTCTGCCGCCAGCGATGTGGCCGACGTGATCGCATCCATCGCCTTCTGCCCGCCGGTGGTGACGCGGTACTCGAGCTCCTGAAAGTTCCGCCCGTGCGATCCCGCCACGGCATCCGTCCCGAACACCATCTTCAACCGCGGCGTGGCCAGTCCGAGCTGGAACACATGCAACGCCTTCGGCACCGCTTCCTTCATCTTCGCGAACCCCTCCTCGGTGTAATTGCCGATGCCGAGGTAGTGCGATTTGTTCTCGAAGTAGTTGCGGAAAACGAGGTCGATGTTCGGATCGAAATACGTCCCATGCTCCGCCATCAGATCGAGCTCCGGCTGTCCGATCAGCGCGCCGTGCTCGACCGACGTACATCCGGCCATCACCGCCCGCCGCACGCTCTCCGGCCCATGCGCATGGACGGCAACACGAAGGTGCCGCGCCTTCGCCTCGCCGCAAATCGCATCCATCTGCTCCTGCGACATCGTCGGCGCTCCGCCATTGCGAATGCTCTGCGACGCGAACACCTTGACGACGTCCGCCCCCTCCCCTGCCAACTTCGCCACCGCCGCCCGCATCGCCTCGACCGTCAGCTTGCTATCCGAAATCGGATCGATGGCCGTAAGAATGCGCGGCCCGATCAGAGTCCCGCGCGCAATTGCATCGCGCAGCGGCTTGTCGACCGGCGCCCCAAGCGACTGGACGGTCGTGACGCCACCCTCGATCGTCCGCACCGCATTCTCCGCCGCATAAAGCACCGACTCCTGCGCCGTCTCATCACGATCCGTCTCATCGTCATGCGGCCGCCCATCTCTCGCATCAAAGTGCCACCCGATATGCACATGGGTATCGATCCCACCCGGCATCAGCGTGCGATCGCCAAGATCGATCGTGACGTTCGCCAACTTCTTCGCATCCGTCACGACGCGAACGATCTTTCCACCCTCGACCACCACCGCCGCATCGTTCATGACATGCCCGCGCCCATCAATCACGCGCGCAGCGCGGATGACTACGGGTTGGGCGGTGAGGGTGGTGGCGAAAAGGAGGGTGAGGAGAAGCGTTTTCATCGCGACAGTCTAGTGAAAGCACGCACAGTGTCGTCTCAAGCTGCTCTGTTAGAATTCTTTCCACCATGGCCATCAACATCAGGAATGCGAAGGTCGAGCGGCTCGCCGATGAGATTGCAGACATGACCGGCGAGTCGAGGACGGCCACCATCCTTCATGCCTTGGAAGAGCGCAGAGAAAGAATCGTCCGCGTCTCGACAAGAAAACCCCGCCTGTCCCGCGTCATCGCGTTTCTCGAGAAGGAAGTCTGGCCAAACATTCCGAAGAATCTACTCGGCCGCCACCTCACAAAGAGTGAGCACGAGCGGATTCTCGGATACGGAAAGCACGGCGTTTGATCATCGACAGCTCGGCCATCGTAGCGATCTTCTTTCGCGAAAGCGGTGCTGAGGAAATCCTGGCCAGCATCGTCGAGGCAGACTTTGCCGGCATCGGATCGCCCACTGCAACCGAAACGGGTCTGGTCCTGACGGCGGCTCTCGGCGAAGACGCCACAGAATCTCTGCTTCGCTTCTTCGAGGAGAGCGGCATCCAGATCCTTCCGTTCACCGATCTTCACTGGCAGAAAGCCATCGACGCATACGCCCGCTTCGGCAAAGGCCGCCATCCCGCATCATTGAACTTCGGCGATTGCATGACTTACGCGACCGCCTCGATCGCGCAACAGCCACTTCTGTGCCGCGGCAACGACTTCCGAAAAACCGATCTCGATTTGGTCTGACGATGAAGAGAATCGAGAAGACCACGCTGAAATCGGAGATTGAGGATGGCGCGATTGTAGCGGTTTCGACGGCGTTCGGGCAGCGGATGACGCGTGAGGAGCTCGTCGCGCTGGCGATGCAGAAGTGGGAGCACACAATCATCGAGGAAGCGCTTGGCGACGATGCCGCGGCGGTGCTGCGTCTCCGCGTGAACCGTTCTCTTTCGCACGCAGCCCGTTAGACTTCGCGCATGCGTTCGGCGCTCGCCATCCTCATCCTCTTCCTCGCCGTCACCGCCTCGGCCGACATCATCGACGATCTCGATGATGTTTCGAAGTGGACGGCCGCTCCGTCGGATGGCGTATCGCTGAACCTCGTGGAAGACCGCGGTGCGATGCGGATGGATTTTGATTTTCGCGGGCATGGGGGGTGGGCGGCGGCGCGGCGGAAGGTGAATATCGATGTGCGGGACAACTACCGGTTTTCGTTTCGCGTCCGAGGCGAGACACCGCCGAATACGCTGGAGATCAAGTTCATCGATCCGTCGGGCGAGAACGTCTGGTGGGTGCGGCGGGTGGCTTGGGAGTTTCCGCGCGATTGGACGAACGTCGTTGCGGACAAGTGCAACATCGAGTTTGCGTGGGGGCCGTCGGCGAATCATGTGCTGACGAAGATCGGCGCGATTGAGGTTACGGTCACTGCGGCGACGGGCGGCAAAGGGAGTGTTTGGGTCGATCGGATCAACTTTGATGAGTTGCCGGTCGATGCGTCGGCGCCGCTTGTCACCGCGTCGAGCTCGCTCGATGGACAGACTCCGGATCGTGCGATGGATGGCCGCGCCGACACCGCGTGGCATTCAGCCGGCGGCGGCGCGCAGTGGCTGAATGTTGATTTGCGAAAGGTTGGCGAGTTCGGCGGGATCGTCATCCAGTGGAGCGGGGCTGCGCGCGACTACAACGTCGCGACGTCGATCGATGGAAACGATTGGACTGTCGTCCGAACGGTGAAGAACGGCAACGGTGGGCGCGACTACCTGCAGACGCCGAACGCTGCCGCGCGGTACGTCCGCGTGAATATGAACGGCGGCGACAGCTACGCCATCGACGAGATCAGCATCGAGCCGCCGCGGTTCGGCGATCGCTTCATCAATGTCTATCAGCGCATGGCCCGCGATGCCTCGCGCGGACGTTACCCGCGCGGAATGATCGGCGAGCTCGCCTACTGGACCATCTTCGGCGTCGATCGCGACATGGGGGCGAAGCCGCTGCTGTCCGAGGATGGGGCGATCGAGACGCCGTCGGGATTTTTGTTGGAGCCGTTCGTGCGCATCGACGGACGGCTGATGACGTGGGCGGACGTGAGCACGACGCAGTCGCTCGAACAGAGCTCGCTGCCATTGCCATCGACGACGTGGCGGCATCCGAAGTTCACGCTGGAGATCGCTCCGTTCGGAGCCGGAACGGCCGCCGCGCCGATCGGCTACGCGCGCTATCGGCTCCGCAACAGCAGCGCGCATCCCGAACGCGCGCAGTTCTACGTCGCCGTTCGTCCACTGCGCGTGACGCCGCCGTGGTTCGAGCTGAACATCAACGAGCTGACGGCGCCGATTCGTTCGATCGCGTGGACTGGCAGCGAGCTCGCCGTCGATGACACGCGGGTCGTTCCATTGACGAAGCCGACTTCGGTCGCGGCGTCAACGTTCGACAGCGGAGATGTCAGCGAGATGTTGAATGGGGAGTGGGGAGTCGGGAGTGGGGAGTCGGAGATGACCCCCGCTTCGTTCTCGCTTCGCCTCTCTCCCACACCCCACTCCCCACTCCCCACTCCCCGCGTCGAAGACCCCCAACGCCACGCCTCGGCATTGATGCTCTGGGATCTCACGCTCGCACCCGGCGAAGAAAAGATCGTCGACGTCGCCACGCCGCTGCACGCGCACGATGCGCAGGCGATCCCGCGCGACGTCGCGCACCAGCGGGCCACTGCAATCGCGTACTGGCGCAAGATCGTCGATCACGTCGATATCGACATCCCCGCGGCGCGCGATCTCATCGACACCGCCCGCGCCAATGTCGCTTACAACCTCCTCGGGCGCGACGGGCCGGCCATCCGCGGAGGCGCGCGCAACTACAGGCGTAGTTGGATTCGCGACGGCTCGCTCGCCTCCACGGTGCTGCTTCGCTTCGGCCTCGGCGACGACGTTCGCGACTACATCCGCTGGTTCGCTCCCTATCAGTTCGCCGACGGCAAGATCCCCTGCTGCGTCGATTCGCGCGGCGCCGATCCGGTCAATGAGCACGACAGTCACGGCGAGTTCATCTACCTCGTCGCCGAGCACGCGCGGCTCACCGGTGATCTGTCGCTCGCGCGCGAGGTTTGGCCGCATGTGGAAAAGGCGGCGGATTACATCGATTTGCTTCGCAAGGGCGTGGGGAGTGGAGAGTTGGGGGTACGAGCGACGAATGAATCTGCCACACCCCACACCCCACTCCCCACTCCCAATCTCTTCAAGGGTCTTCTCCCTCCCTCCATCAGCCACGAAGGCTACTCCGCGAAACCGATGCATTCGTACTGGGACGATTTCTTCGGATTGCGCGGACTCAAGGACGCGGCGTGGCTGGCGGAGCAACTCGGCAATCGCGAGGCGGCGATCCGTTTCGCGAAAAGCCGCGACGAGTTCGCGCGCGATTTTCACGCCTCGATTCTCCGCGCCATCGAAACGCATCACATCGATTACATCCCCGGAGCCGCGGACCTCGGCGATTTCGATCCGACTTCTACGACCATCGGCATCGAGCCGGGTGGCGATCTCGCCAATCTTCCGCACGACGCGGTAGTCCACGAATTCGAGCGCGCGTGGAACGAGTCGCTGGCGCGGATGGAAGGCAGGCGGCCGTGGAAGGATTACACGCCGTACGAGCTGCGCCAGGTGGGCACGTTCGTCCACCTCGGCTGGCGTGATCGCGCGCAACGACTGCTCGCATTCTTCCTCGACGATCGCCGGCCTGCCGGTTGGAAACAGTGGGCCGAGGTGGCCGCGCAGGATTACCGAAGCCCCACGTACCTCGGCGACATCCCCCACCTCTGGGTCGGCTCCGACTTCGCCCGCTCCTTCATCGACATGCTCGCCTACGAACGCGAATCCGACGACGCGTTGGTCCTCGGCGCCGGCATCCCATCATCGTGGCTCGATCGCGGTGTGCGCGTGCGCGGATTGCGGACGATCTACGGTCCGCTGAATTTTTCAGCACGCCGCGACGGCAAGCGGATCGTCGTCAACATCAGCGGAGTGCGTGTGCCGAGGGGCGGGATCGTGCTGCAGTTGCCGGGAGTTGGCGAGCGCATCGTGCGGAAGTTGCCTGCGGCCCTCGACTTCACGAGGTGATGGTTCACGCCGGGGCGCGGAAAGGGACAGAAAGTTGATCGAGATGTGGACGTTTCTAAAATCGATGTCTGAAATATAGACATCGGTGTTCAGATTTTTAGCATCGATGGGGACGCGGACCTCATCGATGGGGACGCCGACACCATCGATGGGGACGCGGACCTCATCGATGGGGACGCGGACCTCATCGATGGGGACGCGGACCTCATCGATGGGGACGCCGACTGCATCGATGGGGACGCCGACAGCATCGATGGGGACGCGGACTGCATCGATGAGGACGCGGACAGCATCGATGGGGACGCCGACAGCATCGGTGGGGACGCGGACTGCATCGATGGGGACGCCGACAGCATCGATGAGGACGCGGACGGCATCGATGGAGACGTCGACTTCATCGATGAGGAGACCGCTCCCCTCGAACGCAGCTAGCCCAGGCGCGTCATCGCGAGCATCGTCACGTCGTCGCCATTCGGCACTTCGCCGATGAACTCGTGAACGTGCGTGTCGATCGTGTCGAGGATCGCGTCGGCATCGCGGCCGTGCATCGTGCGCAGCATCTCGCACACGGGATCGAGTCCGAGCTGCTCCTCGGCGATGTTCTCGGCCTCGGTGACGCCATCGGTGAAGAGGACCAGCGAGTCGCCTGCAGCGAGCGTGAGCGACTGGTTGCGGTACTGCGCGTTCGGGAGGATGCCGACCACGATGTCGGTCGAGTGCATCGCTTCGACGCCGTTCTTCGACACCAGCAGCGGCGCGACGTGGCCGGCGTTTGCGAACGAGACGATGCCTGTGGCCGGATCGAGAACGCCTGCGACCATCGTCACGAATTTCGACGGCGACGTTTTCGGCGCGAGCGTTTCGTTGATGTCGCGCAGCAGATCGGCGGGTGTCGGATCGTGGCGCGTGAAAATCGCGAACGCTGTGGCCACGCTCGACATCACCAGCGCGGCGGTGATCCCTTTGCCGCTGACGTCGGCGATGACGAAGTAAATCCGCCCGTCGGGACGCACAACGACGTCGTAATAATCGCCGCTGACCGTCTTGCACGGCCGGTTCGCGCCGGCGAAACAGTAGCCGGCGATCTCCGGCAAAGCATCCGGCAGCAGGCGGCGCTGAATCGTGTAGGCGGTGCGGAGCTCCTCATCGATCTTCGCTTTTGCGAACGCTTCCTCGCGCAGGCGCGTGCGCTCGAGCGTGACGGCGGCGAAGCGCGCGATCTGCGCGAGCAGGCGCACGTCGTCCTCGGCCACGACTCCGCGCGCCGAGGTGTAGTCGATGTAGAGGACGCCGAGGACCGCGTCGGCGACGAGGAGCGGCGCGCAGACGGCGGAACGGATGCGCTGCGCGATGATCGACTGCGCGCGGGCGAACTTGTCGTTCTGCTCCGAGTCGAAATACGACACGACCTTGCGCCCATCGACGACGTCGCGTAGCAGCGTGCGGCTGATGGCGAGATCGTTCGATTCCGTGGCGTCGAGACGCCGGAGTTTTACATTCGCGAATGAAACGCGGTCATCGCCGAGGAGCGCGATGGCGGCGCGGGTCGGACGGAGAAGAAAGACGACGCGGTCGAGGATGAAGTCGAACAGCTCGGCCATCGGACGATCAGCGAGAAACTCAAGCGCCAGCGTCGAGAGGATCTGCGTCTTCTCGTTGCTGCGCTCTTTTTCGTCATCATCCACGGAAATCGCGAGATTCGTGGCGTGCGAATCAGTGTCGATGGCGATGAACTGCGATGTCGTCTCGTCGGAATTGAAAACGACTTCGCTGTCGCCGAGGCCGATGCGGTCGCCGGGATGAAGGAGCGAAGTTTCGACCAGCTTCACGCCATTGAGCGTGGTGCCATTGACGCTGCCGCAGTCGCGCACAAACCACATTCCGCGCTCGATGAGAATCTCGGCGTGGCGGCGCGAGAGGAAACGGTCCTTGATCGGAATCGTGCAATCCGAGGCGCGGCCGAGCGTGATGTTCTCGGCCGGCAGCGTGAGCTGCTGCGGCGAGAGTCCCGGTTGATAAACAGTGAACCGCACGCGTGTTTTCGACTCGTGCAAATGGCCTCCGGCGGTGGATGCGAAGATGTGCATTATAAGGTGCACCTTCACGTGCGACGCGAACTCGACTACTGGCTTCCGCCGATCCTTTGGGCGGCGATGATCCTCATCGCTTCCACCGATCTTTTCTCGGGATCGAATACGGGCAGCGTGCTGCAACGGATCGCAGTTTCGATCTTCGGCTATCGCCTGGCGCCGGACACCGCGGCGACTTTGAACTACTTCATCCGCAAGACCGCGCACCTCACCGAGTACGGCATCCTCGGCGCGCTGACCTTTCGAGCGCTACGCGGCGAGAAGCGATCATGGAATCCGCGCTGGGCGATCGGCGCAATCGTGTTCGCGACGTTCATCGCTTCGATCGACGAGTTTCATCAGTCGTTCGTCCCGTCGCGGACGGGCACGTTGCACGACGTGGTGCTCGACGCGGCGGGCGCGACGGTCGCCCAGATCCTCATCCGCGCCGCGCAGGTGCTACTCTTTCGATCCACATGAACCGCCTCCTGCTCGCCACGATCGCGATCCTCGCCGCCGTATCCGCCCTCGCCGCCGAACAATCGAAGCAGTTCATCTCGCCGGTCTACACGATCGACAAGATTTATCACTCGATGGAAGGCCCTTCGAGCGTGGAGCGCATCTACCTCGGCGATCCGAGCGCGCCCGCGGAGTTGCTCTGGGTCACCGGCATCCGCACGGAGATGGTCGACGCGGACGGCACCACGCCGCAGCTTCCGGAGCTGATGTGCCACGTGAACGTCGACCTCGATGGTCCCAAGCATCAGGCGCTCTTTGGATTTCGCCGCGCCACGGCGTCGCGGTTGATGACGTTGTCGCAAGGAATGCTGACGGCGAAAGTGCCGGCCGGTTTCGGATTTCCGCTGGCGTCGAACGAGCCGCTGCTGCTCTTCACGCAGGTGCTCAATCTCAACATCCAGCATCCGCAGAACATCAAGGTGCGCCACCGCGTGACGATCGATTACGTCCGCGCGCGCGAGCTCACCACGCCGATCAAGCCGCTCTTCAATGTCGGCGCCTCGGGGATGGTGATCCTCGACGACAATCCGCTCGCGCTCGCACATTCGATGATGTCGATGCCGTCGACGGCGAGCATTACGACGGAGGCCGGGCACGACGGCGCGACCATGAATCCGAATATGAGTTGCCTGGTCGGCTCACGCGCGCCGCAGGCGTCGAGCGGTTCCGCGGACTACACCGATCCGCAGGGCCGCAAGATGACCGGCCACTGGATCGTGCCGCCCGGCAAGCAGGTCAACCACAGCGACATCACCTGGTTCATGAATCTGCAGTTCGACACGCGCCTGCGCTACGCGGCCGTGCACCTGCATCCGTTCGCGAAGTCGCTGGAGATGCGCGACATGACCACCGGCAAGACGGTGTTCCTGTCGAAGGCGCAGAATCCGGCGGCCGGCGTCGGCCTGACCCACGTGGACGAGTTCAAAAGCGCCGATGGCGTACTCCTCCAGCACAAGCATAAATATTCGTTGATCAGCACCTACGAAAATCCGACCAACGCGAATGCCGACTCGATGGCGTCGATCTTCCTCGGCCTCGACGATCCGGAGCTGACGATCCCGACGCCGGAAGAACTGGCACGCACGTCGGCCGCGCTCTTCAACAGCAACACGCTCGTGCTGCACACGAACATCGGCGACATCAAGGCCACATTCGACCGCGAACATGCCTCGGAAACCGTCCTTCAGGTTGCTCGTTTCGCCCTCTCCGGCGCGCTCGATTCGATGCAGATGCTCGGCCAGAAGAATGGCGTGACCGTGTCGCTGGAGGGGCCGAAGGTCGGTCCTCAAATGCAGCCATTCCACGCCGAGAGCGGCGTGCCGCGGCGCATGGGAACGGTCGCGTATTGCCTCGCCGGCGGCGGATATCCGCAACCGACCATCGTCATCGACACCGACAATCGAATCGCGCCGAACAATCTCTGCATCGGCTTCGCGCGAATCGACGACGGCATGAGCCTCGTCGAGATACTCCGTCCCGGCACCAGCGCAACGCTGACGAAAGCGGAAGCGATCAGCGCGGCGGATCCAACGAAGAAGCTGGCGTCGAAGTAGCGGGCTATGTGGCACAGACACTCTTGTCTGTGCTGGTGAGGCTTGGGACGGTTTCCGTCGCGCGCGAAGGCGCGCTTCACAATTCAGCCCCGCGCTCAGCGCGGGGTTCGCGAGTGGCACGGATGTTTGCGACCGCGGAGGCGGTCGCCACAAGTTTGTCGCGGCCGCCTCCGCGGCCGCAACGTTGGGAACGACGAGCTATCCCCGCGCCGAGCGCGGGGCTGGACTGTTCCGGCGCGCCTTCGCGCGCGACGAATGAAATCCGCGGACTAAATCTCGCCGTCCGCGCCGTCGTGATTCGCTTTCGCCTTCTTCACGCCGTACGCGAGCACGGCGACCGGCAATCCGATCTGGATCACGCGCTTGAAGAGTTTCGGGAAGCCGAAGCCCACCAGCAAGCCGACCACGGCACCGCCGGCGACGAGTTGCGGCGCGTGGTTGGAGGCGATCGTTTTGAAGTCGAGCTGTTTGCGCAGGCGGCGGTCCAGCTCATCGATGCGGTCGCCGACGCGGTCGCGCGCGCTGACGATGGTCTGATCGAGCTGCTGCTTTTCGTCGTCCATCTATTTGCTCCTCGCTTGCGCGATGTCGGTCTTGATTGAATCGATGTCGGTCTTGATGCTCTCGATCGACTTCGACGGCACGAACTCAACCGCCGCGAATTTCTTCTTCCCCATCATCGCCAAAACGCCGGCGGTGGCGAGGAGGACGACCGTCACGATCAGCGCCGACAACCACGCGGGAACCCCGAGGCGCACGAGCACGAGAAGGATGGTCACGAAGAGGAACGCCAGTCCGAACAGGCCGACGAACAGCGCGCCTGCGAAGAGGCCGATGCCGCCGCCGAGCTTCGCGACCGTGTCCTTCACTTCGAGTTTGAGCAGCGCGATCTCACCGCGGAAAAGTGTGGTGATGTCCTCGGTCAGCTCCTTGATGATGGTGCCGAGGGAACGTTCAGAATCTGTCTCTGCTGCGTTTCGAGCCATATCGCGCTTGCCTGAGCAAAAGGGGTGCCTCGCCGCTACAATCGCCGCGATGCCATCCGATGTCGTTGAACTGGTGAAGGATTTCCGCTTCGAGGCGGCGCACTTTCTACCGCACGTGCCGGAGGGACACAAGTGCCGGCGCATGCACGGCCACTCGTTCCGCGGCGAGGTAGCCGTGCGCGGCACGATCGATCCAGCCGTCGGATGGCTGATGGATTTCGCCGATCTGAAGCGCGCAGTCGATCCGGTCGTCGATCGTCTCGATCACTACGTCCTCAACGAAATCGCAGGCCTCGAAAACCCGACCTCGGAACTGCTGGCGATCTGGATCTGGAACGAGCTCGCGCCGAAAATCCCACAACTGCATCGCATCACGATCGAGGAAACGTGCAGTTCGAGGTGCCATTACTTCGGCGGTGCGCTGTAAGCTCGGAAGATGCAGAAACTGCTTCTCGCCGCTCTGGCCATCCTCCTCTTCGCTTCGACTGCCTCTTCCGATGAACTGAGCGCGGCCGATCTCGACAAGCGCCGCAAAGCGCTCGCCGACCTTCTGAAAGATCAGTGGGAGTACACGCTCCGCACCAGTCCCGAATTTGCCTCCATCCTCGGCGACCGGCGCTACAACGATCAGTCCTCCGACAACTCCGAGGCCGCGGTCAAGCGGGATCTGGCAGCGACGAAGAAGTTTTTGCAGCGGCTCGAGCGCATCGACACGACGGGATTCTCCGAGCAGGAAGCGGTGAACAAGTCGCTCATGGCGCACAACCTCCGCGACAACATCGAAGACATCGGCCTCAACGAGTGGGAGATGCCGGTCACGCAGATCAGCGGCATTCACCTCTCCGCAGCGCAACTGCCATCACTCCTTCCGTTCGCGACCACGAAGGACTACGACGACTACGCCAAACGCCTGCGCAACTTCCCCAAGCAGATGGACGACACCATCGCCAACATGCGCAAAGGAATGCGCGATGGTCTGATGCCGCCGAAGTTCCTGCTGGAGAAGGTGGTCAAACAGGCCAGCGGCATCGCCGCGCAGGAGCCCGATAAGACACCCTTCGCGGAGCCGCTGGCGAAGTTCGCCGACGCGGTCCCGGAAGCAGAACGGGCGCGGTTGCGGACGGAGATCGTCGACGCCATCCGCACCTCGGTGCTTCCCTCGTATGTGAAGTTCGCCGCATTCGTGCGCGACGACTACGCGCCGCACGGCCGCAAGGACGCTGGCCTGTGGGCTCTCCCCGACGGCGCGAAACGCTACGCCTCACGCGTGCGGCAGAACACGACCACGAAGTTGTCCGCCGCGGAGATCCATCAGATCGGACTGAACGAAGTCACGCGCATCGAAGGCGAGATGCTGGCCATCGCCAAGTCGCTCGGATTCGCCGATCTGAAATCGTTCCGGGCCTCCCTCGACACCAATCCCGATCTCAAGGCGAAGAGCCGCGAAGACATCCTGCGGATCTATCGCGGCTACATCGATCAGATGTACCTGAAGTTGCCGCAGCTCTTCGGCCGCCTGCCGAAGGCGAAGGTGATCGTGGCCCCGGTCGAGGAGTTCCGTGAAAAGGAAGCCTCGGGCGCCCAGTACGAACCGGGAGCGCCTGATGGCTCGCGTCCCGGGCGCGTCGAGGTGAACACCGGCGCGGCGCAAACGCGCAAAACCATCAGCATGGAGTCGACCGCCTACCACGAGGGTGTGCCCGGCCATCACATGCAGATCGCCATCACGCAGGAGCTGACCGGCCTCCCCGAGTTCCGCCGCTTCGGCACGAGCTACACCGCGTACGTGGAAGGGTGGGCGCTCTATTCGGAGAAGCTGGGAAAGGAAGTCGGCTTCTACACGAATCCCTACAACGACTACGGCCGCCTGCAGGACGAGATGCTGCGCGCCATCCGCCTGGTGGTCGATACCGGCCTGCACTCGAAGCGCTGGACGCGCGAACAGGTCGTGCAGTTCTTCCACGATCACACCTCCGAGGATGAGGTGGAGGTGCAGAGCGAGACCGACCGCTACATCGTCTGGCCCGGCCAGGCCCTCGGCTACAAGATCGGATCGCTGAAGATCACCGAACTGCGCGAGCGAGCCCGCCACGAGCTCGGCGACCGCTTCGACATCCGCGCCTTCCACGACGAAGTCCTCGGCGCCGGAGCGCTACCGATGGATGTGCTGGAGCAGAGGATCAACGATTGGATTGGGCGGATGAAGAAGTAGGTCCTTCGCCAAAAGAGAACGGGTTCACGCGGAGCACGCAGAGGGCGGAGAACACCGAACCTTTCTCCGCCTCTCCGCGTCTCCGCGTGAACCGTCTCCCCGTGAGGCGCCACACAAAATCGGAATAACATCAACGGCTGCCGTGCTTCGCCAGCACGCCATCGCATGAAAATCCATCTCGTTTCTCTCGAAGACGGCATCACCGCTACCGGGTTCCGGAAGTTTGCGGCGTATGCGGAGAAGATCAATCCGGACACGCGCACGTTTTACGTCGGCACGCAGCGGTATCGGTCGATGTGGAAGTCGTTCGCGCGGAAGGTCGGCGAGGGACGGTCGTTTGGGGCCGCCGAGGTCGAGGAGATCGCGCAGGAGTTGGCGGGGGCGGACGTCGTCGCCTTCTCGTCGATGACCGGCTACGCCGATCTCACCAAAGAGCTGGCTACACGCGTGCGCGAGTTGAATCCGAAGGCGTACACGATGTGGGGCGGGATCCATCCGATCATTTATCCCGAGGATGCCATCAAGGCGGATGTCGACGCGATTTGTACCGGCGAGGGAGAGCTTGCGTTCGCCGAATGGCTGCACCACTTCGAGCACGGCAGCGACTTTTCGAAGACCAGCAGCTTCTGGTTCAAGGATCGCGCGAGCGGCGAGATCAAACGGAATCCGTTCCGGCCGTTGATGTCGTCGGCGGAGTTGGCTTCGATGCCGTATCCAAAGTACGGCGGCGCGGAAGGGATTTATGAGCCGGCGAAGGGATTTCGGCCGGTCACGCGCGGCGACTACCTGAACAACAACGGACTCGCGTATCCCGCGGTGTGGTCAATCGGTTGTCCGCTGCACTGCACGTATTGCGGCAACACCGTCTTCATCGCCAACGACGCGAACTACCGCAAGATCCGGCACAGCGGCGTCGACTACATCATCGGCGAGGTGCAGGCGGCGTTGAAGGTGCATCCGTATCTGAAGACGGTCCTCTTCTACGACGACAGCTTCATGGCCATCTCGCTGCGCGAGCTCACCGAGTTCGCCACGCGCTGGCGCGAGGAAGTGGGCATCGAGTTCTGCATCTACGGCGTCATCCCGACGTACGTGCAGCGCGACAAAGTGGAGATCCTGACGTGGGCGGGCATGAACCGCGTGCGGATGGGAATCCAGAGCGGCAGCGAGCGCATCCTCAAGTTTTACAAACGTCCGACGCCGGTGGCGCGCATCGAACAGGCCGCGGCGGCGCTGGCGGAGTTCGCCGACTACCAGATCAATCCGTCGTACGACATCATCGTCGACAACCCGGTCGAGACGCGGCAGGACGTGATCGACACGCTCGAACTGATCTATCGATTGAAGAAGCCGTTCACGCTGAACATCTTCTCGCTGCGCGTGATCCCGAATACGTCGCTCGAGCAGCAGATGATCGCCGAGGGGTTCGACGTCGAGCAGATCAATGAGAACTACACCGCACTGCGGCCGACGTGGGCGAATGTACTGCTCTACGTTCTGATGGTCTGGACGCCGCCGCGCAACGTATTCGACCGATGGCTGACGAAAGTCCGCGCGTATCACGAGCCGCAGAAGTCGTATCCAATTCTGATCCTCCTCGCGCGCATCCCGTGGCTGATTCAGCAGGGGCTGCGTCATCTCAAGCACGGCGAGTTCTCGGTGATCACCGGCTATCCCGGCTACATCCTCTGGCGCATCGGCGCGTTGAAGATGATGAAGAAACTCTTCAGCCGCAAGCTCGTGCTATCGGAAGAGAAGTGGGGCGGCCGCATCGCTCCGGACGCCGCTGCCTGACGGTGCGATAATGGCCCTCGGCAAGGGCAAACCCAGGGGGAACGATGCAAGGTGCCATGGTAGGCAATCGAATCCGAGCAGCACGGCAGTCGCGAAATCTTTCGCTCACTGAGTTGGCCGGCCGCGCGGACATCAGCGCCGCCACGCTCTCCCGCATCGAGCGCGACAAGCAGAATCTCGACCTCGGCCTCTTCCTCACGCTGACCCGCATCCTCAAGCTGGCGCCGCACGAAGTCCTCGGCGACGTCACCGATGAGGAAGGCGTCGATCCCGTCGTCCGCGCCATCAGCGGCATGCAGACCGGCGAACGCGCGCAACTCTGGCGCTCTCTCGCCGCCGAACGGAAATCGCACCGCAGCCGCAAGAGCGACGGACGCGCCGTCGCGAACGAAGTGGACGAGCTGCTCGCGCAAGTCGACTTCATCCGCGGCGAAATCGAGTCGGTGCAGAAGCGCCTGCGCCGGCGGTAGATGAAGAAGCGCGACAAAGCCACGAAGATCGGCGAAATCCTGGATCGGCTCTACCCCGCGCCGCCTATCCCGCTCGAGCACAACGATCCGTTCACATTGCTGGTGGCGGTGGTGCTCTCCGCGCAGACGACGGACGTGCAGGTGAACAAGGTCACGCCGGCGCTTTTCGCGCGCGCGCCAACGCCGGAGAAACTGGCGGCGATGAGCGAGAGCGACATCCTGGCAATCATTCGAAGCTGCGGCCTCGCGCCTGGGAAAGCGCGCAACATCCGCAAGCTCGCGCAGACGATCGTCGACGAACACGGAGGACGCGTTCCGAACGACATCGAAGCGCTGGAGAAACTCCCCGGCGTCGGACACAAAACCGCGAGCGTGGTGGTGTCGCAGGCATTCGGCGAGCCGGCGTTTGCGGTGGATACGCACATCCATCGTCTGGCCTGGCGATGGGGCCTTTCCTCGGGGAAAAATGTCGAACAGACGGAACGCGATCTGAAGAAGCTGTTTCCTCGGAACGAATGGGCGAAGCGCCACCTGCAGATCATCTACTTCGGCCGCGAGTACTGCCCGGCGCGGAACCACGACTTCGAGAAGTGCCCGATCTGTTCGTGGGCAGCGCCGAAGTCGCGTCGCGGATAGCGCCTGGGAACGCGGGCGTCTCGCCCGCGCTCCCAGGACTAAACAAAACGCCGCATCGCGTTCCGCCACCCAACCACCCAATGCGTCACATCCTCTGCATCCTTTTCTTCGCCGCCTCGGCGCACGCGGCGGTCCGCGCCGATGACGTCGGACAGTTCGAAGTCCGCCGCGCGCCGGCGTGGATCGATACGATTGCCGTCGATGCGCATGCGGCAACCAGCAACGTCCGCTCCGGCATCGAAGGGCTGCTCGACGATCACCAGGTCAGCGTCGCAGGAGCGAACGTCGACGAATACTTTCGCCGCGTGCGGCAGGTCGTTACCTCGGCCGGCGTGCAGAATGCCTCGGAACTGAACATCGACTTCGATCCGTCGTTTCAGCGGCTGGTGATTCACGACGTCGTCGTCCTTCGCGGCAATAAACGCATCGACGAGCTGGCGCGCGACGACGTTCGCATTATCGAGAAAGAGTCGGACGCGGATGAGAGCATCTACGACGGCCAGCTCACCGCGCTGCTGTTTCTCAAGGACGTCCGGCCCGGCGACATCATCGACTACTCCTGGTCGCTCGAAGGATCGAACCCGCTCCTCGGCGGGCGCTACGCAGACGAATTCGATTTCAGCACCCGCGTTCCGACGCGTCTGATGCGTCATCGGCTGGTGTGGCCGAAGGGGCGGCCGCTGCACGTGAGCAAGGCGGCGCAGATGGCCGGCGACGCCTGGATCTGGGAACGCCGCAACGTCGCCGCGACGGACGCGGAGGATTCGACGCCGGACTGGTACGAACCGTCGGAGGTCGTGCAGGTGACGGAGTACGGATCGTGGAGCGAAGTCGCGAAGTGGGCCGACGCGCTCTTCCAACTCGACGATGCCTCGCGCGCCACGATCGCCGGCATCGCGAACGACATCCGGAAATCGAATCACACGCGCGACGCGCAAGCCGTCGCCGCCATCCGCTTCGTGCAGGACGACATCCGCTACCTCGGCATCGAGATGGGACGCGGCTCGCACGAGCCGCGGCAGCCGGCGGTGGTCATGAGCCAGCGTTACGGCGACTGCAAGGACAAGGCGCTTTTCCTGGCCGCGCTGCTGCGCGCGCTCGGCGTCGAGGCGTATCCCGCGCTCGTCAACACGAAGCTGCGCCGCCACCTCGACGACTTTCTCCCCTCTCCGTTTCTTTTCGACCACGTCATTACGGAAGTGCTCGACGGCGGCAAGACCTACTGGATCGACGGCACACTCGCCGATCAGGGCGGCACGTTGGCGACGATCGATACGCCAAGCGATGAGCGAGCGCTCATCGTCCGGCCGCAGACAAACGCGCTCGCGAAGATCGTCGTGCAGAGTCACGGCAGCATCGCCGTAGAGGAGATCATCAGCGGGAGTCGGGGGTCGGGGGTCGTAGAGACGGACTCCGACACCCGACACCCGACACCCGACTCCCATCGCCTCACGCTCGAAGTGACCTCCACCTACAGCGGCCGCGACGCCGACGCCATGCGCGCCGAGTTGGCCGGCCAGTCGCTCGCGGATGTCGCGAAAACTCACCTCAATCGCTACGCCGCCGACCACCCGCGCATTGCAGCCCTCGACGCGCCGGCGATCGCCGACGACCGGCTGCGCAACGTGATCGTTCTGCGCGAGCGCTACGCCATTCGCGATCTCTGGACGAATGGCTCGTGGACGTACTACCCACGCGCAGTCGAGCAGCATCTGACGCGGCCCGACACGCTCGTCCGCTCGATGCCGCTGGCGGTCGACTATCCACGCAACGTCACCGAACGGCTGATCATCCGCGGCGGAGCCACCGCGCAGGTGGAGGACGACGACAGCGTCGTCGAGAGTCCGGCGCTTCACTACGAGCAGCACGTCGCGCGCGGCCACGATCTCGTCATCACGACGACTGTTCGGGCGATGAAGGACGCGGTCTCGGTCGCCGAGGTTCCGGATCATCTTGCGGCGCTGAACGAAATGCACGACGCGCTCGCCGTCACGCTCGAGCCGGCGAAGACGTCGGCCGTACCGCGGTCCGCGGAAGTCGGCGGCGGCATCGTCCTCATCGGCATTGTGGCAGCGCTCGCTATAAGAGGCAGACGGGGGTGGGGAGTGGGGAGTAGGGAGTAGAAGAACAACTGGGTAATGCCGCTTTTCTACTCCCCACACCCCACTCCCCACTCCCAGCGGAAATAGGTCCTTAGGCGCCAATGTTTTTGCCAGTCTGGCGTGACTGGTCTGTACGCGAGCCGTTGAGTGACGATCGTCGCCTCCGCGGATCTCAGGCAGCGTCACAAAACATCGGAAACAAATCAAAGGAGAGTCTCAAGAATGCGTAGCACCGGTACTGTTAAATGGTTCAACGATGCGAAGGGCTTCGGCTTCATCACTACCGAGGGCGGCGAGGACGTGTTCGTACACTTCTCGGCCATCCAGTCGAAGGGTTTCCGTTCACTGGCCGAAGGCTCGCAGGTCGAGTTCGACCTCGTGCAGGGTCCGAAGGGCCTCCAGGCGGCGAACGTCACCATCCCCGAATAAGCGTACAGACAGCAGTGCACGAAAAGGGCGGCCATTGGCCGTCCTTTTCATTTCAGGGCGCCAGGCGCTCCCCGGGGCGAGGCGGCTTGCCGAGGTCGTTGAAATCGCGCATGTAGACGAGCAGGCCGAAGTTCGTCTGATTGCGAGTGAAACCTGCCACGAGTTGCTCGTTGTAGCGGTCGATGACGAAGTCGAACGGATCGCTCGGATCGGTGTCGGCGACCTGCATCTCGGCGTCGACCATCAGCAGCTTTCCCATCCGAAGCGTGCCGCCGCGATACAGCATCGTGTTCTTCTCTTCGGGATGCGCAAGAACGAGCTCCGGCAGATGGCGGCCGGAGTCGAAAACCTGAATCAGCTCGTCGCCTTCGATGCGAACACCCACGAGATGCAGTTCCACTTTCGGCGGTGGCAGCGCGCGATTCGGATCGAGGAGCAGATCGTTGCCCTCGGCCGAAATACCGCGATCCTTCGGCAGCGTCAGCATCTTCTGCATCGTCATCCCGACCGCTTTCAGTAGTCCGAGACCGTTGATGCCGCAGATCTCGAGCTTTGTCGGATGAATGCGCAGCAAGCCGTTCGACACGGAGACATCCGCGAACATCGTGAACGGGATATCGACGACCTTGTGAATGATGCCGCTCTGTTTGAGCTGCTTCCCGGCCATCTCCGCATGCAGATTGCGCAGCGGCGGATTCGGATAGCCGAAGACGTAGCGATTCATCAGTACGTCGAGGCTGGCGGCGTTCAATCCGATCGTGCCGGTGTCGACTTTCATCACGAACGAGAGCTTGTTATCGAAGTTCAGCGGTGTGCCCGGCGTGTTCGACACGAGCTCGCCGCGCATCGAATGAATGTCGAGGTACGCATCCTCGTCGATGTGAAACCACACATTTCGCATCAACGCCTGCGTCGGCGCTTTCGACGCCGCCTCGGACGGCGTCGGCATCGCGCCAGCGCCCATCGGCGTGATGACAGGTTCCGCCGCAGGCGTGATCGGCGCGAGCGGACCTTTCACGCAACAGCAGGCGGGAAGGAGCAACAGCGACAACAGGACGGTCGAGATCGTCGTCAGGATGGCGATCGGTTTCCACGGCAGTTGGCGACGCATACGGATGAGCTGTTCACGAAAAGTGCCTGCTGAAAGGGCGCGCTGTTTTCATCTGTGTCCATCTGCGTAATCTGCGGATCGCAACTCCGGCCCGCGCCTCCCGTATCATCCACGAACATGGACTACGGCATCGAGGTCATCGGCCTCACGAAAAATTACGATTCCTTCGTCGCGGTGAAGGATTTCTCCGTCGCCGTCAAACGCGGCGAGGTCCTCGGACTGGTCGGTCCCAACGGCGCCGGCAAGACCACTACGCTTCGTGCGCTGGCGGGTATTCATCCGCCCACCGACGGCACGATCCGCATCTGCGGCTCCGACCTGCGCAGCGATCCGGTCGACGCCAAACGGCATCTCGCCTTCATGCCCGATGAGCCGCGGCTCTTCGACTACCTCACCGTCGAAGAGCACCTGCAGTTCGTGGCGCGGCTGTATCAGGTCGTCGGCGTCCGCGAAAAGATCGACCCGCTGCTCCACGAATTCGAGCTGTCCGATAAGCGCAAGGCGCTGCCGAGCGAGCTGTCGCGCGGGATGAAGCAGAAGCTGATGATCGCGTGCGGATTCATTCACGATCCGGACGTTCTGATCTTCGACGAGCCGCTGACCGGGCTCGATCCGCTCGGCATCCGTCGGATGAAAGAGTCGATCGTCCGCCGCTCGAAGGCCGGGGCCTCGGTCATCCTCAGCTCGCACCTGCTGCACCTCGTCGAAGAGTTGTGCGACACGATCGCCGTCATCCAGCACGGCACGCGCATCGCGTACGACACGATCGACAACCTGAAGTGGAAGATCACCAGCGGACGCAACGACCTCTCGCTGGAAGATGCTTTCCTCAAGATCACTGCCGAGGAGCCTCCCTCCGCGTGATCGGAACGTTTCTCACCGTAGCGTTCCTCACGCTGAAGAACAGCCTTGTTCAAAAGGTGCGGCGGCTGCGCGAGCCGCGCTATCTCATCGGCGCGATTGCAGGCGCGGCGTATTTCTATTTTCTGTTCTTGCGGCGCTCGATGGGTGCGCACAGCAGCAACCCAAAAGTCCTCATGATGAAAACAATGTCGGTGAGTCCGGTCGTCGCCGACGTCGCCAGCGTCATCCTGCTGCTGCTGATGATCACCGCGTGGGCGCTGCCGGCCGATTCCGGCGGCCTCGATTTCACCGAGACCGAGATCGCCTTCCTCTTCCCTGCCCCGCTCCGGCGCCGCGACATCCTCCTTTATAAAATCGTGCGCGCCCAGCCGCAGGCGCTCTTCACCGCGCTGGTCATGACGGTGCTCGGCTGGTGGCGGAACGGATTGTTCGTCGGCGTGTGGTCGGCGATCTCCGTCCTCGGCGTTTACTTCACGCTGGTCTCCCTCGGACGCGCGCGGCTGCGGCTGATGCACGTCGGATTTCTCGCGCGCCTTGCCGGCGTCGCCGTGATCGTGGCGGGACTTGTTTGGATCGCTAAGTCCCAGATCAGCACGATCGACTTCCGCAAACTGAAAAACGCTCCGCAGGTGTTGAACGAGCTGGCGGCGCCGCTTCAAAAGCCGCTGATCCGCGCGATTCTGTTTATCCCGCACCTGATCGCGTCCGCCGCGATTCCGCCGTCGTTCGGAATGCTGGCGATCTCCGTTCCGATCGTCCTGGCGCTCGGCGTCGGATTCTTCTTCATCGCGGCAGGGCTCAACGTCTCCTTCGAAGAAGCATCGATCGCGGTATCGCAAAAAAAAGCATCGCGGCAGCAGCGAGTGAAAGGCCAGCGCTCAGGAACGTTCGTCATGTTCCGCCGTGCGCCGGCGCCGTTCAAACTCCAGGAGACCGGGCCGGTCGAAACAGCGGTGATCTGGAAAAACATGATCGCGCTGATGCGCAACTCCATCGCCTGGGTCGTTGTCTTCGCCGCGATCATGGCCTTCATGCTCGGCCTCTCGCTCTGGGCGCACCAGCCGACGGTCTACAGCGCCGTTGGCACGTCACTCCTTTTCATGGCCTGCTTGTTTCCGCTGTTCGGACCGAACGTCTTTTCGAACGATCTCCGGCTCGACATGCCGCGGCTTGAAGTGCTGAAGAGTTATCCGATTTCCGGCGAGCGCCTCATCGCCGCGGAGATCGCCGCGCCGTTGCTGGTGATCTCGATCCTCGAAATGCTTTTCGCAACCTCGGCGTCAATCATGGTGGGCATGGGCGAGGCAAACAAGTTCACAAGACATGTGGCCACCCCGCAATTCATCGTCGCAGTGCTGCTGCTCACCATTCCCGTCTGCGCGGTGCAGCTCGTAATCCGCAACGCCATTCCGGTTCTCTTTCCGGCGTGGGCGATGCGCAGCAAAGACGAGCCGCGCGGATTCGTGATGATGGGACAGCGCATCGTCACACTGGCCGGCAACCTGTTCGTGCTTGCGGTGGCGCTCATTCCGGCCGCGGTAGTCTTCCTGCCGTCGCTCTGGCTCGCGTTCCAATTCTTCTCCGGCAATCCTGCCTTCGTCGCGGTCGCGACGATGCCGGCCGTGGCCGTGCTGCTGGCCGAGGTGTGGATGGGGATCAAAGCGCTCGGCGCGCAGTTCGAGAAACTCGACATCACGAACGAGTCGGACATGTCGGCGCCGTAGGCAGAAGCGCGACCAGCACGACGTAGGTCAGCGCGGGCGTGAGATGCGCGACGAGCCGCGGCCACGACCACGTCACATGCCACATCACATCGAACGGCGTGGCGAGATATGCGCCGAGGTAGCAGGCGAACTGCACGGCGAGCACGACGAGGATGAATCGCTCGCGCGCGACCAGCGTTCGCGACGCGATCGCGATTCCGATCGCCAGCGCGATCCAGTACAACGGCTTGCCGAGCGAAACGGACGACAACGCCGCGAGCAACGATCCGGGATGGCTCGCACGTTCGATGATGCGCGCGATGACGCCGCTCGTCGCAATGTCCGTCGGCAACCGATGCAGCGTTCGCGCGATGAGCCACGGCAGCGGGATGACGACCGCCGGCCAGAGACGCACAACGTCGCGTTTTCGCGCCGCGTACGTCAGCCCGATCGCGACGGCGGCGATGAGTGTCAGACCTTCGTTTTTCGTCGACGCGGCGATGCCAAGGAGGATCGCGCCGAGGGTCAGGTCGCCGCGACGGATCAGCAGTAGCGATGCGGTCGCGTAGGCGACGAACGGACCTTCGGCCAATCCGATCCACGGCGTCGCCGCGAAGGGGATCAACGCGATGCTGATGAACGCGGCGGCGATGCGAGAGCGTGTGTCGTCCATCGCCCGTTCCAAGATCACCAGCAGCAACGCCGCCGCGAAGGCGACGTGCACGAAGCCGAGATACGAGTCGTTCCAGCCGTTGCGAAGGACGGCGATGAAGTCGTACGTCAGCGGAAGAAGCGGCGGATAGTCGGCATGAACGGCGTCGATGCTGCGCTCCAGGAGCTGCCAATCGATCGCGCGGACTTCGAAGAAAGCCTTCGCTTTGAAGCCCCAGTTGGTCAGGTAGTCGTACTCCGGCGGCGGCGCGAGCGTGGCGTAGAGCGCGTAGCCGAGGATCAGCGCGAGCAGGAGGAGACTTGGATTTAGTTTGAACGGCCTCGGACGAAATGTTGCGGCGGCGATGATCAGGATTGCAGTTACTACGATCCATCTTGACCAAGGGAGAATCGCCAGCGTTGCGGCGCAGATCGCGATTCCGATCAGCAGCGCTTCCCCCAGCCGGGAGGACGGTTCACGCGGAGACGCGGAGAGGCGGAGGGTGAGAGGGAGACCGACGATCAGTGCGAGGGCGATGAAGCTGAGTTCTGGAATCATCGCGTTCTCCGCAACAGCATCCCGTCGCGGCCGCGCCAGGCGATTGCGAATCCGGGAACTTGCGGCTCGCAGCGATAGGCGGCGATCACGTTCGCTCTCGCGAGATTGTCGGGGAGCGGAAGATCGTGATCATCGAGCAGCGGGATAACCTCGCGGCCGGTCAGTGGGTAAAGCGCGCGGGTGTAGAGGTACGCGTAGCCCTGTTCCCACTTCGGGAACGGCGCGGCGATGGCGATGACGTCGCCGGATTTCGTCAGCGCGCGGACTTGCAGCATCAGCTCGCGCGATCCCGGCAATTTCTGGTACGGCAACGCGGCTTCGCGCGCGGCGAGGGCGGCGCGGTCGGCAAAGAAGATGCGGAAGTAAAACGGCTCGAACGCTCCGGCCGCGATGGCGACGGCGGCTGCGATTCCGAGCCAGCGTTTCAGACGCTGATCTCCTTGACGTCGCCCCTGCCGTCGCCAATGATCAGCTTCGGTTCCGTCATCGATTGCACTTCATCGACGCTTACTCCGGGCGCGATTTCGATCAGTTTCAATCCATCCTCGGTCACGTCGAGCACGCAGTAGTCAGTGATGATGCGATCGACGCATTTCACGCCGGTCAGCGGGAGGTCGCACGCGTTCAGAATCTTCTTGCCGCCTTTTTTCGTGACGTGCTCCATCGTCACGATCAGCCGTTTCGCGCTGGCCACAAGGTCCATCGCCCCGCCCATCCCCTTCACCATCGCGCCGGGCACCATCCAGTTGGCGATGTCACCCTGCGCGGAAACCTGCATCGCGCCGAGGATGGAGAGATCGACCTTGCCGCCGCGGATCATGGCGAAGGAATCGGCGCTGGAAAAAAACGATGCGCCAGGCAGCACCGTCACCGTCTGCTTGCCAGCGTTGATGAGATCGGGATCGACGTCGGCATCAGCCGGAAACGGTCCGAGCCCGAGGATGCCGTTCTCGGATTGGAGGATCACTTCCATGCCGGGCGGGATGTTGTTCGCCACCAGCGTCGGCATGCCGATGCCGAGATTGACGTAGAAGCCGTCGCGAAGTTCCTGCGCGGCGCGGCGGACGATTTGATCGCGAGTTAGCGGCATTACCTGGTCACCGTTCTTTGCTCGATGCGTTTGACGCGCGGCGCGACTACGACTCTGTGCACGAAGATGCCGGGCGTGTGGACGTTGTCCGGATCGAGCGACCCAACCTCCACCAGCTCTTCGACTTCGGCGATGCAAACCTTCCCTGCCGTCGCTGCCATCGGATTGAAATTGCGCGCGCTCTTGCGGTAGACGAGATTGCCGTAACGATCGCCCTTCCAGGCCGCGACCAGAGAAAAATCGCCGACGATGCCGCGCTCCATCACGTACATCCGTCCGTCGAAGTCGCGCGTCTCTTTCCCCTCGGCCACGATCGTTCCGTAGCCGGCGGGCGTGAAAAACGCCGGGATTCCCGCGCCGCCGGCGCGCATACGCTCGGCCAGCGTTCCCTGTGGGACGAACTCGACTTCCAACTCGCCGGCCAGATACTGCCGCTCGAACTCCGCGTTCTCGCCGACGTACGACGACACCATCTTGCGGATCTGCTTCGTCTGCAGGAGCAGGCCGAGGCCCCAGTCATCGACGCCGGCGTTGTTGGAGACGCAGGTCAGTCCCTTCACGCCGCGCTTCACGAGTGCGTTGATCAGATTTTCGGGGATGCCGCAGAGGCCGAAGCCGCCGACGACGAGCGTCGAACCATCGACGACATCACGCACCGCCTCGTCCGCCGAAGCGACGACCTTGTTCATCATGCCGCCGAAGATATCAAAGCCCACGCCTTTCTCCGCGCTCTCCGCCTCTCCGCGAGCTCCGCGTGAAAGCCTTTGATTTTTTGGGGAGGCGCGACCTGCTACTCTCTCGACCCGCATGACATCCGAGTCTTTCGGCTATCGCGTCGACGATGCGCATCCGCTCGGAGTCCGTGTCCTTCGCGAAGCAGCTGCGTTCGCGTTCTTCCTCATTTTTACGATCATCCTCACCTGGCCGGTGGTCGTCCGTCTCGACACCGCCGTTTCCGACCTCGGCGACCCGCTACTCACCACCTGGATCCTCGACTGGGATCTCTACAGCATCACCACCACGCCGGCGCACATCTACGACGCGGACATTTTTTATCCCGCCAAGTACCCGCTGGCATACACCGAGAACCTCTTCGGGATCGCGCTCGTTGCGCTGCCGTTCTACTTTTTCGGTTTCACGCCGCTGGCGGTCAACAACATCGCAATGCTGCTCGGCTTCGCGTTCTGCGGATACGGGGCATTCGTTCTGGGGAGAGTGCTGACGCGATCGGCCGCGGGCGGACTCGTGGCCGGAGTCCTCTACTCGTTCGTCAACTTCCGCATCAACCACCTCGCGCACGTCCAGTTCGTCTGGGGCGGATGGATGCCGATGATGCTCGCCGCGCTGCTGCACTATTGGCGCCGGCCGACGACGCGCAACGCCGTGCTCCTCGCGATTTGCGTGCTGATGAACGCCCTGACGAACATCCACCAGTTCCTGTTCGGCACGACCGCGATCGTCCTATCGATCGCGTTGCTCGCGATTCTGTCGACGCGTTTCAAATGGCGGACGCTGATCGGCGCCGCGCTGGCGACGATGATCGCTGTCTCGCTGATGGTTCCCGTGCTGCTGCCGTACAAACACGTCTCCGAGATGTACGGGATGGTGCGCGACCGCGGTTCCGCGATGTGGGGCTCGGCCACATGGACGGATTGGCTCTCCGCTGACGGACGTAGCCGCGCATACGGCGAGGTCACCGATCCGAAGAATCTGCAGGGGGAAAAGGCCCTCTTCCCCGGCCTGATGATGCTGTTCCTCGCCGCGAGCGCGTTTCTCATCGATCGCCGCAAACTCCCGGTCGCGGTCGATGCCCGCGCCGTTCCGCGATGGCTGCTCCGATCGCTCGACGCTTTCATCATCGCCATGGCCGTCGGCACCTACCTCGGCGCCGCCTCCGGTCCGCGATTCCACTGGAAACTCTTTCACCACAACATCGTCAGCGTGCAAGGCTCCGAGATGCCGATCGTGATGATGATCGTGGCGATCATCGCGAGGCTGTCGCTGCAGTTGCCGCGCGGAATGTCAGGCGAGTCGCTGCAATCGCTGCGCACCGCGGCAGCACGCTCGCGCGTTCCGATCGAGCTCTGGGTCCTGCTCCTCTGGATCGTGCTCGGCGTCCTCGGCTCGCTCGGCCTGCACGCATTCCTCCACTCGTTTCTCTACGACCACGTGTTGATGTTCCGCAGCCTGCGCGTACCGGCGCGTTGGGCGACGGACGCGTACGTCGGCCTGGCCGGCGCGAGCGCATGCGGCGCGGCGGCGTGGATCGACGCGCGGCGCACGAAGATCGGACGCATGAGTGTGGCCGCGCTCCTCATCGTTCTCTCCATTCACGACGTGCTTCCCATCATCCGATGGGAGCACGCGCTGAACATTGCCGATCCCGCCTACGTCTGGATGCGCGACACGAAGTTCAAAGGCGGAACGCTGGAGTTGCCTGTTTCTGAAGGAATCGCTCAGTTCCTCTATCAATTCGGCGCGACCATTCATCACAAGCCGCTGATGAATGGCACCTCGGGATTCGAACCGCCGCTGCACATGAAGATTTCGCAGATGGCGCAGCAGAATCCGATCCAGGACGAATTCCTCCCGCTGCTGGCGACCAACGATTGTCATTTCCTGCTCGTTCACGATGACTGGCTGCGCGGCGCGAGCGAACCGACGCACGCGTGGCTGGCGAACGAGATGGGCCTTGGGCGCATTGGTTTCATCCGCCGCTTCGATCACCGCGGCGGCGGCGACTATCTTTTCGCGGTCGCGCAGAACGTCCCCACCTGGCGCGAGCTCCGTCCGCCCGATCATCGCGACGGCGCCGGCTACACCGACGACCAGGAGTTGCAACGCGCCCTTCGCGGAGACGCGACGTACATGGGCCGCTCGTTCGGTATCGTCGATACGCCGCACAGCGACGAAACGATCAACGGTCCGCTCACCGTCAAGGGCTGGGCACTCTCGCCGAACGGGATCTCATCGATCGACGTCCTTCTGCACAACGGCATGTACCGCTTCCACACGTCGCCGGCCAGCCGCCTCGACGTGAAGATGAAGTTCCCGTGGTACGCGCGCGTCCACGACGCCGGATTCACGGTCACCTTCGACAAACGCCCGCGCGGCGTCCCGCAGTGGACGGATGCGCAAGTCGAGATCATCGACGGAAAAGGCGGACGGACAAGACTGCCGGACATCGTGATCCGCTGGCCGTGAGACAGTGGATTAGTGGATTAGTGGTCAGTGGCCAGTGGCCAGTGGTCAGTGGTCAGTGGCCAGTGGCTAGTGGCTAGTGGTCAGGGGTCAGTGGCTAGTGGCCAGTGGTCAGTGGTCAGTGGTCGGTGGCCAGTGGTCGCGGGCAGGTGTCGTGGTCTTGGTCAGTGGCCGTAGTCAGTTTCGTGGCCGCGGTCAGCGGCGGCGTGGCGCGCGGAGGCGCGCAGGAACAATGCAGCCCCCGGCTCGGCCGGGGGCACAGGCGCGACCACGATATCCGTGGCCGCGGAGGCGGCCACTACAAAATGTTCGGCTATGCCGCCACGTCGCGACGCTGGTACTGCTCCAGCGCTACGCGCAGCAATTCGATGGACGTCCGCAAATCCTCTTCCTTCAGCACGTACGCGATGCGGATTTCGCTCTTGCCGAGGTCGGAGGCATAGAAGCCGCTGGCGGGGGCGATCATGACTGTGGCTCCGTCGTGCTCGAACTCGGTCAGCAGCCATACCGCGAAATCCTCGGCATCGCGGACCGGCAGCTTCGGGACGCAGTAGAACGCCCCTTCCGGCTTCGCCAGCTCCACGCCGGGAATCGTGCGCAGACCTTCGTAGAGAACGTCGCGGCGGCGTTGATACTCATCGACGATCGCACGCGTGTACTCCTCGCCGAGGCCGGCGGCGCCGACGGCGATGAACTGAGCCAGGCCGGGAGGGGAAAGTCGTCCCTGCGCCATGCGCAGACAGGCGTCGTAGACGTCGCCGTTGCGCGTGACCAGCGCGCCGAGGCGGATGCCGCAGGCGCTATAGCGTTTGGAAAGGCTGTCCACGACGACTACGAAATCGTCAGCGTCCTTCAGCTCCAGCGCGCTGACCGCTTTGCGTCCGTCGTAGACAAACTCGCGATAGACCTCGTCGGAAACGAGAAAGAGCCCGTGATCGCGGCAGAATCCGGCCAGCATCTCCAGCTCGTCGCGCGTGTAAACCGTGCCGGTGGGATTATTTGGATTGCAGACGATGACGATGCGCGTTCGCGGCGTCAGCGCGTTTTCGAAAACTTGCCGAGGGGGCAGATGAAATCCGTCGCGGCCGCGGCTCGTGACCGGGACGATATTCAGTCCGGCCATCGTGGCGAAGGCGCGATAGTTCGCGTAGAACGGCTCGAGGACGAGCACGTCGTCGCCTTCATTCGCGCAGGCGATGAAGGAGAAGAGGATCGCCTCGCTGCCGCCGGTGGTCGCCAGGATCTGCCGCGTCTCGATCGGAACGCCGACGCGATTTACGTAGTACTGCCGCAGCGAGTCGAGGAACGCGGGCGTGCCGGTGGACGGCGAATACTCGAGGACTTTGTCTTCGATCTGCTTGAGACGATCGAGCATGCACGCGGGCGTCTCGATATCGGGCTGGCCGATGTTGAGGTGGTAGACCTTCGTTCCGCGCGATTTCGCCAGCTCGGCGAGCGGCGCCAGTTTGCGGATCGGCGAGGCCGGCATCGCCTGCGCGCGCCGCGACACCGCGAACGCGCGCACGATCTCTTCGTCGAGCGCCGTCATTTCTTCCGGCCGGGCTCTCCGACCGGCTTTTCACCGGGGATGAAATTCGGCTGCCCCTGGTGTCCCTGCGTCTGATGCGACTTGCTCATCGCATCTTTGTCCTCGAGTTGCGAGTCGCCCTTGTCCGCGCCCTCAGTGTGCTCGCGTCCGCCGTCCTTGTAGAAGTTCGGATTCACGTTGATTTGTTTGCTCATGGTTGCTTTGAACTGCGAAGGATATGCCGTTCTGGTTGGAATCCGCCCACCGCCCCGTCCGTTTCGCCAGCGCATGAAACGACTTGGCCTTTCGCTGCTCGTGCTGTGCCTCGCATCCGCTGCATTCGCAGACGAACCGGAAAAGACAACCGAGAAGCCCGCGCCGCCCCTCGGTGCGCGCGCGGACAAGCTGATCAAAGACGCGCTGCCGACTTGTTCCGAAGCCGCGACCGAATCGCGCGTGGCGCTGACACACGCGTTGCCGGGCGACATGGTCGGCGGCGTCGTTCGAATCGCCAGCAAGCGTTCGACGTGCGAGGGGCAGTGGGTGGCCATCACCTCGACCGAAGGCGGCTTCTTCTTCGGCACACCGTGGTTTCTCGACGGGATGGAGGGAACGCTCGAAGAGAAGCTGAAAAACTTCACGATGCAGTACATGAAGGAAGCGTTCAACCCCGTCATCGACAAGACCAAGACGCGCGAGGGTCTGTATCGCGCGACGCTGTATCAGACCGTCGAAGGCGGCAAGCTCCCGCTGGAAGGCGAGATCGATCCGGCCGGCACGGTCTTCTTCATCGGCCATTTCGTCCCGATCGCTACCGACTTCCGGACGTCGCGCCTGAAGGCGTTCGATCACTTCCTCGGCCTGTCTCCCTCCACCGGCGCCGGAGCTCCGGTGGTGACGGTGATCGAGTTCTCCGATTTCGAATGCCCGTCGTGCATGCACGCCGCGGGATACATGAAGCCGATCCTCGAAGCGCACGGCGATAAGGTTCGCTACATCCGCTACGACACGCCGCTGGTAACGATCCATCCGTGGGCGCTGGCCGCCGCGATCGCCGGCCGCGCCGTGTGGCACCAGAAGCCGGATCTGTTCTGGAAGTACAAGGAGCAGATCTACGCGAATCAGGAGAAGCTCTCCGCCTTCACCATCGACGAGTTCGCCCGCGGCTTCGCCTCCGATCACGAGCTCGATATGAAGAAATACGACGCGGAAGTGCAGTCGGCCGAGCTTCGCACGGAACTGATGAACGGAACGGGCAACGCGTTCACGAACGACGTCCGCGCAACGCCGACGTATATGGTGAACGGAACGTTCATCGATCCGGGCACGGACGGAAAGGCGCTCGCGGAGTACGTGAACGCGGCGCTGAAGAAGTAGCGATCGCTGCCATCCTGAGAGGCTGTGAAGAAATCCCGCAGCGTTGAACGGTTGCGCGCGGCGGCGCGTTCAACAATCCAGCCCCGCGCTCAGCGCGGGGAAACCGATTGCGAACGACGCCGTGGGCGCGGAGGCGCCCACTACACAGGCTCGCGCTGCGCGAGACTCTGTGGCGGCCGCCTCCGCGGCCGCCGATTCGTGCGCGCGCCCATAAACCCGCGCCGAGCGCGGGGCTGGATTGTCGAGCGC
>DASYJF010000091.1:0-20884 GCA_035996815.1 Thermoanaerobaculia bacterium | reverse complement strand
CGCGAGACCACCCTTGTCTGGCAAGTCACGTCACCTTTTCAGGACACCACGGCGGCCGCGTAGATGCTCTAAGCGCTTTCCGAGCGCTCCGGAGCGGTTTCGAAGAAGACGGCCCCTTCTTGCAAGAGACCCCCGAGTCTCTTTGAAGAGACCCCCGTTTCTTGCAAGAACCCCCCGGGTCTCTTGCAAGACCCCCCCGAGTCTCTTCGAAGAGCCCCTGGCGCTCTTGCAAAGAGTCCCCCTGAGTCTCCTGGAAGAGCCCCCAGTGTCTCTCTTGGAAGCCCGAGTCTCTTGGACCGGCAGTGCTTGCCCGTAAGAACCGCCGACCGCACCGGGTTAGCTCAGGTTGACATCACCGCATTGCGCTGATCTCCACTTCCGCGCTGCCCGTCGCCAGCACGTGCAGGACGATGCCGTTCGAGTCGAGCACTACAGTGCCCGGCTCGATGGCGTCGACGCGGCCGCGCATCATCACTCCCGATGCGAGCGGCCGCGTTACCGCGCGTGCGATTTCGTCGCGCAGCGCGTCGATCTGCGGCGCGACCGACCAATGCGCCGCGTTTGCCAGCGTCGCGCGCAGTTGATCGTGCGCGACGCGGTCGGCGATGCGCAGGAACGGATTCCTTCGGTGCGGATCGAGCGAATAGTCGAGATTCGTCAGCGTCAGCGTGCGCGTGGCGGGATCGAAGACCGGCGTCGCCTCGAGGAAAACGAGACCGCTGTAATGCTTCAGAAATGAGGCGTGATAGTTGACGTCGATCTCGATCGATACACGTCCGTTCGCCGCCGGACTGGCGCCGAGGCGGATGGAACGGACGGCGACGCCTTCGTAAGTACGGTTCGCGAAGTTCTCCATCATCAGGCGAGTGGCTTCCTGGTACGGCACCTCAATGTCGAACGGAACGCGGATGCCGCCATTCCCCGCCTGCGCAACTCGTAAGGCGGGCAGCGGCCGCGGCGTCACCGGCGGACGTTCACCGACGACCACGCGCGTGCGTGCACGCAACGTCAACACGCTCGTGAGCGAGAGGCCGGCGCCGGTGATCGGGCCGAGGGCGACGTCGGCGGGATCCATGACCAGCCAGGTGCGCGGAGCGATGAGCACGGGCGCCTGCAGCGACGACCAGACCTGCTCCGCGATCGGCCGGATGTTCGTCAGCTTCGGCGTATTCGCATCGATCGTCTTCACCGCCTGGCGCAACTGGTCGTTGACGATCGGCGCGATTCTCCAGTCGGTGATGTCGATGTTCGCGAACGTGACCTGGCAACGCTTCGAGGAGAAATCGACCGGCTGCGCGCGCGTGGTGGAGCGAAGACGCCAGTTCGCATCCCAGTCGAGGTGCGACGAGAGCGAGATCCAGGCGTCGCGCATCGGCTCGCCGAAGCCGCAGGAGATGCACGGCCACATCACGATCTCCTGCCCGAACGGCTTCTGCGTTCGCCGGCAACCTTCCAGCGAATAGTGAACGGTGGTCATCGCGTGGATGCCGCTGCCGATGACGTTGAGCGCGATCGGATCGCGGACCACGCGGTACTTCATGCCGAACTGTTTCTGCGGATCGAGCTCGTACGCGTCCAGCTTCTCGATGCTCTTCGGCACCTGCGCCTCGAGTTGCGGGAGCAGCGGGGCGAGCGAGGTGCGGATCGGGATGACGATCGTCGACAGCTCGGCGGGCGGCGGCGGAGCGGTCGGGAGCGTGGCGGCGAGGAAGAGGAAGGGGATGAGCATCGTCTGAGGATTCGGCGGAATGATAAAGTCACAAACCGAGCCAGCAATGTCCGACACCATCACCCGAGGAATTCGCATCCAGGTCGAGAGCACGTATGTCGAGGAGCGGAGCGACCCGCAGGAAAGTTACTTCTTCTTCGCGTATCACGTCGTAATCTCGAATGACGGAAGCGAAACCGCGCAACTCATCAGCCGCGAATGGGTCATCACCGACTCGGACGGCAACATGGAGCGCGTGCAGGGCGCCGGCGTGATCGGCGAGACGCCGGTGCTCGGGCCGGGGCAGAGCTTCGAATACACCAGTTTCTGTCCGCTCCGGACGTCGATGGGATCGATGCAGGGCGGGTACACGATGAAGCTGCCGAACGGAGAAACGTTCCGCGCGGAAATCGAGCCGTTCACTCTCGCTGTTCCGGGCGTTGTCAACTGAAGGATTATCAGTGCGCCGGCGAGTCCAGATCTCGTTTCTCTCCGTTTTTCTGACGCTGCTGACTGTCGCGTTTGCGACGGCATTGATGGTGCGCGTCCGGACGTACACCGTGAAACCCGCTACGGAATCGGCGGCGCCATCGACGGCTGCGCCGGCAACTTCCTCGACGGTGGGTTCGAAGCCATCGCAGGTGACATTCGAGCCATTGCCCTCCGACGGCACGACCAGTGCGACCTCTTCCTCCGTGCCTGTGGCCACGACATCGTCGGCTGCCACCACGCGCGCGCAACGCTTCCGCGAATTGCTCGCCGCCGGCATCTCCGCGATCGCGCCATCCGCCGCCCCGGCCGCGCAAGAACTTGCCGCGCTGCCGAAACCTGTTTCAGCTCCGCCGCAGACGAAGCCGCCGGCGCCGGTCTCGAAGCCGTCATCCGCGCGGCCACAGGGAAGCATGGCGGGAGGAAGCGCTGCGGGAGGAAGCAGTCAACCCGGGTCCAGCACCGAGAACAAGCCGAAGCCTCCCACGAACGACCCGCACGATCCGAACTCCGACACCGTGCCGCCGCAGCTCCTCTCGATCGCTTTCGATCCGCCGGCGGTGCAGGACGGAGGCGATACGACTCTCGTCGTGACGGCCACCGACGACCTCTCCGGTATCCGCGGAATCTCCGGCACGATCACCAGCCCGAACGGGAAGGCAGTGCAGGGATTCGCGCAGCAGCGCGAAGGGGAGACGATGCGCTACACGAGCCGCATCCACATCCCCGAGAAAGCGGAAGAGGGACTCTGGAAGGTGAGCTTTCTGACGATGAGCGACATGGCCACGAATTCGGTCACGCTCAGCGCCGCGCAGGGGACGTTGCCGCCGACGGCAGTGTTGAAAGTGAGCTCGTCCGCGTCCGACTCGACGGCGCCTGCGCTTCGCAATGTCTGGCTCGATCGCCGGGCCATGCGCGCCGGCGAGCACAACACGCTCTTCGTCGATGCGCTCGACGAAAAATCGGGCATCCATCTCGTCGCGGCTGTCTTCCTCAGCCCATCGAAACTGGCCCGCTTCGGCGTCGGCTGTCAGAAGGGGGCGAACGACGTCTACCAGTGCGACGTCTTCCCGCCGCAATGCCTGGACTGCGGCGACTGGACCCTCGAGCAGGTGCAGATGCAGGACAACGCCAACAACTTCGCCACCGTGCGGTCAGAAAATCCGGCCGTGGCCGCGATCCGGCTGAACATCACTGGCGATACCTGCGACAACACCCCGCCCGTGTTGCAGGGGCTGCAACTGAGCCGCGCGGAGATCTTCATGGGACGCGACGAGCCGGTCATCGAAGTGATCGCCCAGGTCACCGACGACGGCTGCGGCATCGGCGGCGTCAGCGGTCAGGTGGTCGGGCCGGGCAGCAGCTCCAGCGGCACGTTCTTCTCTTTCCAGCAGCGCGACGGGAACACCTACGTCGGCACGATCCGTCTTCACACGAATTCAGCGCGCGGCGTGTGGCGCGTGCAGTCGGTGACCGTGAACGACAAAGGCCAGAACCTGAAGATCTACTACTCGAATGATCCGCTTCTGGCGCGCGCTATGTTCACGGTGAAGTGACGGGAAAGCGCTCCGCGGAGAAGAAGCAGTCTACGTTCGGATCTGAAGGACATCCCTACGATCGCGGCGAATCGTCCCTGCCCGTCCGAAGAATTTGGCTACAAGCCGTAGGTGCGCCTCGCCCTTGTACGGTCCGCAGGTGCGCATCGGAGTGTTCGATGGCTTCCAGCCGCTAATTTACGGCAACTGAAGGAGGCTCAAAACGCCGAGCCGGATCATCTGCCGTGACGTACTCGCGGACGTAGCGCACGGTTTCCGCAGTCGCCTGGCGGTTCTCAACCGATCGCCGCAGGAAATCAAGAGCTCTCGTACTTGCCGTTGTCACATGAGCAGCGATGAAGAGAGACGCGAGGCCACGCGCCGTCACTTCCGCCTCGTTCCATTCCTCCCGGCGCAAGAGTTCCTCGCAGACATCTAGCTTCACGAATCCCGCGTCGCCGCTCATGGAAAGTGTTTCAAATGCAGCAGCAGCATTCTCAAGGACTGCGAGTCCGTCGTCGGACTCCCCCCGCGCGAGGTGCACCATGCCGATAGTCCATTCGCTGCGGATGCTTTCCATCTCCATATGCAGTGCTCGATAGCGATCGACCGAACTCTTTGCGTCGGCCATCGCCTGCTCGTACGCACCGAGGCGCAGGTTGCACTCGGCGAGGTTCGCAAGCACACGCGCTTGCTCGACTTCATCGCCAAGGTGTTTCAGGATTGGGAGGACCTCCCGCCACCGCTCCTGCGCCATACCGACGTCGCCCTCTTCAATGCGGATGGCTGCGTCGAGCATGATCGTCTTCGCGAGCGGCACTGAGTTGCCGTAGTTGCGGAGTGTCGCGGCTGCCGTGCCGAGCACCTCCAAGGCTTCGGCGTACCGGGTCATCTTGAACAGTGTTCCCGCGCGCGCAAACTGAGCTTGAGCAAGGTCGAATTCGCCCGTGACGAGGGACGCGTGGAAGGACTCCGCGAGCGCCGCCGCGTCGAGCGCCTCTTCATATCGTCCCAAGTGTCGCAGGGCGTTCGAGCGATGCTTCCAGGCATCGCCAAGGACAGAACGGCATTCAACATCGGACAGGAACGAGGCGATACGCTCGGCCACGCCGATGAGATGGAGCGCGTATTCCGGTCGACGATTCAACTCCAACTCCACCTCTTCGAAGAGTCGCCGCGCCACCCAACTCGTGCGGCGCTCGGGCTGCCGCTCGAAACAAGCGTCCCATGTCCCGAGTGGGCGGGCGAGGAGATCTGCAACGAATGCGTCCGCAGACCACGATTCCTCCGTGACGTGATCGGCTTCCCGCAAGACCGCCGCGCGAAGAGCATCGCGATCGCCATCGGGTACGCTGTAGTACCCCATAAGATCGCGGTGCTGAAGCTGCGCGAACGCACGGCGGAACTCTTCGGCTATTGCCTCACACTCGTCACAGCCCGCGAGGTGTTCCGCGACCATGGCGCCTTCGGTCGATTCGTCCTCGACGTACAGCAAAATCGCCATTCGGTCGGGATGGTTGCTCACGAGTGCTCCTGCACGCCCACCGCGAGCGCTTCGCGCACGGCCCGCAGGCAGCGGTGGATGAGCTGCCGGCCATAGCCAGCCGATGTTGATGACGCACACCGGAGCGCAATCTCTTCAGGCGAGAGTCCATCCACATACCGAAGCCACAACACGGCTTGGCAGCGCTTCGGGATGCGCGCGAGAAGCCGCAGCACATCCACCCGCGCGCTCGCGTCCTCGATCAGTTCCCGCGTGTCCGTGGTGTCCGTGAGCACTTCGCTTGGTTTGCTATCACGCCAGTAGTTCCGGCAGGCGTTGCTCACCGCAGCGACGAGCCAACTTCTCTCATCACCGACTGCCGCGTAGTGCCGCATGAAGCTCACGAACACATCGTGAATGAGCGGACGGATATCAGGCGGCGGCACGCGGAACCGCTGTGCCGCTATGTACCGCATCACGTCGTAGTGGGCGTCGTACGCCGCAGCAACGCGATCGCGCGTCGTCATCTCTCTCGGCTCCGGCGATGAAGGAACAGCCGAAGTATAGCGACTCCGCTGATAACAAGGTCCGCGGTCGCGGTTCACCTTCCACCGAGAGGCCTCTCCACGTCGATATCGCCGGCTCCCGAAACGGAGCACGGATTGAGGAGGGGTTATGTCCGAGATCGAGCTTCTTTTGGCGCTCATGGTCCTCGCAAGCAGGATTTCAATTCCGAACGGTTAGGTTGGGTGCGGGGCCGGGGTCACCCCCGGCCTCCACGCAATCTGTCTCCACTGGCCGGCAGGGCATGTCCAGTTCACGGAGCGCTGTGCGGACGTCCCGCAGCACTTCGCGCTTGTTCCGTGCCCGCGCAATGCGGCGAAGATGATCGAGCGCCGCGGCTCCGCTCACGTCCAGACCAGCACGAACCAAGATTTCCGCAACGGCTTGGGCGTACCGCGTGATCGCTGCGTTCGGAGCGGCCGTCTCAATAAGAACTTCAATGGTTTCGAGCCCGACGCATCCAGCGTCGGAGTACAGTCCCAAATCAACGAAGGCGCGTTGCGCGTGCCGCAACGCGCTGAGGCCCCGCTCTCTACTTCTAAAGGTCGTGATGTAGGTCGCGATGTTCCAGCGGGTTCGCGCGAGCTCAGTCTGATTTCCGAGCGCGCGGAAGGTCGCGGCAGCTTGCCTCAACCAATGTCGCGCCGCCTTCGCTTGGCCGCGGCGGATCTCACATGCGCCGAGGTTTTGCCACACGCGCGAAAGAGTTTCAAGATCTTTCAAGTCGGCGAGAATGCTGAGAAGCCGCAGCCACATGTCTCGTGCGCTATTCACATCTCCCTGCTCGAAGAGGATGCCGGCCTTGAGGAGGTCCGCGTGGACCGCCCGCCGCGTGTCGCCTGCGGTGACGAACTGCGCTCGAGCTCGATGCGTCGCGGCCATTGCCTCCTCCCACCGCTCCATCTTGAACAGCACCGTCGCACGGGTGTACTCGACCTGTCCGGCCTCTCCCGTGCAGTAGTGTGCTTTCAGAAACAGCTTCGCCGCCAGCGCGAGATCGGTAAGTGCTTCATCGAACTCCCCCAAGTGACGCAGAGCGTTCGCGCGACCTTTGAGCGCATGCGCCTGGAGCGAGGCGACGAGTTCCGGTGGCGTCGCGGTAAGCGCGGCCGCCATCACCGCGGCGGAATGAAAGATTGCAGCGGCTTCGGTGGGTGCCTGATCGATCCTCGATTCTCCTTTTCGCAGGAAGTATGTGACGGCGGTTTCACTCCGAACGCGAGTGGAAAGGACGGACTCTGCCAACTTCCCCGCGGGGACATTGCCCAGCAAATTGTCGAGAACGCGCAGCTCGCGGAGAAACAGACGGCCCAGGCGTTGGTAGGAGCTTTCAAGCAATTCATCGCCTCGCTCGAAAAGCGTGCCGGGCGTCACCGCCTCGCGGGAAAGCCGTTTGCACGCGCTAGTCATGTCAACGATGAAGCGCCGCGTCGGCATCATCTTGCCGAGACGTATGCGCAGAACGTGTTGACGTGAGTACACCGCTGCCTCAGCGACCACGAGCGGTGCAATGTCCTTCTTTCGCAAGAAGAGTTCGAGGCGCGTGAGTAGGTCGATGCGAGGAACGAATGCCAAGTCAGCCCTCGTTAACTCGCAGAATTCGCCGATATCCATCCCAGGACATCGCCGGCGTCGATCGGACTGCAGGAGCACGCACTTCATTCTCTTCCCGCATGTTCGGGTGTGCTTCTGTCATCTCGTTTCCATACATAGGAGTGCCGGCTCGGACTGTTTTCCTACCTGCGATCTGAGGGCGTGACACATAAGTGTCTAGGTCCTTCGTTTTCATTGACGCCCGCGCGGACGGCGTGCTCTCCTGCTGCCGTTCGTAAACACGTCCGTAAGTATCTCAGATCGTTGCGAGGTCGTCACTTCGTCGCAGAGAGCTAGAGGAATGAACCCCACCCGACCGAAACGATCCCAGAACCAACGAGCTAGCGACGCGCCTCCGACCGCCATCACTCGCCGGCCTTCTGTCCGGACGACGGAAGGCCGGCGGAACCCCGTGCGCTCGAAAGAGCCAGTGCGTCAGTCTTTGAAGGCTCTCTCGTCCATCGTTCACCAAGTAGTCCAGGGATTTATGGACTCGCTGCAGTCCGCCGGCGAAGGTGTGTTGCCGATCGTCCTCGCACTGCAGCCTGAACTTTCCACTCTTGACATCCCTGAGAGCGACGCCGAGTTCGCGCGCCGCGAACGCTGTCAGAGCGCGGCGGAAAGACGGTTCTTCAGAACTATAGAGGCAGCACTTCGCGACGCGCTGGGGACCATCCTCGCTCGTGCGGCGCATGCTGCGATCAACAGTGGTGCTGCACTACGCAGAAGGAGAGAGAGCAAGGACAAAACTGTTATGGCGGCTGGCGGCCGAACCTCGCCTTAAACGGCACACCTGCTTCTACCTCGTGCCACCTGCCACGCGGATTGATGGACCGGGACCCAGACAATCTCTCTCTAATTTTGCCGTCAGCTGCCACCCGTTCCGGCCGACCCTACCACCCGAGGAGTGAATTCGATGCCGATGGAATTCGACACGCCGTTCGACCAATGGCTGCGCGCCCACGGCATCCGGCCACGACGGCTGGCTCAGAAGGCAAACGTCAGCAGGCCGACGATTCTCCGGATGCGAAGGGGCAGTCTCGGCAGGGCAGGGACGAGGACCAAACTCGTCCTGGCGTGTTCGGCGCTTATTGGGCGACGAGTCACGGAATCGGCACTCTTCTGGATCGGAAGCCAATGACTGCGAGGGTGAAGCTTTGTCGCTTGAACACGAACATCACCGCACCACACCTATGTCGACGACCGATCCTGACGTCCACACGTACGCGACGCCCAGCACCAGCAGCCATCAGGAGACGAGCCACTCTGTTGCCTAACGCAAAGGCGGCTGTCGGCGGAGGTGCGAACGCGCCGCTGCGACCACGGACGGGCGAGGGAGCCCCCGTCTAGCGACATGGTCGCGAGAAGCACAGAACGCAGCCACCGCCGCGGTCTTCATCGGGAGACCCGCCTCGAGGCATTCATTCAAACGAAGGGCGTGGTCATCGAGGAGATCCTCGACGAACTTCAAATGTACCGGCCGCAATTCAACCGGTACCGCTTCGGCCTCGCCGAGGCTCGCGAAGGGATCATCATCCGTATCGTCAAGGCATTCCGTCGCGTTTTGAATGAGCCGATCAAGGCGAACCAACTGTTCTACCTCGGGGACGACGACGAAGCGCGATGAACGCGATACGACTACTTTCTAAGGATGCGACAATTCAGCCTCGAACGGACCAAGGAACCTCTGTAGGCGGGGTGAACTCCTTACGGCTCTGGCTCGGATGGTTTCACATCCGAGCACTTCGGCGACTGGGCGAGTGACGCTTTCACCGTCTTTCCTTGAAGTGTCCACTTTGTCGCAGCCGTCAGGCCCGTGAGAGTAAACGCTGACTCTTTTACGCCGGGCGCAAATTCAATCGGCTGCCCCTGTTCATCGGGACCCGGCGATACCTGATTGTCCGTCCCGATTGGCACTTCGATGTCATAGTTGTTCGGATTGCTGAACCCAAACTCCGCAGAGAACGTGCCGTCACCGTTGTCGGTTACGCAAGTGACCGAAGGCGACACCTTCGCAGGGGAGGCGGACTGGTGACTGAGCGCGTAGAACGAGCGCCATTCTGCCTCACTGGCCAACGCTTTCTTTAACCAAGCACCCACGACAGGGCCTAAGGTAGAGCCCGGATGATCAATCAAATCCTGCGCGATAGGTCGGCCTGCTCCCGCAATGCTTCCTGCGAGGTCCGCCTTATTTCGGCCATAGGCGTTGTATGCGGCACTATAATACCTTTGCGCCACGGAGACGCGAGCCGCGTCTAGAAACGCCCCTGTGAGTGATGGGAAACCTTGCAGAACATCGTGGGCGTATTGATCAGGCGTCGAGAAGGGCACGCAAAAGGGAGAGACAAGCTGATAGTACCGGGAAGCGGGATGCTGACGAATTGCGGTCGTACAACTGAGTCGTATTTTACCGCCCGAAACTTCGTCAAACATCTTCCAAATGACCTGGTCTTCCCCGGTTGGTGTGACAATCCGAAGATGTGCTGGACGAGTCGCCCGTGGCGCCGCTGGTTCCCTTCACCGTGGCCACGACGTCATACTGGCCGGGATCGTTGAGTTGGCCTTCCGCAAACAGCGGCGAATCGAAATCTTCCGTGACTGGCATGAAGAGGTCGATCTTGCCTCCCGCAGGCACGATGTATTTGCCGGACCACTCAACCTCGTCGTTCCAGTATTGCATTGGCAGATACATGACCAGCCGGCGACTACCGCCGTCGGCAGACTTCACGCCGAAGGCCACGCGGTTGGAAATGGCAATATCCTTGTCTGTGAGGTTCGAGACCGTGAGACTCACGTTCACGGGCACACCGGGAAGCGTCTCGGACGGCGTAAAAGCGAGCGTAACCTTTAGACTGGCCGCAGATGCTGCCTGGGCGGCCATGACTAGCAGAAGTATGAAACATCGAAACGCACCAATCATGGTGCTCTCCTGATGCGCGACGAACTCATTAGGGCTGCGGCTCGGGTGGATGAACATCGGAACACTTGGGTGACTGCGCGAGCGAGGCTTTCACCGTCTTGCCCTGAAGCGTCCACTTGATAGCACTCGTAAGCCCTTTAAGCGTAAATGCAGATTCCTTTGCTCCAGGAGCGAATTCAGTTGGCTGCCCTTGGCTATCGGCTCCCGGAGATAGTCTATTCTCTGTTCCGATTGGCACATCTATGTCATAGTTGTTCGGATTCTCGAAGCCGAATTCCGCTGAGTACGTTCCATCGCCGTTGTCAGTTACACAAGTCACAGATGGCGAGACGCTCAACGCAGCCTTCGGCCCCCAGAGACGATCAAAATGTTGTCTCCATCCATCCTCAGTCACCAATTGGCGCTTTGTCCAAGCGCCGGCTACCGGGCCGAAAGGTGAGCCCGGATGATCAATCAAATCTTGAGCAATCGGCTGTCCTGCGGCGGAGAAACTGCCGGCCAACGCGAACTTGTTTTGTCCGTAGGCCGTGTACGCCGCGCTTAGGTAGCGTCCCGCTACCGCAAAACGAGCAGCGTCAAGGTAAGGGCCGGTAAGCGACGGAAACCCCTGCAGTACGTCGTGCGCATACTGATCGAGAGTTGCGAACGGAACACAAAAAGGCGAGACGAGCTGGTAGTAACGTGACGCTGGATGCTTCTGTATCGTGGTGGTACAAAGTGCCTTTATTTCAGTGCCTGAGGCCTCGCCGTCGAGCACTTTCCAAACAGCTTGGTCCTCTCCGGTTGGAGTGAGAATCTGAAGATGTGCTGGATTCGAATCGCCCGTGATACCACTCGTCCCTTTCACGCTGACTACTAGGTCGTACTGCCCCGGGTCGTTGAGTTGCCGCTCCGCAAATAGCGGCGAGTCGAAATCCTCCGTCACTGGCATGAAGAGATCGATCTTGCCGCCCGCGGGCACGACGTATTTGCCGGCCGACTCGACCTCTCCGTTCCAATATTGAGTTGGAAGATACATCGTCAAGCGCCTACTGCTGCCGTCGGCGGATTTCACGCCAAAGGCGACGCGATTGGAAATAGCAATGTCTTTGTCAGTGACATTGGATACTGTGAGACTCACGTTCACGGGAACACCGGGAAGCGTTTCCGACGGGATAACGGATAGTGCAACCTTGAGACTAGTGGCTCCAGATGCGGCCTCGGCGGCGAGAACGAGCAGCAGCGCGAGGCATCGAGTCGCTTGAACAAAGATGGTCTTTCTCATGGGTTCCGCTCCATCAGCTTCCTCACGTCCGTGTATTCGCTATCGACGCCGCCCGGAAGGTAGTGCAGCTTCGCCCCATCCAGAGTGATCTGCGCATCGACCGCGCTACCCGGCCAAGTTTGATTCATCAAACAGATGAAGTGGCCAGTGTACTCCTGACGGTTGCAGTGCCCTTTGGTCACCCCCGGGGGTGCTGGTGTGTTCACGCCGTACTGATGGACTACCTCATGAGCAACGTCTAGCTGTTCGACTGTCGTGGCGTCACGGTGGTAGAGACCCGCGACTGTCTTGTCGATACAGGCTAGTGGCAGTCGCGTATCACCTTGATCCGGTGAAAGAGTATAAATGCGTCGGAATGGATTTGTAGCGCCCAACTGCAACGTATATTCGTAGATGACTGAAAGCCGCCAAGAATCGTTGTCTTCTTCTCGGTGGGTTCGCCCGAGGTTAGTGCTGCAGTCGCCCCTCACATCTGCTCGCTTGGCAGCGACGATCAAGCGGTGATACGGCTCCGCAACGGGATTGAAGCCGCGAGAGGCATGCTGGAACCAGCGCTTACCCAATAGTGCCTCCTCCCCCTCGTTGGCGACACCAACGTAAGGGATGTACGGCCACGCAACCGGAGCTGCGTCGGCATACTCAATGAAAGCGTCCTTCAGAAGATTCTTTGCAACGCCGGAATTGATGCTGAATGCGTTGATCACACCGGAATCGTCGCGAACTGCGACCGCATCGAGTGAGACTCGCGAAGTCTGCTGGTGGCCATAGTAGTTATTCTGCGGCCTGGATGTCAGTCGCACTGCCCAAGTACCGTCATCATCGCGCAAGACAGATTTACCAGAAGGTAAGTTCGCATCGACAGTTACATCCTCGTGAAACGGGGCACCCGCAACCGACGTTCCGATCGGCCCCATCGACATCAGTGTCAGTTGGGTTCCCGGTCGGATGACGCGCCTATCGTCGACATCTACTGAACGAAAGTGGATGACGCACGGGTTCGAGGTCGTGCATGACTCCGTAGATCCGACTATGTTTTGAGCAAGGAAAGCACCCTGCGTCACCATCTGCGCCTGTTCGAAGTATTGCCGCTTCCAGACGGTGATTTCGGGAGTCAACGTGCAGGTGCTTGTCGCCTCGCATGCGAAGACGTCATTGTCATCCGGTTTGGCGAGACTCGCCATCACCTTGTAGTTATCGCCGGCGTCATTCTTCGCTCCCTCCAGGACGACCTCAAAGCGGCTGTCGGAATCGACGACGACCGGCAGCGCCTTGCCTGTCTTGGCGTGATGGCCATCAGCGCCGTAGAGTTTGGCGCTGTCGTCCTTGTTGTCGTTTCCGGTGGAAGGGCTGACCTGCGCGACGTAGGCAGAGAGATCAGGTGGATCGATTAGTTTCAACCAGATCTTCTTTCCTGGTTGAACGCCGTTTGCCTTTCCGCGAATGAACATCTGGGGCTTGTCACCAAGCGTGACGCCGTTGAAGTGATCGTTCGGATCATTCTTCCATCGTTGAAACGGTGAGGGATAGTTTGGCGTTCCGTCGGCTTTGGTATCCGAAGGGGCAATGTACGTCAGCAGTTTCTGCGGATCATGGATGTCGCACGATGGAGGATCGTCGAGTTTCACCACACCGGAGCGCGACGCCTGAGCGGTGCGTCGCCCTGCGTTAGCCGAAGCGCTGCAGGCGGAATCGAAGATGATCGATCGGAGCGGGAAAGAGACGGTCGCGTTGACCGTGACGGCCTGCCATGGCCCTCCGCAGACAAAGTACTCAGATGCTCCGCCCGGTGTTGCGGTTCTTTCCTCGCCCGTTGTTCCCATCGCAGCCAGGAACGTGGTGTCGCCATTTGCTGTGAGCGAAGACACATCGACCTGCATCGAGCCGATTTCCGAAGTCGCAGTAGGCGCCGAGCCCGAACAGCTGTAGAGCAACGGTACGCTCGTGCCCTCCTGATGAGCGACAGTAGCGCTCGTGGTGAGGTCGTACACATTCATAACCCATTGATCCGGCGTATACGTATAGAAGTCGATGAAGCCGCCGTGCCCATTCCCACAGTTCCACTCCCGGTCAGGAAGTATCGCGGGCGTTATCGCCCAGGTCACCGTGACTGTCTGCGTACCTTGCGGCACGACGACGAAATTCACACTATCTGCAGGGCGTGGACGTTTTGACGCCAATTTGTTCGCCGAAACTGGACCGGCGGCGATCACGCCGATGAGCGCCCATGCGAGAATGACGCGCTCGAAAGGATGCAGTGTATTCATATGTTTTCTCGGTCGTGGACCGAGTTCCCCCTTTGCTGAATAACGGACTCAAAGGGAGGATAGCCCATGACCGAGGTGGTGCCTAGATACGGAAAGGTTTCGAGATTGAGGCGCGCGAACGCCGGGGTTTCGTACTTGCCCGTGGTGTTAGCCGCGTTGCTCCTCGTCACGATATTCATCGCTGCGCGCGGGAAGGTTCTAAGCGGAGAGGACACATTCTTTCTCCGCGACCTCGGTACCACCCATCGACCGGCCGCGGTGGTTTTCGCACAGCTTGGTTTCGCGCGCACGAATCCGTATGCATCCTTCGGCCAGCCGTACCTCGGTAACCCCAATCTGCTGGTCGCCTACCCGTTTCCGAAGGCTACCGGCATCAGCGCGCAGATCGTGGTGCACCTTGCGCTTTGCTTGGTTGGTATGTTCGTTCTGCTGCGGCGCATGGCCACGTCGCCAGAGGGAGCGTTTCTCGCGGCGTTAGCGTTCACACTCTCAGGCTACGTGCTTTCGGCGACCGCCTCGTTGAACTCGATCACGACGATCGCGTGGGTGCCATGGCTGCTCGTGGCCGCGGATTTGCTCGGAATGGGTCCGCTGACGCGCACACGATGCGCGGTTGCGGTAGTTGTGATTGGCTTCGCGTCGCTGGCAGGAGAGCCGGTGCTCTTCGGAATCGCAGTTCTCCTCGCCGCGGCGTTCGTGTTCGCACTTGGTGGAAAGCGGGGATTGGCTCGATTCGTCTTCTGCGGTGCGTTCGCGGGGATTCTCACATCGCCCGTACACGTCGCCACGTTTGAGGCGGCGATCGATTCGGCACGGGTCAGGCTCGGGTTTACGTTTGCGAACGCGGCTTCCGCATCCTTTCACCCCGCTCGCCTTACGGAGATTCTGGCGCCGTACTTCTTCGGCGATCCGTCGCGTCTAGTTGCCGGCGCCTGGTGGGGATACGCAGTGTCGGGCGGCATGCCACCCTATATCTACAGCGCAGCCTTAGGCGTCATCCCCCTCCTGCTCGCGGCAATCGTCGGTGCCGCTACGCGCTTTCGTGCGGAGCGCTTCTGGTGGGGAACCGCCGTCGTTTGCTTCGTTCTCTCGCTCGGCGGTTATCTGCCGGGTGCCGAATGGGCATACCGGGTCCTTGCGCCGCTGCATGCGATTCGCTTCCCCATTAAGTTTTATCTTTTCACCACGCTCGCGCTCGCGATTCTCGTCGGTCGGTCATTCGATCATCTAGCCGTGGCGACGCCGCTCCTTCGAAAGCGAGCCGTTCAGGTTCTCGCGATCTTCAGTGGCCTCAGTTTCGTTGCGGCACTAGCGGTGCGTCAGAACGCGGCTGCGTTTGCTGGTCTGCTGGTGCGGACATGGTGGAATCCGAGCTGGCGGTCGTCGCCTGACGTCGTGCTGCAGCCCATCATCGATTCGCTGTCGGGCCGACTGGTCGTCGTGGCATCCATGACCTTCGTGCTGCTTGTCTGGGTCGGGCGCCGGCGCGGCGCGCTAGGGCATCTCTTGCTTCTCGTCGTCGTGCTTGTGGAACTCACCATGACCGCTGGGCCGCTCCTGCCGACCGTACCGGCAAGGATTGTTCGCCAGCCCTCCGCGTTCGTGCTGCGCGCGCGTGCACTGCATGGGCCGATCTTCGAGCGGACGGAAAAAGATCTCGAACCCGTGGTGTTCGGCCTTAAGGGTCGCTACGTCGAGGATGACGTTCGCCAGCTGGCAGCGGCGCAGGCGCATCAAGCATGGGCGCTGTCCGGTGCCGCCTTCGGAATCCGATATGCGTTCGACCCCTGTCCTGACGGTTCGTACACAATGCGAAATCAACGCATCGAAGATCTTCTCTCGCGCGCTGATTGGCAGCATCGGCTGAAGTGGCTGCGCGCTGCGGGCGTGGCAGGGGTCATCAGCTCCTCGGTACCGCCAAGCACGCCTGGGCTGCGCGCCGTCTACCGGGAGCCGGCGCAAGAAACAGGAATCCCAACTACCCTCTATGCCGTTGCCGACCGTCTGCCGGAGGTACGGCGAGCCCATCGGATCGTCGTCACGCACTCGATTGCCGAATCGGTGCGGATCGTCGAGCGAGCGGACGTTGACCCGCGCGACACGGTCGTTATCGAGACGTCCACGCCCCTGAAATCGCTCGACGGCGGTAATGGCGCCGCCCATATTCGTCGCGAAACGGCGGACGAGATCGAGATCGAGACCGACGGCGATGCGAGTACGGTTGTCTTTCTCGCGCGAAGCTTCACATCGCGCCAGCACGCACTCGTGAACGGCCGTGCCGCGCCCGTCTTCCCGGCGAACGTGCACCTCACGGCGATTCCTGTTCCTTCCGGACGAGCGATCATTGTGTTTTCAACTCGCTGATCGCGACGCATCACACCGAGAGCGCGAACTGTGAGGGTCGATGCCCCCACAGCGCCGTGTCAGGCCGTCACGCGCAAGCCATCGCACGAACCGACTTCAACGTACCGGGACACCACCACGCGTCAGAAGTCACTTCTTACATTCTGCAGCCGGCAGGTCCCGTACCCAGAGAAGCAAATTTATCGGCGCTCGTTCTGAACCATCCATGCTTCATTTCGAAGCATCGATGATTCGTTTCGAACCATCGATGCTCGGTTTCGAAGCGTCGATGATTCATTTCGAACCATCGATGCCTCATTTCGAAGCTCCGATGCTTCATTTTCAACCATGGATGCTTTGTTTTGAAGTACCCGTGGTTCATTTCGAACCATCGATGCTCGGTTTCGAACGATGGATGGTTCATTTCGAATCATCTGTGCTTCGTTTCGAACGATCGAAATTTCTTTCGGCGCAGGCAGCCGCCCGTGTTGCAGGGGCTGCAACTGAGCCGCGCGGAGATCTTCATGGGACGCGACGAGCCGGTCATCGAAGTGATCGCGCAGGTCACCGACGACGGCTGCGGCATCGGCGGCGTCAGCGGTCAGGTGGTCGGGCCGGGCAGCAGCTCCAGCGGCACGTTCTTCTCCTTCCAGCAGCGCGACGGGAACACCTACGTCGGCACGATCCGTCTGCACACGAATTCAGCGCGCGGCGTGTGGCGCGTGCAGTCGGTGACCGTGAACGACAAAGGCCAGAACCTGAAGATCTACTACTCGAATGATCCGCTTCTGGCGCGCGCCATGTTCACGGTGAAGTAGACGGGAAAGCGCTCCGCGGAGAAGAGCGCAAGTGCCGGACGGAGGGCGTCCGGCAACCGTTAGCGCGCGGCTTTGGCGATCTTGCCGGTACGGATGCAGCGGGTGCAGACGTTCATCCGCTTCACCGCCGAGCCGACCATCACGCGGACGCGCTGCAGATTTGGCAGCCAGCGTCTGCTGGAAACATTGTGGGCATGGCTGACCCGGTTACCGAACACGGGGGCCTTGCCGCAAACTTCGCACATCTTTGCCATCGATAGACTCCTCAAACCTCAAATAACGCCAGGGGGGCGGGATTGTACCGGCCGAACCGGTTCGGCGCAACCACGGAGCCCGAAACGGCCTCGTGTTCGCGTAATCTGCTGATAAATCTAAATGCTGTAGAGTTGACACTCACCTTTAAAGGTTGTAATTTCACTCGACTTTCTACATTCTGGAGCCGCAACCTGAGAAGTGAATGGGTGAGATGGACGGGGTGAGTGGTGTTCTTCTCAAAGAGCAAAAATGTCGTTGGTCTCGATATCGGCTCCTCAGCCGTAAAACTTGTTGAGCTGAAGGAGAAGAAGGGCGGCGCGTTCCAGCTGGTAAAGCTCGGAATCGAATACCTTTCTCCGGAAGCAATCGTCGACGGGTCGATCATGGACTCGTCGCTGGTAGTGGAGACGATCTCGCGGCTCAACACCAGCAAAAACGTCAAGAATTCCAATTACGCGACCTCCCTTTCCGGCCACTCCGTGATCATCAAAAAGATCACCCTCCCGGCCATGTCGCCCGAGGAGCTGGCCGAGTCGATCCAGTGGGAGGCCGAGCAGTACATCCCCTTCGACATCAACGACGTAAACCTCGACTACGTCCCCCTCAACACGCCCGGTTCCGGCGACAACATCGACGTCATCCTGGTGGCCGTGAAGAAGGAAAAGATCAACGACTACACCTCGGTGATCAGCCAGACCGGCAAGGTCCCGGTGCTCGTCGACGTCGACGCTTTCGCACTCCAGAACGCCTACGAGATGAACTACGCGATCGACGATTCGAAGGTCCTCGCGCTCGTCAACGTCGGCGCCTCGGTTACGAACGTCAACGTCCTCTCCGGCGCCACGTCGCTCTTCTGGCGCGACATCACCTTCGGCGGCAACCAGTACACGGATGCGATCCAGCGCGAGCTGAGCCTTTCATTCGAGCAGGCCGAGGAGCTGAAGAAGGGGAGGCAGGCTGGCGACTACAGCATCCAGCAGGTCATCCCTATCCTCAACTCGGTCAGCGAAGACTTCGCGGGCGAGCTGCGCAAGACCCTCGACTTCTTCACGGCAACCTCGGGTGCCGACCGCGTGGACGAGATCGTCCTCGCAGGCGGCGGCTCGGGCGTCCTGAACCTCGACGCCATCCTCCGCGACAAGTTCGGTATCCCGGTGGCGATCATGGATCCGTTCCAGAAGATCACCGTCGACGAAAAAGAATTCAACCCCGAGGAGCTCGCCGACATCGGGCCGAGCATGGCCATCGCCGTAGGGCTGGCCATCCGGAAGCTGGGGGATGCTTGATTAAGATCAATCTGGTGAGGGAGGGGCGGGCGGTCCGGGGAACCGGAGCGGTCACAGGCATGCCCGTGGCCGCGGGCCCCAGCAACGCTAACAACGGCCTCATGATCGGCGGTCTGATCCTCGGCATCCTGATCGCGGGCGGCTGGTGGTACATGCAGAAGCGGACGCTGGCCCAGCGGCAGGAGTCGGTGGCGCAGAAGCAGGTCGAAGCCACGCGCCTCGAAAAGATCATCAAAGATGTCGCCGACTTTCAGAAGCAGAAGGACAGCCTGCAGAAGCGCATCGATCTGATCAATCAGCTCAAGCAGAATCAGCGCGGTCCGGTTCAGTTGATGGACCGCGTCAGCCAGGATCTGCCGGACCTGGTCTGGCTCGACAAGATGGCGGTGGCTGGCGGTGTGGTAACGATCGACGGCCGCGGCTTGAATCCGAATGCGATCGCAAACTTCGTCGAGAACGTGAAGAACGATCCGCTGTTCGAAGAGCCGGACCTGGGCAACGTGACGCAGGTGTCGGCAGCGCCGCTCGTCTACAGCTACACGATGAAGTTCCACTTCACCTATGCGCCAAAAGGTGAAGCCGGAGCCGGCGGCGCGGCCACGGGAACATCGACGACCGGGACGTCGGCAACGGCAATTTCGGGTACGGCAACAGGGACGGCGACATCGCCGTCCGCGGTGAAGCGGTAGGAGGGGTGATGGCGCTTTCTCTAGATGGCAAACCCTGGTACTTCGGCCTGATCGTCGGGCTGGTGCTGGCCGCTGTCATCATCTGGGTGGCGAATTACTTCGCCATCGCCGACCTCACCAAGCAGATCGAGGGTGCTGATAGTCAACTGCGCGATCTCGATACGAAGATCGAGCAGGGCCGTTCCGCCGAACGCAAACTGCCGCAGTTCCGCGAGGAAGTGAAACGCCTTACTGCCGATCTGACGAAACTGCGCAGCATCCTGCCGTCCACGCGCAATACCGAGGAAATCATCAAGCGAATCAAGACGCTCGTCGACGCCGGCAACTTCACGCTGCGCAAGCTCACCTTCCCGCCGCTCGCTCCTGCGCAGGGAAGCGATCCGTACGCCGAGTGGCCGATCTCGATTTCGGTCGACGGCCGCTATCACAACCTGGCCACGCTGTTCGATCACCTGAGCAAATTCAAGCGCATCGTGAACGTCGAGCAGATTTCGATCGCTGCGCTGCCGACACAAGCGGAGCGCACCATCACGGCGGACTTCACCGCGAAAACGTTCGTCTACGTCGAGCCGAAAGAGCCGGAGCCGGTGCCGGTGAAAGGCGCCAAGCAATGAGAGTGAGCCGATTCGCGCTGTCGCTTCTGATCGTCGCCGCGGCGATGGCCACGCTCTTCGCACAGCCGCATCCCGCGACGAAACCGGCCGCGGCGACGTCGACGACCGCCACGACCTCGACGCAAAGCGAAGAGCCGACCATGCAGCAAAGTCTGCAGGAGATCCTCGAAGAGCCGAGCTCCGCCGACTCGTACCATTACGATCCGAAAGGCCGCCGCGATCCGTTCCAGTCGTTGATCGGCCCCGCGCCGGCGCTGCAACCGGGACAGCGGCCGCCCGGCCCCCCCGGATTCCTCATCGATGAAATCAAGCTTCAGGGTGTCGTGAAAACGCGCCAGCAGGGACTCGTGGCCATGGTCAACGGTCCCGACAACAAAGGGTATCTCGTGAAAGTCGGGGAGAAGGTCCTCGACGGCGAAGTGATTCGTATTACTCCGACTTCGATCGTCTTCCGGCAGGAAGTCAATGACCCAACGCGGATCGAACGATTCCGCGAGGTGGTCAAGGAACTCTCCTCCGAAGCGCCGAGGAAGTAGGGTCGCGTGCGGCTGTCAAGCCATGTGTGTGGAGGGCTGTGAGATGGTGAACCTGAGACGTAAGACAAGAGCCAAGCTGATCCTGCTGCTCACAGGCATGCTGTTGGCGGGCGTCACCAGCGCGCAGGCAGCGTTCTGGAAGCGTGGCGGCGCGGCCGCGAAAGCTTCGGCACCGGCTGCTACCCAATCCTCCGCTCTGGCGGGAATGTCGCTCACGGCAGTCGACGTCGAAACCTCCCCGGCGCCGCGCCTCATCCTGCGCACCACGGCCAGCCCGGTCTACACCTCCTACAGCCCGATGCCCGATCTGTTCGTGATCGATCTGACCGGAGCATCCAAGGCGGCATCGCTTGTGATTCCGTCCGCGGTCTCGCCGTCGGTCGGTTCCGTCTCGGTCGATGAAGTCACCGAGATGGGCTCGCGCCTGACGCGCGTCAGCGTCCATCTGAATCAGGCCGGAACGATCGAAGCATCCGCCGAGGGAAACAGCATCGTCATCAGCCTTCCGGCGGTTGCCGCGCCC
>DASYJF010000090.1:0-78712 GCA_035996815.1 Thermoanaerobaculia bacterium | reverse complement strand
AAGCCCCTCCCTCTCGAAACGCTGTCGCACATTGTGAACGAAACCGGGCCGCAGGCATAACTTCAGCAGGACATTTTCCTGCCGCGATGACGACCGACGAAGCAACGATTGCAATTCCGATTCAATCCGGCTGGAAACGCGGCGACCCCCGCGACGGGCTCCTCACGCGCGAGTGGCTGGTCACAAACGCCCTCGGCGGATACGCATCCGGAACCATCGGCGGCGCCAACACCCGCCGCTTTCACGGCTTCCTCATCGCCGCCCTCCCCGCTCCGCTCGGCCGCACGATGATGTTCAACCATATCGAGGAAGTGCTCGAAGGCGCCGATGGACTCTGCTGGCGGCTCAGCGGCGACGAGCACGGCGGACGCGAGGTGGCGTTCCCCGAGGACGGCATCCTCGAAGAGTTCGCGATGGAGAACGGCCGGCCGGTGTGGCGTTTCTCCGGCAGCGGCATTCGCCTCGAGAAGCGCGTCCTGATGCCGCATCTGCAGAACACAGCCTACATCGTCTATCGATTGCTCGAAGGTCCGGCCGGATTGCGGCTTCGCCTTCGTCCGTCGCTGCATTTCCGTCCGCACGAGGGTCTGGTCGCGGGACAGAAGTTCGATCGCTGGAAGGTGACGCTGTCCGAGGGCGGCCGCGGGATCGAGCTGTGCGACGGCGACGAGTTTCCGCCGCTGCGCCTTCTCGCATTCGGCAGCGGGTCCCGCATCGAGCAGGACCCGCGCTCGTTCGAACATGTTCTGTATCGCATCGAAAAGAGCCGCGGCTACGAACATGAAGGCGAGTTGTGGAGTCCCGGCGTCATCCACATCGATCTCACTTCCGGAAACGACTGCGGCATCGTGGCTTCCGTTGAATCGTGGGACGTTATGAAGGCGCTTCCGTGTGCCGATGCATCGTCGGCGGAAGACGAGCGCATCGCGAAGATGCTGTCGATCTCGCATCAGACCGATCCCTTCGCATGTCTTCTCGTCCTCGCCGCCGATCAGTTCCTGATCCATCCGCACACCCGCGCGGCGGACGAAGCGCGCGCGCGCGCCGCGGGCGACGAACCGCGCACCGTCATCGCCGGCTACCACTGGTTCACCGACTGGGGCCGCGACACGATGATCAGCCTGGAAGGCCTGACCCTCTGCACCGGTCGCTTCCGCGAGGCCGGGAACATCCTGCGTACATTCGCGTCATACATCCGCGACGGCCTGATCCCGAATATGTTCCCCGAGGGAGATAGCGAAGGGCTGTATCACACTGCCGACGCCACGCTCTGGTTCTTCCACGCCGTCTGGCGCTACGTCAACGCGACGAACGATCGCGAGACGCTGCGGATGCTGCTCCCGAAGCTGCTCGACATCGTCGATCACCATCTCCGTGGCACGCGCTTCAACATCCACGTCGATCCCGCGGACGGTCTGCTCGCGCAAGGCGCCGAGGGCTATCAACTCACCTGGATGGACGCGAAAGTCGACGGCTGGGTAGTCACTCCTCGGCGCGGCAAGGCGGTCGAGATCAACGCGCTCTGGTACAACGCGCTGCGAATCCTCGAACAGCTGCTGATCCAGGAAAACGACGACGTGAACGCGAAGCGCATGGACGAGCACGCGTCGCGCGCCCGCAAGTCGTTCAACGAGCGCTTCTGGTACGACAAAGGTCAATATCTTTACGATGTCGTCGACGCGAACGACACGGCGCTGCGTCCCAATCAGATCTTCTCGATCTCGCTCGACTTCCCCGTGCTCGATGAAAGCCGCTGGCGCCGCGTCGTCTCGGTCGTGCAGGATGAGTTGCTGACACCGGTCGGCCTCCGATCGCTGTCGCGATCCCATCCCGACTACAAACCCGCGTACGACGGCGACCTCCGCGCCCGCGACGCCGCCTATCACCAAGGGACGGTCTGGGGCTGGCTCATCGGACCGTTCCTCGATGCGTGGCTGAAAGTGCATCCGTCGGATATCAACGCCGCGCGCGAATTCCTCGACGGATTCCGCGGCGAGCTAGGCACCTCCTGCATCGGCACGATCAGCGAAGTCTTCGACGCCGAGCCGCCGTTCACGCCCCGAGGATGCGTGGCTCAGGCCTGGAGCGTCGCGGAAGTGCTGCGGGCGCTGTCGAAATTGCGCGAGGCGTAATCGAATGGCGGCGAATGCCGCCATAAGAACCGTAGCCCCCATCTTCAGATGGGGGTTTCAATGCGGGCGATCTCCTGAGCGCGCTTCAGCGCGCGAGAGAACGCTTCTCCGGCGCGCGCGGAAATCCTTTCTTTCGCACGCTAAAGCGCGCTCCCGAATCCGGCCCGCGTTTGCGGAACCCCGACTGAAGCTGGGGTCTACGGTTCTTACGCCGCCTACGGCGACGCGTTTTGTCGATATGGCTAAGCGCTCCAGGGATTGAACATCGGCACGCCGGTCAACCGAACATCCGACGTGTTACGCGTGACGAATGTCAGCCCGTGATGGAGTGCGGTTGCGGCGAGTTGTGCATCGATCGTCGGCAGCGTTACGCGCTGACGCTTTGCGACTGCCTCGATTTGGCCCCAACGCTCGGCGACCGATTCATCGAATGACAGGAGTCTGCCTGCGAACCGCACGCGCAGATCGTGATCGAGCCAGCTTTGAAGTGCGCCTCGCTTCGGTTCAACTTCATCGAGGAGATCGATCCCCTTTCGAATCTCTCCGATGGTAATGACGCTCAGATGCAACAGATCCTCGGGTGTTGCGACAATCCAGTCCGCAACCGAACGCGCGGGACGAGCCTTCATAAGCTCGGAGATGACGTTCGTGTCGAGCAGATATCCCGAGGTGGGCGCTACCACTTGATTGTTCTCGTCGCGTCGCGTTTACGAGTCAGATGGATCTCGCTTCCTCCCGGTGCGGATTGGAAAAACTCAAGAAGCGATTCGGGCTGTCGACCCAGTTCGCCGATCCGGTCGAACTCTTCAGCGCGCATGACGACGACTGCCTCGCCGCGCTGTTTGACTACGCGTTGCGGCCCATCGGAGCGTACGCGTCTGAACAACTCGCTAAATTGCGCTTTCGCTTCGTGCAGTTGCCACACTCGAGGACTAGACATAACACTAGACTACGTGGACTGGTCAATCAGGTCAAGCAGTCACACAACCTACGGAACGATGATCGCGATTCGATCGCTGAACGCTTCGAAATCACGCTGGTTGAACGTCAGTAGCTCACTGGCGTGTGCCGCGATTGCCGCTGACGCGATCACGGCGTCATAGACGCGCCCACCCGAAATGCCAGCGGCGACGTACTCGCCGAGAAATGTCCAGGCGCTTCCCGCTGAAAGACCGATGACGCGACTCTCGCTGAAGGACTCGTGCAGAAGCTGATAAGCAATTCCCGGATCGAGCCGATGCGGCGACGGAAGCCTCGTCATCACGGAGTAGCTCTCAATCAGCGCAGGAAACGGAACGAGCAGGCGGCGTGCGGAGATCAGCTTCCCCAACGCATGGAGAGCCCGGTCGTGGAACTCATGCCAGCTCAAGAGTCCCGCGATGATGACGCTGCTGTCGACAGCGGTCATCGACGAGGTTCGCGAATAGAAGCGGTGGTTTCGCGCACAACGTCGCTTCTCAACGGTGCCCCCTCGTCCAACGGGACGGCCACCCGCATCCGGCCCTTGCGGACGACGCGTACTTCGCGGGGCGCGGCCTCGATTTCGACATGGCCATCACGGAAGACGATCCGCAACGGCACACCGGGTTCGAACTTGGCCTGATCGCGAACGTCCCTCGGCAGCACCAGCCGCCCGGCGGAATCCATGGTGGAAATTGCGCCACGTTTCATGGGTCTCAATATTACCACCATGGTTGTGCGGAACCGGGCAAGGGCTACGTTCGCCAGTCCTGGCGCGTCAGCTCGCTCGTCGCTTCAAGGGTTTTTTCTCGGCTCGCCGCGACGGAAGATTTGTAATGATCGAACGGAGCAACTCATTTACCTGCTGCGACGAATGAAACACTTCGGCCACATCGGGCTCGAGAACCACGGAGCGAACACGGCCCAGCTTCGGCCGGCCTGCGAAGCGATTCGGACGCGACTTGCTGTAGTCGAAGTCGTAATGCGCTCTCATTTCGTCGGCGGTTGGTTCAGCTGCCTGGTTCTTCTTCATGATGGCGGCGTTCGTCTTTGTCGGGCTTGCGGGCATTGATGATGCGAATCTCGTCTCCTCGCTCCGTGAAGGATACCAACAGAAGCCGTCCTGAGTCCGAGTAGCCGGTGATGATCTCTCGCGTTTCATCGGTTGAGTGATCGGGATCATCGTGGATGCGAGCGAGTGGATCGTCGAAGACGGTCATTGCTTCTTCAAAGCTCACGACGTGCTTCGCGAGGTTCGCCGCTGCTTTTTCATCATCCCAATCAAAGCCGACGGGCTTCATCGACAATGAACCTATCACGCCATCCTCTGCTCTCCTCCCCCGGAATGCCGGCGCCCAAAATCGCCTTTACCTCCCAACTGACCGAACGGTCATTCGGTGCTGGCGACGCTATTGCAGCCTCACCGCGAGGCAATCTGCAAGCATGCTGTTCAAACGACTTCCTTTTCTTCTTCTCGCCGTTTCCGTCAGCGCACGAGCACAAACGGAACCGCTCCGTCTCACGCTCGGCGACGCCATCCGCAGGGCCCTCGGCACCGGCACGCAGACGGAGCTCGCTCGCTCGAATGAGGAGCTGGCGCGGATTGCGCGCTCCGAGGCGCTGAATGCGCTGCTGCCGCAGGCCGATGCGAAGCTGATGCGCTACAACCAGTCGATCAACCTGGCGACGTTCGGCTTCTCGCTGCCGGGCGTTCCGGCGGTGGTCGGTCCGTTCAACGTGACCGATGCGCAGCTCGCCGCGGCCGTGCAGGTGTTCAACATGGCGGCGGTGCGGCGATATCAATCGCTTCAGAGCTCCGCGAATGCCACTCGTTATCAAAGTCAGCAGGCGGAGAACGACGTGGCCGCGGCAGTGGCGCGGCTGTATCTGATGGTGCAGCGCGCGCAGTCGCAGATCGCGGCGCGGCAGGCGGACATCGCACTCTTCAACCGCCTGCTGCAGACGTCCCAGGACGAATTCAAAGCAGGCACCGGGACGCGGCTCGACGTTGCACAAGCGAATGTGCAGCTCGCGAGGGCGAGGCAGGCGTTGCTGGTCGCGCAGAACGATCGCCAGAACGCCGCGCTGGCGTTGCTGAATGCCGTCGGCGCCGATGAGTCGAGCGATGTCGTCATCGCCGACGCTCCGACCGTTCCCACATCCGTTCCGGCGATCGACACCTCGCTCGCCTCGGCGCGGACGCAGCGTCCCGAGTTGCGCCAGGCCGAAGAGAACGAACGCGCCGCCAAGCTCACCGTCGACGCCGCACGCGCCCGATTGCTGCCATCCGTCTCGCTCGATTTCGAAGGCGACATGAGCGGCAACCGCACCACCGATCTTCACTGGACGCGCCGCATCGCCGCGAACCTCGGCGTGCCGCTGTTTCACGCCGACATCAACGCCAACATCGCCCGCGCCAAAGTGATGTTGCACGACGCGCAGACGCGGCGCACGCAACTCGAGCGCGACGTCGAGCAGGATGTTCGCCGTTCGCTAATGACGCTGCAGAACGCGGAATCGCGCGCCGGCGTAGCGACGGAAACCGTGCAGGTGGCCGAGGAGGCGCTGACCGTGTCGCGCGATCGTCGTGCCGCGGGGTATGGATCGCCGGTCGAAGTCGATCGCGCGCAGGATGCATATCGCCAGGCGCATGAAGATCTGATCGCCGCGCAGTCGGACGCCGCCGCGGCGCAGTTCGATTACGAGCACGCCACCGGCGCGATCCGCGGTTACTTCGGGAACGCCGATACACGATCGACGGGAGCAGCGGGAAGCGTTGCGATTCCGCCGCCGCTGCCGAGTGGGGCCACACCTTCGGTTCCGCAGAACGCGCCGGAAGCGAATCCGCCGCTGATGCCGCCCGGAAGCGCGATGACCGCGATGCCGGCAACGCCACAGCCGGCCGTAACGCCGCAACCGGCGCCGCCACAGCCGATCGTCGTGCCGACACCGCCGGCAACACCGCCGCCAGCACCCCAACCTCCGCCGCCGGGAGTCCAGCCGTGACCTCCGCAGCCGCGATGTTGAACGCGGCCGGCGGGATGACGACTCGCGAGGAGCGCAAGCCGGTCAACAAGTGGCTCGTCACCGTGTCGATCACCTTCGGCACGCTCATGGGCGCCATCGACGCCTCGATCGTCAACGTGGCTGTGCCGCATCTCACCGGATCGCTCGGCGTCACCATCGAGCAGATCACCTGGGTCACGACCGGCTTCGTCATCGCCACGGTCATGGTCATGCCGCTGACGGGATTTCTGGCGCGGCTGTTCGGCCAGAAGCGCGTCTACATGACATGCCTCGTGCTATTCGTCGTCGGATCGGCCCTCTGCGGGATGGCCCGCACGCTGCCGATGCTGGTCTTCTGCCGCATCCTGCAAGGACTCGGCGCGGGTGCACTGCAGCCGACCGAGCAAGCCATCCTGCGCCAGACCTTTCCACCGAAAGAACAGGGCATGGCCATGGCGCTCTTCGGAATGGCGGTGGTGCTCGGGCCCGCATTCGGACCGACGCTCGGCGGCTATATCGTCGACAACTATTCGTGGCCGTGGATCTTCTACATCAACGTCCCCGTCGGCATCGTGTCGCTGATCATGGTCTCGCGTTTCGTGCACGAGCCGGAGGATGTGCGAGCGGCGATGCATACGATGGCCGCACGGCAGCGGAAGAACATGGACTGGAGCGGCATCGCGCTGCTCTTCATCGGCCTCGGGACGATGCAGTACGTGCTCGAGGAAGGGAATCGCAACGACTGGTTTCAATCCGGCGAGATCAAGCTGATCACGCTCGTGGCTGTTGTCTCGCTCGTGGCGCTGGTGATCCGCGAGCTCAGCGCGCGCGTGCCCGCGGTCGATTTCTCGCTCTTCAAAGACGTCGTGTTCACCTCGGGCACGCTCATCGGCGCGGTCATGTTCGCGATGCTGATGGCGATCACGTTTCTGCTGCCGCTCTACATGCAACTGCTCCTCGGATTTTCGGCGACGCAATCCGGACTGGCACTGATGCCGCGAAGCCTCTGCATGCTCGTGGTGATGCCGATCGTGGGGCGGCTGTACAACAAAGTGTCGCCGCGCCTGGTGGTCGCGTTCGGCATCGTCCTCTTCGCCTACACGGCCTGGCAGATGGGGCACTACACGCTGGCGACGTCGACCAGAGACGTCGTTCAGGTGCTGATCATCCAGGGCGTGGCCTTCAGCTGCCTGTTCATCCCGCTGACGACGATGGCCCTCAGCACGATCCCTCGGCATCGATTGTCAGACGCCACCGGACTCAATTCGCTGCTGCGTCAGACCGGCGGTTCGGTCGGGCTGGCAGTTTTCGCGACGATGCTGTCTCGCTTCGCGACGAAAGCACGCGGCGACATGCTGCCGCATTTCTCGATATCGTCGCCGGCCATGGCGGCGCGAGTCGCCGCGATCCAGCGAATGCTGCAGGGACGCGGCCTCGATTCCTTTGCAGCACGCCAACACGCCGTGCAGATGATCGACGGTCAGCTCCGCCAGCAGGCGATGGTCATCTCATTCGAAAAACTCTTTTACCTTTCGGGAATCCTGTTTCTCTGCGTTCTGCCGCTGGTATTTTTTCTGAAGATGCCGAAGGACGCGGAGAAGATCGATATTCATGTGGAGATGTAAATGACGACGACTGAATCCTCTGCCGGCGCGATGCCGGAGATCGCCGAGCACGAGCCGGCCATCGCTCCTTCCAAGGCGAAACGCCTTTACATCATCCTCGGCAGCGTCATCCTGCTGCTGCTGATCGGCTACGGCATCTTCGCGATGCTCTCGTCGGGCAAAGAGGCGACCGATGACGCGCAGATCTCCGCCGACATCGTTCCGGTCGCCGCGCGCGTCGCGGGACAAGTGACGAATGTCTACATTTCGGAGAACCAGCCGGTACGTGCGGGACAAGTCCTCGCCGATCTCGATCCGTCCGACGCGCAGGTGAAAGTAGCGCAGTCGGAAGGCGATCTGCAAACGGCACAAGCGCAGGCAGCCGATGCCGACGCGCGCACGGCCGTGACCTCGGCCACCGCACGCGGCGCTCTGACTTCGGCGCAGGGCGCGCTGCAGAGCACGCGCGAAAGTGTCGATACGTCGTCCGCGTCGATCACCGAGGCACGCGCCGCGGTGACGCGCGCACGAGCGAATGCGGAGAAGGCACGCCTCGACTTCCAACGCGCCGAGGAGCTCGGAGGGAAGGGCGACATCTCGCGGGCGCAGGTCGATGCCGCGCGCGCCGCACATGAATCCGCCGACGCCGATCTCGCGCAGGCGAATGCCCGTCTGACGGCGAGCGAAAACGCGCGTCAAGCCGCACAGGCGAACGTGCAGGCCGCACAAGGACGTGTGCAGCAAAGCGCGCCCGTGCAGGAGCAGATCACCGGCGCGCAGGCGCAGGCGCGCATCGCGCACGCGCGCGTCGCGACCGCCGAGGCGTCGCTGCATGCGGCACAACTCAACCTCTCGTACACGAAGATCGTCGCGCCGCGCGACGGCATCGCGTCGAAGCTGGCCGTGCACCCCGGCTCCTACGTCACCGCGGGCATGCCGATCGTGCAGCTCGTGCCGCGCACGACGTACATCCTCGCGAATTTCAAGGAGACGCAGATGACCGACATGCGTCCCGGACAGCGCGCCACCGTCCGCATCGACGCCCTCGGCCGCCGCGATTTCGAAGGGAAGGTGGAGAGCCTTTCCGGCGGCACCGGCGCGTCGTTCTCGCTCCTGCCTCCGGATAACGCCTCGGGCAATTTCGTGAAAGTCGTACAACGCGTCCCCGTGCGAATTTCGTGGAGCGGACCGCCCGCCGACCAGGTACCGGTAGGTTCGTCAGCCGAGGTCACGGTCTACACGAAGTAGGTCACGCGGAGCCGCGGAGACGCGGAGAAAAACGGAGAACCTCTCCGCGCCGCCGCGTCTCCGCGTGAAAAAGCGTTTACATCCCGCTCGGATTGATGATGTTGAACATCGCGCCCTGCGGGTCGCCGCAAACGGCGAAGCGGCCGACGTTCGGGATTTCGTGCGGGCCCATGAAGACCTGACCGCCGAGCGACTTGATCTTTTCGACTATCGCGTCCGCATCGGCGACGCAGATGTACGGCGTCCACGCGGTCGGCATCCCTTTCATTTCGGGCGTGACCTGCATCATCCCGCCGATGCCGGTCGAGCCGAGGTCGATCTCCGTGTACTCGGGGCTGATCTTCAGGTTCCAGCCGAAGAGGTTCTTGTAAAACTCGCGTGCGCCTTCGATGTCGGGCGTCATCAGCTCGTTCCAGCAGAGCGTGTTGAAGTCGCCGCGGATCGTGGCGCCGATGCTCTTGCCTGGCTGCCAGAGGCAAAGCGATGCGCCTGCCGGATCGGCGATCACCGACATGCGGCCGACGTCCATCACGTCGAAGGGTTGCGCGATGACGTTGGCGCCGTTCTCCTGCGCTCTCTGCGTGGACTCATCGACGCTGGTCACGTTCACGTAGGAGTTCCACACCGGCGGATGCTCCTTGTTTTCGTAGAGCGCGCCGAGGTCGTGGCCGTCCACCTGCAGCATCGTGTAGACGCTGCCGTCCGGGATCGGCATGTCGTTGATCTTCCATCCAAACACCGAGCCGTAGAACGACTTCGCGCCGGCGGCATCGTTCGTGGCCAGCTCGATCCAGCAGAACATCCCCGGGTCGTATTTTTCAATGACAGGCATTTTTCTTCTCCTCCAAAGGCGCGAATTCTAGTGAAGTTTCAGACCCGTCGCCTTCTCGATCTCGCTTGCGTCGTCGAGCAGGATCCAGGTCAGGATCGACACGGGCAACGAGCCGTGTGCGAGCAGGTCGTCGTGGAACTGGCCGAGGCGGAAATCGGCGCCTTTGGCGTCGCGGTAACGGCCGAGGAGACGCATGATCTGCCACTTGCCGGTGATGTAGCTGATCTTCTGCGTCGGTGACGACGCGGCGCCGGCCGTTTCCCCTTCCGCGGCTTCCTTATCGAGTCCGCCGCCGTCCATGAAGTAGTTCACGCCCTGCTCGAACGTCCAGCGTCCGGTGTGGAGGTTGACGTCGACGCCGATACGCGCAGCGCGATATCGCGAAAGGCGCAGCACCTGCGCGGCACCGGCGGAATCGGTCGGATACATGCCTTCCCGCACGAGCATCTCCTCGCCGTAGAGCGCCCATCCTTCGATGAAGACATTCTCGCCGTGATGGCGGCGAATTTCGCTCTCGAGATGGTTGGCGATCGAGAGCTGCAGAAAATGTCCCGGAATGCCTTCGTGCCCGAGGATCGGCCGCGGGTCTTCGATGGCGGCGCGGATGTAGAAGTTCTTACTCTGCGGGTTGTAGGTCGGGATGAAGTAGAAACCGCCGTTGTCGGCGTCGTAGATGCCCGGCGGATTCATAAACCCGCCCGGACTGGTCGGCTTGAACGCTTCGGGGAGCTGCCGGATTTGAAACGCGCCGAGGTACGACGGCATCGTGACCAGGTTGCGCGCTTTGAGGAAGTCGATCATCTCCTGCTCGCGACTTTCGTACGCGGCGAGGAAGGCCTGCTGGTCGGGCGGGATATTTTTGACGCGGGCCGGATTCGGATCGGCCATGGCGGGATCGGCGAGCATCGCCTCGAGCGCGCGGTAGCGTCCGAGCTCGACCTCGCCGAGGTGCGCGACGTCGCGCGAATCCATCGGCAGCAGCAGGATGTGGCGGAGCATGTAGTTGTAGTTCGTCTCCCCCATCGGCTTCCACGCCGTCATCTGCGGCAGCCGCTTCTCCAGCCAGTCGGCGAATCCGTGGATCGAGTCGATCGCTTCTTCGCGCGCGGCGTCGAGCGAGGTACGTTCGTCGGCAGAGAGATCGCCGGCGATCGTCATCAGGCTGGTCGAAAAAAGCGGATCGATGGAGCGCGCGGAATCGATGGCCAGTTGCGAAAAGAGCCGAACGGGATTCTTCAGATTCTTCTTCGCCTGCTCGATCATCACCGGCATCGCTTTGAGCCGCGCGGTTGCAGCGAGTGCGCGGGTCTTCGACGGCGCGTAGTCCTTCTTCAGCAGCGAGAAGATGGCGTTGCTCGCCTCCCCGACGTAAACCTGCGGATCGGTTTCCTCCGGTTTCAGCACGCGCTCAGGAAAGTCGGCGCCTTCCAGTTGCGAACGGAAGAGAAGCCAGTCGATGACGTCATCTTTCGACCATCCACTGACGTCGGCGGCGCGGACGCGGTCAAGCAACGTGCGAACATGCGCGGCGTCGCGCGCGATGGCGGTGGGCGAAAAGTCGTCGAGCTTGTCGTCAGCAGCGTGAAATCCCTGATCGCTTGCGCTGACCGGGTAGGTCTTCTTCTGCCATTCGTAGTAGTCGTGCGCAAGCGAGTGAAGCTCGGCAGGCGTGAGCGGTTTCATCGGCACGGTCGCTTTCTTCGGGGTGGCAAACGCAGTGGCGGCAACAAGTAGTGCGATGGCAAAGGCGTAGCGTTTCATGCGCGGGAGTGTAGCGTCCGTGCACTCCCCTTGCACGATAGAGGGACATGGCAGACAAAAAAGAACCACAGAGCTACGGCAGCCAGGGCGATTGGGTAACGGGAAAGACAGGCCAGAAAACCAACCCGGAACGTCCCGGCTCGTTCGACGAAGATCGGGAAAGCGAGACCAGCGCGCCGCACCAAGGCGGCGATACGTCGCCGGTCCAAGCGCGCGAACACGCGATGCCGTCCGGCGCGCCCACGGATGACGCGAGCAAGGTGTCGGTGCAAGAAGGCGGCGCGAAGCGCGACGGGTATTTCAAGGAGAGGGATTACGAGGGGAAGAAGTAAAGCGCCTCGTTAGATTGGCGGCGGCGTTCCGCGCCGCGAGCCCCATACGGCGACGATCTCTACGTATTCGGGTACGCCGGTTAATCTGTAGTAGAGGTGATAGTGAAGCCGTTCGACGAAGATCCGGCGAACACCTGGCAACTTGAGGTTAGTCGCGCGCGCGCCGATTCCCGGGTGGAAGGCAATCAAAGCAGATACCCGTTCGAGTTCTTCACGAACCGCATTTGGTGCCTTAAGGCGATTCTTTCGCCACCAGATATCCAGGCCGCTGATCTGCGCTTCGGCGAGTTCGCTTACTTCAATGTGCAGCGGCAAGTTCACTCGCGGCTTCTAAGATCGTCCAGCACCTTCGCGAGCGGAACCGTTCGACCGCGCTCGCATTGGGCAATCGATTCGAGAAGCATGCGTTCCGTCTCGGCGTCTGCTTCGAAGGTTTGCTCTCCCTCCGGCATTAATACGGTGACCGCCGCGCCCTCAGGGAGGTGGGCATCCTCAAGCTCGACTCGACCATCAATAATCCGCCCGGAAGCGACTCGCATTTGCGCATACTAGCGCAAGGTGCCACATGTAACCCGCTTCGCGAAGCGGTAGAATTCGCGAATGACTGTCGCGGATATCGTCTCCTCCGATCCTGATGTGCAGGGCGGAGCCACGGTTTTCACAGGCACGCGGGTTCCTCTCAAGAACCTGATCGACTATCTCGAGGCGGGCGATTCGATCGAGCAGTTTCTCGATGACTTTCCATCAGTCAGCCGCGAACAGGCGATCGCGGCATTGGGGTTGGCGAAGGAAGCGCTGGTGACTCTTGCTGGTGCTCATTGACGAATCGTTACCGAAACCGCTGCGGCGCGATCTGACAGGATTCGAATCGTTCACGGTTCAACAGCGGGGCTGGTCGAAGACGAAAAACGGAGCGCTTCTGAAGCTCGCTGAATCAGCAGGGTTTGATGCTTTCCTGACCGCCGATCAGAGCCCTCAGTTCCAGCAAAAACCTGACGAATTCGAAGCTGCGTATTATCGTTTTCCAAGCCCCGTCAAATCGCATCGAACACATCCGCCCGCTGATGCCGCGAGCGATTGCCGCATTACGTGAGATGGCGCCCGGCGCCATTCGCATCATCGCCAGCTAACGATCGGTGGTAAAAAATTCGGCATCGCTGAAACGTCTGGGCTCATCATTCGTCGGAATCGACATGCGCAAGATCGCCATCCTTCTCGCCGTCACTGCGTCCACAAACCTTTACGCTGCGATCACTGGGACCGTCATTGATCCCGATGCGAAGCCGATTGCCGGCGCGACGATTCGTGCGTATGCGCCGGAAAGTTCGTTGGCGATGCGGGCGAGAATCGTGGCGGGAAAGGTCGACCGGGAGCCGATCGCGAGCGCGAAGTCGGCGGACAACGGTACGTTCTCGCTCGATGTGAAGGACGCCGTCGCGGTCGATGGCGTCGTCGACGCTCCATCGCACCCGCGCATCTCCCTCGCTACCGTCGATGGCGACGACCTCGGCGCGATCCTTCTCGCACCTCCTGCTCCGCGGATGCTGCGCGTCACCAGCGGCGGAAAGCCGGTCGCGAGCGCGATCGTCGTCTCCGGCACTGACATTTGGCGAACGAATGCGGCGGGCGAAGTGCCGGCGGGAAACGCCACCTATGTCGCCTACCCCGATTACGCGATCGCGCGGCGCGATCCGGCGAATTCATTCGAGGTGAAATTGGTGCGCGGCGTGGCTGTGAGCGGACGCGTCACCAATGCCGCCGGTCCCGTCGTGCACGCCGTTGTTTCGATCGACGGCTGGCCGCTCGCGGAGTCGGGCGACGACGGCACGTTCACCATCGCGCATGCGCCGGAACGCTGGCAGTCGATCTCCGCCATTCACGGCAGCGAAGCCGGAATCGCAACGCGGCCGAAGACAGGCGCGCCGGAAATCCGCATCACGCCCGGCGCCACGTTCGCCGGGACGCTGCGCGACACCGGCGGCGGCGGAGCAGTGGCCGGCGCGCGGATGACGATCACCGCCAACGACGATGAGTCGATGACCACCGTGACCGACGCGAAAGGCGCCTTCACGTTCGGACCTCTTCTTCCGCATGCATACCAGATCGGTGGCGTGCATCCAGCCTACGCAATCGAGCCGGCGCCGGTGACATTGCCGGCCACGCGAACGCGCGCATTTGCCGCGCAGGCGTTTGCGCGCGTGAAGGGCCGCGTCATCGATGAGGAGCGGAAGGCCATCTCGACCGCGGTCGTCACGGCGAACAGCATCAACGCGTCGCGCGGCCGCAGCGCGGTGACGAATGCGAATGGCGAATTCGCGGTGCGCGTCATCCCGTCGGGAACGTTTCCCACGTCGGTCCTCGCGACCAAACGCGACTACGTCCCTGCTTCCTCGGCGGCGCGAAGCTGGAAGGCCGGCGAGGCCAAAGACGACATCGTCATCACGCTCGCTCACGGATTCGTGGCCCAGGTGCGCGTCGTCGACAAGCAGAAGCAACCGGTGCCGAATGTACAGGTCAACGTCTCGAAGTTGGGTGATCAGGGAACGCAGCGATCGACCGTTGTGGCCTGCGCCGAGCCGTCAAAGCCCGATTGCCACCGCACCGGCGCCGACGGCCTGGTTTCTGTGCGAACGACTGAGGGGCGGCACGAAGTGAGGGTCTTCGGCGATGACGTCGGACCGGTCCGGCTGCCGAACGAACCACTGACCGCGCGCTCCGCGACCGTTGTCGTCACCGTCGATCGCGGCATCACCATCACTGGCCGCATCGTCCGTCCTGACGGTACGCCAGCATCGGCGGCCATCGTCGACACACCGACCGCGATGATGCCCCGCGTCGCCGACACGAATGGCGACGGCACCTTCACCCTCACCGGCCTTGTCGCCGGTCCCGCCGTTCTTATCGCGCATTCGAGCGACAGGAATCTCTCCTCGCCACCTGTTACTGTCACCGCTCCCGCCAAGGACATCACCATCACCATTCCTCGGGGAGCGCGCATCGAGGGCCGTGTGCTCGATCGCGCCACGCAACAGCCGGTCACCGACTTCGCGGTGGCGTTGCCGTCGCGAGGGCGGCAGCAATTCGACTTCGCCTGCACAAGGAAAAAACGATTCACGCGGACGACGGCAGTTACGCGATCGACAACGTTCCGCCAGGCTCGACCGACCTCAACGTTCGCGCCGCTGGCTACGTGCCCGGGTCACGGGGCGATATCAACGCTGAGGATGGCAAGACGGTGACCGGAATCGACATCCAACTCGATCGCGGCCCACGATTTCGGGACACGTCACCTCACACGGCGCGGCGGTCGCCGGCGCTGATGTGCGGCAGGCATCGCAGCGGACGCTGCAGCCGGGGCCGCAGGCGGGCGGCGTCACAACAGATGCCGACGGTCTCTACAAACTCGACGGCATCGCGGAAGGCGATCGCCTCATCGAGTTTCACAAAACGGGCTTCGTCACGGCGCAGAAGCCGGTCGAGGTGAAGGGCGGGAAGGACGTACGGCTCGACGCCGAGCTCGATGCCGGCCACGAGTTGCGCGGGCGCGTCGTCGATCGTTCCGGCCGCGGCGTTGCCGGCGCGTACATCATGGCCACGGGGGCGGGCGAGCGAAGGTTCGACAACATGATCGCCAGCGATGCCGACGGCGCGTTCGTCGTGACGGGACTCGCGGACGGCAAATACCAGGTCACCGCGCGCAAGGAAGGGATGGTCAGCGGCGACGCGAGCGACGTCGAACTGCCGCCGACGCGGCCGCTCTCGCTCACGCTCGACGCCGGCGCAACCATCACCGGCCGCGTTACCGGCCTCCCCGCCGAGCAGCTCACGCAGGTCGCAGTCGCGGCGGGCGGCGGCACGTCGCGCAACCAGACGTCCGTTGACGCCAGCGGTAACTTCTCGCTGAGCGGCTTCCCGGACGGACAGGTGAGTGTCTCCGCGTACCTGGTCATGGCTGGACGACGCCGCATGGCGCCGGTGAAATCGATCGTGGTCGAGAACGGAATCGCGCCGCCGGTGGAGATCAATTTCGAGGAAGGCATCAACGTCAGCGGCCGTGTGACGAAAGGCGGCGTGCCGCTTTCGTTTGGCAACGTCGCGTTCAGCCCCAACGGCGCTCGGCCGGGCGGCGATCGTCAGTACCTCACCGCGCCCATTTCCCCGGATGGCACATACACCGCCGCAGGCCTCTCGATCGGCGACTACACAGTGCACGTGAGCGGCGGCGGCTTGTCGCCGTTTCAGACGAAGTACACCGCTTCGACCAGCGGCACGTTCGACATCGACATCCACGGTGCCTTGCTGCGCGGCCGCGTGGTCGATGCAAGGTCCGGCGCGCCTGTGGCCGATGCGCGCGTGTTGCTGATGTCACGGCTGCCGGCGAATGGCTCCGCGTTCACGGACTCCGATGGCCGCTTCGCGATCGATGCAATGCCCGATGCTACATACGACCTGCAGGTGAATCGCGAACAGTACGCGGTGGCAACGCAATCGGTCGTGATCGCGAACGGCGCGACGCCGGACGTGGAAGTGCGGCTGGAGCAGGCGCCGCCGATCACGATCCACGTCGTCGATTCGACGACCGGCGCAGCGGTCGACGTGACGGTGATGATCAGCGATTCGTCGCGCGCCTTCCGAGGAGAGATCGTGCGCGTCGAACCGGGAACGTGGCGGGCATGGCTGAAACCGGGAACGTACAGTGCGTCCGTCGGCGGGCCCGGCTTCGTTTTCAAATCGCAGAGCTTCACGGCTCCGGGCGACGACGTGACCATCCAGGTCGTCCGCGCCGGCGCGCTGCTGATCCGCGCGCGCACCGCGCAACGTGCGCGTCTTGACTTCGCCAGCGGCGGCACCCAACGAAATTTCGGTCCGCTCCATCCGGGAACAAACGGACCGTTCGAATCGCTCCCGCCCGGCTCGTACCTGCTGACGCTCCTCGGCAGCGACGGAAAAGTCGCGCAGAGCATCGCGGTGGTGATCAACGCCGGCCAAACGGCGACGATCGATACGCCTTGAAATCACGACTCCGGCACGATCTCGGTCGCGGAGATAACCGGCTTGGAGAGCGACGCCACATACATCACGCCTGCCACGCCGCCGATGCACAACGCGCTGCCGAGGGCGGAGGCGAGGCTGAGGTGATCGCCGAGGAGGAGGACGCCGAGCGTCATTGAGACGAGAACGGCGAGCTGTGAGATCACGCCGACGGTCATCGCGTCGACCCAACGAAGGCTGAACGTCATCAGTAGTTGCGCGCCCATCGCCAGGATTGCCGTCGCGGCGATCCAGAGCCACTCGGTGCGATTCGGCGTCACCCATTGCGCGATGCCGAGCGGCATGCTGACGAACATGCCGATGAGGCAGAAGCTGGCGTAGACGGACCAGGAGTTTTCGCTGCGGCGCGCGGCCCGAATCGCGGTGACGGCAACGCCGGATGCGACCGCGGAAAGCGCGCCGACGAGCTCCCATCTCCCGAAGCCGAGGACGTCGCCGGGCGCCGCGTGCGCGTGGACAACGAGAAAAACGCCCGCCAGTGCGATCGGAAGCGGGATGAGCACACGCGCACTGAATCGCTCGCCGATGAAAAGCATCGAGAAAATCCCGCTCCAGATCGGCGCGGTGTAATTCAGCAACGTCGCGACGCCAACGTTGATGTGCTGGATGGCGATGAAATAGAACATCACCGCCAGTCCGCCGAAGAATCCGCGCAGAAGGATCAGGCCGAGCCGGTTGTAATGAAGAGCGGCGCGTCGATAACGCGAAACGAGCAGGCACGGCAACAACCCTGCTCCCATCCGCAACACCGCGACCTCGGGGCCGCTCAGCCGCGCGGTGGCGACCTTCGCGGTGAAGGCCATGCCGCCGAACATCGTCGCCGAGGCGATCATCAACAGCAGCGCGCGATGCGTATCGTTTTTTGCTACTGTCACGCGGCGTGAAGAGTAGCAGGCCCTTATCAAACTGATGATCAACTACCGCGAAGGAACTCCATCCGATGTACCGGCGATCGTCGGCTTTCAGATCGCGATGGCGCGCGAGACGGAGGAGTTGGATCTCGATCGCGAAGTCTGTACGCGCGGCGTGCAGGCGGTGTTCGACGACGCATCCCGAGGCCGCTACTTTCTCGCGGAAAGCGACGGCGCCGTCATCGCGTCGCTGATGATCACGTACGAGTGGAGCGATTGGCGCAACGGGAACGTGTGGTGGATTCAGAGCGTGTACGTGGTTCCCGAATTTCGGCAGCAGCGCGTGTACGCGGGCTTGTACACGCACGTCAAAACCCTCGTGAACGCGGATGATTCGCTGCGCGGAATTCGACTCTACGTCGATCGCCGCAACGTCCCCGCGCAAGAGGTCTACACGCGGCTGGGGATGAATGGAGAGCACTATCAGGTGTTCGAGTGGATGAAGACGTTTTAGTGGAGAGGGAGACGGTTCACGCGGAGATGGGGAGGGCGGAGAAAAACCAACTCCGCTCTCCGCATCTCCGTGTGCTCCGCGTGAACCGTCCCCCCTTCACCGTTTCCAGCGAAACTGAGCGAGTGAGACTTTCCCATCGAGCGAGAACTCCACACCCTCCTCCTCCAACAACATCCGTTGCAACTCGTGTGAATCGCTCGCGCTACGCGGCGAAACCTCCCCCTTCGCATTGATCACGCGATGCCACGGGATGTCGCTGCGGTCCGGCAGAGAATGCAGCGCATAGCCGACCTGCCGCGCGTGCCCATCGAGTCCCGCCAGCGTGGCGATCTGGCCATAGGTGGCCACGCGTCCGCGCGGGATGCGTTTTATGACGCGATAGATGCGGGGGTAGGAAGTGGGGGGTGGGGAGTGGGAGCGAGGCACACGAAAGTCTCCCACACCCAACTCCCTACTCCCCACACCCGTCTGTTAAGATGCCCAACTCTTTGGTCACGTAAAAGGAGTCGCCATGCCTCGCCCGACTGCTTCAGCACAGATTGCCTTCGGCCTTGTCTCGATCCCGGTGAAACTCTTCTCGGCCACCGAGGCCAGCGAGAAGATCAGCTTCAACATGTTGCACAAGGATTGCGGCAACCGCGTCCAGCAGCAGCTTTTCTGCGCCAAAGACGACCGCACCATCTCACGGGATGAAGTCGTGAAGGGCTACGAGTTCCAGCGCGGGCAGTACGTCCTCTTCAACGAGGAAGAGTTGAAGATGATCGAGGAGAAGTCGACGCAATCGATCGAGATCAGCGAGTTTTTGCCGAAGGAAGCGATCGATCCGATCTACTTCGCGAAAGCGAATTACATCGCGCCCGACAAAGGCGGCGAGCGGGCATACTCCTTATTAACCAAAGCGCTCGAACAGACCGGACGCTGGGCACTGGCCAAGTACGCGGCGCGCGGCAAGCAGTACCTGGTCATCCTCCGCCCGCTCGGCAATGGGATGGTGATGCAGCAACTCTTCTACCCGAACGAGATCCGCTCGATGGACGAGCTCGACCTCGGCGATGCCATCGTCAAAGACAACGAGCTCAAGATGGCCGTGCAACTCGCCGAGATGGGTGCTGCCGAAGAGTTCCATCCCGAAAACTATCGCGACGAAGTAGCCGAGCGCACACGCGCGTTGATCCAGCGGAAGATCGAGGGCGAAGAGATCACGTCGAACTTCGTCGAGGAGCCAAAAGCGCAAGTCATCGATCTGATGGAAGCGCTAAAGAGGAGCCTGGCCAAGCCGAGCGGCAAATCCGCGCCGGCATCTACGAAGGCAAGCGGACCGCGGCGCATCCCCGAAAAGGCGGAAGCGAAGAAGGCCGCTCCTCGGGTATCAGCGCAGAAAGTGGCCAAGTCAGGATCGCGATCGCGCTGACATGTCCTACTCGGTGCGGGAAGTCTCGGCCATGCTCGGGCTTTCGGCTGCACAGATTCGTTCCTGGGCGGCACGAGGATTTCTCACGCCCGAGCGCGACAGCAACGGTGATCTCCGCTTCGGCTTTCAGGACCTGGTCATCCTCCGCACCGCCGGCGAGCTGACCGCCGCGCACATTCCGACGCGCAAGATCCGCCGCGTGCTTGAGAGCGTCCGCGAGCAGTTGCCGGAAGGACGCTCGATCGCCGGCGTTCGCATCGCCGCGGACGGCGAACGCGTCGTCGTTCGCGATGGAACCGCGGTCTGGAATCCGGAGTCAGGCCAGTCGCTCTTCGATTTCTCAGTCGACGAGATCGCCGAGAAAACCAAACCGATCGCGCTCGCGGCAGTGCGCGAAGCGAAGGCGAAGCAGGAGGATGATCTCGACGCCGACGCCTGGTACGAGCTGGCCTCCGATCTCGAACTGAGCGATCCGTCCGAGGCGCGCGCTGCGTACGAGAAAGCGGTCGCGCTCGATCCGTCGCACGTCGACGCTCACGTAAACCTCGGCCGCCTTTTTCACGATGAAGGGTCACTCGAAGGAGCAGAAAAACACTACCGCGCCGCGCTCAACGTCGATCCCGACCACCCCGTCGCCGCCTTCAACCTCGGCGTCGCCCTCGACGACCTCGGGCGGCTCGCCGACGCCGCGGCGGCATATCGCCGCGCTATCGAGCTCGATCCCGACAACGCCGACGCTCACTACAACCTGGCAGGCATCCTCGAACGCAGCGGCGACAAAGCGGGCGCGGTACGGCATCTCACGCGGTATCGCGCGTTAACGCGGTAAAGCTTCATCCGCAGATTACGCAGATGTCCGCAGACGCTTCGCTCGTCGTCCCATCTGCGTTCATCTGCGAAATCTGCGGATAAACGTTCTGAGCCGGAAATGAAAAGGGCGGCTGAATCAGCCGCCCTGCATTCATACGGAAGCGAAGCTTCAGAACGTCGAGTCGAGGAACGGACGGAGCTTCTTGGAGCGCGAGGGATGGCGCAGCTTGCGGAGCGCCTTCGACTCGATCTGGCGGATGCGCTCACGGGTCACGTTGAACGAGCGGCCGACTTCTTCGAGCGTGTGCTCGGAGCCGTCGCCGACGCCGAAGCGCATCTTGAGGACCTGCTCCTCGCGCGGGGTGAGCGTGCGCAGGACCTTGTTCGTCTGCTCTTTCAGGTTCGCGACGATCACGTGATCGATTGGAGAGATCACGCCGCGGTCTTCGATGAAATCGCCGAGGTGCGAATCTTCCTCTTCGCCGATCGGCGTTTCGAGCGAGATCGGCTCCTGCGCGATTTTCATGATCTTGCGAACTTTGGCGACCGGCATATCCATCCGGTCCGCGATCTCCTCGGCCTGCGGTTCGCGGCCGAGCTCCTGCACGAGCGCGCGCGAGGTGCGCGTCAGCTTGTTGATGGTCTCGATCATGTGCACCGGGATGCGGATGGTGCGGGCCTGATCGGCGATGGCGCGGGTGATGGCCTGGCGAATCCACCACGTCGCGTACGTCGAGAACTTGTAGCCGCGGCGGTATTCGAACTTCTCGACCGCCTTCATCAGACCGATGTTGCCTTCCTGGATGAGGTCGAGGAACTGCAGGCCGCGGTTCGTGTACTTCTTGGCGATGGAGACGACCAGGCGGAGGTTGGCGACGATCAGCTCCTGCTTGGCCTGATCGGCTTCCTCTTCGCCGGCACGGATCTCGCGGATCGTCCGCCGCAGCTCGTCGTGCTGCGTTCCGTAGAACGTCTCCAGCTCCTGCAGCTTGTCGACGTACTTCTGCAGGCGGCGGCGGTAGAAATCGCGGCGGGTCTTGTCCTTCTCGCGCTTGAGCGCCGCATCGTCCTTGCGGACCATCGACGCCGTCTGTGCCAGCTCGTTGTCGATGTCCTTCAGCTTGTTGATCATCCGATTGCGAGTCTGGGGCGTGAAGTCGACCTGGCGCAACTCGGTGGCGAGCTCGATGGTCAGTTTCTCGACGGCGCGCTCCGTCTGTTTGAGCGTGCGCTCGGAGAGCTTCTTCGGATCGAGCAGCTTGGTCTTCGCGTCTTTGATTTTCTTGTCGTGCTTCGCGACCTTCTCGAAGATCACCATGATGTCGGCGATCTTGTTGACGGCGGCGAGCGGGAGCTTCGGCTCACCGTTGTCGTCGGTGGCCACGTGGATCGTTTCGTCTTCCGGCATCGCCAGATCGATCATCTCTTTGATGACCCGCGGATCCTTCTTGGCGCTCTCGTAGATCTTCAGGATCTCTTCGAGGATGATCCGGTTCTGGGACAGCGCTTTGTAGACGCGGCGCTCCCCTTTTTCGATGCGCTTGGCGATATCGACCTCGCCCTGGCGGTCGAGGAGCTTGACCGTTCCCATCTCACGCAGGTACATGCGCACGGGATCGTTGGTCTTGTCGACGATGCCGCTGTTGGCCGCGATGATGTCCTGCTGGACCTCTTCGCGCTGGTCCATCTCCTTCTCTTCGATGGTGCCGTCGATGGTGACGATGGCCTTGGAAGAGGTGGTAGGAAGCGGCTTCTCGGAATCCTCGACGACGTCGATGCCGAGGTCTGCGAAGCGGATGTAGATCTCATCGAGCTCCTCCGGCAGCGAGGTGATTTCCTCGGGGAGGGTCTCGTAGATCTCGTCGTAAAGCAGAAAGCCCTTTTCTTTACCGATTACGATGAGCTGCTTTACTTCCGCGTATTTTTCTTCGACACTCAACTCGCCGACCCCCTCGTCAAAATTGGCTTCCTGTTCGAGATTTGCGCTCCGCAGGCGTGTCGTCATGTCGTTCTTTCGCTCCTCAGAACCATGGTCCGCAGAGGACACCTGCGTAATCGGACGGGGACGATAATTATTTCGCTTCGTTCAACATACGGGAGATGCGCATCTTCTCCAGGACAAGCTCTTCCGCGCGGTTCCCGTCTCCCTGGCGCTGCGCGTCCGCGATGTCCCGTTGAATTTCCAGATTCCGGCGTTTGAGGTACGCCCGTTCCATCGGCCGAAGGTTTTCGTCGATGCGTTGGAGGGTTTGATCGTCGATGTCCTCGCTCAGTGAGAGCTCCGAGAGGAGATTGAGCTCGGCCTCGCCCCTAAGGTGGGTCGCAACCTGCTGAAAATCAATAGGCGCGCCCGACATCAGATCGTCTTTCATGATGGAAAACAGTGTTTTGCCCGGCCCTTCGAAGTACTCCTCGCGAAGGCGAGACAGGTCCGGCGCGGTCAGCTTTCCCTGAATCGCGGCGATGAGGATGGTCTTTTCGGCGCTTCCCGGCTGTCCGAGCGGTTGACGCTCGCGGTCGGAAGGCGTGGATGCCTTGCCGCGCACGCGCGACCAGACCGTTTGGAACTCGAGGCGGAAGGCGTCGGCGATGCGCTGCGCGGCATCGTTGCGGACGACCGGATCGGAGACAGCGGAAAGCAGCGGGATGAAGTGCTCGACGCGCTCCGACTTTTCGCGCCCGCTCAGTTTCGCGACGTCGCCGGCCCACTCGCCGAGACCGAATTCGAAGATGTCGGTGGCGTTGCTGAGGAGCTCGAGGAAACGGTCGGCGCCGAACTTCTGCACGACCGTGTCGGGGTCCTTCTCCCCTTGCAGATCGAGCGCGGAGACGTTCAGTCCCGCCGCGAGCAGCACCGGTGCGGCGCGCAACGTGGCCGTGCGGCCGGCGCTATCGCCGTCGTACGCGATGACGACGTTCGTAGTGAAGCGGCGCAGCAGCGAGGCCTGACCGCTCGTCAGCGACGTTCCCATCGATGCGACGACGCCCGGAACACCGGCATGATCGATGGCGATGGCGTCGAAGTAGCCCTCGACGAGAATGGCGCGATCCTTCCGCCGCATCGCGTCCTTCGACCGATGCAGGTTGTAGAGCAGCCGCGATTTGTTGAAGACATCCGACTCCGGCGAGTTGAGGTACTTCGGATCGCCGCCGTCGAGAGAACGTCCGCCGAACCCGACGATCGTGCCGCTCTCGTTGTGAATCGGAATCATGAGCCGGTTGCGGAAGCGATCGTAAAAACCGCTGCCGGTTTTGCGCGGCATGGCCAGGCCCACCGATTCCAGCTTCTTCTCGCCATGCTTCCGCGACAACCGCGTGAGGATGTAGTCCCACGAATCAGGCGCGTAGCCGAAGCCGTACTTCGTGACGATGTCCTGCGGCACGCCGCGTTCATCGAGGTACCGCTTGGCGACGTTGTCGCCCCATCCGAGTGCCTGATGAAATGCCTCCGAGGCTTCATCGAGAACTTCAAGCAGATCTTCTTTGTCGTTCTCTTTCGCAGTCCGCTTTTTCTTCGGCAGCTCGATGCCGACGCGCGCCGCGACGTACTCGACCGCCTCGGGAAAATTGAACCGCTCCGTCATCGAGAGGAACTTGAAGACGTCGCCGCCCGCGCCGCAACCGAAGCAGTGAAACAGTCCCTTGCCGCGATCGACGGTGAACGACGGCGTCTTCTCGCGATGAAACGGACAAAGTCCTTTGTAGCTTTTTCCGGCGAGCTTGAGCGGCGTGACCTGCCCCACGAAGTCGACGATGTCGGCCGCCTGGCGGACTTGCGCGATGACGTTGTCGTTGAGATCGGAGAAGGCCATTTGTTTTCGCTACCCAATCGTGCGAGGCGCACAGCGCGAGTCAGGATCTCCGGTTCGCCCGCGTTGCCGTAAATCGCAGTCCGAGGTCGCGCGCGGAGGCGCGCTCGACAATGCAGCCCCGCGCTCAGCGCGGGGAAAACACGCGTCAACGACGGTTGTGGCCGCGGAGGCGGCCACCACAAAATGCTCGCGCCGCGCGAGATCTTGTAGCGGCCGCCTCCGCGGCCGCATCGCCGGCGGGCCACCTCTATCACCCCGCGCCGAGCGCGGGGCTGCATTGTCGAGCGCGCCTCCGCGCGCAAGGGTTGCGCTACGCAGCGTGGAAGTCACTCCAGCACCGCAATCGTCGCCCCATCTCCGCCTTCGTTCTCCCCACCCGGCCGCCACGACTTCACTGCCGGATGTTTGCGGAGGTGCTCGCGCAACGCCTTGCGAAGCGTCCCGGTGCCGAAACCGTGGATGAGTCGCACCGCCTGCTTCCCTTCGAGCAGTGCGCGATCGAGGAAGCGATCGGATTCGTCGATGGCTTCGTCGACGCGCTGGCCGATGAGATTGAGCTCTGCGTCGACGGTCGTTTCGAGGGCGTCAGGCGCTGGGCGAGCCGCGAGCGGTTTTCCTTTCGTTTTCGGAGCGTCGGCGCGAAGCGGAACGAGGTCCTTCACATCGACGGTCATCCTGCGGCCATTCACATTCAGCACGGCTTTTTTGCCGTCGATCGAATCGACTGTGCCGGTCACTTTGAAGGAACGGTGCTCCGCCTTTTCGCCGACGTGAACATCGCGCTGCTCCGCCGGGAGAAAGTCGAGGGCCTTGTCGACAGGCTTCGTCAGCGTTCGCACGATCTCCGCCGCGTTGACGCTCGCGCGCGCGTTGCGATCGGACTCGCGCAAATTCTTGATCTCGGCGGCCACCTGGCGCTGCACGTCGTCGCGCAGCCGGTCCAACTCTTCGCGGAACGAGCTTCCGACGCGGCTGCGCTCTTTTTCCAGCTTCGCGCGTTCTGCGGCGACTGCGTCGCGCTCCGATTCGAGTTGTGTTCGCAGAGTTGCTGCTTCATCGCGCACGGCCAGCACCTCGGACATCTTCTTCTGCAGCTCGGCGATGAGCGAGTCGGTTTCGCCGTAACAGTCGCCGAGGTGTTCGCGGGCGCGGTCGATGATCGAGGGAGGGAGGCCGATCATCTGCGCGACATCGATGGCGCGGCTGCGGCCGGGGATGCCGGCGATCATCCGATACGTCGGCTGCGCGGTAGCGGCGTCGAACTCCATCGATGCATTCACGATGCGCTTGTCGTTGACCGCGAAGCTCTTCAGCGCCGATAAGTGCGTCGTCACGATCATCAGTGCACCGGTGTCGAGAAGGTGCTCGATGACCGCTGTCGCGATCGCCGAACCTTCCTCGGGATCCGTTCCCGATCCCAACTCGTCGAGCAGGACGAGCGATCGATCGGTGGCGCGCTCGAGAACGCGGCGCAAGCGCAGCAAGTACGCGGAAAAGGTCGACAGATGTTCGAGCACGCTCTGGTCGTCGCCGATCAGGACGTGGAAGTCGTCGACGATCGGAATGGTCGTCCCGTCCGCGGCAGCGACCGGAAGTCCGCTCATTGCCATGGCCACGAGCAGTCCGGTCGTCTTCAACGCGACCGTCTTGCCGCCGGCGTTCGGACCGCTGATCACGAGCGCGGTGCTGTCGCGATTCAGCTTGACCGAAATCGGGATCACCTTCCGATCCGACGGCTCCTCTCCAAACGCCTCGGCACGCGCCGGCGCGAGCCGTTCATCGAGCAACGGATGACGTCCATCGATCACTTCGAGATTGTGCTCGTCGCTGAAGATCGGACGCGACGCGCCGACGAGCGAATGGAACTGCGCGCATGCCTGCAGCGCATCGAACTCGCCGCCGACGCGCGCGGCGTCCCGAATCGCATCTCCTTCATCGGCAATTGCGGCGGAAATGTAGCGTGTGATGCGCGCGATCTCTTCGCGCTCCTGGATCAGCAGATCGGCCAGGTCGTTGTTCAACTCGATCGCCTGCATCGGCTCGATGAAGAACGACGCGCCCGAGCCGGAGCGCTCGTGCAGGATTCCGGTGACGGCGTTGCGATGATCGGCGCGAACCGGGATGCAATAGCGATCGCCGCGCATGACCACGAGCGGTTCCTGAATGGCGTCGGCGGCGCGCGACATCACGTCACTCAGGACGCGTTGGATTGCGGACCGCTTCCCCTGCATCCGCTGCCGAATCGCGCGCAACTCGGCCGACGCCTCTTCGCGCAGCTTGCCGTCGTTCGTGAAGTACTTGTTCAGCTTTGCGATCAGCGCTCCGAGGTCGGGGATGCCGTGCGCGTGGATGGCGAGGCGCGGGAAGGTGTCAGTGCGAAGGAACGTCTCGCGAATGGCCTGCGTCGCGCGCACGCTACGGAGGACAATCCACGATTCGTCGATGTCGAGGATGGAGTCGCGATTCAGCAGCGGCGCGACATCCGTTAACCCTGCCAGCGGCAGCAGCCCCTCGGTCAAAACGAACCGCACCATCTCCGCGAGGTCGGCCTGCGCCGCTTCGCACTCGGCGAGCGTGCGCAACGGACGGCGCCGCGCGATGCTCGCTTTACCGAGCGTGCTTTTCGCCTCCATCGCGATCAACGTGAGGACGCGGTCGAGCTCGAGCTGTTGAAGAGGGATGGGGTTCACGCGAAACTGCTAGACGTGAGGGGCTGGCGGGCTATTCCGATGCGAGCTGGCCGGATCATCGGCTGTCATCCTAGGAGTCCGTGAAGCAATCCGGCGGTCGATCGTACCCCTCCGCCGAGCGTCGATACTTCGTTTTGGACCATCCATGCTTCATTTCGAAGCATGGATGTTTTGTTTTGAAGCATGGATGCTTCGTTTTGAAGCATGGATGCTTTGTTTTGAACCATCGATGCTTCGTTTTGAACCATCGATGCTTCGTTTTGAACCATCGATGCTTCGTTTTGAACCATCGATGCTTCGTTTTGAACCATCGATGCTTCGTTTTGAAGCATGGATGCTTCGTTTCGAACTGTCGACGCTTCAGTCGCTGTGTCGGCGAAGAACTTTGGGGCCTACACCGTAATCCGCCGCTTCCGCGCTCCGACGGTCCAGGATCACAGCAAAAACAAAACGGCCCGCGTTTCCGCGGGCCGTTTGGATCAGTAACCTGTACGACGTTCTTCGGCGAGTTTCCGCAACACTTTCTTCCGCGCCGCGATCGCTTTTCTTTTACGCTTCATGCTCGGCTTTTCGTAATGCTGCCGTTTTTTCAACTCGGAGAGGATTCCCGACTTCTCGCATTTCCGTTTGAACCGGCGAAGCGCGTTTTCAAAGCTCTCGTCCTCTTTGACGTGCACCAGAGGCAATCCCAATCCCCCCCTTCTGCATAGCGGTCCCGTGAGTTTGGTGATTCTAAGGAGCGCCGCGGTTCCGGTCAACGGAGCTGCGGCAGGAGATCGAAACGAGGGGAAAGCGCCGCTCCATTCCGGTTGATCGTGAATTTTGTAACCCGCTGAAGGGCCGCCGCTTGCGGGTTTGCGTATCGCTAATAACTACACCAGCAGGTGTTCCACGCGCGAAATGATGGCGTCCAGCGCCACCTGATTCTCGCCCCCCTCGGGGATGATCAGGTCGGCATGGCGCTTCGACGGCTCGACAAATTCTTCGTGCATCGGACGGACCGTGTTCAGGTACTGATCGATCACCGATTTCAAGCTCCGGCCGCGTGTTTCGATGTCGCGCGTGAGGCGGCGAAGGAAGCGAATGTCCGGCGGCGTGTCGACGAAAAGCTTGATGTCGATCCGCTTGCGCAGTTCCGGTTCCGCGAGCACGAGGATGCCTTCGACGATGACGACTTTGCGCGGTTCGACGCGCTGCGTCTTCTCGAGATTGCGCGAATGCGTGGCGAATTCGTACACCGGCACTTCGACCGACGATCCTTTCGCGAGCACATCGAGGTGACGCACCAGCAGTTCGGTTTCGAGCGAATCGGGATGATCGAAGTTGATCTGATGCCGCTGTTCCGGCGAGTAGCCGTCGAAGTTGCGGTAGTACGAGTCGTGCGAGATCCACTCGATGCGGTCTTTGCCGACGCGGTCGTAGATGGCGCGCGCAACGGTGGTCTTGCCCGATCCCGTGCCGCCGGCGATGCCGATAATGACTGGCGTTTTCATGGCCCGGACTGCTCCTCCAATTCGTTCTCGGTCATGAATTCCGAGGGGCTGTCATTGCCGCACGTGTTGCAGATGACGGAGAGCAGCTTCCCGTTCGGCGCGTATTCGAACAGATACGTCGGCGTCTCACACTCGAGGCAGATGAGGTACTCCGGCTCGTCCATGGAGGCGAAGAATACACGCATGCGGTCGTAGCTACTGCTCGTTGCGCGCTTCCTGCGCTTGCGCGCTGCTGATCGACGGTTGGATGAAGTGCGTCTGGTTTGTTTCGTTCTCGACCACCGCCGCGTAGATGTACGTATCGGGCGCGCTCGTTTCGACGAGGACCGTGAAATCGTCGCCCTTCGTGATCATCGGAAAGAGCGACTGCACCGAGGTGTGGACGAGCGCGTTGGCGGAAACGCGGTAGCGGGTCACGGCCACGTTGCGGCCAGCGCGTTGCAGCGCCAGAGTGAACGCGGCCTCGTGATCGCCGAGGTTGGCGAGGCCGATGTTGGTGCGGAAGGTTTCGCTGAACGAGAGGCCGCTGAGCGCGCGCAACGGAAAGTACGTGGCGCTGTACGTGATGGCGATCGGCTCCGGACGTGTGATTTCCGCATCGTGAATGCCATAAACATTCGCGAGCACGCGCACGGAGCGTGCGCTATCGATCGTGGTGATCTTCAGTGGCGAGAGCACCTCGGTCATCCCGAACGTGGACGCGACGATGTCGCTGAAGTGCTGCACGGAACCGGGCGCGATCGTGACGAAGATGAACGGCTGATCGGGCGCCGTTGGCAGTGACAGCATCACGTTCGCCTCGGAACGCGTATCGTTGAAGAGGTCGACGTCAGTTTTCCACTGGACGTTGTTCATCCCCAGAACGCTTCCGACGATCGGCACGAGCACGCTCACATGCGGCGCGTCGGCTCCCTCGGCGGCCACCGCGCCGAGAAGCAGGAGCATCGTTGTCAGTACGCGCGCCATGTCGTTGGTGGGACGAGACCCGATCGTCGCACGTTTCACGCGAAGCGCGGGCGGACGAGCCGCCGCGCCACCACCATGAGTTTTTGAACACGGCTCAGCGATAGGCGCTTCCGAAGGACGATCAGCGGATCGCGGCGGAGTTTCTTGAGGACGGTCGCGTAGACGCCGCCCATCAGCAATGTGGGGAAACGCGCGTCGAATGAGAGCTCGCGCACGAGCGGCTCCGCAGCGTTGAAATAGGACATGGCCCGCTCGATCTGAAACTCGATGAGCTTACGCATCGCATCGGATTCACGCCGGTCGAAGAGGTCGCCCTCGGTCATGCCGAACCGCCGCAGTTCTTCCTGCGGCAGGTAGATGCGATCACGATCGAGATCGTCGCCGACGTCGCGCGTGACATTCGTCAATTGCAGCGCCGTGGCGAGATTGCGTCCGTAATCGATCGCGGCGGGAGTTCGGTAGCCGTAGATTGCGAGCGAGATATCGGAGATCGACGACGCCACCAACTCGCAGTATCCGAGGAGCTCAGCGAACGTTTCGTAGCGCGTCTTCGACATGTCCTGGCGGCAACCGTCGATCAGCGCCACGAAGGCGCTTTTCGGAATCGCGAAATGCCGGAGCGCGTCCGCGAGAGCGAGCGTGATGGGATGCGATGGATTGCCGGCGTACGTTGCATCGAGCTCGTGTTGCCACGCGTCGAGACGATCGAGCACCGATTGCGGCGAGTCGCTGGGTTCGTCCGCGATGTCGTCCGCCCAGCGGCACCACGCGTACGCGGCGTAGACGGCGCGGCGTTTGACCGGCGGCAGGAATCGGAATCCGACCGAGAAGTTCGCGCCGTAACGATGGGCGATGCCACGACAGAACGCGTACGCCTCATCGACCGTCGGCGACACCGGCAGCGGCAACGCGTCGGAAGTCATCGCACCTCGACAGGCCCGAGCGGCGGAACTTTCATTTCGGTATCGCGCGAGCGACACCAGTGCGGCCCCGGCTTGTGCTGGCAGCGCCCCTCGTGTTTCCAAACGCGGCGTACCACCGGCGAAAGCAGCGACTTCCACCACGTCGTCCGATGCCAGCCACTCAGATAGCGATGAAAGTCCTTCGCGCGAGCCGCCTGCCGGACGAACATCGACAGTCCGAAATTACCGCCGCTCTCGTAGAGAAATCGATTGACGAGACTGGTCTGCTGCTTCGCGCCCAGCTCCGCCTTCCACAGCTCGTCGTAATCGCGTTCCTCGAGGATGCTGCGCGCCGCAAGCGAACCGCTGGTGAGCGCGTAGCGGATGCCGAGGCCAAAGAGGTAATCCTGAAATCCAGCAGCCTCGCCCACGAAGCGCGCGCCGTTTGACGTCGCGAAAAGCTTGAGATGGAAATTCATGTACGAGTAGCCTGTGCGCGCGTCGGCCGGCACATCGAAATGATGCAGCCGCTGCGCAGCGGCCAGCGAGTGATCGAAATATGAATCGATCTGCTTGAAATCCGCGACGATTGCGCAACCGAACGTGGCCACGCCGTCGAGGATGAAGAGGTACGAATAGCCGCCGGGGGAAAGCTTGTGGTTGAAGTAGACGTCGATGGTTTCCGGGGGGTGGGGAGTTGGGTGTGGGGTGTGGGAGATCGTATCCTCGGTGTTGCTGGATTTGCTCCCGCTGCGTTGCGGGGAGTAGTCAGCTGGGGATGGGGTCTCGGAGCTTGCCGCGCCGGTGGCCGCCGGGTCGGCTTCGGTTTTGCTCCCACTCCCCACTCCCCACTCCCTACTCCCCACCCGCCACGTCATTTCCTTCGCTAAACCATCCGGAGACGCCGGTCCCGTCGCGACGATATCCGCCTGATCGGCGGCCAATCGGCTATTGAAAATCACCTTCGCGCCAACTCGTTGCGCCTGCGCGAGAAGGCCGCGGTCCAGCGTTCCCTCCTCGGCGCCACGATGGATGAACCAGCCGTACGGCTCCTTGCTTCGGATCACGCGCGCGGTGTTTTTGTGGTCGTAGAACGTAGCCCAATCGGTGGCGCGAAAGTAGAAATTGCGCTCGATGCCGAGGCGGTCGAGGAAGGCCGGGACGGGCTCCGACTCCGAGGCGCCTTCGATGATTTGCAGGTCGCCGATGAACCGCGTGCCGACGTCCCCTTTGGCCTCGTGAACCTCGACCTCGCGGCCGGCGCGCGCGAGGATGATGGCCGCGGCCAACCCCGACGGTCCGGCGCCTGCGATCCGGATAAGTCCATGATTCGGCACGGTCGCGGTATGGTACCGCGCCGTTTCGGCGCGAATTCCGCAATAGGCTTGCCGCTCTGGGAACGCGGGCGTCTCGCCCGCAAAGTCGCCGGCATGCACCGGCGGGCGAGACGCCCGCGCTCCCAGGCGGCCCATCACTAATGACTATCGAAGCCACCCCACCTGACGTTCCCGCGAAAGCGAAGCCGCGCGCTGCGGGCTTCGCCGTCCTCGTCGCCGCCGGAATCCTTCTCAGCCGCATCGCAGGCCTGATTCGTGTTCGCGTCTTCGCGCACTACCTCGGCAACTCGCCCGCCGCCGGCGCGTTCAATGCCGCGCTCAAGATCCCGAACTTTCTGCAGAACCTGTTTGGCGAGGGCGTCCTCTCCGCATCATTCATCCCCGTCTACGCACGGTTGATCGCCGAAGACGATGACGACATGGCTGGCCGGGTGGCCGGTGTGATCCTGTCACTCCTCGGCGTGATCGTCAGCATCATCGTGGCCGTCTGTGTCGTCATCACGCCGTGGATCATCGACCTCATCGCGCCTGGCTTTCACGGCGAGGTTCGGCAGCTGACGATCCGGATCGTGCAGATCCTCTTTCCGGCCACCGGCCTGCTCGTCTTCTCCGCCTGGTGCCTCGGCGTTCTGAACAGCCACCATAAATTCTTCGTCTCGTACGTCGCGCCGGTGGTCTGGAATGCGGCCATGATCGCCACGCTGGTGTTTTTCGGTACGCGCACATCGCAGAGCGGTCTCGTGATCGCACTTGCGTGGGGCACGATGGTCGGATGCGCGCTGCAGTTCGGTATTCAGGTGCCGTTCGTTCTGAAATACGCGCCGCGCATCAAACTCTCGTTGCAAACCTCGCTGCCGCATGTCCGCACCGTCATCCGCAGCTTCGGGCCGGTCGTCATCAGCCGAGGAGTTGTGCAGCTGAGCGGATATGTCGATCAGGTCATTGCAAGCTGGCTTGGCTTCGCCGCGGTGTCCGCTCTCGGATACGCGCAAACGATCTACTTTCTACCGATCAGCCTCTTTGGGATGTCCGTCGCCGCCGCGGAATTGCCGCAGATGTCAGGCGCAGTCGGCACCGTAGACGAGATCAACAACGCGCTCCGTACGCGGCTCGAGCGCGGCCTGCGGCAGATCGCCTTCTTCGTCGTGCCGACGGTGACTGCGTTCATCTTCATCGGACGCGTGTTGGTCGCCGCGCTCTATCAATCCGGCCAGTTCCACAGCGACGACACGCTCTACGTCTGGTACATCCTTGTCGGCTCGACCTTCGGTCTGCTCGCAGTCACGCTCGGCCGGCTGTACTCCTCGGCGTTCTACGCGCTGCGCGATCCGAAAACGCCGCTCCGTTTCGCGATGGTCCGCGTAACGCTGACCGCCGTCCTCGGCTTGCTGTTTGCGTTTCCATTGCGGCCGTACATCATCGATCTCATCGTCCTCCTGCACATGCCCGTTCCGAATCTTCCCGAAGGCTCCAAGCTGCTCGGCGTGATCGGACTGACGGCATCAGCAGGAATGGCCGGCTGGATCGAGTTCGCCCTGCTCCGCCGCGCTCTTGCCCGCCGTGTCGGCAGCGTGAAACTCGCGCCATCGTTCCTCGGCCGTCTCTGGATTTCCGGATTGGTCGCCGCCGTCGCCGGCGTCGCCTGCCACATGTATCTCATGCCGATGATCACGCCGCGCCTCCCCTTCCGCCACATCAGCGAAGCGATTTTGGTCTCAGGCGCATTCGGAGTCGTCTACTTCGCCGCCGCGATTCTCCTCGGCATCAACGAAGCTCGCGCGACGCTGAAGCGGTTCACGCGGCGCTAGGACTTGTCGGGTCGGGGGGTTGCTCTTCTTCTAAGGGCTCAGCGGCATATGACGCTCTCGGGGATGTTGCTTCGCGTTACGTTTTTTTCTCCTCGAAGGGCACATCGCGAATGATCATTGGCTCGATTCGTTGTTCCGCCTCTTCAGGTTCTGGCGCCATGCTGCGAAGCAGCTGAGGAATGTCGACGAACTTCGAAGCGTCGCGGTAGATATCAATGTTCAGAGGGCGGCCGGACTTGTCGAAGTCGATGACAAAGCCGTCGTAGATCTCCTCGGACTCGTCGTATTCGCCGTCACGGAGGCAGATGAAGAGCGAATCGCCTTCGTCGTCGTATGAGTATTTCATCGCCGCCTCCTTCTGCGTTCGTCTGTGCATAAAACCTAATCCGCAGATGACGCAGATTCACGCAGATCGAGGATACCTCGGTGTGTCTGACACCATTCTTGCTACGATCCGACTCGCGTGACCGAGTATCCCGCTATCGACAATTCGCAACCGATGCAGCCGCTGGGGTTACCCGGGGCGGCGGTTGCTGACGCGGATGTCGATCCACGCGAGGCGATCCTCGAAGTCAAGAACCTTCGCACCTCGTTTCCTACGGATAGTGGATTGGTGCACGCGGTCGACAACGTCTCCTTCAGCGTTCGCAAGGGGGAAGCGCTGGCGCTCGTTGGCGAATCGGGATGCGGGAAGAGCGTCACGGCCATGTCGATCATGCGGCTGGTTGCGCCGCCGGGGCGGATCACCGCGGGCGAAGTGCGATTCAAGGGGAAGAACCTCGCCGATCTCTCCGAGCGCGACATGCGTACTGTCCGCGGCAACGACATCGCCATGGTTTTTCAGGAGCCGATGACGTCGCTGAATCCCGTGTTCAAAATCGGCGCGCAGGTGGCCGAGGCGGTAAGAATTCACAACAAGGTATCGAAGAAAGAGGCGTGGAAGCGAGCCGGCGAGATGCTTGAGCTGGTTTCGATTCCCGATCCGATCAAGCGGCTCGACGACTATCCGCACCAGCTCTCCGGCGGCATGCGGCAGCGCGTCATGATCGCCATGGCGCTCTCCTGCGATCCGGAGCTGCTGATCGCCGACGAGCCCACCACGGCGCTCGACGTCACCATCCAGGCGCAGATCATGGAGTTGCTCGCGTCGCTCCAGCAACGCCTCGGACTGGCCATCCTGCTCATCACGCACGACCTCGGCGTCGTCGCCGAATTCTGCGAGCGGGTTGTGGTCATGTACACCGGGCGCGTCGTCGAAGAGTCGCCGGTGCGCGAGCTTTTCGCGGCGCCCGCGCACCCGTACACGCGCGGACTTTTGAAATCGCTGCCGAGCGTCAGCGCCGGCGATCCATCCGCGCCGAATCGTCTGCCGACGATCAAAGGAATGGTGCCGCCGATCTCGAATCTCCCGCGCGGCTGCAAATTCAACCCACGATGCCCCGACGTGATGGACATCTGCCTCGGCAATGAACCGGCGCGGATGATCGTGTCACCGGGGCATGATGCGCGTTGCTATCTGCATGGCGATGAGGCCGATCCAGAGAGGATCGAGATCGCCCGATGACCGACAAACCCTTCATCCCCGGCGACGACAAACCCTCCCCTGCCATCACGGGCGGTCTGCAAATGCCGGCCGATCAGACCGTGCGCGATCGGAATCCGGTGACGAAGACGTCTCACGATCCGGAGGAAACCAGCGGATCGCAGCGGACCCCGATTCTTCCGCTCGGTATCGGCGAGCCGCTACTCGTCGTTCGCGATTTGACAAAGTACTTTCCCGTCAAACGCGGCGTGCTGGCGCGCGTCGTCGCGCAAGTCAAAGCGGTGGACGGAATCAGCTTCGGAGTCAGCCGCGGCGAGACGCTTGGTCTCGTGGGCGAGTCGGGATCGGGCAAGACCACCGTCGGCCGTTGCATCCTTCGTCTCATCGAGCCGACCTCCGGCAGCGTCGAATTCGAAGGTGAGGACGTTCTCGCTCTCGGCTCCGGCGACATGCGCCGGATGCGGCGCAACATGCAGATCGTTTTTCAAGATCCGTACGCGTCGCTGAATCCGCGCATGAACGTGGCCACGATCATCGCCGAGCCTCTCATCGTGCACGGCGGGATGTCGTCGCGAGATCGCGATGCGCGCGTCGTCCAACTCCTCGAAATCGTTGGACTCAGTCCCGACTATCGCAAGCGCTACCCCCACGAATTCTCCGGCGGGCAGCGGCAGCGCATCGGCGTCGCGCGCGCGCTGGCCACGAATCCGAAGTTCCTCGTGCTCGACGAGCCGGTTTCCGCGCTCGACGTTTCCGTGCAGGCGCAGGTCGTCAATCTGCTGCAGGATCTGCAGGAACAACTCGGGCTGACGTATCTCTTCATCGCCCACGACCTCTCCGTGGTCGAGCACATCTCCAGCCGCGTGGCCGTCATGTACCTCGGCAAAATCATGGAGTTGTCCGGCCGCCGCGAGCTGTACGCCGATCCGCTCCACCCGTATACCAGGGCGCTGCTCTCCGCGGTGCCGATCCCCGATCCGACGCGACACAAGAGCCGCATCATCCTCAGTGGTGACATCCCAACGCCGCTCAATCCTCCGAGCGGCTGCGTCTTTCACACGCGCTGCCCGATCGCGCAGTTCCCGATCTGCAAGGACGACGTCCCCCCGCTGATCGAGCACAAGCCGGGTCAGTTCGCGGCGTGTCATTTCGCGGGAGAGCCGGTTCCGGTGAGGGCGTTACCGTCGTAGCGTGGGGGTAGCGGGTCGCGGGTCGCGGGTCGGAAAAACCCGAACCTCCGAGCATCGGCGTTGTGGCTGTCGTCTATCGCTGCCAGAAAGTAAGCGGAACCCTGACACCCCATACCCGACACCCGACACCCGACACCCGACACCCGACACCCGCGCCGAGTTAACCTTCCACGTTTCGCGACGTCAAACGTAGCAGCTCCGAATACAATGCGCGCGCCGAAAATCGGTCCGCCTCGCCAACGTCTGGCAGGGGCGCGCGCACGAAACAATCCCAACAATGTTGCGTAGAAGATGCGTGTCCAGGAGGGTTTACATGAATACCGCTGTTCGACGGTTGCTGATCATTGCCTGTGTTGCGAGCGCTCTGCCGCTCTCCGCGCAGACAACGAAAAAGACTACGACACCCACGCCGCAACCGGCCACCGTTACGACGGACCCGGTCCGCAATGGCGTCGACGTTCCCCAGGCCGATCAGGCGCCGACCGTGTCCGTGTCGGCTGATACCGACAAGGACGTGAACAACCCGCGCGCCATGCGGCTGTCGCTCGATGAAGCCATCCAGACGATGCTCCAGAAGAACATCGGCCTGCAGATTCAACGCTACGACGTGGCGATGTCCGTGGAGGGCGTCACGAGCGCGTACGGCATCTTCGATCCCTTCGCAGGGGCGACGATCAGCAAGACCAACAGTCAGAGCCCGGCGCTCTCGGCGTTCGACGCCAGCGGCGGCGGAACGACGAACGCGAACGCATCCCTTCGCGACGTGATCCCGACCGGCGGCTCGTTCTCGATCTCGACGACGAACCAGCGCTTCACTCGCAGCGGCGCCGGCACGACCATCAGCCCCGGCTTCTCAACAGGTCTCGGTTTCGGTTTCACGCAACCTCTGGCCCGCAACTTCGGCGTGGACATAACCCGCCGCGGAATCATCATCGCCCGTAACAACCTCGGCTTCAGCCGTGAGGCGTTCCGAGGCTTGCTGCTCGACAGCACGTCGACGGTCGAGCAGGCGTACTACGACCTCATCTACGCCCGGCGGTTTGTCGATGTGGTCAAGGAAGCGCTCTTCCTGGCCCGCGATCAATCGCGCATCACGCAGATCCGCATCGACGTCGGCGCATCCGCTCCGCTCGACATCCTTCAGCCGCGCGTGCAGATTGCGACCGGCGAAGAGAACCTCATTACCGCCGTCGCGAACGTACGCTCCGCCGAAGACCGGCTGCGCGCTCTGCTGAATCTACCGGCCGAAGACTGGGACCGGCCGATCATCCCGAGCGACACGATCGGCTACACGCCCGTCAGCATCAACGTCGAAGAGTCGGTTGCCCGCGCGTACGAGCTTCGTCCTGAAGTGAAAGAGAACCAACTCACGACGGCGAATCGTCGCGTCGCCTACCAGTTCGCGCGGAACCAGGTCCTCCCGCAGTTCGATCTGAACCTCGGATACAACGTCGCCGGCTCGGCAGGGACGATCGTCACGCCCACGCCAGGCCTCAACAACACCGGCTTCAGCGACGCACTGCAGCAGGTCTTCCGCAACGACTTCCCCGGCTGGAACGTCGGCTTCACCATCGGCATCCCGGTCTTCAACTACGCGGCTCGTGCAGAACAGGCTCGGGCCCGCCTCGACCTTCAGGCCTCGCAGATCAGCGAGACACAGGCGCGGCAGAACATCGCAGTCGACGTCCGCGCTGCAGCGCGCGCCGTTGATACGTCGGCCAAACAGATCAGCGCCACGCGCACGGCGCGTGAAGCAGCCGAGGAGAACGTCAACGCCGAGCGCAAACGCTATGAAAACGGCATGAGCACGAACTTCCAGGTGCTCCAGATCCAGCAGCAGCTTTCCGATGCACGCGCGAATGAGTTGCAGGCGCTGGTCGGCTACAACAAAGCCGTGGCCGCGTATCACCGCGCCGTCGGCGACCTCCTCGACATCCGCAACATCAGCGTCGACGAGCCGAAGGTGCAGGAACCTTCGATCTTCTCCCAGTTCACCCGTTACAATTGGCTCAACTTCTCATCCCACGACACCGCACCAGAGGAGAAATGAGCCATGACAGTTGGTCAGGATAACGCCCTCGCTCCGCCCGCGCCCGGCGTCGAACCGAAACCGAATCCGTTCCAGCGCATCATCGGCGTGCTGTTCTCGCCCGATGCGACATTCGCGTCGATCGCCCGCCGTCCGGACTGGGTCGTACCGTTGGTGTTGCTGCTGCTCGTCGCCATGGCCGCCGGCGTCATCATGGCGCCGCACATCGACTTCGGCGCCGCCGCCCGCGAGTCGATGGAGCAGCAAAAAAATGTATCGCCGGAACAGATCGATAAAGCCGTCCGGATCTCGGCGTCGGTCGGCAAAGTATTCACGTACCTCGCACCGGTGCTGAGCCTGATCGGCCTGCTCGTAATCGCCGGCGTGGTGCTGCTCGCGTTCCGGATCTTCGGCGGTGAGGGAGATTTCAAGCAGGCCTTCTCCGTCACCTGTTACGCGTCGATACCTTCGATCATCAAAAGCGTGGTCACGCTGATCATCATCGTCGCGAAGGGCGGGATCATCCCCGCGCAGGCGCTGGCGACCATCGTCCGCTCCAACCTCGGATTTCTCGTCGATTACAAGGCGAACCCGATGGCCTTCGCCCTTCTCTCGTCGTTCGACATCTTCTCCATCTGGTTCCTCGCGCTCCTCATCATCGGCTTCTCGTACGTCGCGCGGGTGTCGAAGGTGAAAGCGGCCGTCACCATCATCAGCCTCTGGGTCATCGTGCTCCTGCTGAAACTGATCGGCCCCGCGCTCCAGTCGCTGCGTGCCAATAAATGAAAAAGATTCTCATCATCATCGCGGCCGTCGTCCTCGTCGGCGTCATCATTTTTGCGAGCGTTCGGGGCGGCGGGACGAAAGGCGAGCCTGTCTACGTCGAGCCGGTGACGCAGCGCAACATCCAGGCGATTGTCACCGCGCCCGGCGAGGTCAACCCCAAGGTCAAAGTCAACATCAGCGCCTACATCATCGCCAAGATCGACAAGCTCTATTTCAACGAGGGCGACGCCGTGAAGAAGGGCCAGCGCCTCGTCGATCTCGAGAGAACCGCGTATCAGGCCGCCTACGCACGAGCGGCTTCCGCGGTCTCGAACAGCCGGATCGAAGTGGCTCGTGCGAAGACGAACGTGGCCACGATGGAGCTGGCGTACAAGCGCGCCATGAACCTCAAGCAGCAGGGAATTCAGGCGCAGGAGCTGTTCGATCAGGCCCGTCAGAATCATGACAACGCCGTCGCGGCATACGACTCCGCAAACCAAGGCGTCGCGCAGGCCCAGGCGCTGTTACAGCAGGCGCAGAACGATCTCGATCACACCACCATCCTCTCTCCGATGAACGGCCGGGCCGTGCAGGTCAACGCACACGAGGGCGAAGTCGTCATCCCCGGCACGATGAACAATCCCGGCTCGGTCATCGCCGTCATCGCCGACCTTTCCGAGATTCTCGTCGAAGCCGATGTAGGCGAAACCGAGATCACGGGCATTCGTCTGAACGAATCATCGAAGGTCCACGTCGACGCCATTCCGGACAAGGAGTACGAGGGACACGTCGCCGAGATCGGCAGCTCCGCCGCGCTGAAGCAGGGCACTGGCGCGGGCATGCGCTATTTCAAAGTGAAGGTCCAGTTCGACGATGCCGACGAGCGCCTCCGTCCCGGCATGACCGCGCAGGTTTCCATCATCACCACCACATCCGGCAGCGCGCTCTCCGTTCCGATCCAGAGCGTCGTCGAACGCGTTCCGCCGTCGCTGGCAAAATCGAAGAGCGGCACTGAGGACGAGGACGAGAACGCGCCGAAGTCGAAGTACGTCTTCATCGTCAAAGACGGCAAAGTGAAAATGACGGAGGTCAAGACGGGCGTCAGCGACACCACGCACGTCGCGCTCGTGTCGGGCGTTTCGAAGAACGACAACATCGTTACCGGACCATTCCGCACTCTGAAGAAACTGAAAGACGGCGATTCCGTAGAAGTGACGAAAGAAGAGTCGAAGACTCCTCAAAACGGGACGGCCTCAAAGTGAACGGAAACGGCAACGGCAACGGAAATCACCTCATCGAAATGCGCGACCTGACGCGCACCTACCAGCTCGGACCGCAGGACATCTACGCGCTTCGCGGCGTCGACCTCGTCATCGATCACGGCGAGTACGTCGCCATCATGGGTCCCTCGGGATCGGGCAAGTCGACGCTGATGAACATCGTCGGCTGCCTCGACCGCCCCTCCGCCGGCAAGTACATCCTCGACGGTATCCCGGTCGAGTCGATGGACGACGATGCGCTAGCCTCGGTGCGCAACAAGAAGATCGGATTCGTTTTCCAGACCTTCAACCTCCTCTCGCGCACAACGGCGTTGCAGAACGTCGAGCTCCCGCTGGTCTACGCCAAGGTCGGCCGCGCCGAACGGCGTCAGATGGCCGAGGAGGCGCTGACGGCGGTTGGTCTCGGGGATCGGATGAATCATCAACCGAACGAGCTCTCCGGCGGCCAGCGCCAGCGCGTCGCCATCGCCCGTGCGCTCGTCAACAAGCCGTCGCTGCTGCTCGCCGACGAGCCGACCGGAAACCTCGACTCGCAGACCGGCCGCGAAATCCTCGACCTTTTCCGCGAACTATCCTCGCGCGGCAACTCGATCATCCTGGTCACCCACGAAGACGACGTCGCCCAGGAAGCGCAGCGGGTCATTCACCTCCGCGACGGCAAGATCGTTTCCTAGGCTAAGCTGGCGCGCGGATGTTCTTCGAAAACGTCAAGATCGCCCTCCGCGCCATCGGCGCGAACAAGATGCGGTCGATCCTCACCGTCCTCGGCGTGATGATCGGCGTGGCCGCGGTCATCGCGGTCGTCTCGCTCGTGCAGGGGATGCAGTACCAGATTTCCAGCCAGCTCGAGAATGTCGGCGCGACATTCGTACAGGTCCGTCCTGACTTCTCGGCCTCGCGCGGCAATCCGTTCCTGCCAGTGCCGGCGCTCACGTACGACGATGCGCTGGCCATCCGCCGCGGCGCCACGGCGGTGCGTGATTTCACGCCGATCTTCCAGGCAAACGTCGCACTGAAAAACGGCGACACGCGCCACGACGCCGCGCTCTACGGCGTCAGGCAGAGCTATCCCGACGTCGCCAAACAATACATCGATCACGGCCGCTTCTTCGGTACGCTTGATGAAGACGCGAAAAAACGCGTGGCCGTACTGGGCTCCGAAGCCGCTCGGCAGCTCGGTTTGAAGGACGCCGTCGGCAAAGATATCCGCGTCGATGAAAACAACTTCACTGTCATCGGAGTGATGGAAAAGCGCGGCTCGACGCTGGGCAACGATCCCGACGACGTCATCTTTATCCCCTTCGCGACCGCGCAGATGCTCTACGGCCCCGACCGCATGCAGCATCTGCCGATCGCGCTCCAGGTTCGCACGCGCGAAGACATCGACCTCGCCAAAGAACAGGTCAGCGACATCCTGCGCGTCCGCCATCACATAAAAAAAGGGCAGCCGGACGACTTCCAGGTCATTTCGCAGGAAGAGCTGATGAAGACGATCTCCACGGTGCTGAACACGACCACGGGCATCATGGGCGCCGTGGTTGGCATCGCGCTGCTCGTCGGCGGCATCGGCATCATGAACATCATGCTGGTGTCGGTCACCGAACGGACGCGAGAGATCGGCATCCGCAAAGCGATCGGCGCACGGCGCTACGACGTGCTGATTCAGTTCCTGATCGAAGCGGTCACACTCTCCGGATTCGGCGGCGCCATCGGCATCGCCCTCGGCTACCTCGGCGCAGCCGGAGTCCGCCTGATCCTGAAACGCTGGCTCGAGCTCCCGCCGGTACACACTCCGTTGTGGGCCATCGTGCTTGCGTTCAGCTTCTGCGCCATCCTCGGCATCATCTTCGGCATCTACCCCGCCGCGAAGGCGTCGAAGCTCGATCCGATCGAAGCGCTCCGCTACGAGTAGTAGAGGTCATCGGCGACCATCTGCGTAATCTGCGGACGAAGCCTCCGCAACTCCACGTATTGCAGAGTTTCGTTCGATTCCGCCTACCCTGCCGCACAATTTCCGGCACGAACCTTGAGAAGGAAAACGTGTGATGGAAAAACGGCTTTGCGATATCTGCGGTCATTCTCGCGCGGCGCATGTCGATGGCGTTCACTGCGCGCTGTGCCGTTGCAGTTCGGAGCGGCCGGCGGCGGTGCAGGAGTCGCTCGTGTTCCGGAGCGCGCTCCCGATCCGCACCGCGAGGATCGGCCGGAAAAGGTAAACGCGTTCGAAGGATTACTTCGGCGAAGGCCGTCGTTGCGATCCCCATGAGCGAAAAGGTCACGAAAGCTTCCAAGACCGTCACCGTGTCCGAACGCAACCTGCAAAGCGCCGCGCTCCGCCTGCTGCCGAACCACAACAAGCTCGTCTCCACCGAGGTCGATTACCTTCGACGCGTCCTCGGCGACCGCGCCACGCAGCAACAGATCGACGAGAAAGTGCAGCTGGTTCGCAAGCTCCCCTGGTCGGAAATCGTCGCCGATTGAACGAGCCCGAGCTCCCTCCCGAAGAGACGCCGCGCGCTGAAACCGCGTGCGATTCGCCGTCGCCCGAGAAACCACCCCACCCCGAAATCCGCGCCGCATTCGAACCGACTTGCTGCGGCTCCGGCTGCGACGACTGCCCGTTCTAACGGGCTCCGGAGAGGGAACGGTTTCACGCAGAGGGCGCGGAGAGACGGAGAGAGGCAATGAGGAGTACGGCGGCCACGATGGCTGCTGGAACGGCGGACGAGAGAATGTCCACGACGCCGTGGTACCGCATGAAGATCTCCAGCGCGAAGTAGAGGACGGTCGCGAGGACGAGTGGAACGGCCCAGCGGCGGTGGAATGCGGCGATCGACGTCGCGAGGGATGCCGCGAATGCTGAGTGCGTGCTGTAGTCGAGGCCGCGAGAGGCCCAAAGGTGGGAGCGATCATCCACTGCACGGACGACGTAAACCAGCCCAATCGCCACTCCAACGGAGAGGTAGTACGCGATCGTCGATCGGACAGTCAACGGCTTGCGCAGAAACGGGACGGCCAGAGCGAGGATCGCCAGCAGCGGATTGAAAGAGTTGGCGATCGCCCCGAGGACGCTGTGTGTGGTCACGCTTTTCTCCGCGCCTCCGCGTGAACTAACTCGTCAGCAGCCGCAGGTACCGCCGAATCCGATCCGCGTTCTTGCCCGCATCGCCGCGGCCGACGCGGGAGACGGAGCGGACGTCAACGCGGCTGTGCGAGCCGGCGGGGCGGATGCGCACGACGACATCGTCGTGAAAGCCAAACCAGGCCGTCGTAGCCGTCGCCTCGATGAGGCCATCGGCGGGACGAAGCGAGACGATCTCCCACTCCATCTTCTTCGCGGCTTCGACTGCCTTGGTGAACGCGGCGTCCGGCGCGATCGGAAGTTCGAGCGTGGCCAGATCGGGATACGCGGCCCGCTGCGCGCGGGCGGTGGCATCGTCGACGTGGTCCGAGACTTTGTTCGGAAAACCGGCGCGAAGAGGAAGCACGGCCGAGAAGCGCGGCGGATCGGCGAGGTCTGTACTGATGTCGTGAATGGCCGGCTTGCCGCGCGCGGCCACGATCTGCACCAGCGGAACCAGGACGATCACGGCACCGATGATCGTGGCCGCTGCCGCGGTGCGGTTGGGACGCGTCCGCATCCATGCGATGCCAGAGATCAGCAGCGCGAGCAATCCAATCAGGAGCGCGCCAGCGAAGAGCAACAGGCCGGTCTTGAAATCCCACCACCCCGCGCGCGTGCCGGGACCAGAGAGCAGAAGTGCAGCCGTTGCGAGTGCCGCGAGGATTGCGCCGGTGATCGTCATTCGCGAAGTCTATCCCTCAGCGCTGCAGCACCGACTCAAAGCGCGGATGATCGATCCGTTCGGCGAGCACGAAGCCGAGGATGAGGTGGTCCTTGCGCGGATAGACGCTGAGAAAGGACATGCGGCGATGGAAGGCAAGACGCGTCTTTCCGGACAGCACCTCGGCCGGCCCGCACGCGCGTACTGCCTCGGCCAGCGCGTCGAACAACGCCCGCAACTCCGGCGTCCGATTCGCAAAATGCCGATGGAGATCGCCGAGCTCCGCACAGGTGTGCGTTTGATTGCGATTCGCGAACGAGCGTCCGCACTCGCGGCAAGTCCACAATTTCGGCAGCGTCAACACGTCCTCCACGTGCGCGAGAGCTGAGGCCGGGATCAACTTGGCGGTCCTGAATCCGCGCCTCCCTCCACCCGCACCCGTTCCGTTCCGCCACTTCGCGCGATGCCGCTTCCGCGACGCGGGTAGGGAAAACCGGCGAACAAACACTCCGCTATCGATGGACCTCAAAAAACTCATCGACAACGTGAAGATGCTGTGGCGCCTCCTCTTCGGAGGGAACGCTCCCCAGTACGTAATCACAACGGCTGTGCTCCTCGCGGCGATTCTCGCCGTCGTGTTTCTGGCGGCGAAGCTAATGAAGGAGCTCCAGCCTTTCTTTTACAACGCCGAGAAGAAGCGCCGTGCAAGGAGACGCAGAATCTTCGCAGAGCATATCGCTGCCGATATTCGACAGATCGACTTGAACGCCGACTGGAGTGAGGAGCGTTTCTCCGACTTGGAGGCGGAAGTCGAAGCGGAAGGAGTCCGTCGACGCCAAATCTTTCGATTTGCTCAGCGATCGTCGCTTCGACGTGAACGCTCGCTCTCTCGAGCTCTGCGCCGAAGTGATTCCCGGCTGATTCTGCTTGAAGGCGAGCCAGGCGCAGGGAAAAGCGTCGCACTCCGGCACCTGGCCCATGTGATGGCCACGTCCGCCTCGAACGCGCACAGCATGCGCTCGGTGATCCCTCTTTACATAAACCTGAAAACAATCGAGCGTCCGGCTGGAGTCAACGTTGATGTCGACCTGATCCGCGCCCACGTCTTGAAGACTCTGAATCGAGCCAACAGTCGTGACGTCGAGGAGTTTCTGGACGACGAGTTCGCTCTCGGCGTGGAAGAAGGAACCTGGCTGTTCCTCTTCGACTCGTTCGATGAGATCCCCGATGTCCTTAGTGCCACCAGCGCCGATACCTCCATACGCGAATATGGCGAAGCGATTGCTGGATTTCTCACCGCAATGAATCGATGCCGCGGTGTCATCGCATCGCGATATTTCCGAGGTCCTGGCGTACTGGGATGGCCGCGGTTCAGGATTCTCGCTTTGGGTGACGACTACCGGCGCCGCCTCATTCGACGCGCGGATCTTCCCAAAGACATAGAGCGCGACCTGATCGGGCGCTTGGAACTAGCGGGACCCGAATTCAGCGTCACATCGCGGAATCCAATGTTTCTCGGGCTCTTGTGTCAGCACATGAGAAAAGAGAAAGAGTTTCCAGCAAATGCACATGTAGTATTCGAAGATTACGTTGAGACTCGGTTACGGAGAGACGAAGCCAAGCTCCTCCGGCGATTCGGAGTTGGAGCAGTCGCTGTGCGCGAAGCGGCGGAAAAGGCAGCCTTCTGCATGGCCTACCACCCTACCCTCGGCCTCAGTCCGCAGCGGACGGCGCTCGCTGATGCAATGACGGAGCGCGGCTATGCCGGCGATGCTCCGACAATGTTCGATGCCCTCGAGTTCATCAAGCTTGCGCGATCTGAGGGTGAGGCCATCGACCCGACATTTACGTTTGCGCATCGCCGCTTTCAGGAGTATTTCGCGACCTCGGTCGTTCTCGATGCGCCCGACATCGTCACACCAGAAACGCTTCTTATGGACGCGCGATGGCGTGAGACCGCCGTCGTATTGCTGCAGACGCAGACGGGTGAGCGACTCGACCGTATCGTGGCGACGGCCTGCGACCTGCTAGAACATGAAGGCGCACTAATCGCAGAGGCGTTGCCAGGAACTTCGGGCGGTGCCGGACCGCTCGCGGCGCGCCGGACCGTGGTTGATTTTCCGTGGCCCTCCCTCGCCCTTCATCTATTGTCTCTCATCCAGTCGGGCTATCAGGGCCGCGCTGCGGCCGCTCCGGAAAGGCTGCGTGATCTCGTTGGCTGGATCGTCAACCTGGCAACGGCCAAGGGGAGTCTCTATGACCGTCGATGGGCGTTGGAAGTAGCCGGCGTATCACCCGAACCGGTACTCATCCGCGCCATTCGCGATGCATTTGCCGGGGGCAGCCTTCTTCTGGCCGACGTCGCATACCGTCAGGCTGCGCTACTCCAACGTGTACCTGACGACGTGGCACGCGCTATTCTTAGCGCACTCGTCAAGTCTCACCTGACCGGCCGGCTGAAGCGGGAACGCGATGCAACCTTCGCGCACCTGAAACGCATACCCAGAAACCGGGAGCTTGTCGACGTAGTGAAGTTGCTGCTCAAGATCGATCTTGTCGATCTTCTTCTGCACGGATTCGTTTTACTTTTATTGGTTTCGCCTAACCGCTCATTGATAACGATCGCCTTGCCTGCGGTCACTTTCTCCGCACTGATTTCACGGAGTGTCGCCGGGCTAATCGTACGCGTTCCCGGTATTCGCAAACCTTTGCTCTACATCATCGCTGCAAGCCGAGCATGGCCGTTATTTATTGCGGCCACAGTAGGACCATTCACCTTCGGGTGTGTTTTTCTGGCGGTATCCTGGGCACCCTGTGCCTGGTACGCCGCGTATCGAGGCCGCTTCGTCTCGCCAGCATGGTGGGCGATTCTCAATGTTGTGACACCGTTCCTCTTTGTCGGTGTCAACGCACGTTCGTTCACAAACAGCGCTTGGCAGACGGTGATCGAGAATTTCAAGTATGCCATTCTGTTCGTGGCCATGTTCGGCATGGTCACGTTCCTTGTGGTTAATCCATTTCAATCGCTCGTTTTAATGTGGGTTGGGCGAATACTGTTGGCCTTACTGAGCGTCTTAATAGTGGCCGCGGTGGCCTTCGCACTTTTCACGGGCAGTAGGCTCTGGTGGCGCGACGAACTACTCTGGCATCGGTGCGTACGCCGTGTTTATCAGTTTAAAACTGCTGATGAGTTCACAATGATCTTCCGCGAGTTTAAACGTGACACGAATCGCTCGCGCCTCGTACAACGCGCCAAGGACCGCTCCATGCTTATGGCAACTTCTGGCGACGAACAAGTGATCCGCAGATTGGCGATCGAATTGGAAAATGAGCGCGCTCATTCATTTAATGACTTGCGGGAGTCGATACGGGTCATCGATGACTTGAATGTCATCGCTGAACAAATGAGGCTCCGGCTCAGCGGCTGACGAGCGCAAGCCTTCGAAGATATCGAGCACCGGCGGCGGCGGGGCTGAATTGGGAGCGGATCGTGTCAGCCGCGCGGGTGCTGATTTCAGTCCGGAAGTCGGCGTCCTCGATGACGCGGCGCATGAGTCGCGCGGCGTCATCGATGTCCGGATCGGCCCACTGCTGGCCGGCGCGATACGGGCCGTAGGTCCGGCCGAGCGTCACCAGCTCGTATGCGACCGGGCAGGAGTTCGCGCTGGTCATGAAATCCATGTTGCCGGACCAGCCGGTGGCCACGACCGGTTTGCCGAGGTACATCGCTTCGGCGAGGATCAATCCGAAGCCTTCGGAACGATGCAGCGACACGACCGCATCGCACGCCGCGAGCAGCCCGTTCACGCGCGGCCGCGGGAGCATCCGATCGGTCAGGTAGACGTTCGGGATTCCGCGCAGCTGTCCTGCGAGGTCCGCGTATTCGCGACGATGGCGGCCGGCATGTCCCGCTTTGATCAAGAGCGCGGCACTGGAATTGTCAGCGAATGCTCTACGGAATGCATCGACGGCGCCGAGCGGATTCTTGCGCTCCATCACGCTCGCGAAATCGAACATGCAGAGAAACGTGAAGCGTCCCCGCGGCACGCCGAACTCCTCGGGAGGGCACGCTTCGATCTCCGTCACCTCGATGCCGTGCGGCATGTGCACGACGGGAATCGAAACCTTGCTGCTGACCGCGTTCTGAATGAACTCGCTCGGCGCCCAGATTTCGTCGAGCGGCGCGGCCGACTCCGCGAGCGCGTCCGGCAACAACGGCAACTCCCAATGCCAGCAGCCGATATTGTAGGTGCTCGAACCGAAGACGTGCGGCAACCGTTCATGAACCTCGGGGAGTTGATCCGCATTCACGTGAAACACGCTGGTGCGATACATCGCCTGCTGGGATTCATCGTTCGCGTCGATGATCTGGTACGCGATTCCCGCAGCCTCGCACGCGTTGCGGCATAGTCGCGCCGACTCGCCCACGCCTGTGTCGTGCGCGATGTTTCCGACGATGTTCAGTCCCGGCGGCAACGGCCGGTTCGGGCGAGGCGGCGGCGAAGGCGTGTCGCGCCGTCCGAGCAGAAACTCGCGCGCCGCCTTGCGTATCGGCCGCGGAAACAGGAGTACGAGCGGCCGTAGCGGCGACAGCGTCTGGTACGCCTTCGCGGCGATTCGCGACATGCGCGCACCTCGGCGAATCCGGCGAACGGGGCGGTGCGCGCGAAAAAGCTCCGGATGCTGAAACGGATCCGCGCCGGCCGCGCGCTGCAACGCCGGCGAATTGCGATACGCGATTCTCGCGGCGTCGGAGATGAGCGTGCCGTCGGCGAAGAAGCCGAACGGATAGCGCGCGTTGCGGAACGACTCATATCCCGCGGCGCGGATGGCGGCGTCGTAGTCCGCGATCAGCGCTCCTGCGTCGCCGACCTCTGTCACGCGCAACGCGAAATCGTGTTTCGACGCCCTCGACGGATCGGCCGGATCGAATCCGCTGAAGTGGAAGAAGCGCAGCGGCTGGCCGTTCACCGTTGCATTAACACCATCGCCACGCACCGTGCGTTGGCCGAGGTTCCAGTAGGCGACGTTGTAGCCGTCATGGCGGAGGATCGTGACGCCGTCGAAAAAGCCGGGGGTCAGATCGATCCATTTCTGATCGACGAAGATGCCGTTCGCCACATCGGAAACGCACTGAAACTCCAGCTTTTCCTGCCACCAGTCGAGAAAGCGGTGCGTGTCACGTCCCTTCGAAACCGCGAGGAAGCCGAGGTTGTAGGTGCCGGCCTGGAGAATCGTGCGCTCGCTCGGATGGTCGTCGCCGGCGATCGGCCCCGTCAGATGCGGCGTCAGGATCAGGAACGTCTCCGGCTCCGCCGTGTCCACCTCGGACAGCGCACTGTAAAGACGAATATCGGGATCGAGATAGATGACGCGTTCGTAGCCGCGCGCGAAAAGATGCTCGAACATCCACGGCTTCACGGCCGTGTTGAGCTCGAGGATCGAGTAGCGAAAACAGAACTGCCGCCGGTTCGGAAGCGGCAACGCATCGAGCGAAACGGTTGCGAACAACTCTTCGTCGATCGCACTGCCATCGCCGGCGACCAGCAGGACGAAGCGATCCCACTCCGGCTGATGCTGCCGCACCGACTCCATGAGCACACGCGCGTAGTGCCGGTAGTTGGGCGAGATGATGGAGAAGACCGCGGTCCGCAAGCGCCGAGGGTTCTACCACGGGGTGTGGGGAGTTGGGTGTGGGGTGTAGGAGAAAAGGCACGACGTGGTAACCGCCGCAGCTGCCTCGTACTCCGGTGCCTTTCTCCCAGCCCCCACTCCCAACTCCCCACTCCCGTCTACGGCACGGCGCGCCGCTTCGCCGGAATCGGGCCGGAGATTTTCGTGAACTTGCGGATGCGCTGCGTCGATGACTCGTTCACGTAGAGGTTGCCCTGTGCATCGGTGGCCAGGGCGACCGGGCCGCCGACGGCGGCAGCGGTCGAGTTGCTCCCCTCGCCGTTGTAGCCGGGCTGCGGGCCGGCAATCGTCGAGATGATGCCCGCGGTGTTCACCATGCGGATGCGATTGTTGTCGGTTGCCGGCGAGATGGTGGAGGCAGCAGACGGCCGGTCGGCGATGAAGAGATTTCCTGCCGGGTCGACAGCGATCGCCGCGGCGCCGCTCATCGTCGCCTGCGTTGCCGGTCCGCCGTCGCCGCTGAAACCGGACACCCCTTTTCCGGCAACGGTCGTGATGATGCCGTTCGACGACACCTTCCGGACGACCGCGGCGGTGAGATCAGCGATGAAGACGTTGCCGTTGTTGTCCGTTTTCACGTCGACCGGCGTCGAGAGCAGGGCGGCCGACGCGAAACCTCCGTCGCCGCTGTAACCGGCGTGACCGTTGCCCGCGAACGTGGAGATCGTGCCTCCCGGAGTGACCTTGCGCACGCGATTGTCGAACGGCTCGGTGATGTAGAGGTTCCCAACGGCGTCGAATGCGAGGCTCGATGGATTGCTGATTTTCGCGGCCGTGGCTGGCCCGCCATCGCCGACCGCGGACGGAAATCCGGGCGCGCCGGCGATCAGCGTCACGGTGCCGTTGGACTCCACCCGGTACACCTGTGTGAAGGTGCTGAAGTAGATGGTGCTATTCGGACCGATCGCCACGGCCTGGACAGTGAAATCGCCATTGGTAGGTAGTTTCGCGGGAGTGTTCAGCGCCGACATCGTGCCGCCGGGGGTGACCTTGTCGATGCGTTGGAAGAGATTGCCATCGAGTTCCGGGAAGTAGACGTTTCCCGCGGAGTCGACCGCGAGGCCAATCAGTAGCGGATTCAGATGCAGACGAACGTGCGTGGCCTGGTCGGGCAACGGATCGACGCCGTACGGATAGGCGCCAGCGATCACCGTAGAATTGCCGTTGGCGATTTTCAAAACGCGTTGGTTCGTGATTGAGGAAACGTACATCGCGCCCGCGGCATCGACGGCGATGTAGCTCGCGTCCTCCACGCCGGTGACCGTGGCAACGATGGTTGGGCTGCCTGACATCAGTTTGAAGACCTGCTTCGTGCCGGTGACGTAAAAGAGATTGCCCGACGGGTCGAGCGCCAGCGAGACCGTCGTGGAGCTCGTGGTGGAAATCGTCGCGACGGTGTGGATGACTTTGTCCGTCGTCACCTCGCGGATGGCGAAATTGAATTGGTCGGCCATGTAGACGTTGCCGCTCGCATCGATGGCGAGGCTGCCGGGATATCCGATTTGCGCCGCGGTGGCCGGCCCGTTGTCGCCGGTCTTGTCGAATCCGCCGTTGCCCGCAACCAGCACCAGCGTGCCGTCCGCGGCGATCATCCAGACCTGCGCTTCCGATCCGAAGAAAACGTGGCCCTGATTATCGACGGCCACACTTTCGACATCGCACAGCGGTGCCTGCGTCGCTTTCACGCCTGCATTCGTCGTCCCGCAATTGCCGTTTCCGGCGACGGTGAAGACCAACCCGGTGGTCGTGACCTCGCGGATTCGCTGATTGGAGTCATCGGTGAAATAGAGATTGCCGGAGCGGTCCAGCGCGACGCTGAACGCGGTCGATATCCCTGCCAGCGCGGCCGGACCGTAATCGCCGCGGAAGGTTCCGTATCCCCTGCCGACGAGCGTGGTGATCGTGCCGGAGTTGTCGATCCTGCGAATGCGATTGTTGCCGGGGTCGGAAACGTAGAGGATGCCGTTCGCGTCGACTGCCAGCGGTCCCGGATTCAGCAACGCCGCCGTTGCGGGCCCGCCGTCGCCGCTGAACGTGCCGAATCCGGCCACCGTGTCGACTCGGTAATTCTGCGCAGCTAGAGAAATCGGGAAAGCCAGAACGACCAAGGACCAAAATCGAATGGACACATTGCCTCCGGGAAACACACGAATTCTAATCGGACTATCATGTGAAGCCAACTTGACATGCCGCCATCCGTTCAGAATCGCGTCAAAGAACTGCGCACTGCGCTCGGATGGACGCAGCAGCAGCTCGCGGATGCAGTGGGCGTGTCGCGCCAGAGCATCAACTCGATCGAGCGCCAGCGATACGAGCCGAGCCTCGCGCTCGCGCTGACCTTCTCGCGCGTCTTCGGTTACACGACGGACGCGATCTTTACGCTGGAGGACAAAAAATGAAGCTCCCCATCCTCGGCACCATCGACGAACGCTTCCTCACCCACCGCCTTCGCTCCACAAGCATCGGCGGACTTGCGGGCGTCCTCCTCGCCGGCGGTCTTTTCTTCTACAACCTCACCCATCACGTCATCCGCTGGGATTTCTTGGCAATCGTCGCGACGGCGGCAGTCGTGAAGATCTCCGTGCTGATTTGGTATCGCGTCAACGACTGATAGAAGAACACCTTCTCCACTCCCCGGCTACTCCAAGAGATGACGGTCGTGGAAGTGGCGCCGGCCGCATCGCCGTATTCACACGATTAGGGCTTTACCTCGACATTGAAACGAAAAGGCCGTTGCCAGTTTTGGCAACGGCCTTTTTTTTGTTGAAGATCGTGTATTTCGCAGCGACTCAATTGACCGTATCGCGCGGCGGGTCCGTCGGCGGGGGTATTGGTGGGACATTCGCGCCGCTCGTGTTGCCATGCGGCGGATTGGTCGCAACGGGCAAGCGCGGTCCTGATGTGACGACCGCGGACTGTTTCGGCGCGGGGTTCCACTTGCCGTGCATCAGGAACAAGCGGTCGAAGATGAGGAGATGAAGTCCCGCGGCGAACCAGCCGAGGATCGCGATCGCGAAGCCGAGTCCCATTTCGTCGAGGCGCTTGTGATAGTGGCGATGCTTGTCCATGTACGCCAGGATCAAACTCACCACGATCAGTACGATGCCCACGAGCGAGACGATGCCGAGCGACGGAAGGGCGGCCGCGCGATACTTCCAAAGACCATACCCCGCTCCAGCGATCGCGGCGAGGAAGAGGACGATGCCCAACACGGTCAAAGGCAGCGATTGCCGCCACACTTTTCCCGCCAGTTCATTGGAGACGCGCAACAGCGTCTGCATACGTTCCGCGTTCTCCACATCCTTTCTGGTCAACGCCTGTTCGGCGGCGAGGAACTTCCACGACTGCCGCCTTCTCACAGCGTCGAGCGACGGCACACACTTCTCTTCGAGCAGGGCATGCTCGGTCATCCGATAGCCGCTCGTCATCAGCGCGTACGCCTCCGCCTCGGAGAACGAATCGAGATCGGTGCGCACCTGCGCGAGCTTGAGTTGTATGTGGCGATCGATTCCGTAGCTCGTCACCTTGGTCGCTTTGATCGCGGGCTTTTCCGGCCCACCCACCCACGAGACAGGATCGGCGTCGAGATCTTTGGTCAGGTGAATGAACATCGCGCCCTGAATCGCGCCCGCGCGGCGGAGCGCGGTGAGCTGGTCGAATTGCGATTCGCGCACCCGCGCCTGCAGCACGCTGTTCGAATTGCCGAGGGAGTCGCTGACGCTTCCGCCCGGACTCCGCTGTTCCTGAAACTGACCGCTCGCGTCGCTGATGAGAATCACGCGGCAGTTCTGCTCGAGGAGGCTCGACAAGCCCTGGTTGTCATGCACGCCACCGTCGACGAGACGCACGGTGCGGTCCGGATAAAGATTGCGCAGGACGATCGGCTCGAACAGCGCCGGCACGCAAGCCGACGCGCCGACGGCCCGGCCGATCGGAATCTGGTCATGCGGCTTGGGAGCCTCGCTGTAGTACATGCGCCGGTACCGCGGGATGGCATCGATCGTGTCACTGATGGCCTGCGGCGACTCCCCCATCCACGTCGCCGTGAACTGCCAGTTGTGGCCCGTGTTCATCGTCGTGGCGTTGAGAACGAGCATCGGCACCTTCGCGCTCAGACGCCAGTTGTCGTATTTCGGATTGAACGTTTCGCCCTTGCCGCCCGGGAACTCCGCCGGCTGCACGGTGAGATCGGACATGAAGCGCGCCGGCTCCTTTCCTTTCGCCGCTGTCTGATCGTAGAAGTGTTTCTGATAAAGCTCGGCGATGACGTCGGACCGCGAATAGCCCGATTTCAGCGCCATCTTCAGCCCGCCCAGCGGCGAGAGCGCGATGCGCGTGCGCACGTTCTTCTGAACGCCTGCGAGGAACTTCGTCTCTACGTCGCGCACAAGCTGCAGATAGTCGGCGTGCGAGGTCTTTCCACTCTCGAGAATGTTCTTGAGCTCGAGATAGTAAAAGGCGCCGATAACCGAACCGCCTGAGACGCAGGAAATCACTTCGACGTGGCGGAGGAGATCGAGCTCGGCCATCTTGGCCAGCACACCGATGTGAAACAACGACGCGCGGAAACCGCCGCCGGAAAAGGCCAGCCCGATCTTTCCGCCGAATAGTGCGCTTACGGCGTCATCATTGATGCCGAATGCGTTCTGAATAACGTTCGATGCGATGGAGTAGTCCGGCGTTCCTTCGAAACGGAGACGTGCAACGGCGGCAAGCTGGCGCGCGGTCGTCTCGTGCCGCAGAGGTTCCCTCGGAAGCCCTTGCACCGCGGCATTTCCCTCCGCCAGCGCAGCGGCGGCGCCGGCAAAGTCGGCCAGACCGAAAGCCGCCTCGGCACGCGAGGCATGGTGGTACCACGCTCCCGTCAGAGGCGGCCCGGCTGCGTTGAGCTTTGCCAGGACTTCTTTGCGGATTCGGTCCGCCGTCGCAAATCGCGCCGTCCGGCGCGCGGCGGCGTCGTTTCCGCCAACGCGGTTTTCCTGCACGCCCAGGTGGTCGGAGACGAATGCCGTGTTCACCCCGAGCCAGCCATCGGGATCGCGTCCGGCCTCGTATCCCTTGGCGTACCACTTCAGCGACTTCTCGAGGTGCGAGCGCTGGCCTGTGTGGTCCCACAGTCGTTTGTAGATCGCGCCGGCCAGTCCCAGCGTCTCGCCATCCGTCGAGTTGTCCAGCGCGCAGTCCGTCTCGAGCACGGCGAGGGCGTCCTCATACTTCTGCGGCGCGAGCAGATCCTCATCTTTGTAGATCGAGCGCGCGTAGATCTGCCGGACGGCGATGAAATGTTCATTCGCGCGATCGAGTGCGCCAGCCTCGAGGATGATGCGCCGCGCCTTAGCGGGTTCCTTGTCAATGACTGCTTGTGCATCAGCCAATACGTCGGCGATCGATCGCATGAAATACCTCCGCTCAAAGCGACGGACAAATGTCGGGGATTCACGGAGGACACATCGGTTCTATCAGCAGGGCGACAATTACGGCTGGACGGAACGGATGACGCCGCTCCTGCAAGCTAGTACGCTATCCCGATGCCCGACTCCGCACCGATGCGCGATCTCTGTTTCGTGGCCATGCCGTTCGGGACCAAGACCGATGTCGCTGGTCCGGTTTCCTTCGACTCCGTCTATCGCAACATCATCGAGCCGGCCATCGAGGCGGCGGGATTGGAGGCGTTGCGCGCCGACGAGGAGGTCACCGGCGGGCTCATTCACAAGCCGATGTTCGAGCGGCTCGTCCTCTGCCGCTTCGCCGTGGCCGACCTCACCACGACAAACGCAAATGTCTTCTACGAGCTCGGGATCCGGCACGCGGCGCGGCCCGGCTCGACGGTGTTGATTTTCGCGGAGGGCCGCGGACAGCTTCCCTTCGACGTCGCTCCGTTGCGCGCGCTGCCATACCGCCTCGACGCGTCCGGCGTTCCCGCCGATCCGCAGAAATCGATCGCGGACCTCGTTGCCCGGCTCGAAGCGATGCGCACGGAATGGCATGGCAATCAGCGGGGCGTCATCGACAGCCCGCTGTCGCAAACGCTCGATGGCTATCTTTTTCCCGACATCGCCAGGCTGAGGACCGACGTCTTTCGCGAGCGCGTGCAGTACGCGCAGGACATCAAACAGAAACTGGCCGCTGCCCGCCGCTCCGGTCTCGAAGCCGTGCGTGAGGTTGAACATGCTCTCGGCGATCTCGACGCCATCGAAAGCGCGGCCATCGTCGATCTCTTTCTCTCGTACCGCGCTGTGAAAGGCTGGCAGGAGATGATCGATCTCGCCGCCCGCATGCCCAAGGCGCTGGCGGCGACGATCCTCGTTCGCGAACAACTCGCGCTCGCCTTCAACCGCGCCGGCGACGATGCCCGCGCCGAGGAAGTGGTCCTCGACATCATCGCAACGCGCGGACCGAGCAGCGAAACCTACGGCATCCTCGGCCGCATTTACAAAGATCGATGGGAACGCGCCCGCAATGCGAACGATCCCTTCCGCGCCGCCGCGCTGCTCGAAAAAGCGATCGACACCTATCGAAAAGGATTCGAAGCCGATTGGCGCGATGCCTATCCCGGCATCAACACGGTGACGCTGATGGAACTGCGCGAGCCGCCGCATCCGCAGCGCGAAGAGCTTCTGCCCGTCGTCCGCTATGCCGTCACCCGCCGCATCGCCGGCTCCGCTCCCGACTACTGGGATTACGCCACGCTGCTCGAGCTCGCGGTCCTCGCTAATCACCGCGAGAACGCCGCCGAATCCATCGGCAACGCCCTCATCGCCATGCGCGAAAAATGGGAAGGCGAAACGACCGCCCGCAACCTCCGCCTCATCGCCGAAACCCGCAAGAAACGCGGTGAAGACGTGCAATGGATCGAGCAACTCGTGACCGCGCTTTCGGGCTGAGCGAGGTTCGAGACATCACTTGATCACCTGGAACTCGGCGCGTTCGAACTTAAGGTCACCGAGTGTTTTGATGTCGACGGAAATCGCGTTGGACGAGAGCCCCGGCGCGCTCCTGCTCTGGCCTTTTGCGCGCTGCACGGTCATCCGATAGACCACGCCGTCTCGCGTCAGAACCAGCGTGCGGTCGTCGACGACGACCTTGTTGAGAAACAGACCAACCGGCTGCCGCTTCGGGTTGAAAGGGCCGAGGTGGAGATAGACGTCCTCGTCATCGAATTTCGCACTGTTGATCGCGCCTTGCCCCTTTTCGAACATCGCGAATTCGCGGCATCCGACAGGGTTCCGATCTGCCGCGAACGACCGCACGTAGCGGTCGTAGCTGGCGAGCATCGGCGGTTCGATCTTCACGTTCACATTGCGGAACGGGCCGTCGCAACAGGAGAACACCAGGTCGGCCTGGTTCTTCGTCTCGATCGCCTCTGCCTTCTTGCAACCAGAGCGCTTCAAGTCGGCGCGGAGACTGAAGCTCGCGGTGCTTGTCAAGATCGTGTCGTCGCCGAGGTCAGTCTTCCAGCGGCAGGTCCCGTCCTGGTCGAGCTTAACCGGGTGGAGTTCGTCACCGTTGACGATTAAGTAGACGTCTTTCAGCTTGTCGCAACCAGGGCTGGTGACCCTCACTCTAACGTCCGCAGTCGTGATCTGACCCTGCACCGCGGACGCCGCGAGCAGAACGCAGACAAAAGTCTTAAGGACAAAGAGTCTCATAGCCCAATACCAACCTTCTGACGAGCGGTTTGAGACGCGCGGCTGGGAACGTCACGATCCGCCGCCTCGATTTGCCGGGAGTGTCGTCGGACTCCCGGATATCGATTTCGAGCGTGATGGGCTGCTGACCGAGGAGTGGCTCGACCTTGCGTTTGTTCACGAGGAAGCCGTCGGCCCCGCACTTCGTCGCGAGAGCCATCGTGATCAGTTTCACGTCGCGCTCGCCATGAGCGATCGTCGGCGACTCGGACTTGTCGAGACGGAGCTCGCTGTCCTCGATCGGGAGCGAACCAAACTTTAGCCGCTTGCCGACGATTGTCGCGCTCTTCGGTCCGTCGTTCACGACATGCGCGATGATCCCGTCCACGTTTGCGTCAGCGGACTTGAGCCACGTCCGGGAGGGCCAGAGCCATAGGTAGATTGGGTACGCCGAGAGAACCAAGGTGAGCAGCGCAGCGGCCGCAGCGACTTTCACTTGCGTTGAAAGGTAGAACCACCACTCCGCCGGCGGCGGACGGCGAATCGCGCCTTCGATCAGATCGGCGACCTGCGCCGCCGGAAGCGTTCCGTCGAGCCAGGTTTGCGATATCACCATGTCCGTTTCTTCAAGACGCACCGGGATGAGGTATCCGCGCTTGTGCTTCGCGGCGCGCTTGGCGGCCTCCCACTCGATTTGCGCGTATTCGCTTTCCGCGTACGCCTTCGAGATGAAGGCGAAGACGAACATGGCCTCGTATTGATAGATGTGCTTGAGCGTTTTCTTCAGGTCGAGGCCCACCACCTTGAGGATCCCATCGCGAGTCTTGTAGTCGTGGACCTTGATTCCCTTTGGCAGCGCGTCGCCGACACGACGGACATAGTCGGCATCCTCTTTGGCATACGAGAACGCGGCGTGGACCGCGAAACGCTTCAGCCGTGGTGGCGGGGGCGCCGACGGAATCATTTGTCCTTCGCTAAGGAGTGCCATCAGTGCGTCGAATCCATACCCGGTAGTGTTCGACGGCCCCGAAGTGTTTCAACTACCGGCTGGCTCGAGATCGTGTCGTGCGAGCTACCGGAGCGCCCGGCCCCGCGGCGCGCGCGGCATCGCGGGGCGAGCCGCCCCACTGGCGGCTCCAGGCGCGGCGCAACTGTACGTCCGAGCCGAAGCCGGCGACCGCGGCGGCGCGCGTGACGGTCGCGCCGTATTCGAGCGACTGGCGGGCGCGTTCCAAGCGGATCAAGCGGAGGTAGTGCAATGGCGAGATGCCGGCGTTGTCGATGAAAAGCCGCAACAGGTGACGCTCGGCCGCGTGGCCAACCTCGGCCAGCGAGGGCATGTCCCAATCGCGCTGCGGCTCGGACATGATGGCGTCCTGCACCCGATGCACGGTTGGGTGGAGATGGCGTCGGTGCATGTGGAACGGTGACAGCTCGGTGTCGCGCGGGGAACGTCGCAAATACACGACCATATCCTCAGCCACGCTGGCCGCCAGCGCCTCACCGCACTCCTCGGCGATGAGGTGCAGCGCGACGTCGATCCCCGCCGTGATGCCCGCACTGGACGCTACCGGACCGTCCACCACGAAGACGCGATTGTCGATGACCTGTGCCTGCGGCGCGAGGGCCCGAAGCATGTGCAGCAACTCGTGGTGCGTCGTGCAATGGCGCGTACCGAGCAGTCCTGCGCGCGCGGCGAGCAGGGTGCCAGAGCAGATCGTCACCAGACGATGCGGCGTGTCTGCTTCGAGCAGCGGGGCATGCAGCCGATCGCGCAACCATTGCGCGGTGATCGTGATCGCCGAGGTCACCTTGCTTACGTGAGCCGTCGGTTGGCCGACCACAACGACCCAGGTCGGCGTCGTGAGCTGCTCAGGCAATGGAACGAGATCGCCCAGCGCCAGTCCGACCGACGTCGGCATGGTCGCTACCGGGCCGGCGAAGGCGAGGCGAAAGCGCGGTGGCAATCCGCGCAGTTCACGGTGCTGGTTGGCGAGACGAAATGCTTCCGCCGGTCCGGCGATGTCGAGCAGCAGCGAATGCGGCACGATGACGAAGAGGACGTCGATGAGCTGGGCGCGCGTGATCATGTGCGGCAAGTAGATTAGTGGATTCGTGACCCGGATCTTCGAATCGACCAGTCACGAATCCACTGCTTGTCCGAAAGTGAATGAAAGTTGTCGGCCTGCGCCGCGAACGGATTTTGGGCCGCCGGTATCTTCGCCGTGTTCAAGCGGGAGGCTACCCAATGCAACTCGACGCACGCGACAACACCAATCCTCGGAGCACGTTTTTCGCTGTCGCGCTGCCGATCCTCATGGCGGCGGCGCTCGCTTGGTGGCACGCGTCCTCATCGGCTGCGCAAACGGCAGGAGGACGGAGAGCGTCGCGTCTCGAGAGTACGGTGGACGCGAGCATCAACCCCGGCGACGATTTCTTTGCGTACGCCAACGGCGCGTGGCTCAAGGCCACCGCGCTCCCGGCGGACAAGCCGCGTTGGGGAGCGCGCAACGAGCTCGATGAACAGGCGCGGCGCCGCATCGCGGAGCTGCTCGACGCCGCCAGCGCGGCGCCCGCCGGCTCGGCGGCGCACAAGGTCGCCGACTTTCGCTCCGCGTATTGGAACGAAGCTGCAATCGAGGCAAAGGGGCTGGCGCCGCTCAAGCCGCTGATCGATCCGATAGCAAACCTCTCGGACAAAGCGGACCTCACCCGCCTGCTCGCTCGCGGGATGCGCGCCGACGTCGACCCGCTCGGATTCGGCGTCTACCAGTCAGCCAGCGTGCTCGGAGTGGCCGTGCAGCAAAGCATCCACGGAGAGAAGAACAACGTCGCGTTCCTCGTCCAGGGAGGGTTGGGCCTCCCGGATCGAGACGACTATCTCAGCGCCGACCCCGCGAAGGTTGCGCTTCGCGAACGGTACCGCGCGTACATCACGAAACTACTCACGCTCGCCCGCTTCGACGGCGCGGACGAACGCGCGAACGCGGTGCTGGCGCTCGAAACGGCCATCGCCCAAAGCCAAGGCACGCGCGAGGCGTCGGGCAACGACCGTAATGCCGACAACGTCTGGACGCGTTCTGATTTCGTACAGCGTGCTCCCGGGATGGATTGGAACCTCTTCCTCGACGCCGCCGGCCTGGCCACGCAGAAAGAGCTCGGCGTCTGGCAGCCGACGGGGGTGACGGGATTGGCGGCGCAGGTCGCGTCGCAGCCGCTCGAGACCTGGAAGGACTACCTGCGCTTCCATGCTCTGCACGATTTCGCTGACGTGCTGCCGCGCGCATTCGCCGGCGAAGCGCTGGCGATGCGTGCCGCGACGATGCCTGGACCACAGCCCTCCCGCGCCGAGCGCGCGCTCGTTGCTACGCAAGCGGCCATGAGCGACGCGGTGGGCCGCATGTACGTCAAGCGCTACTTCCCCGCCCAGCAAAAAGCACGTCTGGAGCGCATCTCCGACAACGTCCGCGCGGCACTCACGAAGCGAGTCGAGGGCGCGACGTGGATGTCGCCGGCCACGAAAGCGAATTCGTTGTTGAAGTTGAAGACGCTGTATGTGGGCCTCGGCTATCCGGATCAATGGGAGGATTACGCCTCACTTACGATTGATCCGAACGATCCGCTTGGCAACCTGCTGCGCGTCGCTGACCGCGAACACCGCAATGCCCTCGCCCGCCTCGATCAGCCCGTGGACCTGAAGGAGTGGGGCATGCCGCCGCAGAACGTCGGCGCGATTCTCGTGTTCCAGCAGAACTCTTACGTCATGGCGGCCGCGCTGCTGGAGCCGCCCAAGTACGGTCACACGTCATCCGACGCCGCGGCCTACGGTTCCGTCGGCGCGCTCATCGGACACGATCTCACGCACTACATCGACACGCTCGGCGCCGATTACGACACCGAACACCGCATGCGGCACTGGTGGACCGCCGAGGACATGCAGCACTTTCAGGCGCTCGCGCAGCCGCTCGTCGATCAGTTCTCGGCGTATCAGCCGCTCCCCGGCCTCTCGATCAACGGCAAGCTGACGCTCACCGAGAACATCGCCGACCTCGGCGGCCTCGCCGCCGCGTTCGACGCGTATCGCCAGACGCTCGGCAGCCGTGCGACGGACAGCGATTACGTGCGGGCGCAGGATCGCGAGTTCTTCATCGCCTACGCGCAAACGCAACGGCGAAAGATCAGCGAGAGCGCCATGCGAAAACAGATCGCCACCAACGATCACGCGCCGGAGGACTACCGCGCTGCCACCGTTCGCAATCTCGATGCGTGGTACGGCGCGTTCGACGTTCGCCCCGGCCAGCGGCTGTACCTCGAGCCCGCGGCGCGCGTGCGGATCTGGTAGATGCGAATCACCGTCTGCGAGCTCCCCCACGAGCCGCGAGCGCTGGCCGCCGCATGGGCCGCACTGTGTGAGCACACCGCGCGTCACTCGTCCGAGCTGGTGCTGCTGCCGGAGTTCGCGATGGTCGATCCGATCTGGGTGCACGAGCATTTCGACGCTGCCCGTTGGGCGGACACGCAGGCGCTCAGCGAAGTCTGGCGCCATCGCCTCCCCGAGTTACGCGCCTCGCATGTCGTCGGCACGCGTCCGGTCACCATCGCCGGCCGCCATTTCAATCAAGGATTTCTCTGGTCAGCCTCCGGCGGACTGGAGCCGTTGCGCCGCAAGTTCTACCTGCCGGATGAACCGGGCAACTGGGAAGCACGCTGGTTCGACCGCGGTGATTCGGATTTCACCAACTACGCAGCCGGTGCGTGCAGGTTCGGCCTCAACATCTGCACCGAGCTGTGGGCATTGGAGACATACGCCGGCTACGCCGCGCGCGGCGTGCCGGTCATCCTCTCGCCACGCGCAACGGCGGCCGCGACGACGACGAAGTGGCTGTCGGTGGGCGTGGTGGCAGCCGTGCGCTCGGGCGCATTTTGCCTGTCGTCCAACCGCGTCGAGCCGACCGGTGCATGCGGTGGCGTCGGATGGGTCATCGACCCGTACGGAAACATCCTGGCGCGAACAACTGCCGACGCGCCATTCGCGACCGTTGACATCGACCTCTCCTCGTCAGCCGTCGCGCGAGCCGACTATCCCGGCTACGTGCTCCGCGACCGACGAAACGATCGCGATCACGTGCGAGTTTGGTAGCGCCTCATGCTCTTCATTCGATCGAAACTTCGCTGCTACAGCCCTCACACTTCGGTCACAGCGTTCCGTTCAGGGGCTGCGATACCCTCGAAATGCGCGGACTTTCGTCTACGGCAAAGAATCCGGCAGGTGAGACTTTCATGACCACTTCGGCGACGCCCCTTCCTTCTACGATGGATAACGCCCGCACGCTGCGAATTGGCGTTCTCGCCCAAATCGGAACGCTCGATCCGCGCGAGATGGGCGACACGATTACCGGCCTCGTCCTCGGCCAGATCTTTGAGATGGCGTATCGGGTCACGCCGTCCGGTGCGATCGAGCCGCACCTTTTCGCCGAGCCGCTACGTGAGGAGCGTGGTGGCGCTCAACCGGCGTATTCAGCCGCGGTGCGCGAGGGCATCGTGTTCTCGGATGGCACTCCGCTGACCGCCGAGGTTGCCGCGGCGTCGCTCGCGAAAGCGGGAGCTCTTCGCGGCCGGGCCACGGTCTCGGCGCGCGACGGCAGAGTGCACTTCGCCATGAGCGGCCCCAGTCCCCGTTTCGAAAACGTCCTCACGCAATGGAACTGCGGCATCGTCCTCGAGAAGGGGACGACGATGTTCGGCACCGGACCGTACCGGTTTCCCGGAGCCACGTCGCTGAACATGCTGAGTAGCGCCGGCGAGGTGCGGCTGGTGCGCAATGAGCGATATGCCGGCACGGCGCACGCCGATGAACTGCTCTTCGGCATCTATCCGCCCGACGCCGCGGCCACTCCTACTAGCCTGATCGAAGCCGCAAGAAATGGACAGATCGACCTGACGTTGCACCTCGCTGCGCAGGACGTCATCCGCCACGGTATCTCCGGATTTCATTCGATGATGCAGCCGGGCAACTCCACCGGTTTCCTTTTCCTGAATTCTGAGAGGCCGATCTTCCGCGACGCATCGCTGCGCCGCGCCGTTCGCGACGCAATCGATCCAGTCCCGGTTGCGGAGATCAATTACGAAAAAAATCATTTTGCATTTATTGCCCGCGACATCATCCCGCTGCTGATGAGTAAACCGGGCGGCCTGACGCCGACGCGCGACCGCGAGCTGTTGCGCAAGCACCCCGCAAAACCCGCGCGGATTCAGATGCTGATGCCGTGGGCGCCGCGCCCCTACCTTCCCAAGCCGTTGGCATCGGCGAAGGAGATTGCCCGTCAGCTTGGGACGTATGGAATCGACGTCCAGCTCATCCAGCCGAGGAGTACCGCCGAGGCCTTTCAGAAGCTGGCGATGGGCGACTACGACATGGGCCTCGGCGGCTGGGTTGCGGACAATCCCGATCCGACGGAGTTCTACGAGTCGCTGCTCTCATCGGCGCAGGTATCGCGACGCGACGGTCAGTACCTGACAAACCTGGCGCGCTGGAGCGACCCCGCAACGGATGCAGCGCTGACAGCCTACCGCACCAATCCATCGCCCGCAAATCGAAAAGTCATCAGTGATCTCATCGAGTCCGAAGCGATGATGGTCCCGCTGATCTACGGCGCCTCAACCGCGATCCGCGCACGCAAAGTAAAGGACTTTCACATCACACCGTCCGGCCACGTTTCCTTCGCCGATATCGTGTTCTAACGATCAGGGAAGGCGGGTTAGAAACGGTCATCAACCGGCGACTCGTGTCCGCTCGCGTTCTCGCCAAGTTGCGATAGAAAGTGGAGCGAGCGCCGCCGCGCCCTCGAAGTGCCCATGCAGCGGCACGATTGGCTGGCCGCGGCGCACGCGTCGCGCGACGCCCTCCACCACGACGCCCAATCCGCCGACGCCTACAACAACCTCGGCTGGGCACTAGCTCAACTCGGCTTCCGAACTGAAGCGGCTCAGGCCTACCGCGCGGCTGTGGCGCGCAATCCCACCCACGAGCGCGCGCGCAACAACCTGCAGCTGCTGCTTGCGGGGAAGTGAGAGTGGGGTCAGTGGAATCGGCTGTCCTCCGAACTCGGCGCATCGAGAACATGGAGCGGATTTACAGCGTGGAGTGACGAGAGCGTTCGAACGGCGCCCGAGCGACGTTGCCGCTTATGCTTCACCCGGCGGAAGGGAGCACGAGGTGCACGCGCACGCCGCCGCTGGGCGCCGCGTGGAGTGTCAGCGAGCCGCCGTAAAGCTCGGCGAGCTCGCTCGCGATGGCCAGTCCGAGGCCGGAGCCGGGCGCCGTCTCGTCGGCACGTACACCGCGCTGCAGGACCCGCTCGCGGCTCGCCGGGTCGATTCCAGGGCCGTCGTCGTCCACCAGAATCACCATGTCGCCATTTCTCGCCGCAGCCGTCACCGCGACGCGCGAACGCGCCCATTTGCACGCGTTGTCGAGGATGTTCCCCAGCATTTCTTCCAGGTCTTCCGTCTCACATAGCACGGTGGATGACGGCGCCATTTCGATCGCGAAGTCGAGACCTTTGCCGGCGTAGAGGCGGCTCATCGCGCGGACGAGTCTCTCGGTTACCTGCCGAACCTCGATGCGCGTCGCGTACGTGACGCGCGAGGCGGACGCGCGAGCGCGCGCCAGGTGGAGATCGATTTGGCGCCGCATGCGCTCCACTTGTTCGGCGATCGTGACCGCGCTGTCGTGATGGCCGCCGCTTTCGAGGCATTCGGCCTCCTGCGCCACAAGGGCCAGCGGCGTTTTCAATCCGTGCGCGAGATCGCCGGCCGTTGCCAGTGCGCGACGGACGACGCGCTCGCGATCGTCGAGCAACTCGTTCATGTCGCGCACAAGCGGCTCGATCTCCGACAGATCTCCTCCCTTCAGCCGCTGGCCCCTGCCCGCGCGGAGTGCTTCCACGCGCGTCCGCACGGTGTCGAGCTTCCGCAGTCCGCTGCCGACGATCAGCAAGCCGGCAAGCAAACTGAAGGTGCCGGTCATCGAGACGAGCAACAGGTTGATCCGGCCCAAGGCCGGGAACATCCTGGCCGCGATTCTCGACACGACGTCCACGAGCACGAGCAGGCCGACGCTCCACAGAAGCGCTCCCGCGACAATGCGCGCGCGGAGAGAGCGCAGGATCACGCGAAGAGAGCGCAGGATCATGGGGTGCCGATACGATAACCGAGGCCGCGCACCGTCTCGATGGCAGCGCGGCCGAGCTTGCGACGCAGCCGCGCGACGAACACTTCGATCGTGTTGGAGTCGCGCTCGAAGTCCTGCGCGTAGATGTGCTCGGTGATCTCCGCCTGCGACACGATCCGCTCGCGGTGATGCATCAGATACGACAGCACGCGGTATTCATGGCTGCTCAGACGGACCGGCGCACCGTTGAGTGTCACGCTGGCCGCGCGCGGATCGAGCGTCAGCGCGCCCTGGCGCAACTCCGTCTGCAACTGTCCTGCGGCCCGCCGGATCAGCGCCCGGACCCGCGCCATGACCTCTTCGATCTGAAACGGCTTGACGACGTAGTCATCGGCGCCCGAGTCAATCGCCTCGACCTTCTCGTGCCACGAGCCCCTCGCTGTAAGAACGAGGATTGGCACGGCGTTGGCCGCCGAACGGCATCGCCGCAGAACCCTGACACCGTCGATCTCGGGCAACCCGAGATCGAGAATGACGGCGTCGTATTGCTCTGTCTGGAGGAGGTAGTCCGCGCGTGCGCCCTCGAACGCGAGATCGACGGCGTACCCGCTCGATAGGAACGCGGCTGCGAGGTGCCGCGCGAGACGTTCCTCGTCCTCGACGATGAGCAGGCGCATGGCTTGGACTCTGATCGCGAGAACCTGAACATTCGCTGAACGTTCCGTTCCGGGGTCGTTCAGGCGCGCTGGCGCAGCCTACCGTACATGGAAAGAAAACCTATGCGCCGACTCAATCCTGGACGTTCTACAGCACTCCTCTATCTATTGGCCGCATTGACCGGTTTCTTCAGCTATATGTACGTCAAGCCGGCGTTGATCGTCTATCGAGATGCGGCGGCAACCGCTCGCAACATCCTCGCTTCCGAGAATCTGTACCGAGCGGCGATCGTCTCCGAGCTGATCTCGTCGGTGGCATTTATTTTCCTGGTGCTGGCGCTCTACCAACTGTTTCGAGAAGCTGGCCAACGGCTCGGCGTGGTGATGGTGATTCTCGTGCTGGTGAGCATTCCGGTCTCGCTGCTCAACACGGCAAACCTTGTCATTGCCCTCAAGCTCGCGAAGGGCGGGACTTCAGAGTTGCAGACGATGGCTCTGTTGTTCCTTCGCATCCACGACGCCAGCCTCATCATCGCCCAGATCTTCTGGGGACTCTGGCTCATTCCCCTGGGCATGCTCATCCGCCGTTCCGGATTCGTCCCGCGCATCCTCGGCACGTTGCTGATCTTCAACGGGATCGCCTATCCGGTCACGACGCTCATCTGGCTGCTCCTGCCGGCCTACACCACGATCGCGTTCCGGATCGCACTCATTCCGGAGCTTGGCGAGGGTTGGTTCATCTTCTGGCTGCTCATCAAGGGAGTCCCGGCAAAGGCGGTCGATGACAGAGAAGAGCATCGCTCGCTGCGCAGCGCCTTCGCTCCCGCCGCGTTAATGATGGTCATGGCGTTTTTCTGCGCAACCGCGGGAGCGCAGCCGAAGAATGCACAAGCCGTCTATGAGCAAGGACGCAAAGCGCTGCTCCGCGGAGAGCCGCAGCAAGCGGTGACTTATTTCACCGACGCGATCGCGCTGCGGCCGGGCGTGGCGCGGTACCACGATCAGCTCGCGAACGCATGCGCCCAGAGCGCTCTGTCGGCCGGAATGTTCGAGCGGATGTCAATCGTGAAAAGGGCAAAGGAGGAGTGGGAGCGCGCCGTGCAGCTCGATCCCAATTTCATCGAGGCGCGGCAATCGCTGGTCGACTTTTACCTCATGGCGCCGGCGATCATGGGCGGAGGCGACGCGGCGGCCCGGGAGCAGGCCGCCGAGATCCGGAAGCGCGATGCCATCGAAGGACACCGCGCGTTGGCGCGCATCGACATCGCGGACAAACAGCCCGATCTGGCGCGCAACGAGTACGCGGAAATGTTGAAGACGCACCCCACCTCCGCGCGGGCTCACTACTGGTACGGCGTCCACCTGATGCTCACGGAAAAGAACTACGTTGCCGCGGTCGCAGCGTTCGAATCCGCGGTCAAACTCGACCCCGCGTACATGCCGGCGTATTACCAGATCGGCCACGCCGCCGCGCTCACTGGAGAGTCGCTCGCACGCGGCGAAGAGGCATTGAAAAAGTACCTCGCTTACGGTCCGAAGGAAGACGAACCGACGCTCGCACGCGCTCACTACTGGCTGGGCGGCATCTACGAGAAGCAGCATCGCAAGCCACAGGCGAAGGCGAACTATGCGGCGTCGCTAGCCATCAACCCGAACCAAAAGGACGTTCAGGCGGCCTTGAAAGGAGTGGACCAATGAAAACGCTTCTCTGCGCGATTCTGCTAGTCACTACCAGCGCGTTCGCCGCTGACGTCGTCAAGCGCGGCGCCGCAATCCCGCCCGATGCCCAGCCCGTCCCGCTGGCGAACGTGCTGGCCAAACCGAATGCCTTCACGAACCAGACGATCGTGATCGAAGGCGTAGTCGAAAAGGTATGTTGGGTCGCGGGATGCTGGATGACAGTCGCGCCCGAAACGGGAAAAGCCGGCATCCACGTGACGTTCAAAGGCGGAGCCTTCGCCGTTCCCAGGGGTAGCAGCGGCAGCAAGGTCCGCCTCCTGGGGAGCGTGCACGCGGCCGGGAACAACGTGTCGTTCGTGGCCGCCGGAGTGGAGCTCACAGGCCGGTCGAGTTGATTGTGGCGAAGGCGTTGGAGAGTTCGGGGAGATGGCGGTTCAAGCCCGATTCCCATTTGGTAAACCTTACCGTAGTGAGTTCGAAGCTGGACTGGATTCGAGACGCCGATGCTCTCAGGAGAGCAACCGCGTACACGCCAGCCCCTTTCAAGCCCAGCGCTTCCGTTGACCGCCTCCTTCGCCACACTCGAACGATCACCTTGTTCGCACAACGACGGTCTGATCCTCGAGCACACTTCCGAGCGGAGTTCCGAGCGGAGGGTCGTGCCTCTGGTTCATTCGCTATCGAGCGGCGTGGACGCTGCCCGTCAGAGGCGCACCGCTCCGCCGCCGACGAAGGGACCCTCGCGCGAGGGATGTTCATGATGCTCGGACGCGTCGTCCCTGGAGCGGGATAATTTTGAACGTGAAGCGATGCGACGAGTTGACCAGCACATTGCCGTCGAAATCGAGACGGATCTTGCGCCCCTCCGTCGTCCAGATTGTGATGTCGCGCGAGTACTTATCGTGACGTTCGACCTCGAATCGCGTCACGCGTGCGCCGGGCGGCAGCAGCACGCCTTTCCATAGCAGCTTGCTCTTCGTGTCGATTACGAGCACGATCGCGAGCGGCTGGTGAATGCCGAGGATCGCGCCTGCGTTGTCGTCGGTTCCGGTGGCAATGATTCTGAAGTTGTGGCGTGTCGTCGGCCGATCGATGGCGATGCGCTGGAGGCGTCCGTGAAGACTGAACGTCGACAGATGCCCGCCTCCCGCGTCGTAAGTGGACACATGCGATTCGCCATCGGAGTTCCACACTCCGGTAATCTGAAGCGTCGGGTTGTGACGCAGCAGATGATCGATTGCGAAGGTGGCGAGCTTGCCGTTTTCATCGGTGGACCAGAGGTTCGCACCGGCGCGGTCGAACACCTGGATCGATGTATTCGTGATTGCGATTACCTCGTGATTGCCGTCGCCGCGCAGGTCTGCGACCTCGACGCGCGAGATATTGCGGGCGACAGCGCGGGACCAGAGAGATTGTCCATCGGATGCAAATGCACTCACGTTCGCGCCTTCGTGCGTTGCGCGCGCGACGTCACCTGGCGGAGCGGGCGGCGGTACTCCCACGCAGATGCAGAGCGGCATGTTCTTCGAGTCGCCATCGGTGCTGATCTGCGTCGCGGCGGCGATCGCTAGGTCGCGATGCTGTCGAATCCACGTCCGCACGTACCGCTCGACGAAGTTGCGCAGCGTCTCGACGGTGACCGCGCCGCGCGCGAATGCCGCCTTGCAGCTCAATCCTTCGAGCACGGCTTTTGTGAAGACGCCGTTGCCGTCGTCGTCGTACGCATAGCCGCCTGCGGCGGCTGCATAGAAAACGACCTGGCCATTCACATGTCCCATCCGGCTGATGAGCGGCGCTGCGGTGGCGGCCGACGGGCCGGCGCGCACCCCTGCGCTCAGGCGCTCGCGGCACGCATCGATGAAAAAGAGCGATCGCCGGGCGCCTGATGCCGAGGCGATGTCGAACAGCTTTGGCGTCGGCAGCGCGGTCTCGGGATACTGAAAGAGCGAGCTCGCGCCAAGGATGTAGGGAACGCCGTCGCGGACGAAACCGTGCGTCGCGATCGACACGATCAGAAGTCCGTCCCTGCTCGCCAAGGCGGCCTGCCGCTGCAACAGCATCAGGATGTCGCTGGGACTGGCCTTCTCCACTCTGGCGCCGGCCTGCTCCAGTGCGTCGAGGCGCCGCTTCGATTCTTCTTTCTGCGGCCTTCCGGAGAGTGCGATGACCACCCGCGACGGCGAGACGAGCGCGATCCGGCGATCGAGAGCGAACATGTACGCGAGATCGACGGCATCGTCGGCGGCGTACGGCACTTCGAGAATGTTCTCATCGCTTGTGAATTTGCGGACGCCGACGAACAGCGCCGCCGATTGCTGCGGATCGAACGATCGTGGATCCGGCGCGTCCGGTTTACGCAGCAGCTGGACGCCGCGAGTCGTGCCCGGCGCCGGCGGGCGCGGGACGGCCACGAACACGATCGCCGCGATGCTGAGGACCGCGATCAGTACGCGAGCTTTCATGCGGCGCTGCTGCTCAACGGATGGATTCGCGCGCTGCGGATTCGTGTGCCGGACTGGAAAAAGCCGCCGCACTGCTCCAGCGCATCGCAACCATTGCACTCCGGGAGGTAAACGTTCTTCCAGTCAGAAATCGACTTGCGCGCGAGAGACCATAGACGCCGGTCCAGCACGCACAGCTGATGGTTGTAGATCGACACGTGCATACCGGCGTCGACCAGAATCGCTGCGGCCTCGCGGAGCTCCTTCTGATAATCAGCGGGGTCGATCCAAAGCGCGCGCAGGTTCCTGTGCACGAGGCCGGTCATCTCCAGCCCCATGAGAGCGATCTGCCACGCGAACGGGAAATTGCGCGCGATGAACGTGGCCAACTGCGGCAGGCGCGGAATGGAAAGGGCGTGGAGAACGACTCGGATCTCGACGCGCACCTCGTACCGATCGAGGTGGTGGAGTCCGATCACGGTCTCCTCGAATGCGCCGGGCGCCTGCACGATGTGGTCGTGATGCGAGTCGATGTCGGAATAGAGCGGGATGCCGAGGACGAGATCGGGATGTGCGATCGCGCCGAGTTTTTCAGCAAACGATCGATAGAAAAACAGACGCCCGTTCGTCAGCACGTGAAGGGCAGTGTGAGGCAACCGTTCCCGGCATCGCGCGATCAGTTGCAGGAAGCCGTCGCGCAGAAGGGTCGGTTCGCCGCCGGTGATCCCGAGCTCCGCCGTTGCCGGATCGATGAGATCGATCAATCGAAGATGCTCGGCGAGACGGTGCGAATCGTCGATCGTCTTCGGCGGCTGCGAGCACATCAGGCAGAGGCTGTTGCACTGCTCCGTAGCCAGAATGAAGTTGTGCTGCGACGCGCGGCGGTAAAGCGCGCGCACGAAGCCGGTCGGATCGACAACGACAACGTCGCCGTCATCGAGATAGTCGAGGTGGCGCAGTCCGTGTGCGACCGGCGATCCTGGCGCGCCGGAGAAATCACCAACCGCGAGAACACCAAGGTAGCCGGCTGCATCGGCGGCGGGCGCGCCGTCGTCGATGAGAAGAAATGCGTCGGAGCGGCCCGACGAGAGCGGCGTGCGGGTGACGCGGCCGATCAGCTGGCGATCGACGCCGTTGACGGCGACGACTTCATGCAGTCTCACGCAACCTCCTGTGACGGCACGGCCTCATTCCGGATCCACGACCAGAAGATTCGCCGGATCGCCGGATCGCGCTCGTACAACGACAGCAGGTGCTTGAAGATAAAGAAATTCTTCTCGTGAAAATCGCTGGTCGGGACATGGGGCACGACGTCGCCGGTCGTCGCGTAATGATGGACGGGATCGCTGCCGCACCAGGGCAGGAACGCGCAGTCCGCGCATCCGGGAATCGACTCGGCGACGGATGCGGCGACGATCCTGCGCAGCGCTTCGCCGCCGAAAATCGCGTCGTACGAGTCGCGATGGACATTGCCGAGCCGAAAGCGCGTGTCGCCCATTTCGGCGAGCATGCGCGATTCGTCCGACGCGTAAACATCGCCGTCGTAGTTGTAAACGGCCGCTCCGATTCCGGCGCCGGCGGGACTCTGCAGATCGACATAGCCGGTGGCGAATGGTGTGAGCATCCGCGTGAGAAGCAACTGTGCGTACGTCTCCGCGAGATACCTTCCCTTCGCGTTCGCATCGAGAATGCAGTCGAGCGCGCGTACATAGAAATCGAGAAACTCGCGCATCGAATAGCCGGTCGTACGAATGCTGCGAAGAGCGAAGCCATAAGGGCTCAGCGGACGAAGGAAGATCGAGCTGAAACCCAGGCGCAAGTATTCGGAAACGATTGCTTCAGGACTCTGCAGCGAGGCCCGTGTCGTCGTCATGAGCGCGGCGACGCGGTCATGCCCGAGCACCGCGCGCGCCCGTCGGATTCCATCGACTGCTCTGGCATAACTGTCGTTCCCGGGCCGCGGACGATTGGCGTTGTGCAACGCTTCGGGGCCATCGACGGACGTCGACAGAAAAACGCCGTGGTCGTGAAAAAAGACAAGCATGTCGTCATCGAGCATCGCCAGGTTGCTCGTGACGACGACTTCGATTTCCCGACCTTCATCGGCGGCACGGCGCTGCGCTTCCTCGACGATCTGCCGGACGCGCTCGAAGTGGAGCAGCGGCTCGCCTCCCTGCAGCTCGATCTTTAGCCGCGGCGCTGGCGAACGAAACGCAAGGTCCAGCGCGCGGCGCGCCGTCTCCTCACTCATGTCGTACCGCTCCCGATCCGCGCTCACACGCGATACCTGGCAGTAGTGGCACGAGTGCTCGCAACGCAGAGAGATGACGAAGATGTGCAGGCTCGTGAATCCGCCGAGAAACGCTTTCTTCGACCGGATCTTCGTCGCCAGCAGCTCGAACGGCGCGATGCTGCCGCTGTCGAAGAGGAAATGCTTCGCCTTCAGATCGAGGAACGTGTCGCCGCCGGCAGGGAGCTCGTGCATCACGAAACGTTGCAGGTCGTCGTTCGCAAGGAAGTGATGTTCGCCCGCTTCGTTCACGACGATCGTGCGTGCGTCATCGAACCGCGTGAACCGAAACGGCAGCAGGCCGTACCCGCTCATCCGGCGATTCCTCGGGGGTCGGCGTGTTCGTCGCTCTCGATGTCGCCGCGGTCAAGCAGGTCTGCCTCGCAGAACGCCTGCGCGACGAGGAGCTCGCGGATCGTGTGCGTCTCCGTCGCGATCACCGCGCGCAGATGCGAGTCGAGCAACGCGTTCGAAAACGCGCCGGCGAGATCGCGCAGTGAATCCTTTTCATCGCGCGCCACGAACTCGACGCCGATCCGGCCGTTGGCGACCGTGCGCGGCGTGACGAAACAACGCGAGGTGAAGACATGACAGGTTCGCAGCACGAGGTCCAGCGAATAGATCGAAAGATCGACCGTGATGGTCATTGCTTCCCCTCCACGACGACGTTGTCGAACGATGCCGCCTCGGTGGCCGCGCTTCTGGTCGTCCCTGCGCTGAGAACGATGCGCACCGCGCTGACACGGGTGCTCTCCGTTTCGACGTATTCAGGGTTCCAGTTCGTGCCGTCGGAACTCGTCTCCCAAACCACGACCGGCGCGACGTTGCTCGTACGCAGGCGGAGGAACCGGTGCAGCGACGGGTCGTACGCGATCTTTCTCGCGGCCACGCGGTTGTTCGTGTGGCTCTCGATGGCGAGCTGGCCGCCTTCGATCCGGAAGCCCCACCAGTTCCCCGCGTCGATGGCTGCGGCGAAGATCGTGGTCGCGCCGGCAGCCGCGCGGCGAATCTGCACGGCCATGCTGCACGCATTCAGATCGAAGGTGGGAACGGAGACGTAGCCGTTAAAGTGTGCGCCGCTTCTGTGCGGGGCCGGCGCGATATTGAGCATGCCGCCGCCCTGATTGGCGATAACGCTCGAGTCGTATGTTTCCGGCGCAGTAGCCAGGACGCCTTCGCGCCAGCGGTCGCCGATCATGTCGCTGTCGAATTCGTTTTTCAGGATCGGCGCAGGCTTGGGCGGCTTCGGCGTTCTGACGACTGCGCGCGGAGCCGCCGATCGCGGCAGGTCCGGCTGCGGACTCGGGACCGGCACAGTTTCAGGCACCGGTGCCGGCGGCTGGTACGTCGAGGGCGACGGCGACGATGACGAAAGATGCGACGCGTGTGAGGCATGCGAACCGTGGGAGCTATGCGAGCCGTGTCCGACGAAACGGACCGTCAACGCGTTCGCCACGCGCTTCAGCACATACCGCCCCTTGAACTTCCGCACGGCCGCCTCGGGCGCCAGCACCGGCGACACGGGCACGCGCGCGTCCGTCATACCGGCGGGCGATGACTGCGCCGCCAGGCCGATCAGGCCGGCGCTCAGCGCGACACGTCCCGTGATGCGCCGCAACGGAAGAATGTCCAGCAGATTCCAGAGAGCGTTTTTCCATTTCGCGTCAGACATATCGCTCCTTCACTGTTTCTGATGACGACGCTCGTTGCGCTCGACCGCCGCGACGTCGCGCGCCATCGCGGCACGCAACGCAATGAGCGGCGGCGTTCCCCAGTTTTCCGTAGCCCGTTCCCACGACACGAAGGCGTTCTCGCCTGCGAGCCGTTGTCGAAGACGTTCCCGCGCATCGTTTGCGTGCCGCGCCTTCTCGTCCGCCATGATTGCGGCGCTATGGATTGCGCCGTCGAGTGGTTCCAGCGCTGCTGCGCGGACGCCCATCCGTCGCGCGGTGACGATCGCGTCCGCCGCGCCGGACCAGTCACCGCGATCGGTTTTCTCGCTCGCAGCCGGGATGCAGACCGACTCCGCGACCGCTGCGGCTTCCGATCGCTCGCGTGCACCGTCGCTTAGCAGCGCAAGCGCTCTCGATGCATCGGACCATCTGCGTTCCTTCGCATCGTCCCGCGCCGTTTCGAGAATGCGTTCGTCGACGGCACGAACGGCGACCGCGTACTGCGGAAGCGAGCGGGGAATCTGCGCCAGCGCGTGCCGGGCCGCATCGATCCCGCCTGCCTGCCGGATGCGCCCGACGTTCAGATCGGCCCACATCGCCGGCGACGCGTTTTCGTGGAGGGCGAGCAGCTCCGACTCCGCCGCGGCGATGTCGCCCGACGCGATGAGCCGTTGCGCGTGCGCCACGCGTGGAAGCGCCGCGATCGCGAAGATGATCGCCACGACGAACGATGCGCCAGCGGCGATCAGGAGCGCTCGCGTGTAGCGCCGCGCGGCGGTCCACTCCGCCGCAGCGCGCTCCATCAAGACGAGCGCCGCGAAACACGCCAGAAGACTGAGGAGCGTCGGAATGCTTCGGAAGAATGCGTCGCGTGCGAGCGATGCCACCGAGATCACGATCGCAATCGCAATCAAGACCCTTCGCAACACCCGGAGCCTGGCAGCACGGCGATCGAATGCCGTTTGCGCGGCCGGATCGGGAGCGAGGAGCTGGCGGCCGTGGAACGTGACGGAGTCGCCGATGCTGCCCAGCCGGTAGTGGACGATGCGCGTCGGGATGCGCACGATGCGCAGCCGTTCGCGGCTGACCCTCTCCTCCGCGCTGATCTCGGGCCTAAGAACCGCCAGCCACTCTTCCGGAACGCTCGCCGCGTCATCGCGCGAGAGCGCACGCGGCCGGCCGATGTCGTGGAGCAGTTCGGCGTCGCGCGCCAGAGCTTCATTCGCCGGCCGGTCTCCCCAGGCGAACTGCCGTGCCGACGTCTCCGGATGGCTCTTCGAGATGGAGCGCTGCCACGACTCCACCTCCATCCAGCACTGAAGCCGCCCCTCGCCCGCGCACGTCGTGCAGACGGCGATGCCCCGCCTGCAATGCCCACAGTCGATCTCGCCCTTCCCGCGGCACGCCGTGCAGTTGAGAAGCCGGTACGCTCCGTTCGACGCGTACCCGTATGCCTTGCGCTGTCCATTGCATGCGGCGCAACGCGTCTTGCCGCCGCTGCACGCCGTACAGCGAAGCTTCTTCTCGCCCGCGCACGCGCTGCAAATGGCGACGTGATCGCTACGCTGGCGAAGCGCCGCGGGATCGATGTTCCACGCATCGACGTCGCCGATCGCCAGCGCCGCCGCCGTGACGCGCGCCCGCGCTGCCGCCGGCACCGCTTTCCACACCACGCGACGCCCGTCGATTTCCGAATCGAGCTGCCCCGCATACTCATGCGCGATCTGCACATTCTCAATGAGCCCCTCGGCATGAGCCGGCGCCGCAGCCTGGACCGATGCCCATCGCACAAACGCGTCGCGCACCGCTTCCTCATCATTCGCGGGAGTGGGAGCCATCCGCAGCAATAGACACCGATTCCGAAAAAAGGTGGACGGACGCTGAATCGACACCCGAAAGGCCACGAAACGTGTCTTTCGAGAAGAGATGAGTTTCGATCCGCGTGAATGGATGCACGACATCATCACCGGTGCCATCGCGGGTGCGTTGACCGGGTTGGTCGGGGCGTTGTTCGTCCCGGCGCCGTCATTCGTCGACGGGATGATCGCCGGCGGGGTGCTCGGAGTCGTGCCGGGAATCGTCGTGATGCCACTCAAATGGCTTCTGAACCGCAGACCCGAACCGCCGTCTCGATCGAAACGGAAGGACTCACAATCATGAAACCGAATATCGCGATCTCGACTGGAATCAGCGTCGCCGGCGCAGTGGTCATCACCACCGGACTGCTCACAATTACTCTCGGCGTGATTGGGCTCGTCAACGGCACGCCATTTGTCGAGTACTACGAATACATCTTTCCGAGATTCCGCGGCGGTGCTCCGCAAGTACGCATCCCGATGCTCGGTTACGTCGCTTTCACGATCTATATCGGAATGGCCGCGAGCATCGCCGTGCTCATGCGCCGCAGGATCGATGACTGGCAGCGGCGGCACACGCAGTGAGCGCGACGCTGTTCGCCGTGCTCACTGCTGAATGATTAACGGTCCTCAACTCAGAATGTCCTCTTGGCGTATTGAACCGACGGATCCTGCGTCTTGTTGTCAGTCTGCGATCCGTAGATGATTGCTTTCCCGGAGATCATCGTGAAAGTAATCGTGTCACTGGCATCCAAAATGACACCGACGTAGCTATTCGCATTCACCTGTTCGAAGAAGGTCGGGTTGTAGCTCTTGTTTACGGTATTGCGCACGGATCCGTTCTTACTGCGCACCGTAATCAGGAATGCCGCACCCGACTCAAGGGAGCGGACACCGAGGTTGAGACGCGCGGCCACCGGGTCCGCCGGGGCAATGATCACACCGCTGTCGCCTGCCTGCAGCGCCGCGTCCGGGCTCAGCGGTTCGGTAAAAAAGCCGGCGCTGCCGTTGACGCCCGCATCGCTGAAGATCCGGGCAGACATGACGGGGACCGGGTCGCCCGGAGTGGTCATGATGTCAATCGACCCAAGGCCGCTCGCTATGCCCATAGCCGGCAGAAGGTCAGGGTAGTCGATCGTTTGACCGCCGCTCAACGTGTATGCAAGCGAAGGGTCATTCGATGCTCCCGAAACGGACTGGGTGTGAAACACGAACTTGCCGGAGATGGGGCCAGTACGAGGGTTATAAATCTGAACGCGGGTCCGGAAATACGCGCCGCTGCCTGGCGTAGAGCCAGCGACGGCGAGTATGCCCGCAATGGAGAAGCCGCTAGGGAACCTCTGCACAAGTCGGCGATGCTGTGGAAAACGTGGTTTGACCCGATACTACGTTCATGGCGAAACAACAGACCTTCGCAGGGCTGGCGTGGAAGAACAAGGGAAAGAAAACGCGACGTGAGCAGTTCCTGAGCGAGATGAATCAGATCATCCCGTGGAAGGAGTTGATGCAGTTGATCCAGCCGTACTACCCGAAGGCGGGCCGAGGGCGGCAACCGCTTGGACTGGAGAAGATGTTGCGGATCTATCTGCTGCAGATTTGGTTCGATCTGTCGGACCCGCAGGCGGAGGACTCGATCTACGACAGCGAGTCGATGCGACGATTCGCCGGAGTGGATTTGTCGGATGACGTAGTGCCGGACGAGACCACGATTCTGCGGTTCCGGCATCTGCTGGAGAAGCACAACGTGACTGAGGCGATGTTTCAGCAGATCAATGGAGTGCTGGAGCAGAAAGGGTTGCTGCTGCGATCGGGAACGATCGTGGATGCGACGATGATCGCTGCGCCGAGTTCGACGAAGAACAGCACGAAGAGCCGCGATCCCGAGATGCGTCAATCGAAGAAGGGGAACATGTGGCACTTCGGAATGAAGGTTCACGTTGGGACTGACCGCCGCGGAGTGGTGCACAGTCTGGTCACGACGCATGCGGCGGCCGCGGACATCAAACATATGGAAGCGTTGCTGCACGGCGATGAGAAAGAAATCTTCGGCGACCAGGCCTATTGGAAAGAGGCCGATCGGCAGCGGTTTCGAGCCGAGGGTGTGAAGTATCGCGTGAATCGGCGCGGGAGCCACCATCGTCCTTTGACGGAGTATCAGAAGAAGGTCAACACGAGCCGGTCGCGCACGAGAGCGCGCGGAGAGCACGCCTTCCGGATCGTGAAGCGGCTGTGGGGTTCGCGAAAGTGCGTTACCGCGGATTGATGAAGAACACCGCGCGCGCGTTCGCAACGTTCGCGATGGCCAACCTCTATCTCGTTCGCAAATTCATTGTTCCCGATCGGGAGAAGTGTCTCTGCTGACGTGAGTAACGAGTCAGAAGTGAGTCCAGGCCGTCGAAAACGGCCACGAGATACCGGACAATGCGATCAACTTCTCTTTTTTGGAGACTTATTCGCTCTATATTTATGAAACTGCGCGCCATTCGCTCTTGTGCAGAGGTTCCCTAG
>DASYJF010000089.1:0-6914 GCA_035996815.1 Thermoanaerobaculia bacterium | reverse complement strand
GCGTTCGTTCGGCGCCTGAAGAAGCGGCGACAACTCTCGAGCGCATAATGGCGCTCGCCGAACGGACGAGTACCGAGGCGCGACTGGCCGTTGTCGACATGCGGCATATCACTGAGAGCGGCGATGTCGTGAAAGCGCTACGGGACACGGTCGAGCGCGCCCTGGAGGACAGCGCGCTCGCTTTGTCGGTCAACGTTCGCGGGAGAACGCGTGCGATGTCCTCCCGTGTGTGCGACGGAGCGACGTGGATTGTGCAGCATGCCATCACCAACATCCTGAGACATGCCGACGCGCATCGACTACAGGTCACGGTGGAGTTCGGCGCCAGAAAGCTGGGCATCCGCATCCACGACGACGGTCGGGGATTTGGCTCAGCTCACGGCTTAGCTGCGGCGGGTCATTTCGGGCTGCTTGGGATGCGTGAACGCGCCAGGGAGATTGGCGGCGAGCTGCGCTTACGAAGCGCGCCGAACCGCGGTACGACTGTGAGCGTGCTGGTGCCTTATCCGGCTGAGTGATCCCACCATGGGGAGGCCAGCGACTATCTAAAACACAGAGCAAAGATTCCCCTTTCGGCTAATAGAAAGCCCTCTCTGATTTCGTGATTTTGGGTGACAGCCTTACGATCCAGTCACATCAATCAAGGAGAGTGTATGCCGACGGTTACCACGAAAGACGGCGCCCAGATTTTTTACAAGGATTGGGGCACCGGACAACCCGTCGTATTCAGCCACGGTTGGCCCCTCAACGCCGACGCGTGGGACGAGCAGCTCTACTTCTTCTCGTCGAACGGCTTCCGCGCCATTGCTCACGACCGCCGAGGCCACGGCAGATCGACGCAGACGAGGAACGGCAACAACATGGACACCTACGCCGACGACCTCGCCACGCTGACCAAAGAGCTCGACCTGAAAAACGCGATTCACATCGGTCACTCGACTGGTGGCGGCGAGGTCGCTCATTACATCGGACGACACGGTACGAAGCGGATCGCCAAGGCGGTGTTGGTCGATGCCGTCCCACCTCTCATGGTGAAGGGGAAGGACAATCCGGATGGCATGCCGATCGAGATATTCGATCAGATCCGCACCGGCCTCGTCAATGACCGCTCCCAATTCTACAAGGACTTCGCCATTCCATTTTATGGAGCGAATCGGCCAAACGCCAAGATCTCTCAGGGCATCCTCGACGCATTCTGGCTGTTGAGCATGCAAGCGGGATTTGCGGCAGCCTACGAGTGTGTAAAGGCGTTCTCGGAGACCGACTTCAGAGAAGACCTCAAGAAGATCGATGTCCCGACACTCGTCATACACGGCGACGACGACCAGATCGTGCCGCTCAACGTTGCCGGAGCAAAATCGGCGAAGCTGATCAAGGGCGCGACGCTGAAGATTTATAAGGGTGCGCCCCACGGTCTCATGAGCACGATCGGGGATCAATTCAACGCGGACCTGCTGGAGTTCTGCAAGCAGGAGACGAACGTCGCAGAAAGCCCCACTCAGACGCGACGCACCGAATCCCGCACGGACGAGCTCAGGGCCTGATTACCCGAATAACACAGCGGTCCTCATCAATCATCGGCGGAGCGCAGCGACCAACGGTCCGCCGATGCGGAGCGCCACCAATCAAAGGAAGGTGTTGTGAAGATCATCATTATCGGCGGCACCGGACTGATCGGATCGAAAATCGTGACGAAGTGTTGGGCGTCCGGCCTGGAGGCAGTTGCAGCCTCACGGAGCTCGGGTGTCGATACCATGACCGGCCACGGACTCGCCGACGTGCTCGCGGGAGCGTCGGTGGTTATAGACGTCTCCAACTCTCCCACCTTTGATGGTGCTGCTGCGCTGGAGTTTTTCGAGACGTCGACCCCCAATCTCCTGAGCGCCGAGGCGGCGGCGGGCGTGCGACACCACGTCGCGCTGTCGGTCGTGGGCACCGAACGTCTCTCCGAAAGCGGCTACCTGCGCGCGAAGCTCGCCCAGGAGAAGCTGATCAAAGCCAATTCGATTCCCTACTCGATTGTCCATGCCACTCAGTTCTTCGAGTCCATTCAGAAGTTGGCCGGGTTGGCCACCGACGGGGCGACAGTACGAGTGCCGCCGGTGTTGGTGCAACCAATCGCGGGCGACGACGTCGCCAGCATGCTCTTCAACGTCAGCGTCGGCGCCCCGCTAAACACTACTATTGAAGTGGCCGGCCCCGAACAGTTCCGCGCGGATGAACTGGCGCGACGCCGTTTGATGGCACGCCATGATTCACGTGAAGTTGTCAGTGACCCTCGGGCACGGTTCTTCGGCGCGAAAGTCGAAGAACGCTCGCTTCTACCCGGCGCTGACGCGTACCTGGCCGAGACACGCTTCGAAACCTGGCTGAGTCGTTCCGCCGAGAGAGCCTACGCTACGCTAATACCACCGCGGGAGGCGGGAGGCGGGAAGCGGGAAGAGAACGCAGGGTTCTGAGTCAGTCGCCAACGAGTCGTGCAGCTTCTGCGCGACTGCCCCTCCCCGCTTCCCGCTCCCGCTCCCGCCTCCGCCTCCGCCTCCGCCTCCCGCTCATGACGCCGCAGCCGCCTGAGGCCGGAGCGCCGCGTGCTCCACGGCCCACGCCAGCGCATAGTCGGCGACCTCCTCCCATCCTTTCTGGGCCGGCATGAGGTGCGAGCGTCCCGGGAATTCCTTGATCTCCGTGATCGTGTTCGACTTGTAGTGCTTGGCGTTCGAGCGTTGGATCGCCGGCGGCATCAGATGATCTTCGCCCCCCGACAGGAACAGCAGGGGCGGGCGAGCATCGTTATGGTAGTTGACGGCGACATCCTGGGGGCCGGGGATGAAATTCGCGAGCACGCTGTCCCAGAAAATGCCGCCTGACGCAGGAACGTAGTACCGGTCGTACGCCGCGCGCGCGTCCGCTTCGTCGAATGTGTTGGTGAAGATGTAGCGCCACTGATCGAATGTGAGCGGCACTGCTTTATGACGATTCGCGGGATTCTTCAGGACCGGAAACGACGCTTTGATCTGAGCCAGCGGCGTGACGCGCACGCCTTCGGTAGGTGCGGAGTCGATCACCACTCCGACCGCCCCGAAGCCGCGATCGAGCAGCAGCTGCGTAAAGGCGCCACCCGCGGAATGACCCATGATGATCGGTGGCTCCTCGAGTCCCCCGACAACGGATTCGAGGCGCGTCATGATCGCGGGAACCGTCAGGTGTTCGATTGGCGACGGATCGCGGTTGAGCGCTTCGACCTCGACCTCGAACCCTGGATACGCTGGAGCGAGCACGCGATAGCCTTTGGCTTCATAACGTTTGATCCAATGTTCCCAGCTTCTAGGCGTCACCCAGAAGCCGTGAACCAGCACAATGGTATCGGGACCTTTTGATGGCGTTGGCATGGTGCGCCTCCTTGTGTGGGTGAGGATCGATAAAGAACAGCGTCGGCTGCTGCCAGTTGGTCGGACTACTACGTCGTCGCACTCACGAACTGGCGGCTGAGCCAGTCTTCGAATCTGGTCTCGCCGAGGGTGGCGGTGTTAGCGGGCACGAGCGCGCGTTCTCCAAGCTTCGCTCCGTAGTAACGCGCGTTTGGATCTGCGATCACTGAACGTCGATCGTCACCCGCACCGAGGTATCGGCGGACGATCTCGTTCAGGCGAAACTGCTCGGGCCCCGCCACCTCCACGATGCCGTTCAGTGGCGCTTCAACGGCGACCCTGGCGACTGTCGTCGCGACATCTTCTGCCGCCATCGGCTGAATCAGCACAGGTGCGAGTCGCACGGTCTCGCCGTCAGTGGCGCCGTCGGCAATGCTCTTCAGGAACTCGAAGAACTGCGTCGCGTGGACGATGGAGTACGGGATTGACGACTGCTCGATCAGCTTTTCCTGGGCGATCTTCGCCCGCATGTAGCCGCTTTCCGAGAGGCGGTCCGTGCCCACGACGGAGAGCGCCACGTGATGTCGCACGCCTGCCGCTGCTTCGGCCTCGAGGATGTTGGTGGTCGACGCCCGGAAGAAGTTCAGCACCGCCGTGTCCTCGAACGACGGAGAGTTCGAGACATCGACGACCACCGCTGCGCCTTTCAGGACTTCGGCCAGCCCATCGCCTGTGAGCGTGTTGACGCCGGTGTTCGGCGACGCGGGGACCGCTTCGTTGCCCTGCTCACTCAGCTTGCGGACGACCTTCGAGCCGATCAGCCCGCTTCCCCCGATTATCACGATTTTCATAGTGATTCCTCAATTGATGTTTCCTCGCGCCGTGGAGTGAGCGTGTGGTGCACTGCCCGGCCTGAGCTGAAGGATGGGGATGGCCGTCGCGCGACGGCATTACCCATTCGAGGAATCTTGGATGTTCTCCCAGGAGGATCTCGGTGCGATTGCGTCCGCTGTCGAGCTTCATCGTTACAGGATTTTCTGATGGAACATCCTTTTCCTTCTTGACGACGCTAACGGTATGGATCGATTGTAGGGCATAAGTGTTCCTCCCGAGACCGCCGTGAGATGCCCAAATCGCGGTAGCCTTTCCCCCAACGGCGAACGTGTCGCGTTTTCAACTTCCCGCGCAGCGACGTATCACAACGCATGAGTGCTTCGGTGCGGGCGACTGCGTATACACGAGCGCCAACGGACGGACGTGCTAATGGGCTGCGGCTGATGGAGCTCGAGAATCAGACGGCCGTCAAGCGCCCGCCGTTCCACGATCAACCGGCGCAGCGCGACGCGAATCCATCAGCTTGGCCCGACGCGTGGCTGATCAACGCAATCCGGCGCGATCCGCCCGACGAAGACGCTCTCAATGCACTCGTCGATCGATACTGGAAATCGTTGTACGCGCGTTGTCGCCTGCTGACCGTCGACGCCGACCGCGCTCGCGACCTGGCCCAGGAATCATGGCTGCGCGTCATGCGCGCCCGGCATTCCATCGAACCCGACGGACATTTCCAGGCATACATCGCCACCATCGCTACGAACTTGTGGCGCGACATGAACCGCGCCGCCGTCCGCGCCGGACCGATGGCTGACGGCCGCATCGCATCGCTGGACTCGCCGATTCTCGCCGATGACGGCGATTCGATCCCGCTCATCAACGTATTGGCCGATCCACATACACTTTCGTTGGACGATCAGATCGTGTTGGAGATGGATCTGGACACCGCGCTGAGCCGGCTGGAGGTGCGGTTGCGCGACGTTCTCATCTCCCGGTTCATCGTCGGTGAATCGGCCGACGAGATCGGGAAGCGATACGGAAGAACCGAACAGGCGATCACCGGATGGATTCGCGAAGCCATCCGACAGATGAAGATCCACCTCGGCGACGAGCGCAGTCGCGGCTCGCACACGGAGGATCGGTGAAAAAAGCGGTAGATATCGAGAATCTTCTTGAGTGGCGCCGCCAGCGCGCCGAGGCCGATGCTCCGCCGGCTCCGTCCGCCGCTTACCTTCTGCGGCTAGTCGAGCCGTGGTGGGAGAGGTGGCCGGAACGTTTCGCCGCCACCGTGCGTCGGCTCGCCTCGATTCAGCTCTCGTACGGGTACGCGATGGCCCATCCCCACCAGGGGCACACCGGACATCCCGTCCCGACACTAATCTCCGAGGGAGATGAAGAGCAGGAGGCTCCCGCGCGTGTTCTATATATGAGTGTCCGCGACGGACGCCTTCGTCTCCGTTTTCAGCTGGCTCCCGTTCCACGCAACGACCGCCTTTTCGAGGTAACGTTCGTATCGGAGGCCGGGCTGCGGCCGATCCTCTTCGCGCAGGCGGACCTTTCCGCCGACGGTGAGTATCGTGTCGATGTCGAATTGCCGAGCGAGCTCGCCGCGGCGTGGGAAACGCTCAGAGTGACTGATCCAATGCCGTTCCGATTCATTCTTCGGCGGGCTGCCGACACGACTTAAGCCCCAGGGTTTCGGACAATACATTGCGTTTCATCTGGTTCTGGACTTTCTGGCACTGGAGCACGGAAGGCTTCCGCTCCGGCGCGCTGCTGCGCAGTCCGCTGCAGGGCGTAGCGAGTCATTGGGACGAGTGGTATCGGCACGAAGCGTCGAAGAGTGAGCGAGAGGCAATCGATGCCGTAGGTGAGAGCGTCTTCGAGCAGCGACGCTTCGTTTGCTGGCTGGCGCGTCGCTGGGCGCGCGAAGCGCGGTGGCGTGATGAGCCGCTGCCCGGTCGCTACGTTCTGGCACAACTGTCCCGCGTGGCGCCGTTCGACGAGTGGACCGCATTCGACAAATACCGCACGAGCTACGCGTCGCCCGGGATTGCCGCGATAGTACTCAATGAGGAAAGCGCCGGCGAGGCCGCAGATGTGCGACGTGTCGAAGCTGTTGCACTTCCCATCGATGAGGATGCTGCTGCCGGCGCGGTCGTCGCCGATGGCTTTCACACCGACAGCGGTGAATTGAATACCGCACGTCGAGCCGCAATGAGCCTGCTCGACGGGAAGGGCCTGATCGTTTTCCTCGCTCTCTGGGTTGTCACCGGAGTTCGGCCTTATCCGCGCTCTCTGCGCATCCTCCTTGTCGCCGGTTGGCTGACAGTCATCGGCCTCATCGCGCGTTTGCTATTTGGTCCCGATCCAGGCGCTCGGCTACCGCTTCTCGTGGCAATTCTCTTCACGCTGTGGTCGACGCTCGTTGTAACTGCGCTCGCCGTCGCAGCCGCACTCGCTTTCAACGCCTGGCGCGCAGGACGGGCGCTGAGAAGGCGGACCGAACGGCGTCAGCTTCACCTTCGCATGAGTGACGGACTATACGTGCAGGGCGGATCAGCCGGCCTCGCTTTCTGCCTGAACACTCTGGGCGCCGCTTATCGGTCGCACCCTCTCGTCACCAATCGGGCGTGGCTCTGGGAAAGATTTTTCCACAGGCTGCGCACAGCATCGCAGACGTGGGCAGCGACGGGGATCGTCGACGCTGACGGC
>DASYJF010000088.1:0-36101 GCA_035996815.1 Thermoanaerobaculia bacterium | reverse complement strand
GTTGCTCGATCGCCACCGCACTCCAAAGCTTCGCGAAATGTGCCGCGAGCTGCGCGTGCATCGAACGTCACGCCACCCACCGGTAGCCGACGCCGTACACCGTCTCGATCGCGGCAAACGACGCATCCGCTTCCTCGAACTTTCGCCGCAGCCGCTTGATGTGCGTGTCGATGGTGCGGTCGCTCACGTACGTGTCGTTCGGGTAGCCCTCTTTCGTCAATTGCTTGCGCGACTTCACATGGCCCGGATGGCGCACCAGCGCGTGCAGCATCATGAACTCCGTGACGGTGAGATCGACGCGCACGTCGTTCCACGTGGCCATGTAACGCTGCAGATCCAGCGCGAGCGCTCCACACCGTAGCGGCGCCTCGGCCTGCGACGCCGACGGATTCTCGATGAATGACAGCCGGCGGAAGAGCACCTTCACGCGCGCCGCCAGCTCACGCATCGAGAACGGTTTGCAGAGATAGTCGTCCGCTCCGAGCTCGAGGCCGAGGACGCGGTCGAGCTCTTCATCGCGCGAGGTGAGGAAGATGATGGGAAGGGTTTCGCTCTTCGCGCGCAGACGGCGGCAGAGCTCGAGTCCATCCATCCGCGGCATGGTGATGTCGAGGATCGCCAGCGACGGCAGCTTGTCCTTGACGACGTCCCAAGCCGCGCCTCCATCGGCGAACGTGATCACGTCGTAGCCATCGCGGCGCAACGCGAATGCGACCGTCTCGCGGATCGTCTCTTCGTCATCGACTACTGCGATGATCTGTCGCATGCGCCGTATTGTACGGCGCACATTCGCGCCAATCCCGCCAGCCACAATCCCGCCACATTCCCGCCGCCGCCTTCCCTTGATCGCACGCACGCCACGCCACACCGCGGACGCCTATTGGTCTCCATCGAAAGTCAAAAGGAGACGACGATGGAGACCAACGACACTGCCAACACCGAATACAAACCGCGCGACTACAGCCTCGAACGCTGGATCGTCAGGCTGCTTCTGCTTCTGTTCATCCTCCCGTTCGTAGCGCAGGCGCAGGAGACGACGACGCTCGCGACGAACGAAGGCGCCGGCCTGCTGCTGAAGACCGCCACGCCCGGCACATACGCGATCGTGCCGGCGGTGAAGTCGGAAGTGCGCATCACCGTCACCGGCCCGATCGTCCGCACCACCGTCACGCAAACCTTCCACAACACCACCGGCCGCTGCGTCGAAGGGCTGTACGTTTATCCGCTGCCGGAATTGAGCGCGGTCGACACGCTGAAGATGACCATCGGCTCGCGCGTGATCGTCGGCGAGATTCGCGAGCGCGAACAAGCGCGCAAGGAGTACGAGCAGGCGAAGAGCGAAGGACGCAAAGCCGCGCTCGTCGAGCAGCAGCGGCCGAACGTCTTCACGACCTCGGTGTCGAGCGTGATGCCGGACGAGGATGTAGTCATCGAGATCGCGTATCAAGAGATGGCGCGTTACGAAAACGGCGAGTATCGCCTGCGCTTCCCGATGGTGGTCGCAAAGCGTTACTCGCCGGTGCAAACGACTCCGCAGATCATCGAAAAGGCCGTTCCGGTGTGTTGCACCGAGGCGAGCCATGTTTCGTTGACTGTCGATCTGCAGCCCGGCTACTCCGTCCGCAACGTCGTCAGCGCGCAGGCGAAGTCGGAGACGCTCGGCAATCGCCACTATCGCGTCACCGCCGATTCATCGACGCTCAACGCGGAGCACGATTTCGAGCTCTCCTGGCAGCCCGACCTCGGCACGAATCCCGACGCGACGGTGTTGACCGAGAAACTCGGCGACGACACGTACGCCTTGATCATGGTGACGCCGCCGGCGCGCTCGGCCGTCCGCCTTCCTCGCGAAACGATCTTCATCATCGACAGCTCCGGCTCGATGGAAGGCGCCTCGATGCAGCAGGCCAAAGCCGCGCTGCTCCTCGCACTCGGCGATCTCAAATCGGGCGACAAGTTCAACATCATCGATTTCGATTCGACCGCACGTCCACTGTTCACCGACAGCAAGTTCGCCGACGCGTCATCGATCGGAACTGCCAAAGAGTTCGTCGAGAAAATCACAGCCGATGGCGGCACGGAGATGCGCAGCGCGCTGGAGCTGGCGATGCCGGAGCATCCGACCACGCCGTCCGGCACGGTGCGCCAGGTGATCTTCATGACCGACGGCCAGGTCAGCAACGAGCAGGAGCTCTTCTCCTTCATCCACGCCCGCCTCGGCGAGAGCCGCCTCTTCACCGTCGGCATCGGCGCCGCCCCCAACTCGCACTTCATGCGCAACGCCGCGCGCTTCGGCCGCGGCACGTTCACCTACATCGGCGACGTGCAGCAGGTGCAGGAGCGGATGTCGGAACTCTTCGCCAAACTCGACGCGCCGGTCATGACGTCGATCCAGGTCCACAGCAGCGATTCGATCGCCGAGGCGTGGCCGGAACGCGTCCCCGATCTCTACCGCGGCGAGCCGCTGGTCGTGGCCATGCGTGTCCACGACGCGAACGCGAAAATCACGCTGCACGGCAGCATCGGCAACGAGAAGTGGTCGAAGGAATTGACGCTGCCCGCCGCCGGCGCGAACGACGGCATCGCCCGCCTCTGGGGCCGCGAGAAAATCGAGTCGCTGATGGACCGCCTCACCGACGGCAGCGATCCGAACGGCGTCGAAGCCGCGGTGGTCGCGGTCGCGCTGCAACATCACCTGGTCTCGCAGTACACAAGCCTCGTCGCCATCGACCAAACGCCGCAAGGCCTCAACGCCAGCTGCAACGCCGAACCGCTGCCGACCGGCAACTCTCCCGACCACGACGACCTCGGCACGCTGCCGCAAACGGCGACGCCGGCGGCGATGCTGCTGATGATCGGAGGAGCGATTGCTGGCTTGGCTCTCATCGCATTGAGGTTCACGAAGTAAGAAGTCGGGAGTCGGGGCCGGGTGTCGAAAAAACATCCGTGCCGCCGCTTCCGATTTTCACTTCTCCGACACCCGACACCCGACACCCGACACCTGAGAGCCTTATGAAAACCCTCCGCAACGCAACCCGCACAATCGCCGCAGTCGCCCTCCTCGCCGGCCTGACCGCCGGCGGCGAGGGCCTCTGGATCTACGCCAAAGCCAAGCTCGCCCAGCTCCTCCTCGAAATCTCCTGGCGCAGCGCCCTGGCCGGCGAGCAGCTCCGCCCCTGGCCATGGGCCGACACCCGCGCCATCGCGAGACTGACGATCGAATGCGACGGCGCGACGATCATCGTCCTCGCCGGCGCCAGCGGACGAACGATGGCCTTCGGCCCCGGCCACCTCGACGGCACCGCCATGCCCGGCGACGCCGGCAACTGCGTAATCACCGCCCACCGCGACACACACTTCGCCCTGCTCCGCTACATCGGACCCGGCGACATCCTCACCCTCCAGCGCCCCGACGGCGTCACCATCCGCTACCGCGTCCAAGCCACCCGCGTCGTCCCCAAAACCGACACCTCGGTACTCCGCCAGGACGCCCGCACCAGACTGACCCTGATCACCTGCTACCCCTTCGACGCCATCCGCCCCGGAACGCCGTTGCGTTGGGTCGTGATCGCTCAAAAAGTAGCCTGACGCCGTCCCCGGAATGCCGCCCGCCCGGACGGCGTTCCCCGACCTTGACCGCGAAGAAGCCCCGCGCTATCTTCCGCGTCCCCACCACTCTGGCGCATTCGTCTAGGGGTCCAGGACGCCGCCCTCTCACGGCGGTAACACGGGTTCAAATCCCGTATGCGCTACCAACCTCCAAAGCCGCTTCGCGCCTTGTGTGCCGCCTGAGTTCCGCCACCAACGGCGGAACCTCGTCGGATTTCGGACTCACACGGCGGCTCACGCATCACAAGCCCTGGAGAGAAAACGCCCTTCTCGCCACACTTCGTTGCGAACGGGTCAAGGGTGTCAACCTCGAAGACAGTAAGTCGCGTTACGTTGCGCGTCACAACTACCAGATGGTGCACGATCGCAGTGGCAGCGATCAGTGCATCCTCGAATAGATGGTCAGGTTGCCGGTTCATGAGTTTTGCGCAGACCCGGAAGACGCGGGCATCGACCGGAAGGACGTTCCAGGTCTGCGCCACCTGATCGATCCAGTTCTCGATTTCGGAAGCCTTCTACTGGTCGCGTTCACGAGTGATTTCGACACCTGCCTGCAGCTCGCCTAACGTGACCGCAGAGAGGTGAAGGTCCTCGTCCGTCGTTGCATCGATCCACGCCACCACAGCGCCATGAGCCGCGGTTTGCGCAATTCGGACACAACGTTCGTATCGAGAAGGTACAAGATCGTTCACTCGAACGCGGGCGGCTCCCGACGGCGTCGACTCGCGGGCGCACGGATCTCGGCTCGCGGTTCGGCGGCGAGTAACAAGTCTTTCAGCCGAGGACGTGTGGCCTCTTCCAGTTGGCGCCAGTGATCGACCCGTACGAGGACAGCCATCTCCTCTCCGCGCCGAGTCACGATCTGAGGATCTTTCGTGAGGCTGGCATCGAGCAATTCACTGAACCGTGCTTGGCATCCTGCACCGGCCAACGTTTCGTCTCTCTCTGTCGAGTCACCCAATCCTGCCCCTCCCAACCTCTTTAGGACGCCGCTCGCATGACTCCTACTTGACCGTCTCCGTTGCGCAAAGGCCTGACCCTCCTTAGACCCTCCTTGACCCTCTCGATCTCCACCCTCACCCTCTTGACCTCGTTTTTCGCCGGAGCCCGCTGTCTGCCGGCTGCATTGACTGACAGCCGCAAGGACAGGCGCCTGCCCGAGATCGCCTCGGAAGGCAGCGGCACGACGTATGTTCCCGCCTCCTGGCCCGTGCGGATGCCGTACGGCGAGATTACGCCCAAGGGACGGCCGGAGGTCGTCGTGATCTTGACCTCGTCGCCGCGCGGAAGTACGCCGAGTGTCACGATCAGCGTCACGGTCTCGTCCCCCCGCAACGCGTGCGGGAGGACGAGGGTCAGTGTGCGATAGGAAGGCTTTTGCGCCAGGAGCGAGAATAGCGCCCATGCGGCGAGCGTCATGCGCATCATCAACGTGTCATTGCATCACGCGGACCGTCACCGCCTTCAGCGCCGTGGGCGTTTCGCCAGCGTGCGCCGGGATCACGCGGATATTGACCGTGACGTTCGTCGCTTCGAGGTTGCGGAAGATCGTCCGCTTCTTCGGCAGCGGGACCGCGAAGGTCGCCAATCCCGCATGATGCATGTGGCCGAAGAAGGCGATGGTGCCGGCGTAATACGGGCTGTCGGCCTCGACCTGCGTCACGCCTTCCGGCGCGCCGACGATGACGTCGAACTCGCGCGTAGGCGATGACCCGCTGGGAGACTCCACGGTCACCTCCGCCATCAGGCACGATTCCGCGCCGGAGAGATGCTTCCGCACGACGTCGCGCGGCACGGTGAGCGAGGAAGCGTTTTCCTTCACTGTGGCCTTCAGCGACTGCATCGCGTGGCTCTTCAACTGCCCAACCGTCGCAGCGGTTGCCACGTTTTCGCCGCTGCCCGGCTCGTAGTCGTAATCGAACGGCTTTGCTGTGCTGACGTAGTCGCCGGCCTTGCCGGCGACAGTGTGCCCCGCAGGGTCGACGAAGAAGAGGAACGGCTCGTTCGAGAACGTTGTGAGATCGTTTCCGGTAGGCAGATAGTCGCGGCCGAGGCGGATCTGCTTGCGCGTCCAGACGTCCCACAAGCGGTCCATGTTGGAGTGATGCAGGAAGAAGATCGGATCGACGGGAGAGAGATTATTGGTCATGTTGCCAAAAGGCGCAGAGATGGCACCGGCACCGCCAATGTAGTTGTGTGTCTTGTTGTGCGGGAGTCCTTCCAGCGTAGAGAATAAGGTCCCCGTCGAAGGGGCCGGCGTGGCATTGTGGGATTTCGCCTTCGTGCTCGTGAAGCTGAGGGAAAAAACCTCCATGTTATTGAAGTCCGGAGCCTGCAGGCCGCAGTGGATCACAAACGGCGACACGTCGTACGCGGTATCGGCGTTGAGTTTCGGGTTGGCGCGGGTGAGATACCGAGCATGATCCGTAGGTGCGAAAGCCCTGTCGCCTGGCTTGTCCGGTTCGGTGACGCTACGCCATAGGTCGTCGAACGTATTGAAACTGCGGTTCCTGAGTTGCTGGTATTGCAAATCGTTCAGGCGATCCCAGTGAGCCTTCATCGTCGGCTTGATGAACGCGGTGAAGACGTCGAGATTGCGGGTGTAGGGTTGGAACGGCGGGTTCATCGGATCGAGCGCTCCGTCGAACATCGCAGCGGGGATCTGCGGCTGCGCCTGGGCTGTCCAGTCCCAATACGGCATCGCGAAGGTCGGGTCATCGCTGTACTTGCGGACGATTTCTTCGAGGAAGCCGAGGTACCCGCGATGCCAGACGTAGAACCACCAGTTGCCATGCGGGCAGTCCATGAGGTGGATGAAGGCGATGCGGAACCAGTTGTGCGGATCCTTCGGATCGAGCGCCAACATTCTCGTGACAGCCTTGTTGTAGCTTTTCAGCGCCTGCTGCCCCTGCGGGCTCATCACGTTGTAGCGGGTGTACTTCGCCTTCGATCCGGTAGTTTTGGCGAGCAAGCTACCGTACGGGAACGCCGCCGCCCCCGCCGCGACCATCGTCGTTTGCAGAAAATGCCTACGTGTAACTCCATCATCAATTTTGACCATCGTTCACACCTCTCTGCTAAGGAGTGGTACCAGCGGAGTTTTCCCTACCCGAGCGTGACAACTTGCCTGTGATCCACCTTCGCGTGACTCTGGGCCGCTGACGCGGCCAAGAGGGGTCAGGCCTTTGCCGGAGGGGGCGCCACTGAATGAGCTCGCGCTGCAGCAATGGGTTACGGCCAGCACGAGCGGCACGTTCGTCAAAGGCCTGACCCTCGTGGCCCGCCTCCCTCTGAAATCAGCGAGTTACGCCCCTTTGACCGGGGCAACGGCTGCGGCTACGCACACGACGACTCACGCATCATCGGCCGTCCGCTCTTAGGGAGGAAGTGGATCGGTGCCAGCGTCTGAACCAGGCAGCCTCGGGCCGCCTGGTCCGCACGCGAATTACTGTGGTCGGGCGATTAATGGCAGATTGCGTACTCAGCCGAGCAGAAGCCGTCTGAGTCGTAGGAGCCCTCGCTCAGATTGTAGATGCCTCCGCCCCCACCCGCGCCGCCGCCACCGCCGCCACTCGACCTCGGACATGCTGCCGGATCGGTGTCGTTCATTTCGCATGTGTCATCCGATTTTGGAGTACAGAGTTCGTAACTGCCTGAATCGGAGGCATAGCATCTTGTCCACGAAGCTGTTCCTCCGGAGGGGTCCGCGTCTCCTTTTTTGATGCAGGTTTCACATGCGTTGAGAGCCGGACTAGACACCAGGCAAATACCGATCACGAACATGGCTGCGACTACCTTGTTTTTCACGTGTTCCTCCTTTCTATTGCACCCCGCCTGGATTGGCGGCAGTATCGTAAACGTGGATTGATTGGGCCGCTCCGCCCTCGAGATCGACGTCGGCAAGGCCCGGCAGCGCGCTACCGTGGCCCATCGCCAGCGCCACCCACTGAGGGACCGATTGCAGCCGGATTACTTTCCAATGACCGGCGGCAAGAGCCGGAATCTGCAATGGCGGTCCGAAACGGCCAGCGACTTCCGCGAGGGCCGAAAGACTGATGACGCGGCCGTCAGAAGTGGCGAGCCAGAATGCTCCGGGGCTGTACGATTTCGCCCAGTCGCTGATCCGCAACACACCTGTGGACGAAGGGAGCTGCACTGTAGCGGCGTCGCCCGGCATCGCCTTGAAGGCGTCTACGACACCCGAAGGCGCGAAAACGCTGCAGAGCGCGGGCGCGGACAGCTCTGAGTATGTATCGACCCTGAACTTGCCATCGGCGTCTGTTACGGATCCCGATTGGGAGGGTGTACCTGTAGTCCCGAGAACGAGGCAGTCGATCCGGGCATTGGGGACGACTAGTCCCGTCGCGTCGTGAACACTGCCTTGAATCGCGTTCGACGGTCCGATATCGAGAGTCACATCCGAATCCTCTCCTTCACGAACGAGTACGGCTTTCTCCGTACCGCTGTCGCTCCCCTGGTCGCGTGTGGAAACGATCCATTCCCCTGCCACCAGGTGCTCGAATTTGACGTCGCCTCCCGAATCCGTTGAGCGCCCTCGGGCGTCGTGCTGGATGCGGCCGCGCCCATCTCGGGTCTCTGACATCCAGACCATTGCGTTGGCGACCGGTTTGCCCGTGGCGCGTACGTGGATGACTGCCGTAGAGGTAGCGGGAAGCACGATCTCCACCGGCTGCGAGGGATCAATGAAATCGATGTCGTTTAAGGGAATGGCATCGCTTTGCGAATCGAGCCGGACGGCTACGGCTCCATAGGTGCCGGGATTGGGAAGAACGGCGTGAAACGAACCATCGTTTTTTGAATCAAATTGCTGGCGTGCGACGTCGGAAACGGAGCGGTTTTCCAGGGTGATACGAGCAGCAACTCCTTTCCCGCCTGACGTAACACGGCCCTGAAAAACAGCCGGTTCCACTTCTGAATCGAGCCGGCGCGTCTCGCCGGCTTTCAAGTCGACGTCGGCGATCTTCACCAATGCATTGGTGCCCGCCACCTCTACCCACGCCGTCGCTCGCCACGTTCCCGGTTTGAGCCTTTCGAAACGAAGCGGCGAGTCGTCGTCGCCCGGTTTCTGCTGTTGTTTCTCCAGCGCCGCGCGAAGAGGATCGACAGACTCGACCGAGACCAGCCGGACGCGCGCGCTCGGGAAGAGCTCACGGACCCGCGCACTCAACTTCGGGGCGACTACGAGCGTGGCCGGTTTTGGTATCGAGAGTGGATCGATCGTGAGCCGGCCACGCGGCTCCGCCCGCGCTTCTGCGACAAGAGATGACTCGCCGCCGGGGGCCTGTGCCACAAACTGGAGGGGGCGAAGAACGGGGAGGCCTTCCACGTGCGCCCATCCATCCGCGCCGGTCTCCGCTTCGACGGCAGGGATCCGCTCTCTGCTGGACCAATCATCAGAGAGCGCCATCACGCGCACGATGGCTCCGGACACGACAGCATCGCCGGGCTCCCGCACCACGCGGACGTCGGCGGAGGCCGCAGCACGGAGCACGAATTCACCGACTGATTGATGGCCCGCGCGAAGAGGTTTCGTCAGAAGGACTGGCTCGAACGGATTGAACGAAAGAACAGCATTCCGGCAGCCGGCCGGAGCCGTGAAGTCAGCGAGACTGCCGCTCATGATCCGGATCGAAACGCTGACGCTCGGAATGGCCTTGGAACAATCATGCAGTACTGCCAATCCAGCGCGTGGAAGCTGCAACTCTTTTTCCAGGGGACGAAACACCAGATAGGCATCGGCTCGCGGCTGAAGCGCCGCGGGCACAGGTGGGACGGCCGAATCGTCCACAGCGGTATCCCCAACATCAGACATCGCCGCAATAAAGCGGTCCGCGGTGACTGCATAAAAGGGAGGCCTGGCGCCCTCAGAGTTTATGTACAGGACCGTTCCCCCAACGGTCTGCTGAACCCCACAGTGCAGGCTGTGCACATCGCCGGTAGTGTCCACTCCAAACGCCTCGAGTTGGTCGCCGTCAACATCCTGAGGTGGTACACCATCGAGGTACAGCCGGACAACCCTGGCGGCTGCATGCCTTTCGGGGGGAAGGGTCACCTTCAGTTCGGTGTCCTTCGACCCCGAGAGCTCGACGTTTCCCACCAATGCGGCCCGCTTCATGAAAAAGCGCGGATCAACGTACTTGGCGTAGACCGAATAGCGGCCGGCGGGGAGGGAGGACCACGTAGTGATTTCCGTTTTCGCCCACCTCGCCCATATGCCGCGCTGCCAACTCCGAGGAATGCTGCCGGCCGGATCGCCGCCCTCTCGCTCGAGGGTCAACATGACATTTGGATCGGCGCGATCGCAGGTGATGCGGAGTGTGGCGCCAGGAGACAGCGAAACATCGAGCGGCTTTGGATCGCCCGTGTTGTAGAGACGCCATTGTGCGGCATGCCCCTCGGCGGAGAAGACCAGCGGCATCTTTCCGTCGGGCACGCCGAGACTCCAGTTCCCCTCCTGATCCGTCACCGCCGACCAGTCAGACGACAGATGGCGAACCGCCAACGCGCTCAGCTTCGTAAGCGGCGCCACCATCTCGCCGCGACTCTCGGCAACGCGCACTCCCGCGGCAGCGGCTCCGTTTTCATCCTTGACCTTACCGCTGACGCGGACGAGCGGTTTCAGGACGACGTCTCGATTTTCGCCCGATTCATGCGTAACAGGGAAACCTTCTGTAGAGACCTGAAATCCCTTCGCGCCGGCGACCACTTCATACCTACCCATGGGCACGCGAAATACAGTGGATCCGGTCTCTGTGACTTCTTCGACCAGCGGGATACTCGACGGGCGCCAGACCGGCACCACCGCAACGTACGCATCCCGGACAGGCTTGCCGGCGGCCGTCAGGACGTGAATCTGTACCGGTACTGGTAGGTGCCCAAGCGGTGCGCCTGCCGCACCTAACGAGATAAGAAGGAAGCCCAGGATCGCGGCGCTCGTCCGACGCATGATCGATCGATATTAGAAGTAAAAGAGGAGTTGTTGTCAATGGGCCGATAGAGGGGCGCGCATTAAAGTGGGCTGAGTGGGGTCAGGCCTCTGCCTCTCGTCGGTCGATCGCGACTCTACACGTTGTATCGAAACCGCCCGATACCTCCTCGGAATGGAAACATCCTCGGTCGATTCGGTGGAGTTTCTGCGTGTTTTCTTGACGCCGAGGGATCCTCGGGGGCATGTCAAGACCGCTGAGACTCGAATTCGAAGGTGCCTTCTGGCACATCACATCCCGAGGTAATGAACGGAAGGACATCTTCCAGCAGGATGACGATCGAATCCTGTTCCTGTCCCTGCTCGCGACGGCCGTCAAGCGATTTCGCTGGCGTCTTCACGAATACTGCCTGATGACGAATCACTACCATCTCGTCATCGAGACGCCGTGCCGCACACTCGCGAAGGGGATGCACTGGCTCAACAGCGAATACGCCCGTATCTTTAATAAACGATACAAGCGCGTGGGACACCTCTTTCAGGGACGCTACAAGTCGATTCTCGTCGACCAGCAGAATTACCTGGACGAGGTTAGGCGCTACACCGTGCTAAATCCCGTGCGGGCCGGAATGGTGGCCGGTCCGGCCGAGTACCGCTGGTCGAGTTACCGGGCGCATGCCGGCCTTGACCCGATACCAGAGTGGCTTTACTCCGAGTGGCTCTTCGACCTGCATCCCGACGCGGCGAAATGCCATGAGATGTATCGCGAATACGTTCTCGCGAAGCTCGCGACGACCGAGTCCATATGGGAGAAACTCGTCGGCCAGATCTACCTCGGCAGCGCGGAGTGGGTCGAGAGAATGCGGAAGGTCATCGCGCAAAAGCCGCGATCCGACGAGCACGCGAGGGCGCAACGTCTGATTCCGCGCCTGAAGATGGCGACGGTCGTGAAGGCGGTGGCGAAGATTTGCGGCATCGAGGAAAAGGATCTCCGCCATCGCCACGGCGGTGCTCCTCGGATGCTCGCCGCCTGGATCGGCTGGAACGAAGGGCTGCTACGCCTGCGGGAGATTGCCGCCGCGCTCCGCCTTCGAAGCTCCGGCTACATTTCGACGCTGATCCGCAACGGTGATCGCGAACTGGCCGGCGACCAGTTGTTACAAGAGCTGGCGCGACAAGCGATCGCCGCATTGCAGACTGCGTAACAGAACCTCCGCCCCCCTGGGATCGGCACAGCTGCGTCCAGCGGCAGCGCTGATTGCCGACACGCGTTCCAGAAGGTATCCCCAGAGTCCCGGGAAGTGGGGAATTGGGCGTCCAATCTCGCGAATCGCCCGGGGAGCTTTCACTATCACCTCCAGAGCAGAGGCCTGACCCCCTCGCACGTGACCACTCGCGCGCATGCACTACGTGCGGCAAAGGCCTGACCTCCTAACCGCACTCCTCACCGCAAAGGCCTGACCCTCCTAACCTGGCTGAGATCGCGGAGAGTGACGTCGTGGAGGCATTACGGTCGTCGGTCGCGTTCGTCAACGCGCTTTACGAGCATCGCGACCGCGGACAGCGATTCGCAACCTTCTATTACGGCGCGGCGGCCGCCGGGATGAACACGCACTTTGTGGTGAAGGAACGAGTGGAGAGGCGCAGTTGGTCGTTGCGAATGGATGACGAGCGAGGATGGCAGACCCTCGACAAAGTGCGGCGGATCGATCGAACGGATCTCGCGAATCCGCGTGAGGTCATCGAACGGACACTCGCCTTTCTTGTGACCGATACGCAGAGCGCAAATGAAGAAAGATCTCAACTGATCGGCACATAGCAAGTTCGGACCGTTCCTACTGTTTTCATGCCACGTAGCAACCCAGCTCACGGACGCCCCGCTTTAATCAGGAGTATCTCGTCGTAGGGTTCTCGCGTGTTCCCTGGAATCGACGGCATACTCTTCGAGTCCAGCAGCGGCAAAGCCCCGTGCCGCTGCCTCAAAGCGCGCGATGGCGCGCCTTCGATTGTCGTCTCCGTCCTTGTCGGCCATCTTTGTGTACGCTAAACCGAGGTCGTGCTGCGTATCGGCCCACTCTTTCGGGAACTCACTCTCGGTGTAGACGCGTAGTGCGACCTCGTAGCAGACGATGGCACGTCTCAGATTGTCCTCTCGATCTACGGCAAGTTGCGAGTAGGCGCCCCCAAGGTTGCGATGCGCCTCGGCAAACTCTGTCGGGAGGTCGGGTTCGGTGAAAACACGCAGCGCGGCCTGGAACCTGACGATCGCTACTCTCACGTTCTTCTGGCGGTTTCCTGTTGCCAGTTGCAGGTAGGCTCGACCAATGTAGTGCTGCGACAGCGCCCACTCTTTCGGAAACGCGCTATCGGTAAAGACCTGTAGCCCGGCCTCGAAACAGGCGATAGCCCGCTTCAAGTTTTTGCCTCGATGCCCCGTCGGTATGGCCGCGTGGCAGATTCCAAGTTCACGCTGCGTTCTCGCCCAAACCTCAGGGAAGTCGCTCTCGGTGAAGACGCGCAGCGCAGCTGTGTGAAAGCCGATTGCCGATCGCAGGTTGTCGGCTTGATTCCCCGGCAGACTCTTGTAGCAGTGCCCAAGCGCGTTCTGTGTCCCAGTCCAGTCCTTCGGGAACTTTTGCTCTGTTATAACGGGTAGAGCAGCATTAAGGTAGCCGATGGCTCGTCTCAGGTTGTTCTCCCTATCTCCTGTCGGCAGTCCCAAGTAGATTATCCCAAGGTTGTGCTGCGCGGTCGCCCACTCCATGGGGGATTCGTTCTCAGTGACGACGCGCAACACAGCCTCGAAGCAGACCGCGCCCTCTTTCAGATCCTCGCCTAGATCTCCTGTCGGCAGGTCCAAATAGGTACTCCCGAGGTTGTGCTGAACCGCCGCCCACTCCCTCGGGAACTCGCGTTCGGTGAAGACGAGCAGTGCGGCCTTGAAGCAAGTTATCGCGTCTCTCATGTTCTTGCGCAGGTCTCCCGTCACCAGTGCCGAGTAGGCGCTCCCGAGACTGTGCTGAGTGGCAGCCCACTTCCTCTGTAGCTCGCGCTCGGTGCGGACACGGAGCACAGCCTCAAAGCAGGCGATGGCGCGCGTCAAGTTCTCCAGGCGATCTCCCGTCGCCAATACGGAGTACGCGCTTCCGAGGTTAAGTTTCGTCTTCGCCCACTCCGGCGGGAACTCGGCCTCCGTCCAGACCCGCAACGCGGCTTCGTAATAGTCGATTGAACGTCTCACGTTCTCGGCTCGATCTCCTGTCGGTAATAGCCAATAAATGGCACCGAGGCTGTTTTGCGTCCCTGCCCACTCCACAGGAAACTCGCTTTCTGTGAAGACACGCAGCGCAGCTTCGAAGCAATCAATGGTCTGTCCAAGGTTCTCCCGTCGATCTCCCTTCGCTCGTACCCAGTAGGCGCGCCCAAGGATCAGCTGAGCCGCCGCCCACTTCATTTGGACCTCGCGATCAGTGTGGACACGCAACACGCCCTCGTAGCAATCGATGGCGCGCCTCAGGTTCTCAATTCGATCGCCTGTCGCCAATTCCGAGTAGGCGTTCCCGAGATTGTCCTGTGCCATCGTCCACTTTACAGCGAAGTCACGTTCGGTCCAGACCCGCAACGCAGCTTCGTAGAGTTCGACCGCGACTCTCACGTTTTGCTCTCGGTCTCCTGTCGGCAGTTGCCAATGAACAGCACCGAGGTTGTGCTGCGTCTTTGCCCAATCCCCGGGAAACTCGTGTTCGGTGCGGACTCGCAAGGCAGCTTCGTAGAAGTCGATGGCTCGTCTTAGGTTTTCAACTCGATCCCCCGTAGGTAGCGCGAAGTAGACGTTACCGAGGTTGTACTGTGTCCTAGCCCACTTAACGGGGGACTCTCGCTCGGTACGAACTCGCAGCGCACCTTCGTACAAGTCGATAGCGCGTTTCAGATTCTCGCTTCGGTCTCCAGTCGGCAGCTCCGCGTAGGCATTCCCAAGATTGTTCTGAGTATTCGCCCAATCCACCGAGGAATCGCGTTCGGTGAACACGTGCAACGCGGCCTCATAGAAAGCTATAGCGCGTCTCAGATTGTCTGCTCGATCACCCGTTGGCAGATGCCAAAAAGCGTTCCCGAGGTCGTACTGCGTCCATGCCCAGTCCCTTGGGAACTCACCTTCGGTGAGCACGCGCAACGCGGACTCGAAGCAAGCCACGGCACGCCGCAGGTTCTGCGATACATCTCCCGTCAGCAGCTTCAAGTAAGCGTTCCCTTTGTAGTTCTGCGTCCTCGCCCAATCCACTCGGGACTCGCGTTCGGTGAACACACACAGCGCAAGGTCGAAGCTGTCGATGGCGCACCTTAGCTGCTCCGATCGATCTCCCGTCGGCATTGACTCGTGACAGATCCCACGTTTGTTCTGCGCATTTGCCCAAAACACCGGAAAATATTCTTCTGTGAAGACACGCAACACACCCTCGTAGCACTCAATGGCCCGACTCAGGTTCTCGGCTCGATCCCCCGTCGGCCGTGCCGAATACGAGTCTCCGAGTTGGTTCTGTGTCATCGCCCAACTCACCGGGAACTCGCCTTCGGTTTCCACGCGCAGTGCGGCCTGGAAGTATTCGATAGCGCGCTTTAGGTTCTCCGCTCGATCCCCCGTTGGAAGTGCAGCGTATGCGACTCCAAGGTGACCCTGAGTGTTCGCCCAATCTAGTGGATCTTGGCTCTCAGACTGGACTCGCAACGCGGCTTCGTAGAAGTCGATCGCACGCCTGAGGTTCTCCGCTCGATCCCCGGTCGGAAGATGCGTATAAGCCGAACCGAGACAGCATTGCGTTCTAGCCCAATCCACCGGGAACTCGCGCTCGGTCCGGACTCGCAACGCAGCTTCGCAGAAGTCGATTGCACGCCTAATGTTCTCCTCTCGATCCCCTGGCAGCCGCACGTAGGCGCTCCCGAGGTTATGCTGGGGTCCCGGCCCAATCCCACGCGAATTCATGCTCCGTCCAGACGTTCAGCGCCGCCGTGTAGAAGGTGATTGCTCGCCTAAGGTTCTCCTCTTGATCACCATTAGGTAGTCCCGCGTATTTCGAATAGGCGTTTCCAAGATTACCTTGCGTTGTCGCCCAACCGGTTGGCGATTCGCGGATATCCAGCTTGCTTGCGAGCATAGAGTTGAGCACTACAATCTCACCGATCTGATACCGCTGTAGCAGGTAGAAAGTGAATGCAATCACTCCGATCCTGAACAAACGAGGTTCAAATGCGGCTGCCCATTGCACAGCCTGACGGACGTTCGCGATCTCCGCTGAAATCCAGCCTCGCGCAACTGTTTGCTGTACCCCTCCCGCCGATTTAAGGTCACTGTCAGCGTGCGCAAGTCGCTCGATGTACCATGCTGCGTGAGCGGCCAAAAGTACAACTTCCGTCCCCAACAGCCCGATAGCGAACTCGCGGGTCGTTGCGAGCAGCGAGTAGCGACCGTGGTAACGATCGACGCGAAGCAGTGCTGAGTCGATGAGCCCCCCCAAGGCCTCGACAGATGCCGAGCACACCGCTCCCGCCGCCTCCTGGTCGAATCCACCGGCGAAGACTGAAAGCCTCGGCAGCAATACTTTCTCCCGCTCCGACAGGTGATCGAATGTCCATTCAAGGCACGCTTGACGGCTGCTATGCCGATCGGGTCTTGACGCGTCGCGACGCGCTTCGATCGACATCTGTTTCGCTCGCAGCCCCTCCGCGATGTTGCCTAGTGGTTGCAGTGCCGCTCTCGCGGCCACGATCTCGATGAGGTATGGGAGGCCGTCCGTGAACCGGAGTACATCGCGCACCGCCTCACTGTTCTCCGGTTCCCAATTGGCGTCACGGAGTTTCGCCAGTTGAACGAATAGGCGGTAGCTCTCCAACCCCTCCAGCGGCCCGTCAATGAGCATTGGATCGACGGCGATTACCTTCTCGCCCGTTACACCGATAACCAACTGGCTTGTCACAAGGACGCGCACACCTTTTGTGCGCGCGAGGAGCGCGACTTCGGCAGCTTCAGCCATGACTGTCTCGAAGTTGTCAAGGATGAGCAGTCGATCGCCTCTAGCGAGAAACCGTCGCAGCGCCGCAAAGTCTGGAGCATCGATCTCGGTGGTGCCGACCGCATTACGAATCGCTGTGAGCAATTCGTTGGTTTGGTTGCCGAGGACTTCGAGCGGAATGAAAACGGTCTCGCAAGCTAACGCGCTCTGATGGGCGCGAATCGTTTCCACCGCGAGGCGTGTCTTGCCGACGCCTCCCATTCCGTGCAAGGTAACGAGCTTGTGGCTGCTGAGCGCCTGCCTGAGTTCCTCCATCTTTTCATCGCGGCTAATCCAAGGCGTGAGCCATGGATAAGTCGGCCCCTCGGGAGTCGGTGGGGGCGCTGGTCGGTCCTCGCTATTTGGATTGAATTTAGTCAGCAGATGGATCGCGAACACGGCAGCGTTCCGAGCAGCAATTTGCTGCCATCCGGCCTTGTCCGCCTTCGACTTGTTGTCGAGGAGGTCGCTAATACCGCGAACGATGATGAAATTGGCTCGGTTCGCGTGCGCGACCTCCAGAAATCCCACACCTTCCATTTCGATGGCGAGCGCGTCGTTGTAGTGTGTGGCTAAGAACTTTCGCAGCCGTGCGTTGCTACTCGCCAAGACCTTTTCACCGGCAGCGATGGGGCCGATGAGTAACTCAGGCTCACCGGATGGACCAGCAAGAAGAACGTGCTTCCAATCGCTCGATCGAAGCTCGGCTTTGGCGCGTTGAAGCAACGCGTGCGAAACCTGGCCGCCTCGTGGTCGCGCTTTGAAAGTCTTTTCGGCTTTACCGGACTCGTAACCGTAGATCCGGTCGGCGACGACCACGTCACCGATCTTCGCATCCTTGAGTCGTCCGGCGATTCCTACAAAGATCACTACCTCGGGCTGGAGGTGTGAAATCGCCCGTTCCGTTTCCCACGCGGCAGAAATATTACCGGCCCCAGCTTCGACGATCGTTACGTCCCATGCTTGACCGTTCCCTGTCAGATTGCCCCTCTCATAAATGGAGCGCTTGCTTGTTTCCTCGCGCACGTCGGTAAGGTGGGCCCTCACCGCCTCGAACTCGACTCGAAGCGCAGTTACTATCAGGGCCCTGTTTGGGGTTTTAGACACGACAGGCGATTCTACCCTTCCGTTCACTGCGGCGGAGCTACGCATTGGATTGCGTCAATAGTTACCGACCTGTGATTAATGAACTGCTTCCGGTGGACTTCCAAGCCAGCCGGTGAACACTAGTCGGCGAACCTACGTCCGGGCGCGACAACCGCGTGCGGACACGCGGGGATGTTCTCAGCAACTCACCTTGGCACGAGAGAAGACAGATCTCCTTTGTCGAAGACCGACATCAGGGCCGTCACCTTACATCCGAGAGCGTGTGCAAGCCGGAGTACCGTTTCCACATTCGGGACGCGCGAGCCGTTCTCAATAGTGCTGATCCGGCTCTGAGGGACGCCGCATAAAGCCGCGAACTCCACCTGCGTCAAGCCACGCATTTTGCGAAGCTCGCGCACGCGCTCGCCGAGCAGTCCTCCGATCGTTGGAGCTACTGCCATCAACGCGCTTTTCCCTTGACGAATCGCGCATCGCGATATATCATATTGACAATATCGAAGGAGTATCCAGCCATGCTCGAACCCGACCTCATCTCCCGCATCCGTCACATCTTCCTACACCCGCGGCCGCATGTCAGCATTATGCAGGCTACGGGGCTCCTCGGGTGGTCGCGGAGGGAGATGTCCGAGGCGATTGAGGCGGGGGAGGTCGAGTTGTGGACGACGCCGGTCGGGAAGTGGTTTCCGCGGGCGGAGATGATGGCCAAGGCGCTGGAGATCTGGCCGATGCATGTCATCGAAGAGGCGCTTGGGGACGAGGCGGACGGTATTCTGCCGCAGGCGATCCGGTGTGCGGAGCTGCGGGTGCGGCTGCCGCGGCATCACATCGATATGCTGGAGTATCGGGCGGATCAGCAGGAGACGACCGTCAGCGGCGTGCTGGCGCGGGAGCTGGACGGCATCGCCAGCGCGCATATCGAGGAGTTGTCGGCCGCGCTGCCGGGGTTCGCCGAGGCGATGGCCTGGCCGGCTGGCGGATAGAAGCCTTATCCGCAGATGACGCAGATAGAACGCAGATGGAGGACGCCCGTGTCGCGGTGCGACAACCCCGTGTCGCAGCGCGACAAGCCCGCGTCGCAGCGTGACAAGGCCGTGTCGCAGCGTGACACGCCCCGTGTCGCAGCGCGACAAGCCCGTGTCGCAACGCGACAAGCCCGCGTCGCAGTGCGACAAGCCCGCGTCGCAGCGCGACAAGCCCCGTGTCGCGGCGCGACAAGCCTGCGTCGCAGCGCGACAAGCCCGTGTCGCAGCGCGACAAGCCCCGTGTCGCGGTGCGACAAGCCTGCGTCGCAGTGCGACATCCCCCGCGTCGTCAGAGCGTGCAGCAAAAAAAACTTCGCGCCCTCTTGACATTTCGTGGCGGCGAGCCGATCATGCTCGGCACAAATCCGAGTCTCGAAAGAGTCGAGGGTTTGGCGGCTAACGGCGGTACGAGGATCCTGAATAAGGATTCCGAAGTTCGTACTGAGTGCGGGAGTTGAGCTTGCTCCTCCTGCCGCGGGCAATCGAGGTGTGCGTACACCTCGAATCATCAACCGGAGGAATCGGCGCGTGGCCGAAACTTCCAGCCGGTGGCCGCCTCGCACTCGTATACGGGTCCTGACGTCACCTCCGGCCTGAACCGCCCGTTGGGCATTTAGGAGGAAGTGTCATGGATCAAAATCAGAATCTCAACCCCGCCGTACCGGCTGCGGATACGCCGCAGCCGGCTGCCAAACTGACGCCGGAAGCGATCGTCGAGCAGATCCGCGCCATGCGGTCGCAGGTCGATGACCTCACGCCGCTCGACAAAGCGCAGCGTCAGCAACTCAAACAGCGTACGCGCCGGCAGCCCGCGCCCGTCGTCGAGGCATCGATCAGCGTGATCAGCTCGTCCGGCACGGTGGCGCAGGCGGTCGGTCAGCCGGCCGAGGACGTTCTGCAGCTTCAGAGCGACGTCGCTCGGTGGGCTATGGTCGAGGCGGAGCTCCAGTCGTTCTTCGAGGGGATCGAGGGAGCGAATCTGGTGCGCCGGGAACGGCTCGCCTTCATCGCGTCGCAGGCGTACTCGTTCGGATCGCAGCTCGTGCGAAATCCGGAGAACGTGGACCTGCTGCCACAGGTGAAGGAGATGCAGCGCCGGAAGGTCGCCGCGCGCCGCAAGAAGGCGCAGGCGAATCCTCAGTCGCCCTCGCCGAGTCCTGTACCGCCGCCGCCGCACAACACGTCGACGACACCGCAAGCGTAGAAGTAAGGAGGTAGTGAACCCGGGCGCGCCGCAGGCGCGTCCGGGTTCACTACGGTCATGAAAGACGACAACGCATCCGAGAGAGCCGCAGCGCTGCTCCACGAGGCCCTCGACGTCTTACAGCGCGTCGAGAATGCTCCCGATTCGCCAGTGAACACGTTCGTGCCCGGAAAGATGAGACGTCTCCTGCGGCGAGGCGCCGAGCGCCTGCGCCGCGGCGAAGCGCAGCCGAAGTACAAGAATCTCTTCACCGCCGAGCAGCTTGCGGACATCTATCAACAGACCATCCAGCGCGATGAGATTCGCGAGCAGACCTACGCGGAGTTCGTGCGAGTCGGCCGCGAGATCGCTCGTCTCATGGAGGAAGACGGTCCAGCGGTCCGAAAAACGTTTGAGGCGGTTTACCTCGACACGCTTCGGTCGGCGAGAGAAAACGGTCCCGATAGCGAAGCCGCGCAACGGCTTCGCCAACTGCGCTCGCTGGTCCGGATTGCGCAGCAGGACGGCGTCGACAGGCGCCGGCAGAAGCTCTCCGATTCAACTGTTCGTGCCTATCCGCACGAAGGCCGCCTTCCACTGATCCCTGCCGAAGTCCTCGCCTCCCGGCCCTCGGGTGAAGCGGTCATCGCCTTCCCGCCGGAGGGCAGCGATTCCGGACGCGGACGCATTTTTCTCCGCATCGGGGTCGGCCAAGGGTCGTGGATCGGCAGCTTCGAGATCGGTCACATGAGCGTCAGCACGATCTTCATCATGCCCGACGGCAAGCACCTGTTCGTATCCGCGCAAGGCGCCGGGTACATCATCGAGGTGAAGTCGCGAAGGCTCGTCGAGCAGATCGGCACGGACGTCGCCGGAGTGATCCGGGACGGCCCCTTCACGGTGTTCATCGTCGACCACAACGGCATGAGCCTGGAAGCATACGGAACGAACGGCCGCCTCTGGAAAACGGACACCATCAGTTTCCGCGGATTTCGGGATACAGCGATCACAGACACCAGCATCACCGGCGAACTGCGCCACCCATCCCGCCCGGGATGGACCCGTTTCTCGGTCGACCTGGAGACGGGGGAGGTCGCGTTCGGGGATGCGGTGTGAAAATCGATCCGCAGATCACGCAGGACGCCGCCCTCTCACGGCGGTAACACCGGTTCGAAGAATCGGCGCGCGGCCGAACTTCCAGCCGGATGGCCGCTCGCACTTGTCGACGAGTCGTGACGTCACCCTCCCGCCTGACAGCTCGCGTAAGGAGAGAATGTCATGGCTAATGCAATCGAAACCACTACCCCCGGTACCTCATCCCTCAACCCCAACAGGCTCACGCCCGAAGCGGTCATCGAGCAAGTGCGCACACTGCGCTCGCTGATCGACGACGTGACGCCACTCTCGAAAGAGCAGCGCCTCCAACTCAGACAGCGGACACGCAAGCAGTTCCGCGTTCCGCGGCCCAGGAGCCCTCGATCCAGGCGCGGTATGAATTGACGGCTGTCGAGGTCCTCGCGGCTCCGCCACCGGGCGAAGCGGTCATCGCTATCCCGCCGGGAGGGGAGGACTCAGGACGTCCACGCGTTTTTCTCCGCATCGGGATCGACGACGCGTCGTGGATCGGCAGCTTCGAGATCGGCCACATGAGCGTCGGTACGGTTTCGCTGATGCCGGGCGGCAAGCAGCTGTTCGTCTCCGCGAAAGGCGCCGGCTACATCATCGATCTCGAGTCGCGAACGCTGGTGGAGAAGATCGGCCTGCACGCCGCCGGAGTGACGGTCGATGCATCAAGGATGGTAATGCTCATCGATCACGACGGCATGAGGCTGGAAGCGTTCGGAACGACCGGCCGCCTCTGGAAAACGGACACGATCAGTTCCGGAGGATTTCGAGAAATATCGCTCGAAGACAACAGCATCGCCGGCGAAGCGCGGCAGGCATCGGGATGGACCCGTTTCTCCGTAGAACTCGCGACAGGGAGGTGCGGTTCGGGGAGAGGGTTGAGATCTCGACGGTGTGATCGCGAGAGTGAAGATTCCACGGTCGTCCGTCTAGGAGATAACCCCAAGGCGCAACTCTCGAGCGTTGAGGGGAGTTTTCCCTCATCAGCAATTTTGGAGGACATCAAATGCAACGGTCCGAGGTTTACGACGCGAGAACAGAAGCGCGGGAGAGGTTCAAGACAGTTCCGGAACTGAGCGCGCTACCGGCGGGAGCTATCAGTATGGGAGTCGGCCTTACGCGCGAGCCCGGCGATTACATTGTTGCGGTTCGCATTCGTGAAAAATCGAATGTCAGCCGCATCGAGTCGCTGCTGCGTGAGACCTTCTCATCGATGAGGGAGTCAAAGCGAGATCTCATATTCGACATTCGTTATACCGGGCCCGCGTTTGCCCTTCAGCCCAAGCCCGCGGGTCCGACACCGCCGCTGGAGCGTCCCCTCTCGATCGGTGATTCCATCTCCCACGCGAAGGCCTTCGGCGGGACCCTCGGGTTTTTTGCAAAAGACAAAAGTGGAAATCCTGGCATCGTTTCGGCGAACCACGTCATCGCGGAAGCTGACGAGGCAAGAGTCGGTGATTCGATCGTGAGTCCGGAGTATGGGACTACTGGGTCGAGGGAGGTCGCCGAACTAGTTAGTAGCGTCTCCCTCCACGGGGGAGGGCTAAAGCTGGTGGATGCGGCGTTCGCGCGCCTTCTCCCTAAGATTGATTACGACGTCAGTACTCTCCCGAATGGCACGCTACAACACGATATCGCCAGTGTGCAAGTGAGCACGAACGTCCAAAAAGTGGGCCAGAGCAGCCATCTCACGGTTGGCACCGTCACATCGTTTGATTACGACACGTTAGGGGTTCTGGGCTACAGCGCTAGCCTTCCCGAAGTCGACTTTGAGAATCAGATCGAGATCGAATCAACAAATGCTTACGATTTCGCATTGGACGGCGATAGCGGCTCGCTTGTCACGACCGATCGCTTCCATGCCGTCGGGCTTCTTTTCTCAAGATGCGTCGCAGGCGGAACGCTCGGCAATGGGCTGGCATACGCCAGCCCAATCGCGAGCGTTCTAGGACTGCTGGGGGTCGAACTTCTACCCTGACTTGCCTTTATCAAGGCGGTGGGCAGCATCCCGATGTGCCACACATTGCGGTACCGTCGGCAATGGGAAGTGGGAGCGTGAAAACGTAGTACTGTCGTCGAATCACGGTCACATTGGGCGATTTCTTCGGATGGTCTTTGATCGTTCCGCCCTTGGTTAGGGCACCGTAAATCGAGAAGTGATTGCCCGTTTTCCCTGCCATCAGCGGGAAGCCGATGTTTGCCAAGGCGATGTCAGTATTGGGTCTGAGCGTCATGGTGCGGGTGCGCGTGGTGCCTTCCCAGACATCAATCGTGATCGGCGTTGAATAGTTTTCAACGCGCAGCCGGGAGATGATCCCGACATTGTCGGGGTCATCGCGATTCTTATCTGGGTGCCTCAGGGCTTCGAGAACGCCATTCCGTGGGTTTACACGGACGATTGCATCGGCAGTTGCGGGGTCAATCTTAATCGTCGGATCTACCTCAAAGAGACGTGGGGTATTTTCATCGTGTGGCTTTGGGTCGAGGTGTCCTGCGGTTGTGGCTCCGGAGATCTCGACGCGGCAGCGAGGTAGTAAGTAGATGCCTTTGCTCCCGTATGTCTGTGTTCCCCATCCGCTTTCTGTATTGATACGAAATGGTTCTACGATGAGATAGGGGAAGTGCGGTACAACGTTAGGGTCCGCGGGTTGGACACCATTGGCGAAGAGGGCCACTCGATCCGGTTCCCTTGCAAAACAGATCAACCCTGCGAAAAGAACATCAAATCCGTTGTTTACCGGTGTGTCCAGGGGTGGATTGACTGCGGTCGTGGTGCTTGCAATCGTTTGTTCTTGGCTCATTGCTCCTCCTTGTACTCCTCATGACCCGATACATTGAACTGCGGCCCATAAACTGGCCGGGACTCCATTTCTGATCGCGTCGACCTGTGCGTCTCGAAGAGAACGGGCAGGCGAAATGCCGCGGACCAGATACTTGTGCACAACTGGAAAAAACCGGGCCGCTTCCGCGTCGTCGATGCTCCAGAGCGTGGCGATGACGGATGGCACGCCGGCGACGAGAAAGGCGCGACTGACGCTGATCGTTCCTTCTGATCGAATCGGTCCGCGCGCGCTGCTGCATGCTGCCAGCAACGCCACCGACGTGTGCGGAAGCCGCAACGCCTCGATTTGCCCGGAATCGAGCCGGCTTCCGGCGAGGAGCAAGGCCGGTTTCATACGCCCGCTCATCGGAGCCACTCCGTGCGTCGCAAAGTGAATGACGTCGGCATTTGCGGCGTCACGGCAAAATGCCGCGGCTGTCGCATTCTCTCGCAAGAGCACGCTCGGCCGCTGATAGATGGCGGCGATCGTTTTGGCTTCCCGCTCCGTTTCCGGCAACGGCTCACTGTTCGAATCGGTGATCGGGTTTGCCACCACGAGCAGCCGTCGGGTGGCGCCCGGCGGAACATTCCGAATGCTCAGTCGCTGATAGACAGCGGCGCTCGGTGCGGTCACGAGCGTATATCGCTCCACAAGGAATGCTCCCGAGGAGTTTTCGAGCGCCGCAAACGGAAGCGAAGCGAGGGAGGCTCCGGGAATGACCACCAGCATTTCCCTGCCGGTCAGCTCGGACTCGATCGGTTCGATCAGCTTCCGGTGAAGAACCGCTGCCAGGCCGTGCGCCTGGGGCGATCCATCCGCAACCGCCGCTGAGAACATCGCGGCATCGCGCTCCAGTTCCGCGCGCGAGACGTGCTGCTCAAAGACGTGCACACCGTCACGCCGTGCAACGAGGATCACCAGGCGATCGCGGAAGGGGACGTATTCGACGATGGCTGCATTCGGGTCAAGTTCCGAGAGTGAAGGCGCCGGCGCGGACGATTGCAACGCCTCGAGCAGCTCGCGGGAACGAGCGCGCTCCGAATACGCGAACGCGCGGGACGTATCGCCATCGTGCAGCGCCAGATCGATGGCCTCTTCGAACAGTTCATATGACGGGTCGAGAATGCCCCATCGCACTTCCCCGGAAGGGAGCGATTTCCGATAGCGCTCCACCTCCGCAATGCCTGCTTCGACGTCCGCGGCAGCGAGCCTCGTCTGCCCTAACTGGCGATAGGCGCGGGCGCGGTGAAGAAAAAGCTCGGGAAGAGCGATCTTGCGGCCGCGCGATTGGTGATACTGGATTGCGGCCGTAAGAGCCTTCAACCCGTCCGCCGGCGAGGGACGGATGACAGCGTCTGTCGCGAGCAATTCCGCCGACGCGTCTGCGCGGGCGGCGTCGGGAATCAGACTCGCCGCCACACGGGCACGGGCCAGCGCTTCCTGAGCAGCGTCGGCGTTCGCGGTCTCTGCGAATACACGGGCCTGGAGTAAACGAGTTTGCACCTCGACTGCCGGCTGTCCCGCCCTCGTTGCCACATCACTCGCCACGCCGAGCAGTGATGCCGCGACATCAAACTCTCTCCTCGTCATGGCGCCGCGGCCGGCAGACTCGAGCGACTGCTCCAGCCGGAACGACGTATTTGCGCCGATGCCGTGGAGAGCCCGAACACGCTGCGCCCACGCCGAGTCAGGATCTCCGATGTGGTCGTAGACTTCTGCCAGCAGCTCCTTGATGATCGAGCCGTAGGCTTCCTCGCGTAAACGATCGAATATCGCGACGCTTTCGTTAAGCGCCGTCAGCACGTTTCCCCATTCACCGTCGGCCATGTAGCCCAAACCGAGGTGCCAGAGAACCTGCGCGCGGTAGGCGGGAAATTGCGCCGGTATTTGCGTGAGCAACTGCCGCTCGCGTGCTCGCGCCTCCGGCAGATTGCCGAGAGCGTGGAAGGTATGCGCGAGATAGAAGTCGGAACCAATGGTCAGCGGGCTGCCGCCGAGCTTGAATTCGCGGGATGCAGAGATGAAGAGAGGTTGGGCTACCGCGGCATGATCGCTCTTGAATTCCGTCTGCGCCTGGCGGTAAAGCAGGTGCCCGCGAAGCAGATGTCCTGTCTCGTCGGCATTCGCGCGATCGATGGCCGCCACCGCGGATTGCAGCATGCAGTCTCCGCCGCTCGCCGCCAGTTCATTTCCGAACTCCCTGGCGATGCGAAGGTAGCGGTTCGATGACGTATGGTCGCCGGCGCTCTCCTTCTCCGCCCATTTCCCGAGAATCATCGTCTCGCCGTAGAGCCGCGCTTCCAGCGGGCTTGATCGAGCGACGTCACGAGCTGCTGACGGATCGGTAGCCAGATGCATGAGATTTTTGTCGAGCAGCTGGTTGAATGGCACGAGCGGCTGGAGTTTCACCAGCCGCGAACGTGCTTCGGTGGCCCATTGCGATGATTGATCCTCGGCGAGATATCGCTGCCACGCTTCACGCGCCTGGTCGCGAATGCCCAGACGCTCAAGAACCAGCGCGCGATTAAACCTCGCTTCTTGCAATCCGGGTTGTAGATGCAACGCTGCGTCCGCAGCCGCAAGAGCGTCGGGCAGTAGTCTTGGATCGTCTTCCGAAACGGCGATATGGAGTCGGGTAGCTGCCAGATCGCTCCACGATCGCGCGTCGGTCGCACCCGAGGCCACGTTCGCCAATTGCTGAAGGGCGGCGCGGGGCTTCCCTTCGAACAGGAGCGCCACAGCGGCGGAACGCCGGGCATCTTCCGATAAATCGTGTGTCGCTTCCTCCTGTACGATCGAGGCGGCCTGCACGACTTCGTCAGCAGAGCGCGAGTGACTCGGTGTGGCGTTTGGGTGGGCATACGAGTATCGCGCCCAGTGAAATCCGCCCGTTAGCCTTCCTTCGATCGGCCGCGTTTCCGCCGCGGCATCCACCAGACGAGTAAACGGATCCGGGTGAGGCCACACGGTCACCCACGCCGCCGTTGAAAGGACCGCGATGACTCCGCTGCCAACGACAGTTCTTATCATCATGCCACCGTACCTGTGACGGACCAATGGCACGAATTCCGACAGTGCTCCGCGGTGACGCACGTTTTTTGTTGGGATGCTGAATAGTACCGTGGGACGATTCAGCTTCCCCAGGAATGTTGGTCTTGCAGGCGCGATGGCGTGGGGAACGCATCCTCTACGGAGCAGTCACCTCGATCGCCAGGAACTGGCCGTTGTTCGACTTCAGCTTCTCTGCCGCGCTCACTACGTAGACGTAGTAAATCCCGGGCTCGGTTGGGAGGCGGTGGTTTCGTAGCGGCCGTTGCCGAGGTCGGTCAGGGGTTGGTGGCGGCTCCAGCCTCCGGCGGCGAGGAGGGCGATGATCTGCTGCCGTGAAGACCGGTCAGCGGCTTGGCGGTGGCGCGATCGGTGAGGCGGAAGGTCAGTTTGACTTCTGTTTCTGCGGTGAACGTCCGGTCCGGATCATTGGCGACGCACTGCCGAAAGAAGGCCGTAGCGATCGTGGAGGACATTCAGATGCCTCTGCCAGTGGCCCGCCGCGATGAATGCCAGCGCCCGGACGGAGAGAAAGTTCCCGCCGAGCGTCCCGCCACGTCCCCACGCCTCGTGCGGAAGATTTTCAAACAACTGCAAAGTGGCGTCGCGCGTGGCCACCAGCTCGCGGACGAGGCTTGTCATCGTCCGGCCGTCAAAGCCGGCCGCAGCGACGTATCCGTCCGGATCGTATTTGGGCATGGCGCCAGCGTCTCCTCGGGCGAAGGCCAGAGCGCGGTAGTCGTAGATCCGCTCGGCGTCGGCCATGTGTCCCACGACCTCACGGACCGTCCACTTTCCAGGCGCATAGCGATACCCAAGGCGCTCCTCATCGACAGCGAGGAGGATCCTCTCGACATCATCCCGTTGACGGCGCAGCGTTTCCAGCACCGGCCCCTCCGGCACAAGTTCGATGTAGTGATGATGATGCGGCGAGTGCTCGTGACTTTCGGGACGTCGCGTCGGCATGGCCAATTGTGCTACGGAACGGGCGCTCCGCGCCGATTCCTGGTAGAGGCGTGAGCGAATGCCGCATCGCCTTCTTTCACAACCGCTCCGCGCCAGACGTCTTCGAATGCGAACCTTCATTCCACCTAACCTACGACGTCAGGGGGTGTCATGCTCCGCCTCGCCCGTATCTTCTCTTCGGTCATTCTTCTGTTGGCATTTGCGGCGTCGGCGCAGACCTCCGTCCCCTCGGGCGGCCGTCAACTGGTCGCCGAAGTGGTAGCCATCGATCAGGTCATCCTGCTCAACCGCCTGGGCGCTGCGTTGCCGCAGGGGATGATCTTCGTCCTCAAGTCGGACGTCGTCCCGAGCGACTGCTACTCCGGAGGCCACGACTGCACGGCGGCGCCCCATGCTCCGTTCGATCTGAAGGCCGGACAGGTCATCCTGAGGCGCGAAAAACGGCCGCGCCCCATTGTGCTCCGCTCCAACGTGGGCGACACGCTCACGATTCGCTTCTGGAATCTCCTCAACCCCGATACGTCAGCGCTTCCCGGTGCAGGACTGCTTCCCGCCACGCGCACTGCCTCGATGCATCTCATGGGCATGGAGTGGGCGAAGAGCAACACTGACGACGGCAGCATGGCCGGTGCGAACCCGAGCAGCCTGGCATCTCCGGCCACGGGCGGCACCGTCAGCACGCCGCCGACGATCTACCGCCTCCACGCCAAAGGCGCGGGAAGCTTCCTCCTTTACAGCCAGGCCGCGCCGATGGGTGGCTTCGCCGGACTGGTGGACGGCGCGCAATTGGCGAGTGGTCTTTTCGGAGCCATCAACATTGAGCCGGCAGGATCGCGCTTCTACCGCAGCCAGGTGACGAAGCAGGACCTCGATTACGCCAGCACGGCGAGGACATCCGACGGTCATCCAATCATCAACTATGAAGCGAAGTATCCGGCCAGCGCCGGCGACCGGGCCGGGACGCCTGTGCTGAACATGCTGGACGCTGCGAACCACATCGTGGCCACCGACCTCACGGCCATCATCCGCGCGCCGTTTGTTCCACCGCCTCCGGCGAACTATGCCGAGCCGAAACGCGACAGCGCGTATCGCGAATTCACGATCATCTATCACGAGGCAAACGACGCCGTGCAGGCGTTCCCCGAGTTCTACGGCTTCAATTCGAACCCGACGCCGAAACAGGTGGTCGACAACCCGCCGCCTGACTGGGCGCTGGCCGCGGTCATGAACGCCGGTCAGGACAACTTCGCCATCAACTACGGCACGGGCGCAATCGGCGCGGAGGTACTGGCGAACCGGCTCGGTGTTGGACCGGAGGGCGGCTGCCCGGATTGCAAGTTCGAGGAGTTCTTCCTCAGCTCCTGGGCGGTCGGGGATCCAGCCGAGGTGGTGGAGTGGCCCGGAACGGCGGACAGCCGCTGTACGACGTCGCAGTTGACCAAAGCGACGCTGAAGATCACCACGCGGCCGTGCATCGTCGATGCGGGCGCTCTCGACGCGAAGCAGTACATGCAGCAGAAGCGGAAGGCGAAACGCGCCCTCTATCCCGACGATCCGTCGAACGTCTATCACAGCTATATCAATGATCACGTCACGTTCCGCATCCTCCACGGCGGCAGCGTCAACACACACGTCCATCACCAGCACGCGCACCAGTGGCTGCACACGGAGAACAGCGACGAGAGCACCTATCTGGACAGCCAGATGATCACGATGGGCTCCGCGTACACGCTCGACATCGCGTACAACGGCGGAGGAAACCGCAACAAGACGGTGGGGGACTCGATCTTCCACTGCCATTTCTATCCGCATTTCGCCGCCGGCATGTGGAGCCTGTGGCGTACGCACGACGTATTCGAAGGCGGCACGGTCATTCCGAAATACGGCGATCCGCAGCCCGAATGGAACCGCGCGCTGCCGGATGGCGAGATCGCGATCGGTACGCCCATTCCGGCGCTTGTTCCGTTGCCGGACGTTCCGATGGCTCCGATCCCCGCACGCGTCAAGCTCGTGCCGGTGACCGATCCGAGCACCACGCCCACTCTGACCGTCGGCTACACCACGGCCGTGCATCCGGACGACATCAAGAAGGGATTGAATCCAGGCTACCCGTTCTTCATCCCGGGCATCGGCGGAGTGCGCGCACCGCATCCGCCGCTCGATTTCGCCGTCGACACCGCGGCGGACGGAACGAAGCAGACCCTCGATGGCGGCCTGCCGCGGCACATCATCTTCAGCGGCGCGATCGAGAACGAAGTGCACAACCGCTGGGACTTCAGCAAGGATCTGAAGAACATCAACGCCATGCGCCTGCCCGAGGATGGGACCTCCATGGAAAAGGTGGCCATGGACTACCACAGCGTCTGCTTCCACGACTCGTTCTTCCCGAACGGGACCCCGGGACGCTTCCGGACGAACGGGCTGCCGCCCGCCCCGGGCGCGCCATACGCCGATCCAGCGCTCGATCCGGCGTTCGAGAATGCCAATCGCGAAGACCTCTGCACCAACAACCACGCGCATGCGTTGCCGAAGAGCCGTATCCGGCAATACCGCGCAGCCGTGTTCGAGACCGACATCGTCCTGAACAAGATCGGCTGGCATTACCCGCAATCGCGCATGCTCTCGCTCTGGGAAGATGTGCGTCCGACCCTCGGCTCAACGCTTCCGGCGTCGGCATCCGGAGCTTCGCCCGGCCAGGTACCGCGGCCCCCGCAGCCGTTCTTTTTCCGGGCGAAATCCGGCGAGGCCGTCGAGTACTGGCACACCAACCTCGTCCCCGACTACTACCTGCTCGACGATTACCAGGTGCGCACGCCGACCGACGTCATCGGCCAGCACATCCACCTCGTGAAGTTCGACGTCACCTCGTCGGATGGCGCGGCGAACGGCTTCAACTACGAGGACGGAACGTTCAGCCCCGACGAGGTCCGCGGCCGAATCACCGACATGAATCAGTGCGGTGGCCTGCTGAAAACGGCGTTCGATCCAGCGAATCCGTATGCGAACCTCCCGCCGTGCAACGGTGGAACGGCCGATCGCACGACGCCGGCCCCGGTACCTCCGCCGGCGGAGATCTGTGACGGCACGCCCCTTTTGGGAAGCCCCGCCACCCCTTGTCCTGCGGCATGGCTCGGTGCGCAAACGACCGTGCAGCGCTGGTTCGCGGACCCCTTGCTCAACGCCAACGGCGCTGACCGGACCATTCGCACCGTCTTCACCCACGATCACATGGGACCCTCCACCCACCAGCAGACCGGTCTCTACGCGGCGCTGGTCATCGAGCCGGCCGCCTCGAAGTGGTACGACAACGAGACCGGCGTGCAGCTCGGCGCCGGCCTGCGGAAGGACGGCGGCCCAACGACCTGGCAGGCCGTCATCGAAACGCCGAAGAAACCGGGGCAGACGGACGCCAACACGTACCGCGAGTTCGCCATCGCTCTCGCCGACACGCAGCTCGCGTATACGAAAGACAGCCCGCCGGCAGCGGCACTGCAGGCGTACAGCGGCGGGAAGCCCACATGGGCCGGAACGCAGCCGTCATACGCCGCCGGCACGGCGCAGCCGGTCATCAATCCGGCCGGGCCGTGCGCAGGCGGCGTCGACGCGTCGCTTGGCCCTTGTCCTTCGCTCATCAGCAGCGGCGGCACGACCGCGTCGATGTCGGTCAACTACCGCAACGAGCCGCTGCCGGCGCGCGTGGCGCGGAAAGATGATCCGCTCCCGCCCGACGGTGCTGCCAACCCGCCGCTCACGCCGCTGCCGGCGCCGCTTCCCGCGGCAAACGATCTCTCGTACGTTTTCGCGTCGATCCCTCGGGACAAGGACGTGGTCAGCACCCAGCCCACGCCGGCATCGCCGATCGGTACGAGCGGCTTCCCGTATCCGCCGGCTCTGACCGAAGGGCTGACTGGCTACGACCCCTACACGGCTGTGCTCCGCGCCTATGAAGGCGACAACGTGCAGATCCGCCTCATCGCCGGCGCACACGTCCTGCCGCATACGTTCGGCGTCAATGGTGTGAAGTGGCTGTTCGAGCCCGGCACTCCAGTCGATCCGAATGCGACGAACAACTCCGGCTGGAAGAACCTCCAGGGCATCGGCATCTCGGAGCACTACGAGTTCCTGTTCAGGATGCCGCGCACACCTGCCGGCGGAAGCAAGGACTTTACGGACTATCTTTACCGCGCCGACCAGAACACCAGCGTGCCGGGACTGAGTGACGGCATGTGGGGTTTGCTGCGCAGCTATCAATCGCCGCAATCGAACCTCAAGGTGCTCTCGACCAATCAGACTCCCAAGGCGCTGCCGCCGGCGGCGAGTAAGGCCGGCTACAGTTGTCCGCCGGGCGCGCCGATCGGGCCTCACTATCGAATCACTGCCGTGCCCGCGTCGCAGGCAGTTCGGCCCGGCTTCTCGATCGTGCTCAACTCTCGCGGTCCGATGCCGATCACGACCAACCAAACCATCGGCAGCATCACCTATCCTACCGGCCTGCTCTACGTGAATACGGACGATCTCGATTCGAACGGCGTACTGAAGGCGGGTGTCCCGATCGAGCCGCTGATCATTCGCGCCAATGCCGGCCAGTGTGTGCAGATCGATCTGACCAACGGCTTCGATCTGACCAACAGCACGACCGCGCAGCTCTTCCAGCTGACGAAGACGCTTTCTCCCTTCACGAACGTGATGTATCCCTCGACGTACGCGGGTCTCAACGCGCAGGTGATGGCCTATGACGCCACGACGAGCAACGGCCAGCCCGTCGGTTACAACACGCCGCAGATCGCGACACCGAAGACGTCCTCGTCACCAGCCAGCACCGTGACGTACTACTGGTACGCCGGCGACCTCCGGTGGAACAAGGACGGGACGTTAGCGAACAGCACGCCGATCGAGCTCGGCGGCATGAACCTGATGCCGTCCGATCCGCTGTTCCAGAACACGCAGGGACTGGTCGCGGCCCTGGTCGTCGAGCCGGCCCACACGACACCCTGCCTCGACTGGTGGTCGACGACGAACGCCAGCGCGTCATCGCGCGCCTCGGCGCGCATTTATCAGGGGTCGGTCCCGTGTCCGGCTCTCAATGCGACGACGCCCAAACCGCTCTTCCACGAGTTCGTTTCGATCCAGCAGGACGACCTCCAGAACTCGTACAGCACGGCAACCAATGACGCGATCAATTACCGCACGGAGCCGATCCTGTTCCGCTACGGCCAGCCGTCATCGAATCAGAACTTCCTCTTCACCAACGACATCTCCTGCGCGGTTTCCAATGGACTGATCAATTCCGATCCGCAGACGCCGGTCTTCCAGGTGGGGGCCGGACAGCCGATGCGCATGCGGATGCTCCATCCGGGAGGCAGCGGCAACGAGCAGGTGATGACGCTGCACGGCCACGCGTGGCAGGAGGAGCCATTCGCGAGCGGTCCCACCGGCAATTCCATCACCATCGCCTCCAACGCCCGATCGAACTGGCTCGGCTCGCGGGACGAGCATGGACCAAACGATCGCTTCGAGATCGTGAGCCGTGCGGGCGGCACATTCGCCGTTACCGGCGATTACCTCTTCCACACCTATCCCGCCGCCGATTTCCAGGGCGGCCTGTGGGGTCTCGTGCGCGTCTGCGACGTTCTGCCGTGCAAGGCCCCGGTGGTCGTGAGCTGTCCAACCGGCAGCGCCATGCCGACGACGTACACAGCGCCCACCGCCGCGGCGGCGCCGAGAATTTCGGAGCCGGCCGAGCGCTCCGAACAGTTCCGCAAGCGCGGCCAGAACGAGCCGCTGCCGTCGCAACTCCCGCAACCTCCGTCACCGCCGAAGCCATGACATAGTCAAGAGGGGATGCGCTGCCACGCGCAGCGCATCCCGTCCAACCATCCGCGTGAAACCGAAGATCCTCATCGTCTGTCGATTCAGCCCGCATCCGGTGGTCACGGGTGGTTGCGAGAGACTCGTAGCCGACTATCAGAGTCACGTTTTCGCCGACTACGACGTCTGGTTCCTCCACAACCCCGCTCGCGCCGCAAGCCAACTCCTGCACTACGGCGAACGCGTGGCCGTCGATCCGTCGCTGGAGGAGTTGCGCGCTCTCGATCCCGTGTTCGCGCTTTTCTTCAATCCCATCGTCGAGCAGGAGTTGGTTCTGGCCCTGGCGGACGAAGTGCCGTCGTTCTGCTTCGCCGAGACCTATACGCCTTCTCCCGTCTACGATCGGTTCCTCGGCGCGATCACGCACTCCCCGGTTTCCGGACGCGACAACGTGCTGGTCCTCGGCGGTTCGTTCGATCCGGCGATTTTCCGCAAGGATCGGCAGGCAGAAGAGGCGGTCGTCTGCGTGGCGCGGATCTGTTCGACGAAAAACCAACTCGAGCTGGTTCGTGGCTACCGCGAGCGGATCTACGAGCGCTTCGGACTGCCGCTGCAGCTCGTCGGCGGTCCCGATCCGGCGCCGTCGTACGCCGCCATCGCTCCCTACATCGATGGCGTCGCGGTGCGCTGTACGACGGACCCTCTCGCCACGGCCTCGCCGCGGAACTGGCTCAACTCCCGGCAGATCGCGGCCCTGCTCAACCGCGCCCGCCTCTTCGTCAACCCCTCGCCGGCGGAGAGCTTCTGTCTGGCGCTCGTGGAGGCCATGGCCTGCGGCACGACCTGCGTGGTGAACGGAGCGTACGACGGGTTCCTCCGCGAAGAGCTGCGGAAGCGCGTCTACGGAAACGTCGGGCGTAAGCGCGGCTCAATCCTCGACCTCGTCGAGCGTGCTCTCGAAAACGATGTCCGGATCGACGCCTCGGCATGGGCGCAGCAATACGCGCTGCCGGTGGCCGCCGTCCGCATTCGCGATTTCATCGAGATGGTGCTCGATCAGGCTGGCGCAGCCGAGACGAGCGAGTGCGCGTGAATCCTTTCCTGCGCCGGCTCGGATTCACAGAAGCGGATCGAGTCATCGTCATCCACGCCGACGACGTCGGGATGTGCGACGCAACAATTCCGGCGACCCGTGAGCTCTTCGCCGCGGAGACGATCTCCTCAGCCTCGGTGATGGTTCCCTGTCCCGCCTTCCGCGAGGCGGCGCAACTGGCAACGGCGATTCCCAACCGGGACTTTGGTATCCACCTGACGCTCACCAGCGAGTGGACCTCCTACCGCTGGCGTCCGCTCTCGACCTCCGATCCGCAGTCAGGTCTCATCGACGGCGATGGTTATCTCTGGAATCTGCGCGGAGCGGTAGCCGCGCATGCGGACGTCTCTGTTGTGACCGAGGAAATGCGGACCCAGGTCGAGCATGCCAGCCGCGCCGGCTTCGATGTAACGCACCTCGACGCGCACATGCTGACAGCGATGGACGCGCGCTACGTTGCCGCGTACGCAGCCCTCGGCCGGGAGCTTGCGCTGCCGGTGCTCCTGCCTCGCACCGGTCTCGAACGCCACAACTTCGACCGCGACGCATGCTCCATCGCCGGCCGCGTCGCCGAGGAGTGGGAAGGCGATGGTCTGCCGCTCTTCGACGCCATCGAGCTGATGGGACTTGGACCGGACGTCTCCGATCGCCTGGAACTGGCAAAACGGAAGATCGACGCGTTGCCACGCGGCGGCCTGGGGATGTTGCTCCTTCATCCAGCCGTTGCCTCGCCGGAGCTTTCGTCGTTCGCTCCCGACTGGCAGGCACGCGTTGGCGACTACGAGACCTTCAGCCGCGACCAGCTGCGCGACCATCTCGCGTCGACGCGTACGCACGTCATCGGTTACCGACTCCTCCGGGACGAGCTCCGCCGCATGCTGCACTGACGCTCGCGGGTTGTGTGGCACAGACATTTGTCTGCGCGGGGCTTTCCGGCGGCGTAGCCGCCGTAAGAACCGTAGCCCCCAGCTTTGAGCTGGGGATTTTTTGGATTGCGCGATCTCGTGAGCCCGCTTCAGCGGGCGCAAGAAAGCTTTCTTTCGCCCGCCAGGGCGAGCTCACAAATCAACACGCAATGGAGCGCTGGCGTCCTCGCCGGCTGGCTCGGCTGCGTCTCGCTGCCGAACCGGCAAACCCTCGAATGTTGCTGGAACCCGCGCAAGCCTCCCATTCGGCAGCGAGGACGCAGCCGGGCCAGCCCAATGGCTTTAACTTTAGCGCTTGCGCGTCGGAACGCTGGCGTCCTCGCCGGCTGGCTCGGCTGCGTCCTCGCTGCCGAGTGGAGGCTTGCGCAAGTGTTGCGTTTCAAGCGACATCCGAGCGTT
>DASYJF010000087.1:0-2030 GCA_035996815.1 Thermoanaerobaculia bacterium | reverse complement strand
ACGACGGCGTACTCTTCGCATTACGATGGAGCTTCATCCGGGGCCTCCTCTGAATTGAACGGCTGTGTGGTAACACCATTCTTTCCAGACCGCTCCGGATGAACAACGTATTTAGCACAGACACCCAGTGAAGCTTCGCCTCAAACCGACGAGGGCACCGGTGTTGCTCGCCGGGCTGAGCGGTTTGAGGCGAAGCTTCACTGGGAGATGTTGGGGGCCATGCCGACACCGGCGTGCTCTTGCGAGTACCATCATCGACCTTCCGGCCAAGGAGGAATCGATGACGCCCAACATCGCCGATATTATCCGCCAGCACGTGACGCTCTCCGTCAGTTGTATCGACCGGTTGTATCTGCATGCCTACATGCCTAAGCTCCAGACATCCGGCGGCTTGTGCTACTTCCTCCACGATCACCTCGGGAATCCGATCCCCTCGCCCGCCCTCTTCCGGCCGATGCATGACCGGTTCCTGGCGGCGGTGGACGCGTTCGCCAGCCGGCACGGCATTCCCCCGCTGGCGTTCGAATCCGGACAGCGGAAAGACGACATCGTGGCCGACTACCGCGCTCGATTCACCGGCCGCGAGGGGGTCGTGGTCATCGGAACTGCGCAGGAAAAGATGCGCGCCTTTAAGGCGCACAAGCGCCGGACTCCCAAAGGGAGTGTGACGTTCGACTTTTCCCGGCAAGCCGTGGCGGTCAAGCACTTCTACTTCTACGTCCACGACCGAGATTGGGGCCCCGCGTTTCTGAAGATCGGCACCTACGTCCCGTATCCCGTCAAGCTGTGTCTCAATGGGCACGAGTGGGTGAAGCAGCGCCTGCGCCGGCAACGTGTCCGGTTCGAGAGCCTCGATAATGGCTTTCTGGCGTGTCCGGATCCGGCCGCCCTGCAGGCCGCCTGCGACGCGCTGGGTCCCGCCGACGTCCAAGCCTTCTTCGATCGCTGGTCGCAGCGGCTGCCGTGGCCGATGACGACGGCCGACCGCACCGCCGGCTACGACCATCGCCTGGCTATCTCCCAACTGGAAGTGAGTCTTACCGACGTCTTCGACCGTCCGGTGCAAGGACGGCACTTCTTTGAGGCCCTCATCCGCGAGAATCTCGACCTGGGTCGGCCCGATCGCGTCGGGCTGCTGTTTCCGATCCGGATCCAACGCACGACCCCGCCGCCGACCTTCGGCTATCGCACGCGCGTGATCACCGACGGTGTCCAGCCCAGTCTGCATATCGAGTACAAGCACTCCCACGTGAAGCAGTATTTCAAAGAGCAGCACGCGTTACGCACCGAGACCACGATTAACAATCCGAACGATTTCTACGTCAACAAAGGGATTGCCAACCTCCCCCATCTCCGCGACCTCGGCCAGCAGGTCAATCGCAAGCTCCTCGAAGTCGAGCGCGTGAGTCAGCACTGCGTCCTGAGCCACGACGCCCTCGACCGGCTCCAGTCCCCGACTGTGGAAGCGGGCCAACGGGCATCGGCGCTGCGCTTCGGTGACCCGCGCGTCATGGCGCTCCTCCAGGCGATCGTCGGTTTCACCCATCTGCCCCGAGGATTCCGCAACCGTGATCTCCGCCCCCAGGTCGAAGCGCTCATCGGGCGGCCGTACACCCGCGCGCAAATGACGTATGACCTCCGCCGCCTGCGCCTCAAAGGCGTGATCGCTCGCCTGCCGCACACGCATCGCTACACGGCGTCCAGCTACGGCCTCAAAGTCGCGTTCTTCTACAGCAAGCTCTATCTCCGCATCCTCCGGCCCCAATGGAACGCCCTGCTGCCTGAGAGCGACCGCTTGCCCCGGCCGCTGCGCACCGCCCTCGATCAACTCGACGCGGAAATTCAGAAGCTCTACGAGGAGGCCGCCTTTGCTGCCTGAAAAACTTGCTTCAATTGTTACGATCTCACCCTTAGAAGATGTCTAGTTCAGCGTCTTGCAGCAACGAAACCCGAGATGATAGTTCGCGTGGCTGCGCTCATCCATCACGCGGCTCCCGTGCCAGAACGGCGCGCGCCATCGGCACCAGTCT
>DASYJF010000086.1:0-69839 GCA_035996815.1 Thermoanaerobaculia bacterium | reverse complement strand
CGGCGCCTGTTTCAGCTGGGCCTTTGCCTGCTCCGCGCGAAGCGCCGGCCCTTCGTGAACCGGGCGGATCGAATCACGCACGGCCGCGCGTGCGAAATCGTACGACTCGCCGCCCTTGCGGATGACATGCATCTTCTCGATCTTTTTCTGCAGCTCCATCAAACCCCAGATCAGCGCCTCGGGGCGTGGCGGGCAGCCTGGGATGTAGACGTCGACGGGGATGAGCCGGTCGACGCCCTGCGTGACGGCGTAGGTGTCGTAGGGGCCGCCGCAGGTCGCACACGAGCCCATGGCGATGACCCATTTCGGATCGGGCATCTGGTCCCACAGGCGGCGAACGATCGGCGCCATCTTCTCGGTGACGGTGCCGGAGACGATCATCAGATCCGCCTGGCGCGGCGTGGCGCGAAAGACTTCGGCACCGAAGCGGGCCATGTCGTGGCGCGGGTCGAGGACGGCCATCATCTCGATGGCGCAGCAGGCCAGACCGAACTGCATCGGCCAGAGGGACGACTTGCGAGCCCAGTTGAAGAACTTGTCGACGGAAGTGGTGAGGACGTTTGGATCGAAGCGGTTCTCGATCAGACCCATGTAAGGACCTTCCTCTTCCACGCGTATACGTACCCGACCAGCAGGATCGCCAGGAAAACTGCCATCTCGATCGCGCCGAACCAGCCGAGCTGTTTGAAACGGATCGCCCAGGGGAAGAGGAAAACGGTCTCGACGTCGAAGATGATGAACAGGACGGCGATGAGGAAGTAGCGGACCGAAAAGCGATGGTCGAAGGCCAGCGAGCTGGCCGGGACGCCGCACTCGTACGGCTCCAGCTTGACCTTGCCGCCCTTGGAGGCGCGCACGAGCGGCGTGATGACGAACAAAGTCAATACGGGCAGCGAGATAACGATAAGCGCAGCCACGAGCAGCACTGAATAGTTCGCCATTTTTTAGACCGGTCGCAAGACCGCCGGTATTGTAAACGGCGACTGGCAGGAGTCAACCATTCGTTGAGGCTTGGGGAGTGGGGAGTTGGGGGTGGGGTGTGGGAGAAGAAAAACCGGCCTCCGACATCGCGCACGGAGGATGTCGCCGTGCGACACGGGGTTGTCGCAGTGCGACACGGGCGCGTCGCAGCGTGACACGGGGGGTGTCGCAGTGCGACACGGTTCGCGTCGCAGTGCGACACGGGCGTGTCGCAGCGTGACAGGGGGAATGTCGCAGTGCGACACGGGCGTATCGCAGCGTGACACGGGGGATGTCGCAGTGCGACACGGGCGTGCCGCAGCGTGACACGTGGCGCGTCGCACTGCGGAGGCTTCAAAACGCGTCTCGTCCTACAACCTCTCAGAACAGTTTCGCCTCGAACCGCCACGGTTTCGCGCCCATCCCGCGTCCCTGCACGAGGACGCGGATGTCGGCGCCGATGCCATCCGGGAGAATCAGGCGGCGAGCATCGTCGCGATCCTGGAGCAGGGTCAGGCCTTCGGTCGCGCTCTCGACGGTGACGTCGCCGATCGGCGTGAACAACTCGTGCTCGGTCGCGCCGAGCACGAGGAGAAACTTCGCCTGGATGTCGAAAAAAAGCGTAGCGAAGGCCTGACCCTCCCCTGTTCGCCGCAGATCGTCGAAATTGATATGCGCCGTCAGATCCTGCTCGCCCGGATTGATCAGCAGATCGCGGCTGACGCGCTGCTTCGCGTAGGCAGCAGCAGTTCCGAAACGCCGCATCCGCCCTCGAAAGAGCTTCGATTGCGGCAGACCATAATCAAAGGTGACGATCAGCCCTCGCTGCACGAAACGGCAGAGATCGCCGTAGAGCGCCGACCACTCCAGCGACACATCCGCGAACTGGCCGTCATCCAGCCGGATACCGCGTTCCGCGAAGTACTCCTCGTATCGCGCATCCGCCTCGTGCTCGCTCCAGTCGAGGGCACCGTCGCGTTCCGTGACCCACAGCTCGTGCAACTGCTCCCCCCGCCGAACGAGCCTCGCGAACGGCAGCGCATCGAACAGCTCATTACTAATGATGAGACGCGCGTCGGCGGGCGGGATTTGGTCGAGCGACGTCACGTAGGTGACGTTCGGATCTGGGATGGCGCGCCCGAGGTTGCGATCGAGGCCGAAGAATTGGGGGGTGGGGTGTGGGGGGTGGGGGGTGGGAGATGAAGCACCGTTCGCCACGCCTTGAGCTACGGCAGCCCCTTCTCCCACACCCCACTCCCCACTCCCCACTGCCCGCGCCAAGGGGTGGGGGGTGGGAGATAAAGCAGCGTTCGCCACGCGTTCCGCTACGGCAGGCCTTTCTCCCACACCCCACTCCCCACTCCCCACTCCCCCAGCAACAGCCCGGATCAACCCGCCATCGCCACATCCAATGTCCACCACCTGCCACACACCGTCCCCGCTCCGGCTCATGAATTCGCGGCAGAGGTTGCCTAATGAGTACGCAAAAACAGGGCTGAGGACAGGTGAAGTGACGTAATCGCCTTCCCGTCCGACCGGCGATTGACCCTTCGCGTAATAGCCGAACTCGGGATGATAAAGGACCAGCTCGACGAAGTCGTGGAATGGTAAGTCGCTCTCTTTCAGCGACTTGCGTAGCACGTCCAGCATCGATCGCTCGCCGTCCATCGCTGAATCCTACATCGCCAACGAGAACCGATTTCGACGCGTGGCACCTGCGTTGCGAAGAGTAGGGCAACACCAGGGAGGAAACATGAAGAAATTACTCGCATCCACACTCACCGTTCTGCTGTTCGCGACGACGACGGTCTTTGCCCAGACCGACGACCACGCGAAAGCAAAGAAGGGCGCCATCATCGGCGCCATCGCGGGCGCGCTCGCCGGCGGCGTCATCAGCAACAACCGTGACGGCCACAGCGGAAAGCGTGGCGCAATCGTCGGCGGCCTGGCCGGCACCGCGGCCGGCGCCATCGTCGGCGCGATGATGGACAAACAGGAACGCCAGCTCCGCCAGATCAACGGCGTTGACGTGACCCGCACTGCGGACAACGAATTGAAGGTGACCGTCAAGAACGACGTTCTCTTCGACTACAACTCAGCCGGTCTCCGTTCAGCGTCCCGTTCTTCGCTGCGCGAAATGGCCAACGTCTTCCAGCAGTATCCGAACACGACCCTCGCCGTCGAGGGCTTCACCGACTCGACCGGTACCGCCGCATACAACGAGCGCCTCTCCGAACGCCGCGCCGCGTCCGTTGCGAACTACCTCGAGAACCTCGGCGTGCGCGGCTCGCGCGTCGATACGATCGGCTACGGCGAGTCCCACCCGCGTTCGACGAACAACACCGCCAGCGGCCGCCAGCTCAACCGCCGCGTCGAGATTCACGTCCGCGCAAACGCGTAATCAATACGGTGTTTTAAGAAAGGGCGCCTGTTCGGGCGCCCTTTTCGCTTGTAACGGAGAAGGGGGACGGTTCACGCGGAGCACGCCGAGGAGCGGAGAAAGACTCTCTCCGCCTCTCCGCGAACTCCGCGTGAACCGTTCCCTTTGAATCCGCACGAAACAGGAGGTTTTCATGATTCGTAAAGCATCCATTCTTCTTCTCGCCATCGCTCTCGCGGCTGGCTGCGCGACGAACGATCCCAATCAGAAAGCGAAGCAGGGCGCTGGAGCTGGCGCGGCGGCGGGCGCGATCATTGGCGCCATCATCGGCAACCAGGGCGGCAACAACCGCACGGGCGCCGTCGTGGGTGCAGCCGCGGGTGCCGCGATCGGAGCCGCGATCGGTCACCGCATGGACAAGCAGCAGCAGGAGCTGCAGCAGATTCCGGGCGTCGAGGTGTCGCGGCCGTCGGAAGGCGAGATCTCCGTCAATTTGACGAACGACATCCTCTTCGACTTCAACTCCTCGTCGCTACGCGGCGACTCACAGCAGACGTTGCGCGATCTGGCTTTGAACTTCCGCAACTATCCCGACGAGCAGGTCACGGTCGAAGGTCACACCGATTCCGTCGGTACGCCTTCGTACAACCAGACTCTCTCCGAGCAGCGCGCCTCCGCGGTGAGCGGTTACCTCATCAACGAGGGCGTCCCGTCGTCGCGCATCACTTCGATCGGCTACGGCGAAACGCGACCGAAGTCGTCGAATGATACACCCGAGGGACGGCAGCTCAATCGGCGGGTGGAGATTCACATTCGCGCGACGCAGGGGTGAGCCTGGGAACGCGGGCGTCTCGCCCGCAGAACTCGCGCGAACGAAAAAGCGGGCGGGACGCCCGCGCTCCCAGGGCAATCACGAGCATCTACAATGCGCGCCATGAAGAAGCTTGCGTTTTTGCTCCTGCTCGCCGCCGCACTTCCTGCCGCCGCGCAGTTCGATCCGGGGATGTACGGGGAGATGCGCTGGCGGATGATCGGGCCGTTTCGCGGCGGAAGAACCGTCGCGGCGGTTGGCGTCAACAAGCAGCCGAATGTCTTCTACATCGGCGTCAACAACGGCGGTGTTTGGAAATCCACCGACTACGGCCGCATCTGGACGCCGATTTTCGATGAGCAGCCGTCCGGCTCCATCGGCGCGATCGGCGTCTCGCAATCCGATCCGAACGTCATCTACGTCGGCAGCGGCGAAGGCTTGCAGCGTCCCGACCTCGCCACCGGCGACGGCATGTACAAATCCACTGACGCCGGCAAAACATGGACGCACCTCGGCCTTCGCGACGCGCAGCAAGTTCCGACCATCGTCGTCGATCCAAACGATTCAAATCGCCTCTTCGTCGCGGTGCTCGGCCATCCGTACGGTCCGAACGAGGAGCGCGGCATCTTCCGCTCCACCGACGGCGGTCGCTCGTTTCAGAAAGTGCTCTACAAGAATGATCTGACCGGCGGCATCGACGTGATCCTCGATCCTTCAAACGCGCAAACGGTCTACGCCGCGCTGTGGCAGGCGCAGCAGGGTCCGTGGGAAAACGCGTACTTCGGCGGCGCGGCCAGCGGACTTTTCAAATCGACCGACGGCGGCACGACCTGGAACGAGTTGAAGGGCGGATTGCCAACGTCGGACGTCATCGGCCGCATCGGCATCGAGGTGTCGCAGTCCGATCCGAAGCGGCTCTACGCGATCTGCGGCACGGACGCGAAATCGGGCGCTCTCTATCGCTCCAACGACGGCGGCGCGACCTGGAGCCGCGCGAACACCGACGAGCGGATCTGGGGACGGCCGGGCGATTTCAACGAAGTGCGCAGTGATCCGAAGAACGCCGACATCGTTTACGTCGCGAACGTCGTCACGTGGAAGTCGACCGACGGCGGCAAGACCTTCGCGTCGTTCCGCGGCGCGCCGGGCGGCGATGACTACCATCGCGTCTGGATCAATCCGAACGACACGAAGACGATCCTGATCGCATCCGATCAGGGCGCGATCGTCACGGTCAACGGCGGCGAAACGTGGAGCTCCTGGTACAACCAGCCGACCGCGCAGATGTTTCATGTGAACGCCGACAACGCGTTCCCGTATCGCGTTTGCGGCGGCCAGCAGGAGAGCGGCTCCGCGTGCGTGGCAAGCCGCGGGGATGACGGGGCGATCTTGTTTCGGGAGTGGCATCCGGTCGGGGTGGAGGAGTATGGCTACGCCGTCCCCGATCCTCTCGATCCCGACATCATCTTCGGCGGCAAGGTCAGCCGCACCGATCGCCGCACCGGCCAGACCAAAGACATCACTCCGAAGCCGCTGCGCAAAGGCAACTACCGCACAGTGCGCACGGCACCAGTCGTTTTCTCGATGGCCGATCCGCACGCGCTTTTCTTCGCATCGAATACGGTTTGGAAAACGACCAACGGCGGCGAGAGTTGGAGTGAGATCAGTCCTGATCTGACGCGCAAGACGTGGACGGTGCCGGAGAGCGCGCGCGGTTACGTGAACACGCCGATGACCAAAGTCACGCAGCGCGGCGTGGTTTACGCGCTTGCTCCTTCGCCGCTCGACATCAACACGCTCTGGGCCGGCACCGACGACGGACTCATTCATGTCACGCGCGACGGTGGCAAGAGCTGGGACGACGTCACGCCGTCCGAGCTGAAGCCGTGGGCGAAAGTATCGGTGCTCGAAGCATCGCACTTCGATGCGAATGAAGCGTATGCGGCGATCAACACCATTCGCCTCGATGAGTTGCATCCGCACATCTATCGTACCCGCGACGGCGGCAAGACGTGGCAGCACGTTGTTGTCGGCATCGCCGACGGCGCCACGATCAACGCCGTTCGCGAAGATCCGAAACATCGCGGCCTCCTCTTCGCCGGCAGCGAGACGCAGGTGTGGTTCTCGAGCGACGACGGTGACTCGTGGCAGTCGCTCCGTCAGAACATGCCGGCGTCATCGATCCGCGATCTGGCCGTACACGACGACGACGTCATCGCCGCCACGCACGGCCGCGGATTCTGGATCCTCGACGACATCGAGCCGTTGCGTCAGATTCGCGGACGGATCGCCGAAACAACTCTGTTCAAGCCGCAGCGCGCGTGGCGGATTCGCTGGAACAAGAACACCGACACGCCGTTGCCGCCGGATGAACCGATGGGCCAGAACCCGCCCGACGGCGCGGTCATTGATTACTACCTTCCCGCCGCGGCCAGCGCAGTCACACTGGAGATTCGCGACGCGGCCGGCGCCGTAATCCGACGCTACGCCAGCGCCGATCTCGCGTCCGCGCCGAAAGATGAAGGCAATGTTCCGTGGTGGTGGATCCGTCCGCTGAAATCGCTGTCGACCGCCTCGGGCATGCACCGCTTCACATGGGACATGCACTATCCGCCGGCACCCGGATCGCGCAACGCCTATCCGATCGCGGCCACGCCGCATGACACCGCGCCCGCGCCGACGTCACCGTGGGTCGTGCCGGGGACCTACACGGTCGCGCTGATCGCGAACGGCAAGACGTACACGCAGCCGCTGACAGTGGAAATCGATCCGCGCGTGAAAACGTACGCGTCCGACCTGCAGCAGCAGTTCGCCCTGTCGAAGGAGATGTACGATGACATCGCCCAGCTCGAAGAGATGAGCGGCCGCGTGCGCGCCTTCCGCGCGCAGATGCGCGCCGCAAAGGCGAGCGCCGACATCAGCGCACTTCGCAAACAAGCGTCCGAACTTGCCGGCGCATCGGCCGAGGAAGACGACGAAGCACCGCCGGCCGCCGCGCCCGATCACGAAACGCTGAGCAGCCTCACGCAGTCGTTGCGCGCGTTGCTCCGCCTGCTGCAGGAATCCGACGCCGCACCGACCACGCAACTTGCCGCCGCCGTCGAAGACCGCCGTCACGCCGTCTCCGAGCTCCTCAACCGCGCGCAGACATTCGAAACCGCCGTACGCGCTGCGAAACTACCCCCAGCCGCAAAAGGATCAAGCGCCATCAAGCCTCAATGAAACTCCTCCCCTCGGTCGTTCTCCTGTCCCTCGCCGCTCTAAACGCGGATGCCCAGTGGGCGCAGATCGGCGCGAATCCGAAACACACCGGCAGCGTGCCGGTGGCGGCGCAGCCGCTGCTGCATCTGCTGTCCGACGTCACCTACGACCCATTCGTTCCGCAGGAGCAGGCGGCGTTTTTCGGAGTGCTCTTCGTTCACTACCAGGTGCCACTCGTCGATGGCGATGACGTCTTCATGGAATTCAAGTCGGGTCAATACACGACGCCCGAGCATTGGGAGACGCAGAGCTGGAGCATTCATGGCCTGCGCTGGCAGAACGGAGCGCTCGTCGATCGATGGACCGCGCCGAGCGATTGGCAGCCCGTGCCCGCAAACGGTCCCGCTTTCTTCGAGCCGGTCTTCCACGCGGTCCTCGCCAACGGCTTCGTCTACATGCCCGCGTCCGGCGGGACCCTGCTGCAACTCGATCGAAGTGACGGCCACCTGATCCGGCGCATCAATCCGTTCGCGACCGTCGATCCGAATGTCTACGTTTCCGGCGTGCCGGCGGCCGACAGCGTGGGAAACATCTACTACGGCGCGTTTGCGCTCGATGCCGTCGATCCCTGGGGAAAGGACATCATCGGTGCATGGCTGATCCGGGTGCAACCTGACGGAAGCACGCGCGCGATCCCCTTCGCCTCACTCGTTCCCAATGCTCCGAAACCGACGGACCAGTGCACCTCGGTCTTCGACGTCAACGCCGCGCGACCTCTCCCGCCGACGCCGACAGCGGTCGCGCCAACGATCACCTGCGGCGCGGTGAGGCCGGGCATCAACGCCGCGCCTGCAATCGCGTCGGACGGAACGATCTATTTCGTCGGCCGCACCAGTTTCAATCCGGCGTGGTCCTACCTCATCGCCATCAACGCCGACCTCACGCCGAAATGGAGCGCGTCGCTCCGCAATCGTTTCAACGACGGATGCGGAGTACTCGTCCCGTTCGGAACGACATCGAGGTCGTGCCGCGAGGGCACGACGGCTGGTGTCGATCCGAACGACAATCAGCCCGGTTCCGGCAGCGTCAGCGATGACTCATCGGCATCGCCGGTTGCTCTTCCAGACGGTTCTGTTCTCTATGGCACCTACACGGTTTACAACGGCGCCCGAGGCCATCTCGTGCACTTCTCGACGTCGGGGACACTGCTCGCTTCGTACGATTTCGGATGGGACACGACGCCCGCGGTCTGGGAGCACAGCGGAACGTATTCGATCGTGATGAAGGAGAATCACTACGCTTCACCGCAGGCCTACTACATCACGCAGCTCGATGCGAATCTAAAGAAGGAGTGGCAGTTCAAGAGCACGAACACGCAAGCATGCGGCCGCGGTCCGGACGGCAATGTGACCTGCGTCGACGAGCAGCCGAACGGTTTCGAATGGTGCGTGAACGCGCCGGCCATCGACATCCGAGGAACGGTCTACGCGAACAGCGAAGACGGCAACCTCTACGCGATCGCGCAAGGCGGCGTCCTCGAGGACAAGATCTTCCTGCAACTGGCCCTCGGCGCCGGCTACACACCAATCTCGATCGGCCCCGACGGCCGCCTCTACGCGCAGAACGCCGGACATCTTTTCGCGGTGGGCGGATCGAGACCGAGACATCGGGCGGTGAGGCGGTAACGTCCTCGGAATTGTCGAGTCTTTTGGACGTGTTGGAGCGACGATATGGACAAGAACGGATGGAAAGTCGGGGAAGCGAAACAGCAGTTCTCCGAAGTATTGCGGCGTAGCGAGACGGAGCCGCAGCTCATTTACCGTCGCCATCGACTGGTTGCTGCTGTCGTAGCGGTCGATGACACGAACGTCGCCACTGTCTCCAGGCGTCTCACAATCGCTGATCGCATCAAGGAGGCAGGGGACTTGTTTCGTAGCGAGAATTACGAATTGCCTGTGACGCCGCGAAAGGATCGTCCGAATGCTTTTGTCAGGATGCTGAATGCCACATCTGGCAGACACGAACGTTCTAAGTGAGCTCGTCCGACCGATACCCAACCGCGGTGTGATCGCCTGGGCGGCTGGAGTAGAGCGGATCTCCATCAGTGTCGTTTCCCTCGAGGAGATCACGTTCGGCTTGAGCTGGAAACCAAACAAGAAGCTTGGGGACTGGTTCATAGACTTCTTCGCGAACGCCTGCGACGCGCTACCGATTACGGATCCAATCGCGCAACGAGCTGGCGAGATGCGTGGACAGTTTCGCGCCAAGGGAATCACCCGCTCGATGAGCGACATGCTCATCGCCGCGACAGCGCAGGTGCATGGCCTCACCCTCGTAACGCGAAACGTTCGCGATTTCGATGGTTGCAGAATCGATCTGCTCAATCCTTTTGCATGACGTTCCCCCGCGCCGGCTGAAACGCCGTCGCCGGCACCGGCTCGCCGAAGAGGAATCCCTGCACTTCTTCGCATCCCTGCTGGCGCAGGAACTCGAGCTGCTCGGGCGTCTCGACGCCTTCGGCGGTGACGCGGAGGCGGAGTCCGCGGGCCATTCCAATGACGGCGGAGACGATGGCGCGGTCGGGGGCGCTCGCTTCGATCTCCTGCACGAACTCCTGATCGATCTTCACGCTGTCGATCGGAAAACTGCGCAGGTAGTTGAGCGACGAATGGCCGGTGCCGAAATCGTCGATTGCGATCTGCACGCCCATCTCGCGCAGGCGGTGCAGCGTCGCGATCGTGCGCGACGTGTTCTGCATGGCCAGACTTTCAGTGATCTCCAATTCGAGATCGCCCGGTGCCAGTCCGGAGCGCTCCAGCGCCGCGGCGATCACCTGCGTCAGATCGCTGTGTTGAAACTGGCGCGGTGACAGATTCACGGCCATGCGGAAACCCGATTCGCGGTCGCCCTGCCACTCCCTCGCCTGCCGGCAGGCTTCGCGCAGCACCCACTCGCCGATCGGCACGATTAACCGCGTCTCCTCGGCGATCGGGATGAAGTCCTTCGGACCGACCAGGCCGAAGCCCGGACGGTTCCAGCGCAGCAGCGCTTCGACGCCGGTCACGCGCCCCGAGGCAATGTTGATCTGCGGTTGGTAGTGGAGCTCGAGCTCGCAGCGGTCGAGCGCGTGGCGGAGATCGTTCTCCAGTGACAGACGTTCCAGCGCACGGCTGTTCATCGCCGGCGTGAACATCTGGTACGAATTGCGGCCGGCGTCCTTGGCGCGATACATCGCGTGATCCGCATTTGCCAACAGCACCTCGGCGGTGTCGCCGTCGCTCGGAAAAAAGGCGATGCCGATGCTGGTGGTGATGAACAGCTCCGTCCCTTCGATCTGCAGTGGAAGCGCGACGGTGTCGAGCACCTTCTGGGCGATCTTCGCGGCGGCGTCGGGCGTCTTGAGGTCGGCCAGCAGGACAGTGAACTCGTCGCCGCCCATGCGCGCGATGGAGTCCTCTTCGCGCAGCGACGCCTGCAGCCGGGCGGCGATCGCTTTCAGCAGCTCGTCGCCGATCGAATGACCGAGCGTGTCGTTGACGACCTTGAAGCGATCGAGATCGAGAAACATCACCGCGAGTGGATGCTTCATCCGCCGCGCGTGGGCCAATGCGACGGTGAGCCGATCGCGAAACAGTCGCCGGTTCGGAAGGCCGGTCAGCGCGTCGTGATACGCCTGATACTCGATCTGCTCCTCGACCCGTTTGCGCTCCGTGACGTCGCGCGAGACGCCGACGATCTCGCGGATCTTCCCGCTGAGGGCGTCACGAACGCTGCGGCTGGTGGTCTCGAACCAGACCAGCGAGCCATCTTTTTTCTCGACGCGGTATGCGAACGTGGTCGGCCCCGACTCGTGGATCAGCGATGAAAGGTAGCGAACTTCCTCGCGGTCGACTTCGAAGATGAAATCGTAGAACGAGCGGCCGACCAACTCCGACGGCTCGTAGCCGAGAAGCCGGCGCGACGCGTCGGATGCATAGAGGATGATGCCCTTGTTCGACGTGCGCGAAATCATGTCGGTCGAGTTCTCAGCCATCAGCCGATAGCGCGCCTCGCTCTCGCGCAACGCCTCCTCGGCCATGCGCCGCTCGGTGACGTCGTTGTGTACGCCGATCGATCCGACCACGTTTCCGGCCGCGTCCACCACCGGCGCGCCGCCGATCTCCAGCCAGACCACCATTCCGTCCTGGCGCCGGATGCGAATCTCGTATTGGTCGGCGACGTGGCGCAGGCGCAGCCGCGTCTTCTCATGCATCAACTCGATGTCCTCGGGATACGCGAGCAAAAAATCACCCTGCAGACCGACCAGCTCTTCGCGCGAATAGCCGACCATCTCGCAGAAACGGTCGTTGACGAAATGCAGCACGCCGTCGTTGCCGGCCTGCACCAGGCCCTCGCGCATCCGCTCGACGAGCAGCCGGTAGCGCTCTTCGCTTTCGCGCAACGCGTTCTCGGCGAGCTTGCGGTCGGTGATGTCGATGACGGTTCCTTCGAGAATTTCGGGATCGCCATCGAGCAGATGGACACTTTCGACCAGCCAAACCGCGCGCCCGTCTTTGCGCCGCAGCGAGATTTCGCGGCTGGTCATCATCCGTTCGCGGCGAAGCTCGGCGATGAAATCGTTGCGCTGCAACGGATCCTGATAAAGCTCGGGCGCCGACTGCTCCATCAGCTCCTCGCGCGACGAGAAACCTAGGATGCGGGCCATGGCGTCGTTGCAATCGAGAATGCGGCCGTCGATGGTGTTGCGGTAAACGCCGGCGAGGTTGCGCTCGAACAGCACGCGATGGCGCTGCTCGCTGCCGCGCAACGCTGCCTCGGTGCGATGCCGCTGGATGGCGTTCACGAAGATCTCGCCGCTGATGCGCAGCAGCGACGCCGCCTCCTCGCTCCACGAGTGCGCAACGGAGCTGGCGATACCGAGCGCGCCGAGGAATTCGCGGTTGTAGATCATCGGCACGACCACGATGGAGTGATTGCCGGCGCGCTTGAATGCTTCACGCTCGGCGTGGGCCTCGGGCGGCAGATCGTCGATGGAGATCGCGACCTGTTGCAGCGCGATGAGCTGCTCGCTGGTCCACGGAAACGCTGCCATCGGAACGTGTACGCCGATGCCTCGGGTCGCGTTCGGATTGGCTTTCCACTCGTGCGTCAGGACCGCGGTGTGCCGGTCCTCGTCGAGCATGTAGATGTACGCACGGTCCGCTCCGACGAAACGCCCGACGCTTTCCAGCGCCGCGGCGATTTCGTGGTCGACGTCCGCAGCAGCGACGTTGATGAAGTTCGTGGAGATTCCGGAGATCAGCTTCTCGAAGGCGAGGCGATGCTCCAGCAGTTCCTGCGTCTGCCTTGCGTCAGGGCGCAACTCATCTGCATTTGCCGCGGACAATCCGATCTCCCGAAGCAAGCATCATAGCTTTTCAATCGGGTAGGTCCTTCGCACACGTTCACTTCGCACGTCCTGTTTTAGTATGGGTCATGCGAATCCTACTCGCCGCCGCCGCGCTCGCCGTCGTCGCATGCTCGTCATCAGGACCGGCAGCGCCAAAACAGAAGGCCGAGATTCCGCCGCCGGATTTCGAAATCCGGCAATTGGTCGGCCCGGCGGAGCTCAACTACGAGCCGGGCGCGATCGAGGTGAAGTTCCGTCTCGACATCGGCAACCGCGCCACCATTCCGATGACGCTGAGACGCATCGAGATCAGGACGGTGAATCCCGACGGCGGCGCGTACACGCTCGACCCAACCCACCGCGCGTACTACTTCAACAAGACGATCAACCCGCAGGAGCACGCCGCGGTCGATTTCTGGGCAAAGGCCAACGCCTACGGCCGCAGCACCCGCGAAAACGAACCGGTCACCGTCCGCGGCACCCTCTACTTCCAGACGCCGAACGGTTACTACGACCAGGTCTTCGTGAAGGAGATTGGGCAGTATCCGGGACAGAATGACTAGAAGCAGTGATTAGTAGATTAGTGGGTTAGCAGACCAGGGAAGCAGCGTGATCGCTGATTGACTCCACCTAATCCACTCGTCCACTAATCCACTGCTTCATTTCAGTTTCTGCTGCAGCATCCAATGCACCATCCCCGCGTCGGCGTACGCGGCATCCCAGACGTCGTGCGCGCCGTTGGGGTATTCGGTGTAGCGGATGTTGCCGCCCGTATGGCGCAGCGCGGCCACCATCGATCGTGACTCCGTGACCGGCACGGTGTCGTCCTTCGCGCCGTGAAAGGCCCAGACCGGCGTGCGTCCGATCTGCGCGGCCAGCGTTGCGTACGGGTTCGGCGATCCGACGATGCGCGCGACATCCGGCGGCGGATCGCTCGGGAACGGATCGTCCGAACGCCGCGCCACCTCACCGCAGACCGGCACGATCGCGGCCCACTTGCGATTGTGGCGGGCCATGTACCAGGCGCCCGCACCGCCCATCGAGTTGCCGGTCAGATAGATGCGCCGCGGATCGCCGTGAAACTCGCGGATAACGTTCGCCAGCTCAGCCATCGCCATCGACTCCGTCTCGCCGTACCACTCGCGGTCGGAATCAGCCTGCGGAAAAACGACGATGGCCTTGTATCGCTCGCCGTAGCGTTCGAGCGATGGCCCGAGGCCGATGCTCACCTGCCGGAGATTGTCGGTGCCGCGCTCGCCGCTGCCGTGCAGATAGAGCACGACCGGCCAATGATGCAGCTTCGTGTAGTGGTGCGGCAGCCAGACGCGGTACTTGTAGGTGTGAGCGCCGAGCGTGACCTCGCGCTCCAGAAACTGCGAGCGGCCCGAGCAGCAGACCACCGTACAGCCGGCCAATGCCAGCATTGCGAAGAGGATGACGACGAACGTTCGCCGGGTGGCCACTTACTCGAACAGATCGTATTCGGCGACGGGGAGCGGCTCCTGCTCGACGTCCGAACGCCACATTTCGAAAACGTAGAGATCCCAGTGCAGCAGGAAAACTTCCCTGGACATCTCCCACCGTGCCGTCAACCCCGGACCGACGCCGCGCTTGTTCTCCTTGATCAGATGGCCGAGGTCGTGAATGACCGTCTGCTGCTGCCGATAGCCCGCGCGCGAGCAGAAAAAGTTGAGCGCTGCCTCGATCTTGAAGCGTTCCTGATAGCGGAGCGGCACCGTCTCCCACACCGCGCGGCGCATCACGCGAATGCCCGACAGGACCGGGCCGACTTTCATCTGCAGATGGAAAAAGTTGCGGATCGGGCCGCGGCTGCGGACGCCGATATTCATGTCGCACTCATCGCGAAGCACGGGACGGACGAGCGACTCGATGTGCTCGTCGGTGAGATTGAACATGTCGCCGTCTACAAAAAAGAGGACATCGTGTCTCGCGTAGTCGACACCGGCGCGCATCGCGTAGCCCTTGCCGCGGTTCTCGCGAAGAGCAATCGTGGTGACGTCGAACGAGCGTGCGATCTCGACCGTGCGGTCGGTGGAACCATCGCTGACCACGATGATCTCGTCGATCATCCCGCTCTTCGTCAGCGCGCTCAACACCTCGGCAATCGTCTTCTCTTCGTTATATGCCGCGATGATGGCCGAGGTACCCAATGAAATGTCTCCTAGACTCGCCCGATGGTCTGCAACCGGCAGACCATACCACAGCGAAAACGGGGGTCGGGGGTCGGTTATCGGGGGTCGGAGAGCGATCCAAACGCGAGCCCATTCGAACCTCCGACCCCCGACTCCCGACCCCCTACTCCCGCGGTCTGACCTTTGCACACGCTGCCGTTCGCATGAGACGGAACCTGATTTATGCGACGCTGCTGACCGCGGCCTGCATCATCCTTTCGGTGATCACGCTGACGCTTTCGGGATGCCGGTCGCTTGCCGGCCTGAACATCGTCAATCCCCGCTATGCGCTTCGCGGCGTGGTGCCGCACGTCGCCATCGCGCTGCCTCTATCGAAATCGGCGATCGATCTCGATTTCAACATCGAAGTCGACAATCCGAATCCGGTCGGACTCCGTCTCGACTGGCTCGACTTCGATCTCGCCGTCAATGACACGCCGGTACTGACGAGCGTCCGCGCCGAACAGGGAGTGCGCATTCCGGCACACGGGATCGGCGACGTCCGCCTGCGTACGCGCGTCGACTACCAAAATCTCAAGACGCTCTTCCGCCAGGTCGCGGACATGGTGCAGGGCAATCGCGCGACGTACACGATCCAAGGCAACGCGTATTACCAGACGCCGCTCGGCCAGATGCGGTTTCCGTTGACGCTGTACTCTAGGTAGGAGTGAGCGCGAATGATCGTCCACGATCACGGCTACTGATCGGTTCCGTCGCCGCCCTTCTCTATTTTTCCGAGGGGTTGCCGTTTGGGGTCGTAAACGATCTTCTGCCGGTGTATCTGCGCGTTCATCACGTCGAGCTGACCACGATCGGATTCCTCAGCACGATCGCCTCGGCGTGGACGCTCAAAGTGTTCTGGTCGCCGCTCGTCGATGCGTTTGGAACATACCGCCGTTGGATCGCCACGGCGGTCCTGGCGATGGCGATCTGCATGGCCACACTTGCGGCGATGCCGGAAGAAGCCGGACCGGCGTTCTGGACGATCATCGCCATCTTCGCCATCGCCTCGGCCACGCAGGATCTCGCCGTCGACGCGTTCACGATTCGCGCGACGCCGCCGGAGTTCGTCGGCCCGGTCAACTCGATCCGTGTGGCCGCGTATCGCACGGCACTGATCGTTGGCGGCGGCGGACTGGTAGCGCTGTCGAGCGTGATCGGATGGCGCGGCAGCTTCGCCGCGAGCGGCGTGATCGCGATCATCGTTGTCATCGTCGCGCTGCGGTTGCCTGACGATCGTGGATCACGCGAAGATCGCAAATCGATCGCTGATCTTTTTCGCGGCCTCGGTGAATGGCTTCGCCGTCCGCGCGCAGGCGTTCTGCTCGCCATCGTTATCCTCTACCGATTGGGAGAGCTCGCGATCTACGCGATGATCAAACCGTACTGGGTCGACCGCGGCTACTCGCCCGCGGAGATCGGAACGATCACCTCGGTCATCGGCGTGATCATCAGCATCGCTGGCGCGATCGCCGGCGGCGCGATCGTGGCGCGCATCGGTTTGTATCGCGCGATGCTCTGGCTCGGCGCCGCGCAGATCGCATCGAACCTCGGCTACGCGCTCGTGGCAACGATGCACGCCGGACGCTGGGCCATCTACGCCGCCGCGATCGTCGAGAACATCGGCTACGGCCTCGGCACCGGCGCCTTCCTCGCCTTCCTCATGGCCATCTGCGACCGCGAGCGCGCGGCGACCGAGTACGCAATGCTCACCGCCGCCTTCGGCTTGACGCGCGTCATCATCGGAACGCCGAGCGGCTGGATCGCACAGCACCACGGCTACGCGGCATACTTCTGGCTGACGGTGTTGCTCGGCATCCCCGGTCTGCTGCTGGTGCCGTTCGCGAAGGAGAGGATAGGCAGTGGATTAGTAGATTAGTAGATTCGGGATCACAAGTAGACCGTCTCTCCTAATCCACTAATCTACTAATCACTAATCACTAATCCACGATGCGCCACCGCTTTTTCATCGACGCCGACCTCGCTGCCGGCAACACACTCACGCTCAGTCACGACGAGCAGCATCACTCGCATGTGGTGCGCGTGCGCGACGGCGAAGACGTCGAGGTCTTCAACGGGCGCGGCGCGTCATTCGTGGCGACGTTCACGCCCGAGGGATTGCAGATCGTTGGCGCGGCGCCTGATCGCGAAGCGCGCGTGGCGATTCATCTGGCGATGTCGATCATCAACCTCGACAAATTCGACATCGTCCTGCAGAGGGCGACGGAGCTCGGCGTCCGATCGATCGTTCCACTCGTCACCGATCGCGTGGAAATCCGCGCCGAACGGTATCGCGGCAAAGCGGAGCGCTGGCGGAAAATCGTTTTCGAGGCGGTGAAGCAGTCGGGACGATCGGTGATTCCGGTCATCGAAGAGCCGCAACCGTTCGACGAAGTCGTCAAGCGCGATGGAACGAAAATCGTCTTCGACGCCGATGCGGACACCGCGCCGCAGCAACTCACGAACGCGGCCACTCTCTTCATCGGCCCCGAGGGAGGCTGGTCGGAACGCGAACTGCAACTCGCTCGCGAGCACGGCTGCGCGTTCGAACGCCTCGGCATCCGCCGGCTTCGCGCCGAGACCGCGGCCATCGTCGCTACCGCGCTCGTCGCTGCGCGCGCTGGCGACATTTGATAGATTGACGCGCTCGATTTGCACCGGAGGAGCCTTTTGCCGACCAACAGCCTCACCATCACCGACAACCGTACGGGTCAGTCGTACGAAGTCCCCATCAACGAAGAAACCATTCGCGCCACCGATCTCCGCAAGATCAAAGTCAACGACGACGACTTCGGACTGATGACGTACGACCCGGCCTTCATGAACACGGCGGCATGCCGCAGCGCGATCACCTACATCGACGGCGACAAAGGCATCCTCGAGTACCGCGGCTACCCGATCGAGCAGCTCGCGGAACAGAGCACGTACCTCGAAACCTCCTGGCTGCTCCTCAACGGCGAGCTGCCGACGAAAGACGAACTGGCTGGCTGGACGCACACGATCACCTACCACACCTTCATCAACGAGAATCTGAAAGGCGTCCTCGACTCCTTCCGCTACAACGCCCATCCGATGGGCATGCTCATCGCGATGATCAGCGCGCTCGGAACGTTTTATCCCGAGGCCAAGAACATTTTTGAGGAGGACGTGAGAAAGCGGCAGATCGAGCGGCTCATCGCCAAGATGATCACCATCGCCGGCTTCGGATATCGACACATGGTCGGCATGCCGTACGTCTATCCCGACAACGAACTGTCGTATCCGGGCAACTTCCTGAACATGATGTATCGCACCACGGAGCTGCGTTACGAGCCGGAGCCGGCGCTCGAGCGCGCGCTCGACGTGCTCTTCATCCTGCACGCCGACCACGAACAGAACTGTTCGACAAGCACGATGCGCGTCGTCGGCAGCTCGCACGTCGATCCGTACTCCGCCGTCGCCGCCGCCTGCGCCGCGCTGTACGGACCGCTGCACGGCGGCGCCAACGAGCAGGTCATCCGCATGCTGACGGAGATCGGCTCGAAGCAGAACATCCCCGCGTTCATCGAGAAAGTGAAGAAGGGCGAAGGCGTGAAGCTGATGGGCTTCGGCCACCGCGTCTACAAGAACTACGACCCGCGCGCGACGATCATCAAGAAGGTGGCCTACGACGTCTTCAAAGTCACCGGCACGAGTCCGCTCCTCGACATCGCCCTCGAACTGGAAAAGATCGCGCTCGAAGACGAGTACTTCATCAAGCGCAAGCTCTACCCGAACGTCGACTTTTATTCAGGGCTCATCTACCAGGCCATGAAGTTCCCGATGGATATGTTCCCGGTCCTCTTTGCCATCCCCCGCGTCTCCGGCTGGCTCGCACAATGGGGCGAGATGCTCAACGATCCGGATCAGAAGATCGCGAGACCGCGCCAGATTTTCACCGGCGCGCAGCGGCGGGATTACAAGGGAATGGAGCAGCGGTAGTACGCGGCCGGAGCGTACTCACTCGCGGCTGCGCATTTCCTCAAAGAGCTGCTCGGCGGGAATCGTTTCTCCACGGTCGCATTGCGCGATCGATTCGAGAAGGACGGCCTTCAATTCGACACTGACCTCGAACATCTCCTCAGGCTCGTTCGTGCGCATACTGTGCATTCTAATCGCGCGAGGAATGACATCGCCTTACCCGCCGTTCTTTTAAATCGCCGGTACCGGAAAGGTTTCACATGAACACTTCCAGGTACACTTTCATCGCCCTGCTTCTCGTTGTCGTTTCCGTTCCGCTCGCCGCGCAGATCAATGACACCTATGTCATCCCGGCCTCGGCCAACGCCGCAGGCAACTTCGGGACGCGCTGGCTGACGCAATTCAGCGTCTTCAATCCGCAACTGGACTATCCGCTCACGGTCAGCGTCACGTTTCTGCCGACCGGTGGTGGAACCGGCAGCGAGAAGACGTTCACCGTTCCGGCGAATGGGACGGTGCTGTCGGACAACATCCTCGACGATCTATTCGGCATCAAGAGCGGATCGGGAGCGCTGCTCGTGGCCACGTTCGCCGAGGACAATCCGAAGGTGCCGAATGACGTGTTGTCGCGGTCGTTTTTGATCACGACCAATACCTACAATAACGTGAAGAGCGGCACGTACGGACAGACCATCCCCGGAGTCTGGGCCGGTCTTCAGGATTTCAGCAGCGACGGAATCAGCGCCGTCGCCCATGGCATCCGCAACGTTTCCCGCCTCGGCTGGCGCACCAATGTCGGCGCGGTGAACCTCGGCCGCTCGAACGTGACGCTGCGCATCAACATCTACGACGCCGACGGCAAAACGATCAAGCAAGGCGCGACGATGGACATCCCCGGACTCGGACATCGTCAGGCGTCGCTGCCGGCGGAGGTGGACGGCGGCTCCGTCGAATTCTTCGTCGACGATCCGTCGCACACCGCTGTGGTCTTCCCGTACTCCTCGACCATCGACGATCTTTCCGGCGATCCGACGTACCAAGGTCCGACACTGCTGGCGAATGCAAAGGTTCTCTTCAAGATGGGCATGCCGGTGACGCTCGGTCGCAAGATCGACTCGGAGTTCGCGCGCGGCATTCGGGAAAGCGCGACGCGGCTGGGGCAGGCAAGCGTGGTCAATAGTCGCCTTCATCGCGGAGAATAACTTGTCGTCATGAGAGCGCGTGAAGTGGCGCGCGGAGGCGCGCTCGACAATGCAGCCCCGCGCTCGGCGCGGGGTTTGGAAGGGTCGCGCGATCTGCGGCCGCGGAGGCGGCCGCTATAAAATTTCGCGCTGCAAGACACTCTGTAGTGGCCGCCTCCGCGGCCACGCACCCTACTCACGCTGGTTTCCCCGCGCCGAGCGCGGGGCTAGGATTGTTCAGCGCGCCTTCGCGCGCGACCCATCGGCGAACGTGCGCTAGCCGGTTGCCACGCTTCTTCTCATCTCACACAACCGGCGCGTCAGGATAGACTTTCGGACCATGCCTGCGCTTCTGGAGACCAGCCTCCCTCTCCCACTCGCCCGCCGCGGAAAAGTGCGCGACGTCTACGACCTCGGCGACTCGTTTCTCTTCGTCGCGACGGATCGCATTTCCGCATTCGACGTCGTCCTCTCGCCCGGCATCCCCGACAAGGGAAAAATCCTGACGCAGATGTCGACATTCTGGTTCCGTCATTTCGGCGACATCGAAAATCATCTCCTCGAAACGGAGTGGGATGCGTTCCCCGCCGAGGTACGCGCGCATCCCGATCTGCGCGGGAGAAGCGTGATCGTCAAGAAGTGCCGCGTCGTGCCCATCGAGTGCGTCGCGCGCGGCTATCTGGTCGGCTCGGGACTCAAGGAGTACAACGAGACCGGCCGCGTCTGCGGCATCGAGCTCGAGAAAGGGCTGACCACCGCCAGCAAACTGCGCGAACCGATCTTCACCCCGGCGACGAAAGAAGAGACCGGCCACGACGAGAACATCTCGTTCGAACGGATGTGCACGATCGTCGGCGACGACCTCGCCGCGGAGTTGCGCGACCTGACACTGCGAATCTACAAACGCGCCGCCGAATTCGCGGAGACGCGCGGCATCATCATCGCCGACACAAAGTTCGAATTCGGCATCGACGAAAATGCCACACGTGGCGATCTCGTCGTCTGGATCGACGAAGCCCTGACCCCCGACTCCTCCCGCTTCTGGCCCGCCGACCGCTACGCCGTCGGCAAGAACCCGCCGTCGTTCGACAAACAATTCGTCCGCGACGGGCTGGAAACGACGGGCTGGGACAAAGCGTCGACGCCGCCCGAACTGCCGGAAGATGTCGTGATAAAGACGCGCGAGAAATACATCGACGCGTTTCGCGTGCTGACGGGCGCGGAACCGGAACTCTAGCTAGTTCGCCGGCTTCCGGTGCTCCACCTTCACCACGGTCTTGATCCCGCCGCGGATGTAGAAGTCGCCTTCGACATAGAGGTGGCGCGGGTCGAGCGCGGCGATGAGGTCGTTGGCGATCTTGTTCGTGACCGCTTCGTGGAAGGTCCCTTCATCGCGGTACGACCAGAGATAGAGCTTGAGCGACTTCAGCTCCACGCATTTTTCGTCCGGCACGTAGCGGATTCTTATGGTGGCAAAGTCCGGCTGCGCCGTCATCGGGCAGAGGCAGGTGAACTCGGGCGCCTCGAAGGCGATCTCGTAATCGCGTTCGGGGTTCGGGTTCGGAAACGTTTCGATTTGTCGCGATGGTGTGGAAGGCATGGCCGCTACTTCTTCACCGCGCCCATCGCCATCAGCTTCTGGTTCAGCTCCTTGATGCGTTCCTGGAGCTGCGTGATTTTGGCCTGGGCATCGGCGCGGAGGCGCTCGTTGTCGCCGCGCAGGCGCGTCACCTCTTCGTCGTGCTGTCCGCGCGACGCCGAGTTCTGCTGGAGGTTCTGTCGGAGGAACTCCATGTCGTGCTTCAGGTTCTCGATCTCCTCCTCCTTCACCGACACGCGGTGGCGCCAATGCACTTCCTGTTCTTCGTAGAGCCGCTTGATGTCCATCAGCTCGGTGATCTGTGAGTAATCGGAATTGCTCGGAGCCATGTCTCCCCCCTGGCGGACGCGCTCTTCGATCTGCGGGAAGAGCTTGCGGACTTTCAGCGACAGGTCGTCGGCGTCGCTGGAAAGGTTCATCGCGTCCTGATACGAAATCATCTGATGCACGAGCAGCGCGATGAGCGACTGATTCATCGACTGCATTTTGTAGAGGCCGACCGACGACTCCATCTCCTCGAGAATGTCCTTCGTGTTGCCTTCTTCGATGAGGCGGGCGATGCGCGGCGAGTTCTTCAGGATCTCCACGGCCGCGGTGAGCGCACCGGTGGTGGTTTTGATCAGCTTGAGCGAGATGATTCCGCGCAGGACCAGCGCGAACTGCGAGCGGACCTGCTTGTGCTGATCGGGCGGAAACGTGTCGATGATCCGGTCAATCGTCTGCGCGGCGTTGTTCGTGTGCAGCGTGGAGAAGACCAGATGTCCCGTCTCTGCCGCGGTCAGCACCGTTTCCACCGTTTCCGTATCGCGCATCTCGCCGACCATGATCACGTCTGGATCCTGGCGCATGGCATTGCGCAGCGCTTCCTTGAAGTTCGGCGTATCGGTGCCCACTTCGCGCTGCGAAATGGCCGCCGTCTTGTCGACGAAGAGAAACTCGATCGGGTCTTCGATCGTGACGATGTGCAGCGGCTCGTTCTCGCTGATGTGCGAGATCATTGCCGCCAGCGTGGTCGATTTGCCCGAGCCGGTCGGGCCGGTGACGAGCACGAGGCCGTCCGGAATCTGCGTCAGCTCGCGGATCGCGTCCGGAAGATCGAGCGCGTCGATCGTCTGCAGGTTGATGGGGATGCGGCGGAAGACGCCGGCAACGGTGCCACGCTGCAGGTAGACATTCGCGCGGAAGCGGGCCACGCCCGGAACGCCGTAGCCGAAGTCGACCGACTGCAGCGCCTCGAACTTTTCCTTCTGTCCGCGGCTGAGCAGCGGCAGTAGCATCTTCTCCAGATCGGCCGGCTTCAGCGGATCGCTCTTCACCGGCACGAGCTTCCCGCGAAGGCGCAGCAGCGGCGGCCGCATCGGCTTCAGATGGAGATCCGACGCCTGCTGCTTGGCCATGTAGACGAGCAGGTCGTTGAGCGTAAAGCTCGGTGCCTGCTCGGCGGGCGCCGATGGCGTCTGGACGGTCACGTGATGATTATATGAATTCGCGGGTGTAGGGGGTCGGGAGTCGGGGGTCGGAGCTGAGACGTCGCAGCCACGTATTCGTCGACTCCCGACTCCCGGCACCCGCGTCATCTCCGCATCACCGAATCGAGAATCATCAGAAACGCTTCCTGCTGCCTGGCCTCGGTCTTGTTGATGACGGCGATGGTTTCGCCGATCCGGAAGCGTTCGTGGAGCTCGTCCGCCGAATGCGATGAGGTCACCACGATGCGTTTTGCCGGGACGCCTTTGGCGCGCGCGTAGTCGACGAATTTTTTTCCGTCCATGCCCGGCATTTCCAGGTCGACGATGAGCAGGTCGATGCTGTCGTCGATCTTCGGCAGCGCGTCGTAGGGATGCGCGTACGTCTCGACGTGCGCGGTTGCGGCGTAGCGCTCCATCATGAAGTTCGACCAGAGATCGCAATACGCGGGCGAGTCGTCGACGATGACGACGCGCTTCGGCTTGAGGTCGGTCATCGCTTCGTCTTTTTCTTCGGCGGACGGATGTCGTAGCGAATCGCTCCGCCGACGATCGTCGTCACGGCGCGGCCGCGCAAGGTCGTTCCGATGAACGCCGAGTTCGACGCTTTCGATTGGAACGGCGCCCTGAACGTCACCTCGGCATCGAGATCGAGCAGCGTGATGTCGCCAGGCGTTCCGGCGCGAAGCGTTCCGCCGGGAAGATTGAAGATTCGCGCCGGTCCGCACGACATGAGATCGATGAGGCGATCGAGCTCGATGACGCCGGCGCGGACGAGGCGGTCGTAGGAGACGGGGAACGCGCTCTCCAATCCGATCACGCCGAACGGCGCGAGATCGAACTCGACGTTCTTCTCGTCGAAATGATGCGGAGCGTGATCGGTGGCGATGGCGTCGATCGTTCCGTCGGCGATGCCGGCCAGGAGCGCGTCGCGATGTTCTTTCGATCGCAGCGGGGGATTCATCTTCAGATTCGTCGAGAACGACTGCACGCTTTCGTCACCGAGGGCGATGTGGTGCGGCGTGACTTCGCAAGTGACGCGGACGCCGGCCGCGCGGGCGTTGCGTACCGACTCGACCGCGCCAGCTGTCGACACGTGCGCGATGTGAACGTGCGCGCCGGTGATGCGGGCCAGGATCACATCTCGCGCCACGAGCGTCTCCTCCGAGGCAGCCGGGATTCCGCCCATGCCGAGCAGCGTCGAGAAGTAACCCTCGTGCATCACGCCGCCGTCGGTGAGGTCCGCGTCCTCTTCGTGCGCGATGACGGGGATGCCGAGCATCGTGCAGTACTCGAGCGCACGGCGCATGAGTTGCGCATTCCAGACCGGCTTGCCGTCGTCGCTGACGCCGACGCAGCCGGCCGTGCGCAAGTCAGCCAGTTCCGCGAGTGCTTCGCCCTTCAAGCCTTTGCTCACCGCGCCGATCGGATAGACACGGCACGCTCCGTTGCGCCGCGACTCCGCGATGATCATCTCCGTCACCGCGCGCTCGTCGTTCGGCGGCAGCGTGTTGGCCATCGCGCAGACGGCCGTGTAGCCGCCCGCAACCGCCGCGCGCGTGCCGGTGGCGATCGTCTCCTTGTGTTCCTGCCCCGGCTCGCGAAGGTGCGTGTGGAGGTCGATCAGTCCTGGGACGGCGATCAATCCCGTTGCGTCAATCGTTTCCACATCCGCTTTGATGCGTTTGTCGGCGCCGGTGATGACGCCGTCCTCGATAAGAAGATCGAGCTTGGCGTCGAGCTCCTGACTCGGATCGACGACGCGGGCGTTGGTAATGAGGAGGTTCATGGTTTGCGTGGGGGGTGGGGAGCTGAGGGTGGGGTGTGGGAGATTCTCGTCTCTCCCACATCCCACTCCCCACTCCCCACTCCCAAGTTTCTATTCAACGTTGTGCGCTCCACCGAGGAGATACAGAACCGCCATCCGCACCGCCACCCCATTCGTGACTTGTTCCAAAATCACCGATCGTTTCGGATCATCGGCGACATCGCTGGCGATCTCCACGCCGCGGTTCATGGGACCGGGATGCATGATGATCGCGCTGCTGTTCGCGCGCGCCAGCCGCTCCGGCGTCAGGCCGAAGGTGTTGTAGTACTCGCGCAGCGACGGGAACGACAGCTTGCCCTGACGCTCGAGCTGAATGCGCAGCATCATGATCACGTCCGCGCCTTCGACCGCTTCGTCGAGCGTGTTGACGACGCGCACTCCCATCTTCTCGATCTCGGCAGGGATCAGCGTCGGCGGCGCGGCAACCGTCACGTTCGCCTTCATCTTCGTCAGCAGGTGAATGTTCGAGCGCACCACGCGCGAGTGCGCGATGTCGCCGATGATCGACACGCTCACGCCCGCCAGCCGTCCGAGGCGTTCACGGATGGTGAAGGCGTCGAGGAGAGCCTGCGTCGGATGTTCGTGCGATCCGTCGCCGGCGTTGATGATCGAAACGTTCGGCAGGCGGTCGGCCAGCATCTTCGGAGCGCCGGGATGTTTGGCGCGGATGACGATCATGTCCGGATGCATGGCCACGAGGTTCTCGGCCGTATCGATCAGCGTCTCGCCCTTTTCGACACTCGATCCCGAGGCGGTGAAATTGAGCGTGTCGGCAGAGAGGCGTTTCTCGGCGATCTCGAACGACACGCGCGTCCGTGTCGACGCTTCCATGAAGAGATTGATGACAAGTTGCCCGCGCAGCGCCGGCACTTTCTTCACCGGCCGCTCGCTCACTTCCTTGAACCCCTCGGCGGTATCGAGAATCAACTCGATCTCATCCGGAAGCAACGCTTCGATGCCGAGGAGGTCTTTGGATTTCAGCGAAGAGGTGGAGGCGCGCATTGTTTAGTGGCCAGTAGTCAGTGGCCAGTGGTCAGTGCTTGTTCACCTGACCACTGACCACTAGCCACTGACCACTACTTCTCCATGATCAAAACCTCATCCTCGCCATCGGTTTCGACCAGCTTCACCTTGATCACTTCGTGGGCATCGGTGGGGACGGTCTTGCCGATCACGTCGGCGTGGATGGGGAGCTCGCGGTGACCGCGATCGATGAGGACTGCCAGCATCACGGCTTTCGGGCGGCCGAAATCGATGAGCGCGTCGAGCGCGGCGCGGACCGTGCGGCCGGTGTAGAGGACGTCGTCGACGAGCACGACGATCTTGTCGTCGATCGGCTCGGGCAGCTTGGTCGGCTTGACCACCGGCTGCGGCGCGATGGTGGTGAGATCGTCGCGGTAGAGGGTGATGTCGAGGATTCCGGAGCTGACCGGATGCCCTTCCATCTCCTCGATTTCTTTCGAAATGCGTTCGGCGATCGGGACGCCGCGGCTGCGGATTCCGACGATGATGAGGTCGTCGGTGCCGCGATTTTTTTCGAGGATTTCGATGGCCATGCGCCGGATCGCGCGATTCATGCGGGGGCCGTCCAGCAGCCGTTTTTTGACGTTCATACGGACCTTGTCAGCGTGGAAATTGCCGTTCGGGAAGGGCGGCGGGAGGATAGCACGCGGGCGGGCGCACATGGCCGTAACTTAGCGCGGGCGGAACGCTGGCCTCTCGCCGGCTCGCTCAGCGGCGTCCGCCGCCCAATGAGAGGCTTGCACAGACGTTGGCGTTACCGGCGGACGTTGAGGGTTTGGCGGTTCGCTGTTCCATCGCTTCGCGATTCCGGCTTCGGCGGCTCAGGATGACAGCCTCCTCACCCGCCCGTAATCGCCCTCTTTCCGCCCGTGGCTGGGTTCCAGGCGAGGATGTGGCCGCCGTCGCCGACGTAGAAGACTTCGCGTAGCGGTTCGATCGGCGGGCGGGGATCGAAGACGCCGGAGGGAACCCAATCGCGGATCGGCTCGCGGTGCTCGATTGCGCCGCGATCGATGTTGATCGATTCGAGCATCCGCTTTCCTGACGTCTCGTCGACGTCTGTCAGGACTACGCGTGCGCCGTCGTCGCCGATTAACGTCGTCCACTGCTTCGCGCCGAGGGGGACGGCGCGTTGCGGCCTACCGTCTGCGGCGAGGATGTGCAGGACAACCGCTGAATTGGGTCCATCGATGACGGCGATGCGGCCATCGCGGAGATAGCGCGCGGTCTTTAGTTGCGTGCCGGAGACGAGGATCTTGATCGGCGCGCCGGTGCGCGCGTCGTTCAGCGTCAGCGTGTCGCCGTGGATTGACCGCAGCAGCATGTGTGCGGCGGACGAATCGGGATACGCACCGATGGCGTTTCCCGACGGGATGAATCCGGTTTCGCGCAGGCCGCGGGCGCGCAGGTCGAGCTCCACGATCTTCATGCCGTCGCGCACGTTCAGAAAGATGCGCACGACGTCATTCGTGACGAAGAACGCGTGCAGATACATTGCGTCAGGGAGGCGCACCGAGGCGAGCGAGCGCTTCTGCGCGACGTCGTAGACCGAAAGGGTCGGAAACGAGATCGTAGCGATCCGGCTGGCGTCATCGGAGACGACGTAGCTATCATCCTTGATGGTCAGTCCCGTATCGGCCGGCTCGCTTCTGCCGCGCGTATAGATCACGAGGTCGGCGAAGATGCCGGCGCCGGCGCGACGCGGCATCACGGCGCTGCGGCCGTCGCGCGTATAACGCGTCAGCCATGCGGCCCACGGATCGACGCGCGTTATCGAGCTGTCTTCGCTGTTCAGCAGGAACGCGGGGTGATAATCGGCGCGGCCCTTCGAAGTTCCTGTGATGACGGCGAACGGTCCACTGGTGGAGCGCGTCGCCTGAACGTTGCCGGTCAGATCGCCCGGCTTCACCGACACCACCCACGCCACGTACGCCGCAGCGAGGAGCAGTGCGATTGCCATCGTTCCCCAAAGGAACTGCGACAGCGCCAGATGATTGCAGCGGCGGTCGGTCCGGCCGCGCTCGAGCTGCCACGCGCCGCCGCCGATGATTGCAATGACCGTTGCGATGCCGAGAGCAATCGCAAGACCTCGCACAAGCGTGAACGCCTGGCCCGCCATCAGCGGCACAATCAACAAACCAATGACTACGCCGCAAATCACTGCCGCGGCGAAATCGAGAACGATCAGCGGCGAGCGCGAACGGGCGAACGTTCCGATCACGTGCGCGATCAGAAACACCGCCAGCGCGATACCGAGCAGGAACGCCGCGTCCCACATTTCCAGGTTGAGGATGTGCTCCCACGCGGTTCCGGCCGCAAGCCGAGAAGGAATGATGATGAAGGCGAAGGTGCCGACGATCATCAGGATGGCCGCGGTCAGCTTGCCGAACCAGATCGAGAGGGCGCTGACCGGACGCGAGAAGTAGAACGACATCCGACCGTCCGACAGATCACGTCCGATGAACGATGCGCCGGAGATGACGCCGAGGGCGACGGCGAAGGTCGTACCGAAGATCAGGGACGACATCGCGAGCACATCGCGCGGCGACTTTCCGTTGATGCCGGGGATTGCGGCGAGAATGAATGGCAGAATCGCGAAGGCTACCGCCGCATACGCGACGAAACGCTTTTCCTCGAATTCTCTTGCTGCGATGACCAGTGCCTTTTTCATGACTTCCTCCGCGTCTCCGCGTCTCCGCGTGACGCTCCTGCGATGGCGATGAAGATTTCTTCCAGCGACATCGCCTCCACTTCCGCGGCTCCAATGTTGCTGACGCTGCGCATCCGTTCGAAGGAGACGTCGTCGTAGTTGCTGACGATCGCTTCCGCGCCGCCGCCCCAGCTGCGCATGACGGTGGGCCGGAGTACGGCCGCGTCGATCGCCACCGGCTGGGCGGCAAAACGAATACGCCGGAAGCGCGACTTGAGCGCGTCGACGTCTTCGTCGAGGACGAGACGTCCGTTCTCCATCATCCCGACGCGATCGGCAAAGGTTTCCACGCCGGCCAGATCGTGCGTGGTGATGAAGACGGTCGTGCCGCGGTCGGCCAGATCGCCGATGACTTCCTCGAAGAGCGATTTGCGCGCGACCACGTCGAGCCCGAGGGTTGGATCGTCGAGGACGAGCAGTTCGGGCGACGTGGCGAGCGCCATCGCCAACGAGACCTGCTTCTTCTGTCCCTTCGACAAACTCCCGAAACGGCTGGTCAGCGGAACACCGAACGTCCGCAGCCGCGTCTCGACGCTCTCCTGATCCCATTTGACGTACAGCCGCGAACAGAAACGCGCGATCGCCGCCACGCTCATCTCCGGCGGCGCGTCCGCATCCTCGGTGACGACGCCGATGCGCTGCATGAGCGCCGTACGGTGCGACCATGCGTCCTCGCCGAAAAGCGTCGCGCTGCCAGCCTGCGGCTTCTGTTGCCCCAGCAGGCATCGCACGAGCGACGACTTGCCGGCGCCGTTGCGGCCGACCAGCGCGTAGACCGCGCCGCGCGAAACGTCCAGCGCCGCGTGATCGACGGCGGTCATGCGCCCGTAGCGCACGGTGAGATCGGATATCCGGATGGCGGTGTCGCTCATGCTTTTCTCCTGTGCTCGCGCACGACACGCTCGTAAGCCGCATTCAGCTCGTCGACGGCGTCGTCGAGCGATGCGCCGACCGCGGTCGACGTGGAGGCGTAACGCGTGGCTGCGTCGCGCAGCGCTTCGTTCCGCTCCGCTTTCCTCGTGATCGGCGGCTCGTCGGCCACATACGTCCCCTCGCCCCTCTTCACCGACAGCACACCTCCCTCGGTGAGCCGCTGGTAGGCGCGAGCGACGGTGTTCGGATTGACGCGGAGATCTTTGGCAAGGTCGCGCACGGAAGGCACCGGCGCGCCGGCCTGCAGCGCGCCGAGCGCGATGAGCCGCCGGATGCCTTCCTCGATCTGCCGCCAGATCGGCGCAGGGTCGGTTGGGTTGATGGCGAACATGGCGCTACTTCATGTTCCAGTGGCGAAGGAGCCCTTGCCCCTCGTTCGTCGCCACCGCGTCTTCGCCGAACGATTGCAAGCAGCCCGCTGTTGTCCAGCTCTTCCTGTCGAACTTGCCGTCCGACCCGGCGCTGACGACCGTGAAGGAGCTGGCGTCCGACTGAACCGCGTACGCGTTCCCCCAGGCATCGGTCATGGGAAGGTGGGAGACGTAGACCGGCTCGAACGCCGCCTTCGCTTCCTCGATCGTCTTCACTTCCGGATAGTTGCCGTGATCCTGTTTGTAGGCGGCGAAACAGATGCGCCAGCTGACCATGTCTCCCATCGTCCAGCGGGCGCGCTCGACGTCGCTGGGTGCGTAGGGACCGTTGGCGGCCAAAAGGGGCGTGACAAGAGCGGCGAAAATCAGGGCAATCAGTGTCTTCTTCATGGCTTCCTTAGTCCGTGTATTAGTCATCTAATACAGTAGGTCGGCGGATTCCGATTGTCAAGGGGAGATGGCACGACGCTTGAGTTGATCTGAGGTATGCGAAAGAACCAGAAGGTAGCGCTAGCGGTCGCGGCGGTTGTCGCCGTCGCCGGAGTCACATCCATCGTCATGCGGCACGGCGGGAACGCCACGACGCCGCGAAACACGCGCGCCGAGGTCGTCACGCCGCAGATTCCCGACACGGCCATCGTGAAGGCCGTGCGCGATGCGAATCTGCGCATCGACGGCTTTTCCGCCACGAACGTCGGCGGCATCGTCGTCCTGAAGGGCACCTCCGACGCCGCCTCGGCGCAGCAGGCTGCAGCCGTGGTCAAACAGCTCGGCTTTGCCCGAGTCGCGAACCTGATCGTGACCAGAGTTGCCGCCGACGACGAAGTCATCCGCCGCGAAGCGGAACGCCAGCTCACGCTGACACGCGCCCTCGACGGCTGCACCCTCCACGTCAGCTGCGTCAACGGAATCCTCCGCGTCGACGGAACTGCCTACAACGAGCTTCAGGTGGACGTCGCCCGCAAGGTCCTGAAGAACGTCGGAGCGCAGGAAGTCCAGGTCGCGCTGAAAAAGTTGTAGTCGCGGCCGTTCTGGATCACGCGCGCCGGTCAATCCTGGCTGGCGCGCGGATGCCGCGGAGAAGGCCGGCGACGCTGATGTCTTCGTTGATCTCGGGCCAACGAGTGCCTTCGCCGTCACCGAGGATCTCGAGATGGAGGCGCTGACCCGCGGTCGCGTGTAAGAGACGCGGGAACCACGCTAGCGGAACGCTGATTGTCCGGCCATCGATGAGCAGAACCACCAGCTCGTCGTCAGTGAGGCGGACATCCTGAGCCAAAGGGCTGACGTCAACCGCCAAAGAACTCATGCTACGCCTCCAGAAACATGTCCCTGCGTTTTACGACCATCCGTTCCATCTCGCGCAATTCATGTCCGCCGAATCTCGTCGAGTCCGCTAGCGATACGTTCAGAAGCCAGAACTTGGCAAGTTGTCGATCTCGCTGCACCTGGATGTGCGGCGGCTCGTCGTTCTCATTGCTGTAGAAAAAGAAGCGGTACGCTCCGTACACGCGCGACCAGCGGCACGATCCGAGTATACCCAAGCCATCATCCCACCGTCACCGGCTCGAGATCTTCCACCCGCTCCGTCTTTTTCGCCCGCATGCGCTCCTGTAAATCATCGAAGAGTGAGTACGCGACCGGCGTCGCGAGTAGCGTCAACAGCAGCGCGAGGCTTTGGCCTCCGATGATGACCGAGCCGATGGCGCGGTTCGTTGCCGCGCCGGTTCCACTCGATGCCACCAGCGGCAGCATGCCGGCCACGAAGGCCAGCGTCGTCATCAGGATCGGGCGCAGGCGGTCGCGGTTCGCTTCGCGGATTGCTTGTGCGCGCGGGAGGCCGTGCGCGCGAAGGCCGTTCGTGTGGTCGACCTGGAGGATGCCGTTCTTCTTCACGATGCCGAAGAGAACCAGGATTCCGAGCATCGAGAAGATGTTCAGAGACTGATTCAGCACCAGGATCGAGAAGAGCGCGAACGGAACCGTCAGCGGCAGCGCCAGCAGGATTGTGACCGGATGAACCCAGCTCTCGAACTGCGCGGCCAGGATCAGGTACATGAAGATGATCGACAGCAGGAACGCGAACATGAAGTTCGTGAATGCGCGCCCCTGCTCGCGCGAGCGGCCGGTGAAGCCGGACGAATACTCGGGCGGCATGTTCAGCTTCTTCGTCTCCGCCAGCAGGTTGTCCATGACCGTCTGCGCGGAGTGACCCGGGGCCATGTTCGCGGTGAGCATCACTTGGCGCTGGCGCTGGATTCGATTGACGGAAGACGGTCCCGCGCCGGGCGCCATCGTCACGACGTCGCGAAGCTGCACCACGCGCGCGCCGACGGACGGGATCTGCGCCTGCTCGATCCCCTGCGGATCTTTGCGGTACTCGTGTTCGGCGCGCACGTGCACTTCGTACTGCTCGCCGCCTTCGTAGTAGTCGGTGATCTTGAGACCGCCGACGAGGACGTTCAGCGTCGAGGCGATGTCCTGCACGCGGACTCCCATGTCCGAGGCTTTGTCGCGATCGATGCGGACACCGAGCTCCGGCTTGCCGGTGATGAGATTCGTATCGGGATCGATCACGCCGAGGTTCTTCATCCCTTTCAAATTCGCGAGCAGCGTGTCGGAGTACTTCGAGAGCACGTTGAGATCGGGTCCGCCGATCCAGTACATGATCTCGGCGTTGACGCCGCCGCCGAACGCGTTGACCGGCCCGACTGACGTTCGCAGATTCAATCGCTGGTACTGCGGCATGATGTTGTTGCGAACGTCGGCCATGACTACAAACTGATCGCGCTTCCGTTTGTCGACCGGGACGAGCTTGACGTAGACGGTGCCGAGGTTTTGCGTGACCTGCGGATCGTCGCCGATGGTGACAACGGTCGTTTCCACCTCGGGCAGCCTGCGAACGCGCGCGGCGATCGATTCCATGATCGTTTCGGTCGTCTGCAGACTGGATCCCTCTGGCGCGCGCGCCTGCACCTGGAACTGCGATTCGTCGTCCGAGGGGAGGAAGTTTTTGTTGACGGCAATGCCGAGCGGAACGGTCGAGATGAGCGTGATGATGATCGCGAGAACGATCACCCAACGATGGCTCATCGACCAGTCCAGCATCGACAGGTAGATGCCCTCGATCTTCGCGTAGAAGCCGTGCTCGCGCGTTGATGCCTCGTGCGAAAGATCTTCGGGCCGCAGCCAGCGCGCGGACATCATCGGCGTCAGCGTGAAGGAAACGACCAGCGAAACGGCAATAGCGATGGCCATCGTCACGCCGAACGAATGCATGAATCGTCCGACGATGCCGGCCATGAACGCGACCGGAAGGAAGACGGCGATGAGCGAAAGTGAGGTAGCCAGAACGGCCATGCCCACTTCCTTCGTCCCTTCCACCGCTGCCTCGGCGGGCGGCATCTTCTTCTCTTCCATGAAACGGAAGATGTTTTCGAGAACGACGACGGCGTCGTCGATGACGATGCCGACGGCGAGAGTCAGCGCCAGCAGAGTGATGACGTTGAGAGTGAAGTTTTCATAACGCATCGCCGCGAACGTGGCGATGATCGAGCTGGGAATCGCGATCGCGGCGATGATCGTCGGACGCGAGCGGCGGAAGAAGTAGAGCAGCATGCCGAGGGCGACCAGCGCGCCAGCCAGGCGGACCGGATTGATCGCGATCACGCCGAGTTTCGGCACGAACGCGGCGATGACCAGGGCAACGGCCGCGCCGCCGATGCGGAAGGCGAACGGCAGTTGTTTCTTCGACGCCCACCAACTCACCAACGCGAACAAGACGATGAACGCCAGAATCGAAACGTGCAGCGTCGGTGCGCGTGCGGCGATGTCGTGCAACCCGAAAAGCAGCGTGTACGTGGCCAGCGTGGAGGCGAGCATGATCACCGCAACGCGCAGCTTCGGCGAGGAGAGGAAGAACCAGACGATCAGCGCGGCGAAGAGCGAGCCGAGGATCAGATGCTCTTTCACGGCGTCGACGGCGGCCACGATGTAGTCGGACTGGTCGCGGACGACCTCCATGTTCCAGCCCTTCGGCAGATCGGTGCGCACCTGGCCGAGTTGCTCCTTGAGCCGCTCGATGACTTCGACGGTGTTCGTTCCCGACTGCTTGCGGATGTTCATGACTACCGCGGGTTTGCCGTTGACGGTCGCGATCGATTCCGGCTCGGCCACGCTGTCTTCGATGTGCGCGACGTCGCCGACTTTGACGACGTAACCGTTCGAAGTCGAGAGCGGAATGTTGGCGAAATCGTTCGGCGACTGCACGCGGCCGTACGTACGCAACGTGAGATCGCGGAGTCCCTGCTCGACCTTGCCGCCGGGGATCTGCACGTTCTGCGATTGCAACGCGGCCACGAGCTGCGCGGTGGTGAGTCCAACCGCGGAGAGCTTGGCGGAGTCGACGACAACGTTGATCTGCCGCGGACGTCCGCCGATGATCAGAACCTGTCCGACGCCGCTGATCGACTCGAGACGGCGACGCAGTTTCTTGTCGGCGAATTCGGTGATATCGCGGATCGGCGCGGGACCGGAGAGCGCGATACCGAGAACCGGAACGGCGTCCGGATCGATCTTCTGGATGATGGGAGGATCGGCGTCCTTCGGCAGGTCGCGCAGGATTGTGTTGACCTTGTCGCGCACTTCCTGCGCGGCCACGTCGATGTCCTTCTCCAGCACGAAACTGACGATGACCTGCGACGTCCCCTCGGACGAAATCGACTGCAACTGGTCGATGCCGCTGATCGTGTTGACGGCTTCCTCGACCTTGTCCGTGATATCAGTCTCGATCTCTTCCGGCGCGGCTCCGACGAGGCGCGTGGTGATCGTGATGGTCGGGATGTCGACCTTCGGAAAGCGGTCGACGCCGAGTTGCTGATACGCGAACCAGCCGACCACGACGAGCGAGAGAACGATGACCGTCGCGAAGATCGGACGGCGGACGCAGAGTGCGGCGAGTTTATGCATTGGTAAGTTCCTTGGCTGCTGTTACTGCCCCATCTCCACGCGGGCGAACATGCCCGGCTTCAACTTGCCGTCGCGGTTGGGAAACTCGGTTTCGACCGTGAAGGAGCGCGTGGTGGGATCGATGACGCCTCCGACGACAGCGACTTTGCCCTGGAAAACATCGCCAGCGTACGCGTCAACCGTGGCCTTCACATTCTGCCCCTGGCGGACATGCGAGATCTCTTTCTCCGGAACGCGGAAGCGAAGCTTGAGCGGAGTAGTCTGGACGACCACGAGCGCGACAGTGGCATCGCCGAGGCGCTGGCCGACGTCGGTGCGCTTCTCGGCAACGACGCCGTCGATCGGCGAACGAAGTGTCGAGTCGGACATCTGCTGGCGGAAAATATTCGCCTGCGCCTGCGCCGACTGCTTCGCGGCGCGCGCCTGATCGAACATCGCCTGCGAACGGTCATACGTCGCCTGCGGAATCGACTCTTTCGCGATCAACTCTTTCTTACGATTCAGATCGCGCTGCGCATCCTGCTCCGCCGACACGGCGCGTGCGATGTCCGCCTGCGCCTTTTCCAGATTGAGCCGCGGATAGTCTGTCTCGAGCTCAAGCAGCGCCTGGCCACGGCTGATGCGCGATCCTTCATCGACGTACATCTTCGCGACGCGTCCGGGAACTCGTACCGCGAGCTCGGAACGGACGGGGGAGATGAACTCGCCGGTGGCGACGATGGTCCCGCCGGATTCGCTGGCGACGCCGGCAGCCTCGGTGGTCGTAGCCGGAGCGGACGTCGCCGTCGCTGCGGCGGCAACGTTCTGCACGTCACTCGGCAATGCCGGCGCGGCCTGCGTCGTCGTCGCGGACGCCGTAGCGTCTTTCTTCTCGCAGCCGTACGGCAGCAGCGCCATGGTCAAAATCGAAATCGTGCTGATGAAACGCTTCATTGCTGTGTCGCTCCCACGCCAACGGCATCTTTGATCGCGCCGGCGGCATACCAGACGCGCAGTTCTGCAAGGTTGTGATTCAACGTTTCCGCGGCCACGGCGCGGCGCGCGTCGGCCAGCGAAACTTCGGACGTCGCGAGATCGAGCGAGGTCGATTCCTGCGCCCGATACAGTTCGAACACCTGCGCGTACTCGGCCTCGGCGGCCGCGAGCTGCTCCTTCGCCAGTTGCAGCGTCGTGCCGGCCGTGTTCATATCGGTGACGGCGCGATGGACGTCCTCGCGCGCCGCGATCTTGGCGTCTTCGAGAAGGAGCCGCGCCTGCTGTTCGCGCTCTTTCGCTTGGGCGATGTGCGATGACACCTGCCCCGACTGCCAGATCGGAACGCTGAAGCGAAACGCGCCATAGCCGTAGCGGCTGGTCGGAAACGCGGCCTTCTGACTGATGTATCCGGCGTCGAACGTGACGACCGGAAAATACGCGCCGCGCTGCTTTTGCACTTCCAGCTCCGCGACGCGGATGTTGTTCTGTGCAATGACAACGTCCGGCCGCGACGTCTCTGCTTTCGAAATGAGCGCCTGCTCGTCAGGCACCGGCGTGATCGACGAATCGGGCGACGCAACCGTGATGTCGCCGTTCAGATCGAGATCGGCGCGCAACGCGCTTTCCGCCGCCTCGCGCTGCTGTTGCGCCGCGGCAAGCAGTCGCAGCGAGGCTTTGATCGCAGTCTCGGCACGGAGCACATCGACCTTCGTCACTTCCCCGGCCTGATAAAACGCGGTCGACTGCGTTTTTCTCTTCTCGGCGATCTCGATGTTGCGCTGTTCGATGCCGATGTTCGCCTCGGCGTTGGCGACAGCAAGGTAGTTCGACGCGACGCGAAGGAGCACGGCATCTTCGGTGCCGAGCACTCCCTCTCTCGCGTTGACGATGCCGAGCTTGGCCTGGTCGTACGCGCGCTTCTCGCGCAGACCTGCATAGATCGGCTGCGAGAGGACGACGCGGTAGTTCCAGTCGGTAGCCGGCAGAATCGTCCGCGCATCGGCGCCACTGCCGAACGACACTTCCTTCGAGTTCTCGATCGTCGAGCCGGTGAGGTTCACCTGCGGCAGAATCGACGACAGCAACTGCTTGCGATTCTGCTCCGCGACGTTGATCTCGATGCGCGAACGCTCGACGGTGTTGTTGACCTGCAGCGCGCGTGCGAGCGCTTCCTGCAATGTCAGTTTCGTCTGCGCGCGAACACTCAAAGGCGCCGCGAGCAGGACCAGGGTTACGACTGCACGTTTCAATGTGAGCTCCGTTTCGATTTCGAGATTGCAATGCCGGCGAGAATTGTGGAGACGATCAGTTCAACATCCTCGGTTTCCGGCGGCGGCGCATCTTCGCTGAGGCGTTCGAGGACGATGGCGGTGCTCCCTTCGATGAGGAAGAGCGCCAGCCGTTTCGGATCGAGCGGCCGCACTTCGCCGGCATCCATCGCTTGTTTCAAGATTCCGGCGAGCCGATCGACGCGCGCGCGAAACTGCGGCTGACATGTCCTCTTCTGCCGCCGCTGCTGCGCGCTCGTCCCCTCGGGCATCCGCAGCGAGTGATACAGCCGGAAAAACTCGCGGTTCTCGTTGAAGAACCCAAGCTGCGCCGTCATCACCGCGCGGAGTCGTTCTTCGAATGTCCCATCACCTTCCAGCGCCGCATCGAGCCGCTTGTGCAGCTCGCCGATGGCAGTCTCGAAGGTTTTCTCGACCAGCTCCTCGCGGTCGCGAAAGTAAAGGTAGATGGTCCCCTTCGCGACGCCCGCCTCTTCGGCGATCTCCTGCATCGTCGCCGCCGCCATCCCCTTGCGCGAGATGACGCGAATCGCGGCCTCCTGAATCGACTGCACGCGAAACTCCGAGACGACATCTTCCTTCGATTTAGCCATTGGTCACCGCGCTGAACGTCCGGTCAGTGTATCGGAATTCCGGGTCAGCCGGACCGTGCGGAGTGACGATTCGGCAAACGTGCGGCGGTAGAATGCGACCGCAATGACCGCCGACTAACTTCTCCAGCTCCCGAATGATGGGATGCGGTGCGAACTCGTCGACGGACAGTTGCGGAAGATGTCCCTTTCGGGCGCTCGGCACGGCCGCATCGCGGCGGAAATCGTCGGAAGTCTCATCGCTCACATGAAGCGGAGGCGAACCGGAGCGGTCTATTCATCCGAAACGGGATTCCACATCGCGCGACAAGCCGACACCGTTCGTGCTCCCGACGCGGCATTCGTCCACTCCGAGCGTGTCACCGACACTGCCGGATTTTTCGACGGCCCGCCCGACGCGGCTTTCGAAGTCGTTTCACCCGGCGACACCTACACCGAGATTGAAGAGAAGACGCTGCAATGGCTTCGCGCCGGCGTGCGGGTCGTTGTCGTCGTGGATCCGAAGACGAAGACTGCTCGCGTGCATCGCGCGGATAGCGCTTTCAAAGTCGAAGATGTGATCGAGATCGACGGCGTCATTCCCGGATGGCGTCTCTCGCTTGCGGAGCTCTTCGAGTGATCTTGCAGCGCCTCACTGTGGCGTGATCATCGTCAGTTCCTGGGTGACGTTGTTCGTCACCGAAACCATTGCCCACAGCCGCTGTGAGGCGTCCATTGGCGAAATGCGTACACGGATTTTGCTCACACCCGCGAGCTCCGGCAGTTGCGCAAACTGATCGAACTGGAGGTACGCTGGCGTGTAGATGTCGGTTGGCGTCAGCAGCGGAAGGATGAACTCCTTCAGCGCCGGTCCGCCCGTCATGTTGTAGTACTGCACGCGCACGCCTCCTCCGGAGTTGTCGAAGTCGTAAATGCGGAGCGTCTGCCGAAATCGCGACGGCAGCGGAACGTTGAGCAAGTCGAACGGCCGCGCGAATGCGCGGTCCTCCCGTACCACCGGTACTTCAGCTCCCCAGGAGTCGCTTTGCTGCGACACATCACGCACACGCAGTCCGAATTCAATTGCGTCCGCCGGCGCGTTCGGCAAGTACACAAATGCTGCGGGGACAGCCGATTCAGTATGAATCACCAAATCCTGGCCCGCCAAAGGCGGAAGCACGAAAGTAGGGCACTCAAAAGGGCAGCGATACGAGTAGACGATCGGCACTTCAACCGAAGAGTTGTTGAATGCTACGACCTCCGAGGTCCAGAGAGAGCCGAAGGCTCCGCTGCCGCCGGCAGCAACAATCGGCACCAGAAAGCGAGTCGATTGAGCAACGGCGGGCAACGTCGCGAGCAAGACGCTTATGATCAGTGAGAATCTATTGAGATTGCGCATATAGTTATATAGTTTTAGAAAACGTTTGATGCGAAGATAGCAAACTTCTGGTTATGTGATCCGAACCAGCTATGCACGCTGACGGAGTATGACAGGGTACTGAACGTTTCCGCCGGCACCACAACCATTTCAACGTTGTTAGTGCTGTCTCGGGCCACGGCGCCGCCGCAATAATTCTGCGCAATCGAGACTTCGCTCGAGTTCATATAGTTGCCAGTGTAAAGCGTACATCCGCTGTGCACCTGAAGGTCAAGGTCACGCACCAGCGTAGTGCCAGCAGGAACGCTCGCGGGTTCATCCGTCCACGCCAAGACAATCACAACCGGCTTTGATGAATCGGCTACTGTAAATGTGCCTGATCGCGCTTGAAGCGCGGCCGTGAAGGGCGAAAACAAGGCTTCATCGAGTAGCTGGTACGCTGTCCTGTTTTGGATAATGTCGTCAAGAAACAAGCGTCCCCACCCTTGATTGTAGTTAGGTCTCGTTCCGATCGTCGTGTTGGTGTAACGGTCAAGTCCGCCCTTCATGCTTTTGGCAGTTCCAATGAGAGCTGCCTTCAGCATTGCTGGTGAATACGTGGTCCCGAATTTCGCATCGAGCATCGCGGCCGCTCCGGTGATTTGCGGAGCAGCAAAACTCGTGCCGGTGTCAATAAAATACATCGGTGTGATTAGGGGGATCTTGTAGCAAAAAACATTCGCGCTGGCTTGTGATCGAACCGACGCGACCATCGTAGCCGGCGCGACGATGTCTGGTTTGATTCGGTTATCCAAGGTGCCTCTGCGGCTGACGTAAGCAACGTTATCAAACGAGTCCGCGAAGTAATCGCCAGGCTGTCGCGCGCCAACGCCGGCGTCGCAAGCCGGTCCCATCCCAGGCCGGTACGATTCCGCAGCCCCCACGCTGATCACATTCTTCGCCGTGGCCGGGCTCAGGACGCGTGAGGAGCAGTCGCCCTTCGTGTAATCCGCGTCTCCTCCGCAGATATTGCCGGCACTGACGACGATAGGCATTGGCGTGTCGACTGAGTCGTTGCCATTTGTATCTCTGACTGCCAGATCGTAGGCTTGCGAAGTCGTCGTGTACGCGCCGTCGCCGGATTTGTAATCATTGTGGCTGTGATTTTGAACGACACTGCCATTAAGGTACGCGTCGTTCGCCCAGGTTAGCACTCCTCCCGGAGTGTTCGCAATGGCGCCGCTCTGATCAAAAATACGTTGATTGAAGATCTGCGCACCCGGCGCGACGCCCATCGCGTAGTTGAACGTCCCGTTCGCGCCCGCGGCATCCGTCGCGGCGGTCGTGGGATTAGCAACAGCAAAGCCTGCCACCATCGTTCCGTGGCCGAGCTGATCACTTCCGCATCCGCCGGTATAGTCTAGCGTTGATATTGTGTTCAAGAGGTCAGGATGCCGCGTTCCAGTACATGCGCCCCTATCAACACCAGAATCGACGATCGCCACGCCATAACCCGCTACTTGCATCAATAGGCCAGTTGGCAGCCAATTACGATAGTCAGCCGTTCCGGGCCGGAACGGCTGCCACTGAGAGCCCGCAAGCGCTTGGTACACGGTGCTCGTGGCAAACGGGGTCGTAATGCTGATCGCCTCACGCTCTCCGGATACGACGTCGTGGCCCGCTCGTTCGACGACGACTATCAAGGGATCGTCCATCACTGCGTTCGCCTCGTTCAGGCTGAGCCGCACCCGGACATTTGTATACTGAAGGTATGATGAGACCTGAAGAACTTGGTGGTTAGAAAGAAATGCCTGAATATGCGGCAGGGTTTCGGCCGTATTCGCAAATTGAACAACGAACTCGTCACCCTCGATCGGCGTACCGGGGAGCGAGGGTTTCAGACTGCGATCGTATATAGAAACCCATTGAACCCGTGGCGCGCTCGCTACTGCCTCTCCAAGCGAACGGCCATGTGCGATAACCAGTACCGCGTTGTTTGGTATGTACCCTATCGAACGAGCGCCAGCTGTGTGAAGCAGTTGCTCATCCGCGGGTGTCACCGGCGAGACGAATTGGACTATGTACATCTGGAGAGCATCTGTTGCGAGTAATGGTGGCTGGGCAACCATGGCCGCTTGCCTCGTATCGATCACGCGGTTACGTAACACGATCCTGTCCCATTCTTGATGAACTTCGATCAACTCGCCGAGACTATTCGCGCTCTCGCGTAACTGCTCCACGGATGCGGTCGGAACACGGTAGACCCGGAAATCATTGTAGTCTTCAATTTTGACGGCGCCGATCGTGATGAGTGACTGGCCGGAAAGCCGGGTGTCTGATCTGACGATCACCTTCGTCGTTTCTGGGTTTGAGGCAAGTACTGGCATAGCCAGGAAAGAGAGAACGACAACGGCCGCCAACCCTAAATACGCTGCTCGTTTCATGAGATCTCCACATGCAATCATTCGGCATGAACGAAGCGAGCCTATGCTGTTATTTGGAGACTACGTGTGCGCACGCAGACCTTTGGTGGGTGACGGCGGCCACACAAGGTTGTGACACCCTCCGTCACGCATCAACGAGGTTGTTGCTCGCTCCTCATCACCACCACCAGCAACACCGCGGATACAACCAGCGCCCCACCGAAGATCACGAACTGCCGCATGTTGTGGAAGATCGCGGCGCCCGTCGCAAACATGATCGAGTAGACGAGGATGACGCCGAGGATCCAGGCGATGGCGTTGCGGGAGAGCTCGCCGCGAATGGGTGAGATTCCGCTTTCGCGGGCGACGACGCCCCATCCCGGTCCGGCGGGACGCACTTTTCGATAGAACGCATCGAGAGTTGCTCGCGGCTCCGGTTCGGTCAGCAGAGTGACGGCGAGCCAGACCACCGTCGTCGATAGTGTTGTGATGATCAGACTGATCGCGAAGCCGCGCGGCGACGTCGCATCGATGAAGTTGCGCAACGTCAGCGACACCACCAACGCCGCGGCCATCGCGCTCACCTCGGACCATGCGTTGATGCGCCACCAGTACCAGCGCAGGATGTAGACGAGGCCCGTCCCCGCGCCGAGCATCAGCAGGAACTGCCAGGCGTGGCTGATCTGATCCATGAACTGCGTGGCGATGAGCGATAGCACGAGCGTGAGCGCCGTCGCCAGACGCGCCGCGAAGACGTAGTGGCGCTCCGACGCGTCGCGCTTGATGAAGCGTCGATAGAGATCGTTGACCAAGTACGACGAGCCCCAGTTCATCTGCGTCGCCTGCGTGGAACTGAATGCCGCCACGAACGAGGCCAGCATCAGTCCGCGCAGTCCGGTCGGCAGCAGGTCGACCATCGCGCGCACATAGTTGATGCCTGGATCGGCGTCGTGAACCGCGCCGCCGTACATCACCAGCGTGCAGAGCGCGGTGATCACCCACGGCCAGCTGCGCAGCGCGTAATGCGCGATGTTGAAGAAGAGCGCCGCGCTTCGCGCTTCGCGTTCGGTGCGGCAGGCCAGCATGTTCTGCACGACGTAGCCGCCGCCGCCCGGCTCCGAGCCGGGATACCACGACGCCCACCAATTCAGGCAGAGCAACGCCGCGAGCGTGATCGTCGGCACCATCCAGACAGCGTCGCCGCTCGGCCAGAACGACATCGCCGCCGCCGAGGTGCCGAACGTCGTCCCGATTGGCGACCCGGCGGGATGCGCGAAGGCCAGCTTCGCTTTCAACACGTTCACGCCGCCGACGGCGCTCAGCGCAACGACCGCGAGGACGATTGCGCCACCCATCTCGAACAGGTACTGCACGCCGTGCGTCGTCGCGACGCCCCAGTAGCCGGAGTAGACGGTGTAGGCGAAAACGATGATCAGGCAGGCGAAGAGCGCGCCGCGATTCGAAATGCCGAGCGTGCCCTGGAGCACTTTGGCCATGCCGAGGTTCACCCACCCCATCACGATGATGTTCGCGATCAGGCCGAGGTAGGCGGCGCGGAAGCCGCGAAGAAATGCGGCCGGTTTGCCCGAGTAGCGCATCTCCGTCATCTCGACATCCGTCACGACTTCGGCGCGGCGCCAGAGTCGCGCGAAAAAAAAGACGGTGAGCATCCCCGAGCCGAGCATCGACCACCACAGCCAGTTGCCGGCCACGCCGTTCTTCACCACCATCTCGGTGACCGCCAGCGGCGTGTCGGCGGAGAACGTCGTCGCCACCATCGCCGTTCCCGCCAACCACCACGGCATCGACCGGCGCGAGAGGAAGTAGTCGAGCATCGAACGCTTGGCTTTGCGTCCGAAGTACAAACCCATGCCGACGATCAGCGCGAAGTAGGCAGCGACGATGGCGTAATCGAGCGGCCGAAGCGCGAACGTGCTCACGGCTTGGCGATCCCCGTTCCGCGCGCGACGAGTCCCGGAATCGTGACCGGCAACTTGCCCGAAATCGGCGCTTCGCCAAACAGCGCCTGCACCGCGGCGAGCTGCATGACCGGCTGGACGCCGTATGCACAAACGTATGTATCGGCCGTCGGGATCTCACGCAGAAGGTACGGCGTCCCGAACGAGATGGCGATGACCGGAGCGTGCATCCGCATGAGCAGCGTCCGCGCAATCTCAGGGACAGCGATCGATCCGGCGCCGGATCGCGCGCGGACTGCGAGCGCGAAGATGACGACATCGGCGTCCTTCACCGCAGCGGCGATCGGGCCTGCGTCCAGCGTCCGCGAGTCGATCAGGAATGTCTGCGGCGGCGCGGTCAAACGCTTCCGCGTCTCGCGTTCGAAATCAGGCAGCGGCGAAACGACCTCCGGAAAATCGCTGACCGTGACGATGACCACGCGCGCGCTTTTCTTCACCGGCAGCGAACCGTTCGCTTCGCGCACGAGCGTGACCGCGCGGCGCGCAATGCTCGCGGCGAGATCGCGATGCTCTTTCGTATCGAGGCCGCGGAAAATCTCGTCCGGCGTTCCCACCGGCGCGCCCGCGAACGCCTTCGCATCGAGGATGCGCCGCACCGACTCATCGATCCGCGCTTCGCTCAGCCGCCCGCTCGCCACCGCCGCCTTCACCGCCTTGATCGCGGCATCGACGTTCGGCGACATCAGAATCTGATCCTGCCCCGCCTCAATCGCGCGGATGGCCGCCTCGCCGGCATCGAAGTGCTCGGTGATGCCGCCCATGTCCATGGCATCGCTGACGACGAGGCCGTCGAATTTCAACTCGCGCCGCAGCAGATCGTCGACGATCTTCTTCGACGTCGTCGCCGGCATCGTCCCGTTCTGCGGCACCTCGGACTCCGAAGTCCCGTACGGATTCTCGCCAGCTCCCGGACGCCGCACCGGCACGAGCTCGGCGTCGAGCGCGGGAACGGCGAGGTGCCCGATCATGATCGACTTCACGCCGGCGTCGATGGCAGCGCGAAACGGCAGCAATTCGACCTGCTCCAGCCGCGCGCGATCGGCCGTCAGAATCGGCAGCGATCGATGCGAATCGACATGCGTATCGCCATGCCCTGGAAAGTGCTTGGCCGTTGCAAGGACATGCTCGACCTGGACACCTTTCGTAAACGCCACGACGTACTTGCTGACCTCCGCCGGATCCTCTCCAAAACTGCGCGCGTTGATGACCGGATTGTCGGCATCGACGTTTACATCGGCGATCGGCGCGTAAATCTGATTCACGCCCACCAACCGCGCCTCCCGCGCCACCACCCGTCCCTCGGCTTCCGCCAATGACGGATCGCCAGTCGCCGCCACCGCCATCGCCCACGGCCAGTACGTCGTGTCGAGGAATCGCATCCCCATTCCCGACTCGAGGTCCGCGCTCACCAGCAACGGCACGCGCGCCTCGCCCTGCAATCGCGCAGTCAATTGCGCCGTCTCGTAGACGTTCGACACGGACCAGATCACGCCGCCGACATGATTCTCGCGAACCTGCCGCCGCAGCTCCTGATACGCCCACGACGACTCCGGCATGAACACGCCATGCCCGAGGACGACAAACATCTGCCCGACCTTTTCGTCGAGCGAGAGATCGTCAACGCGGAGTGTGTGATGTTGCGGGACCGACGCACACATCGAAGCCAGCAAGGCTAGCACGGCAGGAACAACCGATCGGACGCGGCGCAAGTGCGCAGAAGGATAACGGAAGGGACGTACGCTGCGGCATGCTGACTCCGGCTCACACGTACGTCGCGCTTCTCATCGTGCAGACGTTCCATCTCCTGCATCATCGATTGGCGAAGCGCCATATCAGTTTTACGGAGGTCGTGAGCGCTGCCGTTCTCTGTTTCCCGCCGTTCCTGGTTCAACTTCCGGTGCCGCTATTTCTGACGGTTCACCTGGCGCTGGTCGCGGTGCAGGCAGTCGGCAGTATCTGGATCAGGAAACTGTCGCCGGAGTGGAAATGATCACCCCTCCGCCTCTCCGCGCGCTCCGCGTGAAACCGTTTCCTGTCACTTGATCACCGCCCGCACCCCGATCGTCCCGGTCGCGTTCGGATCATCCTTCGACGACACCGCGATCCGCTCGTTCAGCGCTCCCGCCTTCGCGCGTGCGCCGTCGACGGTCACCGTCAGCGCTTCCTTCGCTTTCGGGGCGAGCTTCGCCTTCGTGTCGTACTCGTAGTAGAGGCATCGGCATGTTGATCGCGCGACGGTGATCGACAGCGGCGTAGACGACGTATTCGTGATCTCGAACTGCCGCACCGCCCGCGTCCCCTTGCGAATCGTGCCGTAGTCGGCAACTTCGGGGGCGATGCGGATCGACGCCGTGGCGGCGACAGGCGCGACGGTCGCAGTCGTATCGGGACTCGTCGTCGATGGCGGCTGCTCGATCACCTGCGGCGTGGTCGTTTTCTTATCCGAGCTGGCGCGCCAGATCAGCCAGCCGATGACGCCGAGGACCGCGACGGCGATCAGCATCATCAACAGCATCCGCGAGCCGTTGTTCGACGGACGATCGGTCGGAACGTCGTAGTTCGCGATCCCGTGATCGGTCACCGGCTCGGAGGAACCCCCCTGTGGAACCAGCGGCCGGTTGCCGGGCGCCGTCCCCATCCGCTGCGTCTCGTTGAACGACGGACTCGGAACCGCCACCGTGCCGGAGGCCGTCCCTTTCCCTTCCAACTCATCCAACTTGCGCAGCGATCCATCAATCGACGCAACCAACCGCTGATACTCCCCCGCGAGCTGCTCGGTCGGCGCATCCGGCACCATCCGCACGAGCGTCTCGCGATGCGTCCGGTAATGCTGCCGCAGCACCTCGATCTCCCGCGCCCGGTCCCCCCGCTTCACACTCACCGTCCCAAAATCATCAGACATCGGTCACCTCGAACCTGGCATCTTTGCAAAAAGCGAGCGGAGGGACAAATCAGCCGGCGGCGGTCCGATACCGTTCCCAATCCTCGACGACATCGATGTCCCACCGCACGGGGAGGATGGCGACGGTGCTCTGCCACTCAGCAATTTTCGAGATTGTGGTGGCGAAGACGGAGGATGTGCCCCATGCGACATCCTGAAAAATCGACGGATCGAAGGCGGCTGCGCGGCAGCCGATGAGGTAGTAGCCGCCGTCCTCGGCGGGGCCGAGGACCCATTCGCAGGAGTCGAGGAGGGCGAGGGCGTGGTCGATGAGCGTCCGCGGGAGCGAGGGGTCGTCGACGCCGATGGCGACGATTTTTTGCGTGGCGTGAAAGAAGAAGCGTTCGGAGAAGGCCATCGAAAGGCGGTCGCCGAGGGTGGAACCGGTCTGCATGGCGGTGGGGAGATCGCCGAAGGTATTCGAAAGTGAAGCTCCGTTCGCGGCTTCGGTTGGTGCCCAGAGGATTTCGATTTCGACATCGGGCGATGGCCGCCCGAGAGACGCCAGCAGATCGCGCAGCATCGTTTCGTAGGCGGCGAGTGCGGCGTCGTCGCCGATCGATTCGGCGAGCCGCGTCTTCACCTGGCCGCGCTCCGGCAATCGCGCGAAGACGAGAAGGCGTTGCGCGGGCGGAGGAACGGTGGGGAACAAGGCGCCGAGTATAGTTTCGCGCTCGATGCGAACCATCGCACTCCTGACGGACTTCGGAACGCTTGATCCGTACGTCGCGGCGATGAAGGGCGTGATCGCGTCGCGATGCGAAGCTGCGATCCTCGACCTCACGCATGACATCGCGCCGTTCGATGTTTGGGAGGCTGCATTCTTTCTGCGTGACGTCGTTCAATATTGGCCGGCGGAAACGATCTTCGTCTGCGTCGTCGATCCGGGCGTCGGGACGGCGCGGCGGATCATCGCGGTCGAATCGGAGGGCGGATTTTTCTCGCGCCGGACAACGGATTGCTGCATTTCGTCCGAGGAGATGCGTGCGAGGTGAGGGACGAGTCGCTGTTTCTGGCGGACGGTTCCACGACATTTCACGGACGCGATCGATTTGCACCGGTGGCCGCGGCGCTGGCGAATGGGACGCGTATTGAAAATCTCGGACCTCGCGTCGACAATCTTGTGCCGCTCGACTACACGCCCGGCGCAATCATCCGCATCGATCGATTCGGCAATTGCGTCACCGATCTCCTTCCGCCGGCGACGCCATTCGCGGTCTGTGTGAAGGACTGGCGGATCGAGCACGTTCGCACGACCTACACCGGCGACGGCGCATTCGCAATCGTCGGCTCGACGGGCTGCATCGAGATTTCGATCGCGGGCGGCAGCGCGGCGTCGCTCTTGCAGCTCAGCCGCGGCGATCGCGTTGCGATCGTTCCGAAATGACCGCCGACTACGTGCAATCACGCGAAGTACAACGTCCGCGCGGACGGCTGCGGCGGCTCGTGCTGCCGCTGCTGATCACGCTCGTGATCCTGATCGCGCTGCTGTTCGCCGTGGCGTGGCTGCCGCTGCGACAAGGGCGCGATGCCTGGCTGCGCGGCGACGATGCGGGGGCCATCGCGATCGGCGAGAAGTGGTCGCGGCTGCATCTCTGGCCGGCGCAGTACCACCAGCTTCTCGCGGCCGCATATCTCACCAGTGGCCCGTTGGTGAAAGCCGAAGAAAACCTTACTTCCATTGGCAACCTCCGGCTCTCGATCATCCCGAAGGATGAGATCGCGCGTCGTCTCTTCGCGAGGGAGCACTACAGCGACTTCCTATCGTACGACGCCGCCTCGCGCGATGCGCACGAGAACGCCGACGTGCCGCTCTACCGCGCCGCGGCGCTGCTCGTGATGAATCGCGAGCCCGAGGCGCAGAAGGCGTTTGCATCGATCGACCGGGCGCATGTGAATGCATCGCGCTACGCGTCGCTGCTGCGCAATATGACCGCGCGAGCATCCGGCGACGCCCCGTATGTTTTCGATCGCAACGGCGGCACGATCGCGACGGTTCGTGCGAACGACGTCATCGCGACGAATGATGACTTCGTGCCGCTGATCAATCGCGAAGCGGGCGCGCTGACCATCGGCGCGAAGCTGCCGCAGCTCGGCGCGAACGCCACGATCGAGACGACGCTCGATCCGTTCGTGCAGAAAGCGGCGCTGAAGGCGCTCGCCGGATTCCGCGGCTCGCTCGTGGCCATCGATCCGCGAACGAACGAGATCCTCGCGATCGCCAGCAGCCCCGGCAAAGGCACGATCGCGAATCTCGCACTCGAACATCAGTACGAGCCGGGCTCGGTAGTCAAGGTGTTGACCGGTTTGAATGCCCTGAATTCGACGGCCGGCGGCGTCGATGTCATGTCGCTTTTTCCCTACACGTGCAAAGGATTTCTCGACATCGACGGCCGCCATTTCGGCGACTGGCTTGCCGCAGGCCACGGCACTTTGAATTCGATCGATGACGCGCTCGCCGTCTCCTGTAACATTTTCTTCGCCGACCTCGGCATCCGCCTCGGCGTCGATCGTCTGACCCGCTTCATGACCGCCGCCGGTTTCAACGGCCAGGCGGATCTCGGCCTGTTCCAGGTGCCGCTCGGGAAAACAGTAGGCCAGGCGTTCAACCATTTCGAAACCGCGTTCCTCGCCATCGGCCTCGAACATGAGTCGATGAACGCGTTGCACGTGGCGATGATCGCGTCGATGATGGCCAATCGCGGCGAGCTGACGACGCCGAATCTGCTCGTGCAGCGCCGCTCGATCCTCGGCGACGTCGTCGCTACCGCGCCGAAGCAGGGATCGAGGCGCCTCGCCTCACCCGCCGCGGCCGAAACAATGGTTCACGCGATGGAAGCCGTTGCGACGGAAGCAAGAGGAACCGGCAGACGCGCGCCCGTCGCCGGCATTTCGCTGGCGATGAAAACCGGCACTGCCGGCGAACGGAAGAGCGGCCTCGAAGCGCTGATCCTGGCGTTCGCGCCGGTGCAGTCGCCGAAGATCGCCTTCGGCGTGATCGCCGAGGACGCCGGGCCCGCGGAGTTCGCCGGCGCGAAAATCGCGCACGATTTTCTGGAGGCGATGGCGCCGCGGTTAAGGTGAGAACTTCGTTGCGCGCGAAGGCGCGCTTGACAATGCAGCCCCGCGCTCGGCGCGGGGTTCGCGAGTGGCGAGGGATGCGTGGCCGCGGAGGCGGCCGTTACAAGGTTCGTGGGGCGCGAGCATTTTGTTGCGGCCGCAACACCACAACCGCGCTCGTGACCCCGCGCAAAGCGCGGGGCTAAGCTTGTTTAGTGCGCCTTCGCGCGCCGCGAGAATCGAGTTGCGATCGGCGCTTTAAATCACGCGACGACCGCCAACGCCGCCCCGTGTCAGAATACGAACATGCCGTCCGGCCGTGACAGACGTCGTTCCGAGCGATTTCCGACGGCGTCGATTCCGGTGCAGCTTTCCGACATCGATGGCGAGTTGATCGATCTCAGTTTGAGCGGCGCGGCGGTCATCCATCGCTCGCCGATCAACGCTGGCGCGCCAGCCACGCTGGTCTTCCCCAGCTATGGCGGCATTTACATCCCGTGCAAAGTTCTGCGTTCGCTCGTGCAGGTGCGGCGCGCGGGCGACGGGCCGGAGTACGTGTTCCGTTCCGCGATTTCGTTCGCCGACATGGAGCCGGAGCAGCGCGATCCGTTGCGCGAGTTCCTGCAGATCCAGATCGCGCGGCTGAAAGAGAAGCAGGACGAAGCGGCGGCGGCGGAGTTGTAATTACTTCGTCGCGTTGTACTCGCTGAACATTCTTAACTCGACGTGCCGGTTCACGTCGCTGAATCCTGCGCCGCGAAGCGCATCGAGGATGACCGAGGGACGCACGCAATCGCGCGTCGTGGCCCAGTAGTACGCGAGCATCCGTCCGACTTTGCGGTCGCGCGCGATCACCGTCGCCAGCGCGGGAACGATGCCGCCCATGTACGCGCCGAGGAACGCGCGGGCGGCGCGCGACTCGGGGGCGGTGATTTCGAGGATCAGCATCCGTCCGCCGGGACGGAGGACGCGGCGGCATTCGCGGAAGACGCCATCGAGGTCGGCGAAGTGCCGCATCGCGAATCCGATGCTGATCATGTCGAACGATTCGTCGCGGAACGGGAGATGTTCGCCGCCGCCTTCGACGAGTGAGAAGCGCACCTTCGGGCGGCCGGCGATCAGCATGCCGATCGACGGATCCATGCCGACGATCGCATTCGCATCGCCCGTGATCTTCGTCGCCGCGCGCGCGACCACGCCGGTGCCAGTGGCGACGTCGAGCAGGCGCTGCCCTCTTGTCAGCCCCGCGCGTTCGAGAGCCTGGCGTCGATACATTCCACCCGAGCCGAAGCTGAGGAACGCGACCGACCAGTCGTACCACGGCGCGGTGTCGTCGAAGAGATCGCGGACAAAGTGCTCGCGCTCTTCGGGCGCATCGTAGTAATCAGCGAGCGGAGGATGTGGAATGACAGGCGTCAACGCGGGCTCCCCATGCTTTCGAAAATCACATCGACACTACGCGTGTCGCCCCGGGCGTACGCGTCGTCGACGCCGCTTACGTAGTCATCGATCGAACGCGTGAAGACTTGGTCGTTGCCGCCTTTCGCTTCCTTCGTTTTCTCGTGGCCGAGGAGCGTGCGGACGTAGAGCGACTTCTCGTTTGCGGACATCGATTGCCATTGTGCACGATCGATGTTCGTGCGATGGCAAGCCAGGAGCATCACGATCAACACCGCCAACGAAGAGGCGCGTCTCATTCGCGCCGCCACCGTTGCGCGATCGGCATCTGCCGTCCGCTGCCGAATGCTTTGTTCGACACGCGCAGCGTCGGGGCGGCCTGGCGGCGCTTGAATTCGTTCGTGTCGACGAGTTTGAGCACACGCAGGACGAGCTCGCGATCGAAGCCTGCGGCAACGATGGCGTCGACTTCCAGCCATTCTTCGATGTAGAGCTTGAGGATTCCGTCGAGCACGTCGTACGGCGGCAGCGAATCCTGATCGGTCTGATTCGGACGCAGCTCGGCCGACGGCGCCTTCGTGATCGACGACTCCGGGATCACCGCGCCGTTGCGGTTCAGCCAGCGCGCCACGCGATACACCATCGTCTTGTAAACGTCGCCGAGGAGCGCCAGGCCGCCGGCCATGTCGCCGTAGAGCGTGCAGTAGCCGACCGCCATCTCCGACTTGTTGCCGGTGGAGACAACCATCGCGCCGGTGCGGTTCGACCAGGCCATGAGGATGTTGCCGCGGATGCGCGCCTGCGCATTTTCGTTGGTGAGGTCGAAGGTCTCGTTGCCGAAGAGCGCATTGAAGGCGGCCTCGTACGGCTGATAGATCGGCGAGATCGGAACGACGTGAAAAGCGATGCCGAGGTTTTCGGCGAGAGCACGCGCATCATCGATCGAACCCTGCGACGAAAACTGCGACGGCATGGCGATGCCGGTGACGTGCTTCACGCCGAGCGCTTCGACGGCGATGGCGGCGGTGACGGCAGAGTCGATGCCGCCGGAGAGTCCGATGACGACGTCCTTGAAACCGCACTTGCGGATGTAGTCGCGCAGGCCGAGGATCAGAGCCGCGCCGATTTCAGCATCCTCTTCCAGCGACAACACCGACTCGCACGGCGAGCCTTGTAGCTGCACGAGCGTGTTGTGCTCTTCGAACGCCGGCGCGCAGAAAATCGTCTGTCCTTTCGCATCGATCACGATCGACGATCCATCGAAAAGCAGCTCGTCGTTGCCGCCGACCTGGTTCACGTACACGAGCGGCACGTCGTAACGCGTGGCGATGCGCGAGAAAAGCTCGTAGCGCGAGCGCCGCTTGCCGCTGTTGAACGGCGACGCAGAAATGTTCAGGATGACCTGCGCTCCCTGCCGCGCCAGCTCGTCGATCGGATTGCGGCAGTAGATCTTGATGCCGAGGACTTCGTCGTCGAACCAGAAATCCTCGCAGATGGCGATGCCTGCTTTGACGCCGGCGATCTCGACGACGCCGACGCTGCGTCCCGGCTCGAAGTAGCGCAGCTCGTCGAAGACGTCGTACGTCGGCAACAGCGACTTGTGCTGCTCGAGAATGACCTTGCCGTTGCGCGCGGCGATCGCGGCGTTGTGCAGCGGCTTGCCGCACCACGACGCGCTCCGCGTGATGCAGCCGAAGATGAGCGTGGTGTCGCCGGTCATCTCCGCCAGCTCATCGCGCGTTCGCAGCGCGGCGTCGACGAAGATCTCGCGATCGAGCAGATCGCGTGGCGGATATCCGGTCACGGCCAGCTCCGGCACCAGCACGACATCCGCCCCCGCCCCGACCCCCTCGGCATACGCCCGCCGAATCAACTCCGCATTCGCCGCAAGCGCGCCGACGGTGGGATTTAGCTGAGCAATGTAGATCTTCATGCGCCGAAACCGATTCTATCGGCTTCCATCTGCGTAAATCTGCGTCATCTGCGGATCAAGCCGTACGTCGCTCTCGCGATCTCCAGCTCTTCGTTCGTCGGGATCACCCACACGCCCACCCTCCCCGTACTGATGCGGCGTTCGTCGGTGCGCGGCGCGCGATTCGCGGCGTCGTCGAGGATCACGTCGAGAAAGCGGAGGCGATCGCAGATGCGCTGCCGCATCGACGCGGAGTGCTCGCCGATGCCGGCGGTGAAGGCGATCGCGTCGACGCCGTCGAGCGCGGCGCAGTAGCTGGCGATGTACTTCGCGGCGCGGTAGGCGAAGACGTCGAGCGCGAGTTGCGCGTTCGGATCGGATGACGCCTCGAGCTCGCGAACGTCGCCGCTGATGCCCGACAGGCCGCGCAGGCCACAACGGTGGTTGAGGAGATCGTCGAGGTCAGTCGCGCCGTTGCGCAATAGATAGAGGATGGCGCCGGGATCGAGATCGCCGGCGCGCGTCCCCATCACCACCCCTTCCATCGGCGTGAAGCCCATGCTCGTGTCGACGCTGCGGCCGGCGCGGATGGCGCAGACGCTGGCGCCGTTGCCGAGGTGCGCGACGATCAGTTTGTCGCCGGCGTTGAGGGCGTGAAGGCGTTTGGAGACGTACGAATACGAGATGCCGTGAAAGCCGTAGCGGCGGATGCCGAGGTCCTGCGGAATGGCGTACGTCGACGCGACCGGCGGCAGTGTGCGATGAAACGCGGTGTCGAAGACCGCTACGATCGGAATGCCCTTTCGTTCGCGACGAACGTCTTCGATCGCCTTGATGGCCAGCGGATTGTGCAGCGGCGCGAGCGCAGACAGTTTGCCGATTTCGTCCAGCACGGCATCATCGACGATTGCCGGAGTCTCGAATCGCGATCCGCCGTGAACGACGCGGACGCCGACGGCGTCAACATCACCCTCGGCAATCCGCTTCTCGCCCGGCATTTCATATGTCGCCGACTTCATCGACGAACTGCCCGGATTCAGCACGAGGATCTTCATGACAGCGGCTTCCTGAAACAACGCACCACGGCAGTCTCCTCGAAACCGAGCGCACGATGCGCCGCCGCGCTGGCAACGTTCTCAGCCTCAGTATCGGACGCGATCTCCGTACACCCCTGCGAACGCGCCCACTCTTCCGCGGCCCGAATCAGCGCGGCGCCAACGCCAGTTCCTCGCGTATCCGGTTCGACGTACCACCCTTCCACAAACGCCACACGATCAGTCTCGCACCCCTCGGCATACGGCCGTATCGAAAGCTCAACGAAACCGATCGCTTCCTCATCAAACGCGATCAACACCTCGAGCGGCTCGCGAACCTCGGCCGCAAAGTAGCGATCGATCTCGCGCGCATGGTCCTCCGCCGGCCACAGCGCATCGCGCATCCGCAGCCATGAGCCTCGATCGTCGCGTTCGACTGAGCGGATCAACATGGGCGTTCTTTATACTCCCCGCGCTGATGACGAAACTCCCCTGATGCCCGGAAAAATCGAGCTCTTCCTGGGCGACATCACAACGCTCACCGCCGATGCAATCGTCAATGCCGCGAATCCCGGCTTGACACCCGGCGGCGCTGTAGGCCTCGCCATTCATCAAGCCGCCGGCCCGGAACTGAAGGAAGAATGCATGCGCCTCATGCGCGGCTGCCATCCCGGCGATGCCGTCATTACCGGCGCATACCGCCTCTCCGCGAAGTACGTGATCCATGCCGTCGGAGCCTCGTGGCACGGCAAAGACCAAGGCGAATCCGAGCAACTCGCCCGTGCCTACCGCCGCTGCTTTGCGCTCGCGGTGGAGCACGGCGTTCGCACAATGGCCTTCCCCGCGGTCAGTTGTGGTCTGTACAGCTTTCCGCCGCCGCTCGGAGCGCAGATTGCCATTCGCGAAACCGTCGCGGCCTTGGAGCGGTCGGACTCAATCGAAAAGGTCACCTTCGCGCTGTTCACCGCGGATCTATACGCAACGTTTGAGCGGGCTTTGATGAGTGAATCAGAGAAGCAACGCGTATCCGACCTTGAGAAATAGCGATATGAAACGGATTCAGATGGACACCGCCTGTGAGAAGGCGGTTACGACCCTGATGCGGCTTTCGCTGGCGACGCCGTCATCGATCGACGCGCCGCTGAAAGCGAAAACATCATCCTGGTCCATGGCCGGAAACAGGCTCCTTGCCTCGACGAAGCCTCTCTGGCGGCGTTGACGACGTTCGGGATTCATCAAGTAGGCGGCGACATCACCGCACCGATCGTCAAGCAACGCGTGGAGCCAGAGTTCCCCGAATCGGCGCGCCGCGCAATGCCACAAAGCGGAACAAATGTGATGGTGATCGTGAGTTGCGTCATCACTCGCGAAGGCTGCGTGCGGTCAGTGAACCTTCTCTCGCAGTCGCCCTTTCCCACATTGAACGGCGCAGCGCTTCAGGCCATCTCACAATGGACCTTCGAACCCGGCCGCCTCCACGAACCAGTGGACGTCGTGTTCAATTTGACCGTGAATTCAAGACTCCCTAGTCAAAGAAGCCACGCGTATCCGATTTTGAGGAACAGCGCCCCGTGGGCACGTTTCAGGTCGACGCGGTCGTCGCCGAATGAACCCTCACGATCTGTTTGCGAAGGTACCTGGACGCGGCAGAAGTGAATGGTTGGTTCATTGATTCGAACCCAAACACCGATCCCGAGGTCTATTTGAGCGAACAACGATGATGACACGGGCCGAAATGATGCTGGTGCTCTTCGCGCAGCAGGGTGATCGCGAGGCGCTCAATCGTCTGCTCGAACAATTCCAGACCCGCCTCTTTCGCTATGTCCGTGGCTTGCTCGGCAACGACGCATCGTCTGCCGAAGACGTACTGCAGGAGACTCTCCTTCGAATCGCACGAAAATTGACGTGGCTGACGGAGCCGCAGGCGTTTGAAGCCTGGGCCTACCGCATCGCCTCGAACGAAACGTACCGCGTTCTGGGACGTTCGAAGGCGCAGATCGCGACCGAACAACTCGACGACGATATGCCCGCTACGGAAGCGGTCTCGTTGCGACTTACCGGCGAGGAGCTCGGCAGGATGATCGTCGATCTTTCTCCAGCCAGCCGCGCTGTGGTCCTGCTCCACTATCAGGAAGAGCGTCCCCTGGACGAGATCGCGTCCGTTCTGGCGATTCCACTCGGCACCGTCAAATCCCGGCTGGCCTACGGACTCAAATGTCTGCGGGAGAAAACCCGGCAATGAATCGAGAGGATTGCATCGTACGCAACTTCGTAGTCGGCTTTGCCGTCGTGGAGGCAGTGATCATCGCCATCTTCATCGCCACGAAACTTCATCTATTGAGTTAAAGGAGGCTTTATGACCAACATCAACGAGATCCGCGGTGACGTACTGGCGCGCATGGACCGCGCACAGCGCAATTTCAAACTCGCTTTCTTCGGAGCAGTCGCGCTGGAAGCGATCTTCTTGATCGCCTTCCTGTTTCTTGCCGACTTCAAGAACCGCACGCACGTATTGATTCTGATGGGAACTGTGATGACCTACTCGATCCTTGCGCTCGGCCTCGTAGCACTCGGCGCACACGTCAACCGCGCGGTCCTGCGGGTCCTGCATGCAATCGATGCGAAAGCGTTATGAGTCCGCGAACCGCGGCATTGTCGGCCTCCATGGTAACGGAGGTAGGCCGCGGTTATTGCCTTGCGGACAACCCGACAGGGATGAACACATCAGCGGTGTCATACCAGTTGAAATAGATGCGCTTTGGCGCGGCAACCGCGGGAATCGTGAGCTGATAGACCTCAAGCAGTGCTTCGCCGCCGAACGGCGACTTGGCCGATTTGAATGGACAACACGTGCCGACGCGGTCGTACTTGATCGCTTCACCGTTGGGCCCGCGCAGAGAATTGAGGTATTTGTACGTACGATCACTACCTGACCCGAACCCGCCGCCTATGAGCACAGGGAGACGTTCCGAAAATGCGTAGCCTGGATCGGTTGAGGCTCGGGAAAGCTTCATTTCTCCGCGCTGCCTGCCGATCATCTCGTCTGTGATGACCACCCCGCCGGCGTTCGACGAGCTACTGGCGAGAACTGCCGGCGGGGTGCTCTTTGGAACCTCGGAACATGACACGAGCAGAACACATAGCCCGATCGTTCCAGCGACCATGATGAACTGTCGATTGCGCATGCTCTTCCCCTCGCAGCTCATCGTATTAGCTGTGACCACGAAGTCCCATGAGTGAGGCTTGCGCCAGAACGTGACCCTTGATGATGAAACGGAGCTTGCGCCAGGTCATCGGCGTACCGGCGTCGTCGATCGACGGCAGATCGAGCGCATAGACGGTGAATCGATACTTGTGCGGAGGCCCTTCCGGCGGACACGGCCCTCCATACGAGCGCTTGAGAAAATCGTTGTACGCCTGACGGCCGCCATCGTTCATGTCTCCTTCGACTGCGCCGGCATTCGACACAAGCCCCGTCGCGTTCGCAGGGATGTTGTACGCAGCCCAATGAACAAACCCGTCCCCGCCGCGCGCCTCGTAGTCGTCCAGCACGAGCGCAAAACCCTTGGTTCCGGCAGGCGCGCCCGACCACTGCAACGCCGGCGAGATGTTCGGTCCATGACAATCGAGCCCGTTGAGCACGACGCTGTCCGCGAGGTTGCCGCCAGCCGAGAAGTCGGGACTTGTGAGCGCGAATCCGCTCGGAGGAATCGCCGGCGCGGACGCGCAAGCCGCAAACGCCGCGAGAGTCATCAATCGGATCAACATCTGTGAGTACCAACGCATCTTCGAACCTCCCGGCATCGTCGCGAAATAATAGCGCACCGTGTGCGTCGCGATTCGGCCCCTGCTACCGCGTTCAAGCATTCGGAGGACGAGCGATATACACGGGACGGATGACAAGCAGAGGCCTGACCCTACTTCGTCTCTACTACTTCGTCTCTATTCGGTCTCGACCACTGGCGCGTTCGATTCCGACGCGGCAGCGAAGCGTCCGCGAAAGAGCAGATTAAGCGGCAGACTCGAGATTCTCGCGAATGATGCGGGGGTGACGAGCGGCGATTCGCAGCAACGCGAGCGCTGGCCCATCCGGATGCCGGCGTCCCTGCTCCCAATTACGAAGCGTGTGCACGCTGATCGCCATTGCCTGAGCAAACTGCGCCTGGGTCAAGCCGATGAAGCGCCGAAGCGCAGAAATGTCCTCCCCTGATTCGATTTGTCCGTTTATAAGCCGCTTCCGTACGCGCGCGGTCAGGGCTCGGGCCAGGTCTTTGGCGGTTAATTCAGGGATTTCAGTCATCGCTCCCTCGCAAATAGTATTCATACAGCCGCTGCTCGTTCTTCGTCGCCCAACGAGCACTAATGATGCGAATGACTTCCTCGTGACGTTCCGTCCAGATGATCAGGATCAGCCCACGCCGAATCGGACCAGCGCTGTGAAACGGTCCTCCGCTCCGGAATGAGCGCCATCGAGAATCTCAAGGTAGTCGACACCGGATCGGAACAGCTCACTGGCCTCTTCAAAGCTGACACCATGTTCCGTTGATTCGCAAGATCTTTCGCTTGGTCCCACTCGACCGGTCCGGCGAGCGTGAACAGCGGTGCGGGACCTCGCGGCCGAGAGGGTCAGGCCTCTCCGGGACGCAATGGAAGCGGGAGCGGGAGAGAGCGGCAGTTGCGGGAGAGTCAGGCATATGAAATCGCGACACAACATCGGGTCAGGCCTCTGGTGGGAAGGGGTTTCGAAAGGGTCGGGCCTATGCCCGCTCGGAAACTTGGGCAACAGAATGCCTCAGGCCTGGGGTCAGGCCTCTGGTCCTGTGCGCACTTGAACCGCGGGTGCGCACGTTCAGGAGGGTCAGGCCTCTGGCGGCACGCATTGGGAGCGGCAGTTTCGGAAGAGAGCGGAGTTTCGGAAGGATGAGGCCTGGGCCCGCGCATGATTGATTGTTGCCACGGCTTCCGGACCGCCGGTTGGAACTGGATCGTCGTATGCGCGCGCTTTCGGCAGCGCTTCCCGACGACCGGCGCGTCCATTGGGCGCGGCTGCGCCTAAAGCCCTGGGCTATGGCGAAGGTCCGTTACGCAAGCTGCAATGCAGCGATTGCTTGTCGCGCCAGATCTTGCAATGTCTCATCGCTTATCAACTCGCGATCACCTTTGCGGATCAGCGTCGAGATGTAGCCGGAGCTTCGAAGGCGCAGCGCGGCCGCGATCTCCCTCAGGCGTAGCAGCCCTTCGTTCCAGCCGATCCAGGCGGCGAGCATCCGAGCCGCACCGCCGTGCCGATGACGGAGGTCTTTTTCCTCGATGCCACAAATCTTCGCGACCGCCTTTACGACCGTCGCCATCTTCAGACGCGGGATCAGTCGTTGCGCCCTCGCGTGCTCATCGGACCGCGGCTTCTCAGCGATGACCTTCCGCATCCTCTCGACCCACTCCGCGCTGCCGAGGTAGATCTGGCCGGCGAGTTTCTCCCATATGGACTCGGTCGCCGCCAGCTTCGCCAGGACGTATTCGCGATACATCTCATGGCACTTCGCTCCATCTGGATGGAGGTCGAACAGCCACTCGGAGTAAAGCCACTCCGGAATCGGCTCGAGACCGGCGTGCGCGCGATAACTCGACCAGCGGTAATCGCCCGGACCCGCCACCATTCCGGCCCGCACGGGATTCAGGACGGTGTAGCGCCTTACCTCATCCAGGTAATTCTGCTCGTCGACGAGGATCGACTTGTAGCGACCCTGGAAGAGGTGGCCGACACGTTTGTAGCGTTTGTTGAAGATGCGGGCGTATTCGCTGTTCAGCCAATGCATCCCCCTCGCGAGCGTGCGGCACGGCGTCTCGATGACGAGATGGTAGTGATTCGTCATCAGGCAGTATTCGTGGAGACGCCATCGAAATCGCTTGACGGCCGTCGCGAGGAGGGACAGAAACTCGAGCCGGTCGCCATCCTGCCGGAAGATGTCCTTCCGTTCATTGCCTCGGGATGTGATGTGCCAGAAGGCACCTTCGAATTCAAGTCTCAGCGGTCTTGACATGCCCCGAGGATCCCTCGGCGTCAATAAAAACTGTCGAAACTCCACTGAATCGACCGAGGATGTTTCCATTCCGAGGAGGTATTCGCCGATTTCGATACAGCGCGTAGAGTCGGCGATTCGGCCGACGAGCAAGCAGAGGCCTGCCCCCCTCCCTTGCCCCACCTGACTACTCGCAGGCGAGAAGCTCGAACCGCTGGAGAGGTTCATTCGGGCTTGGGCGGAGGGGGATTGCGGACCGCCATCACTGCGCGCATGACTTCGCCGATATCGGCACCGAGGACGTCGCACAGCTCCACGATGGTGGTCAGTGAGGTGTCATTTCCGCCCTGTTCGAGTACGCCGAGGTAGTTCGCGTTCATGCCGGCGCGTTGCGCGAGCTTCACGATCGTCCATCCGCGAGCCCTCCGGATGCGCCGGATGACCTCGCCGAACCGCACGGCCTCGGGTGAGATCGTCATCGACCGCGGCATTTGCTTCTAGAATACAGCCATGGCATGGTATCTGTCTACTTCTTGACATCAGACCCATCCATGGCCAATGTTATGGCTCGTTATGTAGGGCTATGGCCAGCCATGGCAAGGTTCAAGGCTCGCTAAGCCAACATTCTCACATCCATGGCAGGGTCAGACCCTAACTTGTCAGGGTCTGACCCTGCCATGGTGGTGTAGAACCTTGGTTTCTCACGTAAACCAAAGCCCATGGATAGTGGCAACGGTCGATCAAAGGACCACCGATGGCATTCGACCACGCGCCGACTCGAGACGGGGCCAGGCCTGCGCTTTTCTGTGGCCGCAACTATTGAGGCAAATCCCGTCGGCAACGAGAAGCAGAGGCCTGACCCCGAGTCTTCAGCGAGTCTTCAGCGAGTCTTCAGGAGTCTTCAGGGGCCTGAGCCTACTGGGACTGTGACCGGAGTCGCGAATCGATCGACAAGAGGCAAAGGCCTGACCCTACTCCCACTCTCCCATATAAACCAAGGCCCAAAGATCAAAAGTCAACCCCCACTGTCGAACCCCACTGTTCTCACACCCTAGACGAGAAGCAGAGACCTGACCCTACTTGGCTCTCATGACCCCAAGAGGCTAGCGATTCGATCGACGCGAAGCAGAGGCCTGACCCCACTTCGCGCTGAGGCCTCCGATTCGACCGCCGAGAAGCAGGCCCTACTCTTTGCGATGGCTTCTTCGCTCTCCCATTGGGAGCATCGATCGACTAGAAGCGAAGGCCTGACCCTACTTCCTGATGACCCTCCACTACTCAACGACGCGAAACGCCTTTTTGGTTACCCAAAACGGCTCACCTCGATCGTCTTGCACTTGAAATGGAGAGGGGCCGTTACCGTCGAACCGCGTAACTTCGTAGATCTTTCCCTCGCGATACACTCCGTAGGTAAGATACGACGCTACTGACGCAGGAAACCCTACAAATCGGACCCGTAAAGGAGCTTTGTCTCCGGCCATCCAAGTACGCTCAGAGCGATTCGCCGTTGTTGGTGCAGGAGTAACCTCGTCTGAACCGCGCATCGCCCTACCCTCATTAATTGTCAGATGTAGTCGGCGTTCAATTGCTTCGGCGAGCTTGTGGATCTCGCGATCCACTACTCGCTCCTCGGTTTCAAATTGCAGCTCGCGAAAATCGAAGTACTGGTAAACACGTAACGTGTCGACTACTTCGTCGCTTGCACCGCTGTCGAACTCGCGGTCGTGGATAAAATAGATCGGAAACAGCGAGGGCTGACCGCCACGCTCAACCGCAATTCGGCAAAACGTCAACACCTCGTCCCTGCAGAACCTACTGCGAAGAAACCGAGGAGTAATGACCGGAATCAAGAAGCTCGCTGCGTTTAGCTCCTTACGAAGCATCTGCTGCCAGTCATCTCCAGTACGAATATCAAAGACATCTTGGAAGACGGTTGCGTTTTCGCCGAGGACTACGCGAATCCGTCTTTCAACTCGTATCCGCAGATTTGACAGAGCTTTATTGAGGTCCTTGTCGTCATCTCTAGCATAAGACCAAAAGCCAGATGGTCGCACCTTGTCCACCTCGAGTTAGCCATGGGCAGATTGCGGTTCAGGATTGGAGGCCAAAAAAGAATCGCATCGGCTCCTTGAAGTGATGTTTAGAGCTGTCGGGCTAACTCCTATTTAAGCAGCTCCCGGTCGCGCGCGCTTTCCTGTTATTCGATCGTTCCGTTGTTGCGTAACCCACCCATCGGAGCGGCCCAAGAGCGTTATGCGACGTTTTCTTGTTGCATAACACCCCTAAACCCCCGCCCCCGCCCGCCCCGCGTAGCCTTCGACTGCCTCGTCCTCATACCCCCCGTGGTATTCGCGGGTGTCGGGGCGTTTGATTTGGGAGTGGGGGACGATGCGGTCGCGGCGGGCGCCGCGGAAGGCGTCGAGAGACTGAAAGCCGCGGGAGTCCATGAAGTCGGACATGCCGGTCGTTAGGGTTTTGATCACGTTCGGGCCGATGGCGTGGTCGAGCATGGCGGCGGTGCAGACTTGGGTTGTGCCGCAGCCGAGGAGGAAGTAGTTGAGAGCGTGGTCGAATGTGGAGATGCCGCCGATGCCGGAGAAGGCTTTGTCGGGGAAGGCTTTGGTCAGTTGGGCCATTTTGGCCAGCGACAGCGGGAGGATGGCGGGGCCGCCGAGGCCGCCGGGGGAGACGAAGCCTTCCACGTTCATTTCGAAGTCGAGGGTGGCGGCGTCGATGACGGGGAGCGACGGCCAGGTGTTGGAGGACACCACCGCGTCGGCGCCGCCGCGGAAGCAGGCTTCGGCTTCCTCCACAATGTTTGATGTTGCGGGCGTCAGCTTTACCCAGACCGGGATTTTCGAGACTTCCTTGACTGCCATCGTCACGACGGAGCAGAGCACCTTGTCTTTGCCGACGTTCGAGCCCATGTCGACGCGGTCCATGTGCGGGCAGGAGAAATTCAGCTCCAGGGCGTCGGCGCCTTCGTCCTGCATCGCTTTGGCGAGGGTCTGCCAGTTGTTCAGCTCCTTGTCGTTGCCGGAGCCGGCCATGATCGAGCCGACGATGATGTTGTTCGGGTAGGCCTTCTTGATCGCGGCCAGCTTGCCGATCCACCAGTCCAGCGGCTTGTCGGAGATCAGCTCCCAGTTCCAGGAGGCCATCACCGTCGTGCCCGGCCGCTTCGTCATCGATAGCCGCGTGCCCTGATCCTCGGAACGGAGGAACTTGGTCTTCGGACCTTTCACATTGACGACGGGATGGAGGCCGATGGTCTTGGTGACGATGCCGCCCCAGCCCGCTTCGAAGGCGCGGATGATGTTCGCGTCGGATTCCGTCGGCGGTGCCGAGGCCAGCAGGAAGGGGTTTGGGAAACGGACTCCGGTGAATGTCGTCGACAGATCGGCCATGGGGTTCCTCCTCGTTTTGGGAAACGGCGATTGTAACAAGGATGTACGCGGCGACGCCGGTAGACTCCGCGCTTATGAAGACAACAGCGATCCTCTTCCTCGTTGTTCTTACAGGTGCCGCGAGTGCGTTCGCACAGCAGAATCCTGATCCCGCGCAGAAGGCGCGTCCGGCGGAAAAGCCGAAGCCTGCTGCCGCGAAACCGTCCGATGCGGCGCCACCGCCGATCCAGACTCCCGCTCCCGATGCGCCCGCACCGAAAGAGCATCCGCTCACGGCGCTGCCGTACACGCCGAGTCTCGACGTTCCGTCGATGGACCTCACCGCGAATCCGTGCGCCGATTTCTATCAGTACACGTGCGGCGGCTGGATGAAGAGCAACCCCGTGCCGCCGGACCAGGCGTCGTGGAGTGTCTACGGCAAGGTGACCGAGGAGAACGAGGAGTATTTGTGGGGAATCCTGCTCGATGACGCGAAGCCGCGCGGGGACCGCACGGTGGTGCAGCAGAAGATCGGCGACTACTTCGATGCGTGTACGGATGAAGCGCGGATCGAGCAGCTTGGTGCGAAGCCGCTGCAGCCGGTGCTCGACGAGATCGCCGGCCTCAAAGCGAAATCGGACCTAGGCGCGTTTCTGGGCAAACAGCACCTGCGCTCGAGCGGGAACGGCTGGCTCTTCGGGTTCGGATCGACGCAGGATTACAGCGATGCGTCGAGTGTCATCGCCGAGGCGAGTGCGGGCGGGTTGGGATTGCCGGACCGCGATTACTACACGAAGACCGACGCGAAATCGAAAACGATCCGCGATCAGTACCTCGCGCATGTCGCCGCGATGCTGGAGTTGATCGGCGAGTCGAAGACCGCAGCGAAGGCGGATGCGGAGACCGTGATGCGGATCGAGACGGCGCTGGCGAAGGCGTCGCTGACACGTGTCGAACGGCGCGATCCGCACAACCTGGCGCACACGATGACGGTCGCGCAGTTCACGAAGACCGCGCCGGCATTTCCGTGGAAGGCCTATCTCTCCACCGGTGGCGTGAACGTGACTTCGCTCAATGTCACCGAGCCGAAGTTCTTCGCCGAGGTGCAGAAGGAGCTGACGAGCGTTCCGCTCGCGGATTGGAAGGCATACTTCCGCTGGCACGCCGTGCATTCGCGCGCGCCGTACCTGTCGAAGAAGTTCGTGGCCGAGGATTTCAACTTCTATCGCGCCACGCTGCGCGGCGTGAAGGCGATGCCGCCGCGGTGGAAGCGTTGCGTCCAATACGTCGACCGCGACCTCGGCGAAGCGCTCGGCCAGGAGTTCGTGGCGCGGACGTTCACCCCCGAGACGAAGGCGAAGACGGTCGAGATGACGAAGGCGATCGAGACGGCGATGGAGGAGGAGATCAATCACCTCACCTGGATGACGTCGGCCACGAAGACGCGCGCGCTGGAGAAGCTGCACGCGGTCGCGAACAAAGTCGGCTACCCCGACAAATGGCGCGACTACAGCGCGCTGAAAATCGAGCGCGGCGACTTCTACGGCAACGGCACGCGTTCGATCCTTTTCGAATCGCAGCGCGACCTCAACAAGATCGGCAAGCCGGTCGATCGCAACGAGTGGGGCATGACGCCGCCGACGGTCAACGCCTACTACAACCCGCAGATGAACGACATCAACTTCCCGGCCGGCGTCCTGCAGCCGCCGCTTTACGATCCGAAGCTCGATGACGCGCCGAACTACGGCAACACCGGCTCGACGATCGGGCACGAGCTGACGCACGCGTTCGACGACGAAGGGCGCCAGTTCGACGCGCAGGGAAATCTCAAGGACTGGTGGACGCCGGAGGATGCGAAGGCATTCGAGGAGCGCGTCAATTGCGTCCGCGAGCAGTACGCGGGCTACACGATCGTCGACGACATCAAGATCAATTCGAAGCTGACCTCCGGCGAAGACGTCGCCGACCTCGGCGGCACCCTGCTCGCCTACCTGGCGTGGAAAGCAGCCGATCCCAATGAGACGAAATCGGTCGACGGTTTTACGCCCGATCAGCGTTTCTTCATCGGCTTTGCGCAGTGGGCGTGCGAGAACCAGCGTCCGGAAAATCTGCGCGCGAACGCGATCACGAATCCGCATTCGCCGGGCAAGTACCGGATCAACGGGATCGTGTCCGATCTGCCGCAATTTCAGAAGGCGTTCAACTGTGCAGCGGACTCGCCGATGGTCAGAAGTAAGGCATGTCAGGTATGGTGATGCGATGAGGTGAGCCGATGATCCGAACAATTGCGGTGAGCGCAGCACTTTTACTGGCCAGTGCACAGGTGCCGGCACCACCGCCGTTGGTCGAAAAAATCACGGTGAATGTCGTGAACGTCGACGTGACCGTGATGGATCGGCGCGGCCATCCCGTGCGCGGTCTCGATCGTCTGGATTTCGAGATCATCGAGGACGACCAGCCACAGGAGGTGTCGAACTTCTTCGTCGTCGACGATGCCGCGCCGCGCGTCGATTTACGCCCCGATGCTGTAATGGGAACCGCAGCAGCACCGGCCGAGGAGCGGTTCCGCCGCAGGGTGCTGGTGCTGATCGACAACCTGAACACCGATCCGCACAGCCGCAATGAAGCAGTGGGGCGGCTGGAGAAATTCGTCGACAGTCATTTCGATGACGGGCGTTATGACTGGTCGATCGCGACCGTAGACCGCCGCGTTCATCTGCTGATGGCGATGACGTCGGACAAGAACGCGCTGCACGCCGTCCTGACGGACATTACTCACATGAGCGCCCATCCTGACTTCCGGCGGACTATGCAGCGCGATGAATCGGTCGCCGTGATGAGTAAGAAGGAACACCGGCCGAACCCGTCCGCTCCCGGCAATGCGGCCAGCGACCAGGAGCTCGGTTCGCAAATCGATGCGCGAACCACTCTGACGGTGCGCGGTTTCGCCGAGCAGGCAGAGAACTTCGACGACGAGATGCACCTCAATGAGGAGACGATGGTCGCGCAGCAGTCCGTCGAAGGCATCGCCGAGGCGGCGCGCGCGTTCGCTTCGACGGAAGGGCGCAAGATGATTTTGCTTGTCACCGGCAACCTGCCGCTCGCCACCGTCTCCCCGGCCGGCCTGGTCGGCGGTAATATGAACGGCAATCATTTGACGGACGTAACGCGCAACAACAGCGCACTCACCACAATGCGCGACCTCCTCGTGCGCGAGGCCAATGCCTCGAATGCCAGTTTCTACATCATTTCCGCCGAGGGACTGCAGGTACAGGATCAACGAACGGTCAATAAAGATAATTGGGACCGGCCCGGTTTTGGGTCTGCCGCGATCGACCGCTCCGCGATGTTCTGGCTGGCCAATGAAACGGGCGGCGCGTTCATGCCCGGAAATCGATTCGATGATTCATTCGCCGATTTCGACCGCCGCGCCGCGAATTATTACGCACTCGGCTTTGTGACCCACAACGGAACCGACAGTCACTATCACCATCTCACTGTGCGGGTGAAAGGGCATTCCGAATACAAATTGCAGTATCGCGATGGGTACGCCGGAGCGACCACCGATGCACAGTTGCAACGCTCCTTGCGAACGACGCTCGGCGTTTCGATGCAGCCAAATACGCTGCCTGTGACGCTGGTGGTCGATCCACCACAGTACCGCGGCCTGACAGCGATCATTCCGGTGACGGCGGCGATGAACATGGAGTCGCTGCAATACATCACGGATGCGAGAGGCTCGCGCACACGGGTCCACGTCTACATCTCTGTATTCGATGAAGACGGACGCAATATCAAGCTGGCCAAAGCGTTCGCGGATATCACGCTGAAGCCTGACGAATCGACGGTCGGGCCAATGACCATCACCATTCCGCCGATCATGTTGTCGAAGGGGACGTACCGCATCGTGGTCGCGGTGCGCGACGAGCTGACGGATCACGTCGGCGTCACGACGCAGAAGGTTCAGGTGTAAGCCTCCCGTTCGGCGGCGTGACGCCGGCGTTCCAGTTGATGCGGTACCTTTTTACGACGGCATCGGGATCGGCGGTTTTAATCCGCGAGTCCAGGCGCGATGCTGCGCGATTGCGGCGATGAACGCGGTGGCGACTTTCCCCACCTCTTTGTCGCCGCCGGTGATCACGCCCGCTCGCGGATCGGCATCCGGTCCCGCCTCGGGATGCGGACGCGCGCCACTGACTCCGGCCGCATCGAGCAACTGTGTCCCCGCGCCGGTCGCGGCAATCGCTTTGTAGTGCTTGAACGCATCGACGACGAACTCGATCGCCTGCGGCTCCATCGCCAGCGACTGCACTCCCGCTTCGCCGCCGGGAACGTAGACCGCGTCGAACAGGACGGAGCTCGCCGTCAGCACGCTGTGCTCCGCATTCAACTCGCCGCCCTCGGCAGTCTGGAACGGACCGACGTGGCGTCCCACCAGATGCGGCGTCGCGCCCTGCGCCATCAGCGCCTTCTCCATCCGCGCGATCGCCGCGCCGTCGCTGCCGTCGGAAACGAGGATCGCCACCTGCCGCGTCTTGATCGAATCCTTCACGGTGTTGGCCATGCTCACGGCCGGCGACGGAGCGATGTCGCGATTCGTTTTCTTCGGCTGGTAGTCGCGCGGATTGCCATCGGCCGGGAAGCTGAGGTTCATCGGTCCGTCGATTTTCGGGATCTTCTTCATTCCCAATCCGACCGCGACTCGTTGCGCCAGTTCGCCGTCGACCTGATTCAGCATCGCCACCATCCGCTCGCGCACAGCCTGCACCGTCAACTTGCCGAGCTCGAACTGGAGCGCCTGAACGATGTGCTCCTTCTCGGGATCCGACTGACTGCGCCAGAACATCAACGCCTGCGTGAAGTGATCGAAGAACTTGTCGCTGCGTCCGCGCACTTTCGAGCCGTGCATTTTTTCGGCGAACGATGCGAAGCCGGCGTCGGCCGCCCCGGCCTGGAACGGACAGCCGCCGCCGAGGGTGTTCGGTTCGTAGGCGACGCGTCCGGTGTTGATGGTCTGGCGCATGTGGCCGTCACGCTGCCCGTTGTGTACCGGCGCAATCGTACGATTGATCGGAATCTCGTGGAAGTTCGGTCCGCCGAGACGAATGAGTTGCGTATCGAGATACGAGAACAGGCGGCCCTGCAACAGCGGATCGTTGGAGAAATCGATTCCGGGAACGACGTTGCCGACGTGGAAGGCAACCTGCTCCGTCTCCGCGAAGAAATTGTCGGGATTGCGATTCAGCGTCAGCTTTCCGATTCGCTGCACCGGCACCAGCTCCTCGGGGATGAGCTTCGTGGCATCGAGCAGATCGAAGTCGAACGAGTTCTCATCCTTTTCGTCGACGATCTGCACGCCAAGCTCCCACTCCGGAAAATTGCCGCTGGCGATCGAGTCCCACAGATCGCGGCGATGAAAATCGGGATCCTTGCCGGAGATTTTCTGCGCCTCGTCCCAGACCACCGAGTGCACGCCGAGGAGCGGCTTCCAGTGGAACTTCACGAAGCGCGACTGGCCGCGCTCGTTGATGAGGCGAAACGTGTGAACGCCAAACCCTTCCATCATCCGGTAGCTGCGCGGGATGGCGCGGTCGGACATGACCCACATGATCATGTGCATCGACTCGGGCATGAGCGAGATGAAGTCCCAGAAGGTGTCGTGGGCCGAGGCCGCCTGCGGCATCTCGTTGTGCGGTTCCGGCTTCACCGCGTGAATGAGATCGGGAAACTTGACCGCGTCCTGGATGAAGAAGACCGGGATGTTGTTGCCGACCAGATCGAAGATCCCTTCGTCGGTGTAGAACTTGACGGCGAATCCGCGAACGTCGCGCGCGAGATCGGTCGAGCCGCGCGATCCGGCCACCGTCGAGAAGCGGACGAAAACGGGCGTGCGGCGGGCGGGATCGGTCAGGAATCCGGCCTTCGTGTACAGCGACATCGCACCGTCGTAAACCTGAAACACGCCATGCGCGGCCGAGCCTCGTGCGTGCACGATGCGCTCGGGAATCCGCTCGTGGTCGAAGTGCGTGATCTTTTCGCGGAGGTGGAAGTCCTCGAGCAGCGACGGGCCGCGCTCGCCGGCGCGCAGCGAGTTCTGATCGTCCTCGATGCGCGTTCCGTGATTCGAGGTAAGGAACTGCTGATCGGGATACTCGCGATTCTTCTCCAGCTCCGCGACTTTGCGGCTGCTGTCCTGCCGCGGCTTCCGCTTCGCGGCCGGATCGGTCGGTGATGCGGGAGCGACAGCGGCCCGCGGTGCGCGTTTCTGCGATTTCGTCTTAGTAGCCATTGGTTCCCCCTGTGCGGCGTGACCCAATGCGCAAGGCTTGCCATGCTGCGCAACTCAACCTCGGCGGCGAAGCCGTCGTAAGAACCGTAGCCCACGGGTTCACCCGCAATGACCTTAACTTAAGCGCTTGCGCGTCGTGCGCCGTCGGAACGCTGGCGTCCTCGCCGGCTGGCTCGGCTGCGTCTCGCTGCCGAATGGGAGGCTTGCGCAAGTGTTGCGTTTCAAGCGACATCCGAGCGTTCGACAGGCTGGCAG
>DASYJF010000085.1:0-100368 GCA_035996815.1 Thermoanaerobaculia bacterium | reverse complement strand
CGGCCTCGGGATTTATGAATGTGAATAGCCGATCACGCCGGTACGCCGCGCTGAAGACGAGCAGCACGCCGGCAGGAATGATCATCAGCGCGAAGGTGACGACGCGCATCCACGAAACGCCGGCGGCGAAAATCATCCCGGCAGCGACCAGGACGAGCGTGGTGGCGGTGCCGAAGTCGGGCTCGAGCAGGATCAGTCCCGCGAACAGCGCGACGATGAGTGCGAGCGGCAACAGCGTCGACGTCAGCTCGTTGATTCGTTCCTCTTTGCGCGCGAGGTACGAGGCGAGAAAGAGGATGACCGCCGGCTTTGCGAATTCGCTCGGCTGCAATTGGAAGTGCGACAGCACGATCCAGCGGTGCGTTCCGTTGATCGGCGACTGGAAGAGAACGATGACGAGCGCGATCAGCACCGCGGTGACGCCGGCGTAGATGATGCGGCGGTCGCGCAACCGCACGACGTCAAGGTGCATCAGCGTGACCATGACCGCGCTGCCAGCGATGAGCCACACGAGCTGCCGGGTGATGAAGTAGTACGGGTTGTCCGACCCGACCTTCTGCATGGTGATGATGGCCGAGGCCGAATAGATCATGACCATGCCGACGACGACGATGAGCATCGCCGCACCGAAGAGGTAGGTGTCGTAGGTGAGTTTGCGGCTCATGTCAGGTCCCTGACAAGCTGCTCGAAGTGCTCGCCGCGATGTTCGAAGTTTCGGTACTGATCGAAGCTCGCGCAGGCGGGGCTCAACAGGACGACTTCGCCTGACTTCGCGTGCTCGCGCGCGTGGGCGACGGCGTGCTGCATGTCGCCTGCGTCGATGATGGTTGTTGAATCCGCGAGCGCTTCTGCTACCAGTGACGCGGCGGCACCGATGGTGATGACGCCGCGTGCTTTGTCGCGGACCAGATCGCGCATCCGTTCGAATTCACCGGCTTTGTCTTTGCCGCCGAGGATGAGCCAGACGCTGGATGGCGGAAACGATTCGAGCGACTTGAGCGTGGCGTCGACGTTCGTTCCTTTCGAGTCGTTGATCCAGCGGACGCCATCGAGCTCGCGGACGAGCACCATACGATGCGGCAGCCCTGCGAATGAGCCGAACGCGATCTGGACGCTGACGTCGTCGACGCCAACCGCGCGTGCGGCCAGCCAGGCGGCCAGCGCGTTCTCGACGTTTGCTGTTCCTTCGAGCTTCAGCGACGCGCGCGGAATGCGGCGCTCGTTGCCGGCGAGGCAGAGAACGAGATCGTCGCCGTCGGAGTACGCGCCTTCGTCGATCGCCTTCGCATTCGAAAAGCGCCACACGCGCGCCTTGGCGTCGCGCGGCGTGCCGCGGCGATCGGAGGCGTTGACGATGGCCACGTCGTGCGGCTGCTGGTTGCGGAAGATGCGGTACTTGGCCGCGGCGTACGCGTCGAAGGTGGCGTAGCGATCCATGTGATCGGGCGTGATGTTGAGCAGCAGCGCGACATCGGCGCGGAACGTGTCGACCGACTCGAGCTGAAATGACGAGAGTTCGAGGACGTACGTGCGCGGACGCTCGAGATCGAGCGCCGCGATCAACGGCTCGCCGATGTTGCCCGCGACGATCGGCTGCCGCCCGTCGATCTTGAGGATTTCGCCGATGAGCGCTGTGGTCGTCGACTTGCCGTTCGATCCGGTGATGGCGATGACAGTGCTGCCTTGCGGCATATGTCGATAGGCGAGTTCGATCTCGGCGATCACCGGAATCGGAAGAACACTCGCATCTTGCAATAACGGAATCGTGCGCGGCACGCCGGGGCTGAGGACGATCGTGCCGACGCCTTCGAGCAGTGACGCGTCTTGTTTTCCGAATGCATGCGCGACGTTCTCGTGCAGCGGATACGGAAGGTCGGGATGTTCGTTCGCATCGGTGAGCAGGACTTCGTCGCCGCGGGCGGCGAGAAAATTCGCCGCGGCCACGCCGGACTTGCCCGCTCCGATGACGAGAGTCTTCATCGCAATTTCAACGTCGACAAGGCCACCATCGCGAAGATGATGGCGATGATCCAGAAGCGGACCACGACCTTCGTTTCGCGCCAGCCCGACAACTCGAAGTGATGGTGGATCGGCGACATTTTAAAGATGCGGCGGCCGGTCAATTTGAACGAGGCCACCTGCAGGACCACCGACATCCCTTCCATGACGAAGAGGCCGCCGACGAGGCCGAGCAGGATTTCCTGCTTGATCATCACGGCGAGGCAGCCGATCGCGCCGCCAAGTGCGAGCGAGCCGACGTCGCCCATGAAAATCTCGGCGGGATGCGCGTTGAACCAGAGAAATCCGAGTGATGCGCCTACCATGGCGCCGCAGAAGACGGCGAGTTCTCCCGCCTGCGGTACCCAGGCGATGCGGAGGTAGTCGGCCACGCGGAAGTTGCCGGCGGCGTAGGTGAGGATCGTGTAGGTGACGGCGACGATGAGCGTCGATCCGATCGCCAATCCGTCCAGTCCGTCGGTCAGATTCACGCCGTTCGACGCGCCGACGAGCACGATGATGATGAAGGGGATGTAGAGAAACCCGAGGTTGAGGTGCAGCGCCTTGAAGAAGGGGAAGGTAAGGACGGTCGAGTAGTTGTTGTGGATGGCCGGGAGGTAGGCGATGGCCAGGCCCGCTGCCAGCGCGACGCCGATCTGCATCGAAAACTTCTCTTTCGCTGTCAGACCTTCGTTCTGTTTTTTAGTCAGCTTGCGGTAGTCGTCGACGAATCCGATCGCGCCATATGCAACCGTGACGAAAAGGACGATCCAGATGTACGGGTTGGAGATATCGGCCCACAGAATCGTCGGGATGACGATGGCGATGTTGATGAGAATGCCGCCCATCGTCGGCGTCCCGGCCTTCATCTGGTGCGACTTCGGCCCTTCCTCGCGGATGTACTGGCCGGCTTTGATGCGGCGCATCCGCTCGATTAGCCACGGGCCGAAGATGAAGGAGATGACGAGCGCGGTGAGCGCCGCCCACGCCGACCGGAAGGTGATGTAGCGGAAGACGTTGAAGCCGGAAATCATGTTCCGGAGCGGGTAGAGCAGGTAGTACAACATCAGTGCGCGCCCTCCGCGTGGCCGTTAGTCAAGATGTTGACGGTCCGATCGAGGCCGATGCCGCGGCTGGCCTTGATCAGCACGAGATCCCCGGGGCGAATGAAGGTCTTAAGAAATTCGCCGGCGCTCTGTGCGTCGTCGAAGTGGTGGAGTTTGACGTCGGCGAATCCCGCTTCGCGCGCGCCGTCGAGCAAGGCGCGCGAGCGCTTGCCGACTCCGACGACGGTGTCGACGCTCGTCGGAATCGCGCGGCCGGAGTCGCGGTGGTAGTCGAGCTCTTTGTCGCCGAGCTCCAGCATGTCGCCGATTACCGCAATCCTTCTTCCGCTCACATCGGCCTCGGACATCAGCGTCAACGCGCGTCCGAGGGCGTAGGGATTGGAGTTGTAGGTGTCGTCGTAAATCGTCGCGCCACCGGCGTCGAGAATGATCCCGCGGTGATACGCCGGCTTCACTTCGGCCACACCGCGCGCGATGCCTTCCCAGGAAATGCCGATCGAGCGCGCGGTGGCGATGGCGGCGAGGAGATTTTCGAGGTTGTGTCGGCCAGGAAGCGACAGTTCGAAGGAATGTCCGTTGACTTCGAATGAGGTTCCGAGGAGTCCACGCTCGCGGATGTTGATGCCGCGAAATTCGGCGTCGTTCTCGATTCCGTACGTGACCTTCGGCCCTTCGAAGCCGCGGCTGATGTCCATGACGTACTTGTTGTCGGCGTTGATGATGATCGTGCCGCCGGGCTTCACGTTCTCGAGCAGCTCGCGCTTGGCCGCAGCGATCTTCTCGATGGTTCCGAAGAACTCGATGTGGACCGGTCCGATGTTCGTGTAGACGCCGACGTCGGGATGCGTGAGCCCGGCGAGCTGCGCGATCTCGCCCTTGTGATTCATCCCCATCTCGCTGACGACGACTTCAGCATCGTCGGGCGTGTTGTCGATGCAGAGCGGGCAGCCGATCAAGTTGTTGAAGTTGCCCCACGATTTGAAGGTGCGCTTCTCCGAACTGACCAGCGTGGCGATCATCTCTTTCGTCGTCGTCTTGCCCGCCGAGCCGGTGATGGCGATGAGCGTGAAGGGATAGCGCTCGCGGATGGATCGCGCCAGATTCTGCAGCGCGACCGTCGTGTCGGCGACGCGCACGATCGCTTTGTCCGCGGGAACGTTCTCCGGAACCTGCGAGACGACCGCGCCGCGTCCGATGGCCAGCGCCTGCGTCACGAACTGATGGCCGTCGAGACGATCACCCGTGATGGCGAAGAAGGCGGAGTCAGGCTTGACCTCGCGGCTGTCGATGACCACGGAGTCGGCGGCAACGTCGCCGCCTTGCACGATTTCGCCGCCGGTCATCTCGGCGATCTGGCGGAAGGTCAGATGCATGGGAACCTCGGGGTGTGGGGTGTGGGGCGTGGGGTGTGGCGGATGAAGCGGCGCGAGGTGTGAGTGGATGAATCGCAGGGGTGAAGGGCGCGGCTCGAAACTCCCACCGCCCACTCCCTACTCCCCACTCCCAACAGCACCGTGTTCTCTTCCGGCTCCGCCGCGCTGACCCGATCGCGGCCCTTCCCCCGAAGCTGCCCGGCGATCGCCAACCATCCACCCGCACGGAAAGCAATCGACGGAGCCGGAACAGAACACCTATCCGAACTCTGATAAGGATAAATCGATTTGATCACTGATTTCAACATTAATTTTGTACTCTGTTTTCGTGTCTGGTTTTCAATGCCCGCTCTGCTTCTTCGCGGTCATCGAAGTGGATGACCTGATCTCCGATGACCTGATACGGCTCGTGTCCTTTGCCGGCGATGACGATGACATCGTCATCGGCTGCCTCTGCGATCGTGCGGCTGATGGCCTCGCGGCGATCGGTGATACGCGCGTAGTTCGTCGCGCCGCGCATGCCCGCTTCGATGTCGTCGAGGATCGCCTCCGGCTTTTCGCCGCGCGGGTTGTCGCTGGTGAGGATGGTGTGATCGGCCAGGCGTGCCGCGATCGCGCCCATCATCGGACGCTTATCTTTGTCGCGATCGCCCCCGCAGCCGACGATGAGGACGACGCGCCGGCCGGACGCAAGATCGCGCACAGCCTGGAGGAGTTTGTCGAGCGCGTCCGGCTTGTGCGCGTAGTCGACGATGACGGTTGGTCCGACCTCCGCTTCGACGTATTCGAACCGTCCGCGCACGGCTGCGAGGTTGCGAATGCCCGCTTCGATTGTGGGGATGTCGATGCCGACGGATTGCGCGGCGCCGATTGCGCCGAGCCAGTTGTAGAGATTCGGCGCGCCGAGGAGTTTCGACTCAACGCGTACTTCGCCGAAAGGCGTGACGACGCGGCCATCGAGTCCGCGAACGGTGATGCTGAACGGCTCGATCGAATGAATATCCGCGTTCGTGCCGCGGCCAAATGTCACGACCGCGTCGCCAAGCTCGTTCGCGAGGCGACGGCCGTATTCGTCGTCGATGTTGACGATGGCCGTCTTCCGCGAGCGGTCGATCTGGTCGAAGAGAATCCGCTTCGCCGCAAAGTAGTCTTCGAAATCTTTGTGAAAGTCGAAGTGGTCCTGCGAGAGGTTCGTGAAGACCGCGGCAGCGAAGTGGATGCCGTACGTCCGCTTCAGCGCCAGCGCGTGCGAAGAGACTTCCATCACCGCGTTGTGCACGCCGGCGTCGACCATCTTGGCGAACCACTGCTGCAACACGACAGCGTCGGGCGTTGTGCGGTCGGCCATGAGGCGCTCATCGCCGGCCCGATATTCGATCGTACCGACAAGGCCAACCGGGCCACCGGCGGCGTCGAAGATCGACTCGATCATCTTCGTCGTCGTCGTCTTTCCTGACGTGCCGGTAACGCCAACGAGCGAAAGCTTGTCCGCGGGGCGGCCGTAGTAATTCGCGGCGATGATCGAAAGCGCGGCGCGGGTGTCGTCGACCTGCACGGACGCAGCGCTCGATTCACCGACGATCGCGGCGGCGCCTTTGCGGATCGCAGATTCGATGAACTTCGCACCGTCGGTTTTCAATCCCGGAATGGCGACGAAGAGCGAGCCCGGAGTGGCCATGCGCGAATCCGCGGTGACGCTCGCGATGCCGGCATCGAGATCGGCGCGGCTCTCCCGCACCTCTACATCCCGCAGCAATTCGCGCAGCTTCATCGTGCTCCCTCCGCGAGGGTCAGCACGACCTGGTGATCGTTCGGCAGGGCTTCGCCCGGTAACGGTTGCTGTGTTTGGACCACGCCACTCCCCGAGGCGCGGACGCGGAAGCCGGACCTGGTGGCGAGCGCCACCGCCGCACGCGCGTCGAGGCCTCGCAGGTCAGGAACTTCCGATCCCGCGGTCGGGGCGGGCTTTTGCGAAAACGTCGCCAGCATCGGCGCGCTGAGGTCGATCGTCCGCGCGGGGACGGACGGCGCGACGTTCAGGTAGCGAAGGGTCGATTCCGCAATCTCTTTGAAGGCGGGCGCGGCCACGGTGCCGCCGTACTCGGCGCCTTTCGGCTCATCGATCACGACCAGGATAGCCAGCTGCGGACGATCGGCGGGAACGTAGCCGCCGAACGACGCGAACACTTTGTCGCCATAGACGCCGTGCGATGCTTTCTGCCCCGTGCCGGTTTTGCCGGCCACGATGTGCTCGGCCAGGGCAGCGTTCACGCCGGTTCCGCGCGCGACGACCGCTTTGAGGATTTCGTTCAGCACGGCGGCAGTCTTTTCGGAGATCACGCGCACCGGCGCGGCCTGCGGCGGAACGGAAATCGTGTTGCCCTTCGTATCGACGACCTTCTCGACGATGCGCGGCTGCACGCGGACGCCGCCGTTGGCGACGGTGGCGATGGCGGTCAGGACCTGCAGCGGCGTGGTCGCGATCTCCTGCCCGATCGACATCGATGCATTCGAAAGTTGCGACCACTGTGCGGTGGGGCGCAACTTACCTAACGCTTCGCCCGGCAACGTCACGCCGGTCCGCTCGCCGAAACCGAAACGGCGCATGTAGCGGTAAAAACGGTCCTGTCCGAGCGCGAGGCCGACGCGGATTGCGCCGACGTTCGACGAATGCACCATCACGTCTTCGAAGGTGATGAGGCCGTAGCGGTTGTGACCGTGCTCGTGAATCTGCGTGTTGCCGATCTGGATGAAACCGTCGCCGCAGTCGAGAACCTGCGATGGCGTGACGATTCCTTCTTCGAGTCCGGCCGACGCAGTGACGATTTTGAAAGTCGATCCGGGCTCGTACTGATCCTGCACGGCACGATTGCGGCGATCCTCCGCAGTGAAGTCGCGGATGCGATTGGGATCGAACGTCGGATTCGAAGCCATCGCCAGAATGCGGCCGTCGCGCGGGTCCATGACGATGGCCACGCCGTCCGCGGCGTTGTACTGATTGACCGTCTTGGCCAACGCGCGCTCAGCGATGAACTGCACGACTGAGTCGATGGTGAGGACGACATCGTGGCCATCGATGGGTCGGTTCGGGCCCTCGCCGCCGACGAGGTACATTCCGCGGCGCGCGTCGCGCAGCAGCGTCACCCGTCCGGCGCGGCCGCGTACTTGTGAATCGAAGGAGTGCTCGATTCCGCCGAGGCCTTCGCCATCGAGACCGACGTAGCCGACGACGTTCGCGGCCAGCATGGCGCGTGGATAGGAGCGCCGATGCTCCTCCAAAAAATAGATGCCCGGCAGTTTGAGCGCTTTCACGGCAGCGCTGGTTTCGAGCGGAAGCTGGCGCGCGATCCAGACGAAGCCGGCGCCGGAGGTGAGTTTCGCGGCGAGGTCGCGCGCGTCCATCTGCAGTGCCGCGACACTGGCCAACGCCTTCGCGGTTTGCACTCGATCGCCGATCGCTTGCGGATCGGCGTAGATCGATTCGGCGGCGACGCTCTCGGCGAGAATACGTCCTCGGCTGTCGATGATTGAGCCGCGTACCGGCTGCAGCGCGAGCGTCCGTTCCTGTTGGCGCGCCGCTTTGACGACGTATTCGCCGTGGCGCACGAGCTGAATCTGTGCAAGCCGCGCGACGACGACGATGCCCCATGCGGCGAGGAACGCGAACAAGTAGAGCAGACGCTTTTGCGAGATGGGCATCAGCGCGCTCCGGGTGTCGATTGTCGGGTGTCGGGTGTCGCGACGGCGGGCCGCTGCACCATCACCACTGCGCGTGGATCGGTGCGTTGAAATCCGAGGTTGACGGCGCGCTGCTCGACGGCAGCTAACGACGTGCGGCGATCGAGATCGAGCTGCAACGCTTTGTTCGCGTTCTCGATCTCCTGCTTCTGCTTCTGCAGCCCCGTCGCTTCGTGGCCGAGGCGGATGACTTCGAGGTTCTGCCAGGTGAAGAGGAGCAGGAACGCACAGATGGGAACGCCGAGCGCGAGAACGGCCAGCAGCTCACGGGAGCGCCGGCGATCGCGTTCGCGGACGATGTGGGTGTTCTCGATAGGTTTCTTCTGCGCGTACATGTGCGGGGGCCGATCCGAGAGACTGCACGGAGCCAGGGAACAAGGGTGAAGATCTGCCTACTAGTACGTCCCGAGAACCATCCACACCCACCCACGCTCCCCCAGCCACCCCTCCCGAGCTCCCGCGGCGCACACACGCCCACCCTTCCCCAACCTTCACCCTTGTTTCCGGGCTCCGGTACTGCAGCTCTTAGCTCGTAGCTGTCAGCTCTTAGGAACTTCGAGCCTTCAACTGCGACTTCGAGCACTCACCTGTCAACTCTTGGATCGATCAACTTCCTAAGAGCTAAGACCTGACAGCTAAGAGCTCTTCACTTCTTCTCCGCGACTCGCAACTTCGCACTTCGCGACCGCGGATTTCGTTGAACTTCTTCCTCCGAAGCAGTGACCGGACGACTGGTCAGAATCTCGACGACTTCTTTCGCGCCGCAGCCGCACACCGGCAAATTTGGTGGACAGGTGCACTCCCCTTCCAATCGCCGCAGCGCCCGTTTAACGATGCGATCTTCGAGCGAATGAAAGGAGATGATTGCGATGCGCGCCTTCGGTTCCAGCACTTCGACCGCGTCGTCAATGAACTTGTCGAGCCCGACGATCTCCTCATTGACAGCGATGCGAAGCGCTTGGAATGTCAGCGTGGCCGGATCGATCTGTCCCGGCTTCGACCACTTCACGCTCCTTACGATCTCCGCCAGTTTCGCCGTCGTCTCGATCGTCCCCTCGGCACGCGCGGTCACGATCGCTTTGGCGATCCGTCGCGCCATCGGCTCTTCGCCGTAGTCGCGCAGGATCGTTGCGAGCTCGTGTTCGCCGAGCGTGTTGACGAGGTCCGCGGCTGTCTGCGACTCCGGCCCCATGCGCATGTCGAGCGGCGCGTCGTAGCGGAACGAAAATCCGCGCGATGCGTCGTCGAGCTGCATGGAAGAGACGCCGAGGTCGGCGAGTAAGCCGCTGACGGACTCGATGTTCTGCTTCTTCAGGATGTCAATGAGCGTCTCGTGGCGTCCCTGTGCGAGCGTCACGCGATTTCCGAATTTCTCCAGCCTCGCTGCCGATGCGGCCAGTGCCTGCGGATCGCGGTCGATGCCGAGAAGACGGATTTGCGGATAACGCTCGAGCAGTGCTTCAGCGTGTCCACCCAATCCGATCGTGGCATCGACGAGCGTTCCGTCATCGCGCGCGGGACGGAGGGATTCGACGATTTCGCTTAAAAGAACCGACTGGTGCATGACAGCTCACACACCATGCAACTCCAACTCTTTCCAGTCATCGTTCGTCAGAGGCGTCTCCGCCATCCGCTGCTGGATCTTTTCGCCATTCCAAACGATGAGGTGGTCCGTGTTTCCGATGACCACCACGTCCTCGGCGATCCCGGCGACGCTCCTCAGGATGGCCGGAATGAGCACCCGACCCTGCGTATCGATCGTTCCAATCTGGCCGAAGTAGTTGGCTCTCTCGAGGAGCTTCGACTTGGCCATCGACGTCGATGGGACCTTCGAAAGGCGACCCTGGAAGTCGAACCAGACCGCCATCGGATAGATCAGTGCTCGCTCACCGTCAGTGGAAGTGATGAAGCAGTCGGCGCCGAACTTCTCTTCAATGACCTTGCGGAAGTTGGCCGGGATCTTCAGCCGACCTTTGTCGTCGACCTTGGCGGGGGCATGCCCCATGAGGACTGGTTCGACCATTTCCACTGAACTTTCGTGATTCGAAGGCCGTTTCTACCACTGTGAGCCACCTTTGTCCACAAAAATCCACAACGGGTAGAAAAGAGGGGAGGTTAACCACTTTTGAGACGGCGACTCTGAACGATCACCGTGATCCCAAGTCCCACGTTCGAAAGGAACAGGACAGCGGCCCAGTCACGATCGATCGTGAGCGCCTCCACGAATGGATCACGGTTGCGGAGCGTGCCGTCGTGCGCTCGTACCATCGCAAGCCGGCCGGAGGAGACGATTCCAAGGAGTGACACCGTCGCGATACACACGAGGACCGAAACCGACACCACCAACACCACCAGTTTGCCACGCACAAAGATCGTGACCGCGATCAATGCAAACGTCGCAATGACGCAAACGGCGTAGATCGGTTGTCCTGCGATGCGATTTCTCCAGGCCGAGCGGCCCTCTTTACATCTCAGCGATCTCGTCGAAGTACTTTGCGAAAGCCACCATGCCGCCGCTGGCTTGCTGCCAGTCGTAGTTCTCGTTCGGGGCGTGGTAGCCGTGCTCGGGAAGGGAGAGGCCGAGGAAGAGGACGGGGACTTTGAGGACCTTTTCCATCGAGACGATGGCGCCGATGGAGCCGCCTTCGCGGACGAAGACTGGTTCGCGGCCGAAGGCGAATTTCATCGAGCTGCGAACGGCGTCGGCCAGCGGTCCGGTAGTCGGCGCTTTGTACGGCAGCATCGACGACTCTGTGACGATCTTCACATCGGGATTGCGCTGCTTCACAAAGTCGCGGACGAGCTTCATGATTTTCTTCGGATCCTGATTCGGAACCAGGCGGCAGGAGATTTTCGCCACGGCGCGCGGCGGGATGATGGTCTTGATTCCGGGGCCGGTGTAGCCGCCGACGAGACCGTGCACTTCGAAGGTCGGCATGGCCCAAATGCGCTTCATCATGTCGTCGGCGTCTTCGGTGCGGACCGATTTGAAGCCGTGGTCTTTCTTAAAGTCCTTGACCGTGAAGCCAGACGCGCGAAAGTCAGCCAGTTCCTGCTTCGACGGCTGCTCGACATCGTCGTAGAAGCCTTTCATCTTCACCTTGCCGCTAGTAGCGTCGTACATCTCAGAAACGAGCTTCATCAACTCGCCGATTGGATTGCGCGCTCCTCCGCCGGTGACGCCGGAGTGCTGGTCGGTGGCCGCGGTCTCGAGGATCAGTTCGAAACCCTGCAAACCGCGCAGGCCGGCCGGACAGGCGGGACGCGAACGCGAAACCCAGATCGTGTCGGAAACGATCACGGAATCGGTCGTGAGCTGTTTGGCGTACTTCTTCATCGCGCCATCGAAGCTCGGCGAGCCAATCTCCTCCTCCAGTTCCCACAGCACGTGCATGTTTGCTTTCACGCCGGCCTCGCGCGCGGCGCGAATGCCGAACAGCGCGGTCAGCGCTGGACCTTTGTCGTCGGTGGTGCCGCGCCCGAGGTAACGGTCGCCCTGTTTGGTGAAGACGAACGGATCGCTCGTCCACGGCTCGGTCTCGCGCGAGGCCGGCTGCACGTCGAGATGGTTATAGACGGTGACGGTCGGCAGATTCTTTCCACTGTTGAAGCGGCCGTGGATGATTGGATTGCCGTCTGTTTCGAGAATGTCGGCCTCGCCGCCGAAGTCGCGGATCGTCGACGCCGCGAGCTCGGCGCAGCGCCGAATGTCTGGCAAACGACCGGCGTCGGCGGAGACGGTGGGGATGTCGACGAACTGGCGGAGAGCGGTTTCGAAACGATCGCGTTCTTTGTTCGCAAACGCGACAAGCGGCTTCTTGTCAATCATGGCTCGGCATTCTATCGCCAGCCGCGAATGCAGCCGCCAGGATGAGCAGCGACAACGCCGGCTGCGAAAGCCGCGGCAGAATCCACCACATCTTCATCGCCAGCGAGCTTTCGTACTGGAGATAGAGGTAAACGAAGAAGACGAAGAGCAGCGGTACCGGCACGAGCAGCGGGATCGCAACGCGAAGGCTTCGCGGCTTGCGGACGGCGATGTAGATGATGATCGCGAGTGGAATCAGCCACGACAATCCCCAACATCCCGCGGCCAGACTTTTCGGCGCTTCGCGAAAAATCGTAGGAAGGTTGCTCCAGTGGAACGTGTGTGTGAGCGTGACGCGGTCGTAGCCGACGTGCATTCCGAAGCGCTTCTGAAACACGAACCAGACCGACGCGCCGGCCGCGGATGACGCGGCAAGGATCGCCGCGCGACGGATTCCGCAGTCGTAAATGACGACGCCGATCAGGATCGCGCCGATCGTGACCAGCGCTTCCTCTTTCGTCAGCATCGCGCCGGCGAATGCGATTGCGGCGATCGAAGTGCGCTTCGCTACGATCGCCGCCGCTCCCACCGAGATGTACACCACCAGCATCGACTCGGCGTTGCCGCCGCTGCCGCAGAACGCCAGCGATGCGGCCATCGCGGCGGTCCAGAACGCGGTGGCGTGAATCGATCCGGTGAGCCAGTTGATCACCGGTACCGCGGCGATGAGCCACACCGCCGACATCGCCGCCGCGGTGATCCACGGCATCGGATGCGAGAACAGCAGCCCCCACGCCTGCACAATCGGCAGCAGCGGCGGATAGTCGATGCGCGGCGGCGCGTAGCGAGAGAGGAGATAGCCGGCGTCGAGCGATCGCGACATCGCAAAGTGCACTGATTTCGTCCCCCAGAAGAGGATGTAGTCGGGATTGATCGATTGCGTGGTGATGATGGAGAGCGCGAAGTGAAGGATCGCGATCGCGATAATGGCGATCGCGAATTTGTTGGCGCCTTCCGACTTCCACGTTGGACGAAAACGCCAGAGTACGATTCCGCTCGCGATCAACAGCGGCAGCGACAATCCGACGATGCTCCAACGAATCCCGAGCATCGTGAAGAGCGTCGCCTCGACCGTCAGCAACAGCGCTCCGGCCAGAAACGCGAATCCCACGCGCGCGCTCCGCGAGTCGATCGACGACGCCAACGAGAGCCCGAACAGCGGGACGAGCGCGTAGGCGGCGATGTATGCGAAGACCGTCATGGCTTATCGCGCACGCAGACGGCGCCCCCAGTCACCATGTGCATGGACGGCGCATCCGCGGGACACTCGGGCGCGCCGTACACGAGGACGTACTTCGCCTCGCTTCCACCGCCGGGCTGCGGTTGCCAGACATACGTGGCCGGATACGGCGTCACATCCGCGTACAAACCGGCGGAGAGCCAGAAGAGCTGCGTCTCATCGTCCGCAGTCGGAGCCTTGATTGTGTACGACGATCCGCGCGGAACGAGAGGGCGCGCCGCGGCGAGAAATCGCCAGTACGCGGCGAGCTGCGGCTGATCGTTTTCCGTCGGCGACGCGGGAGCTTCGAGCCGATGCGTGCGAAGGAAACTGCTCCACGTAACGAGCGGTCCTGTCAGAACGATCAGCGCGCCCACAAGCCAGACGCGTCGCATCGTCACCATCCGACGGCGACGCCCGAGCGCCGCGGATCGGCGCCGCCGTATCGCAGTCCGGTTTTCGGATCGATCATCACCGCGTTCGCGTCGGAGATGTGCTCGAACGGCTTCTCCGCGAATTTGTGGCCCATCGCTTCCAGCGCCGCGCGCGAATCAGGATTCGTCCCATTCGGCTCCCAGAAAATCGTGTCGGGCATCCATTGATGATGAATGCGCCCCGCATCGACCGCCTCCTGAATCGACACCTGAAAATCGACCTCGGCCAGGACAATCTCCAGCACAGTACTAATGATGCGCGGCCCGCCCGCGGCGCCGACTGCCAGCCACGGCTTGCCGTCCTGCAGCATGATCAGCGGCACCATCGACGATAGCGGCCGCTTCTTCGGCGCGATCGCGTTCTTCTCACTCTGAATGAGCTGATAGACATTCGGCACTCCAGGTTGCGAGGTGAAGTCGTCCATCTCGTCGTTGAGCAGGATGCCGGTGCCCTTCGCGGTGACGCCCGCGCCGAACCAGTCGTTCAGCGTATATGTGTTGCTGACCATGTTCCCGTCGCCGTCGACGACGGAAAAATGCGTCGTCTCTGGTTTTTCGAACGGCACCGGATCGCCCGCCCGAATCTCGGCCGACTTTGATGCATGCCCGAGATCGATCGTCTTCCGCCGCTCCTCGGCGAACGCATTCGAAGTCAGCGCGGTGACCGGCAGCTTGACGAAATCAGGATCACCAAGAAACTCCGCCCGGTCCGCAAACGCCCTTCGCATTACCTCGGTAATGAGATGCAGATATTTCGCCGACTGCCAGCCGGTCTCCGCGACGTCGTATTTCTCGAGCATGTGCAGCATCTCGATGATGGCGATGCCGCCCGACGACGGCGGCGGCATGACGATGAAGTCGTGTCCGCGATAGCTGCCGCGCAATGGCGTACGGATCACCGGCCTGTATTCGCGCAAATCCTTCATCGTGATGAGACCGCCGTGCGCTTTCATGTCAGCGACGATGCGCTTCGCCGTCACGCCTTCATAGAAATCGCGCGGATTGGTCTGGATGCGCGCCAGCGTCGCGGCCAACTCCGGCTGTTTGAATCGCTCGCCCATCGTGAAGAGGTGTCCGTCTCGCAGAAAAATACGGCGGCTCTCCGGCCACGGCTCCAGTTTCTTCAGCGTCTCCTTGTCATGAAACACCCCGTCGAGAAACGGACTTACGACAAATCCCTCGGCTGCAAGCTTCCGCGCCGGCTCGACGACCTCACTCCATTTCAACTTGCCGTGGCGCTTATGGACGAGCATCAATCCAGCCACAGTGCCCGGAACGCCAATCGCTTTGTAGCCATCCGTCGATGCGCCTTTGATGATCTTCCCGTTCGCGCCGAGGTACATGTCGCGCGACGCCGCCAACGGCGCGCGCTCGCGATAGTCGATCGCTTCGCTCGTCCCGTCGGCCATGCGAATGAGCATGAATCCGCCGCCGCCGAGGTTGCCGGCGGCGGGCCAGGTGACCGCCATCGCCAAGGCGGTCGCGACCGCTGCATCGACGGCGTTGCCGCCCTTCTTCATGATGTCGACGCCGACCTGCGACGCGATGCCGCTTGTCGACGCCACCATGCCATGCCGGGCCGCAACGGGATCGCGTAACGCGGAGTGCGCGGCGGTGGCGGAGAAAAGAAGGAGGAGTGTGGCGATCAACTTCCGCATGGCGCGGAAGTGTATCGCTCACGACCGGTAGTCGGCGTTGATGGAGATGTAGTCGTGGCCGAGGTCAGAGGCGAGGACGACGGTCGTCGCGGTTCCGCCGCCGAGGTCCAGAAGGATCGGGACGCGTTCGCGGGTGAAGACTTTGGCGGCGTCTTTCTCTTTGTAGATTGCGGGCTCGCCGTTCATGACGAGTTGCACGTTCGCGGCGAAGAGCGAAACGCGTTTGACGTTGAAGCGCGCGCCGCTGCGGCCGAGGGCGGCCAGCATGCGGCCCCAGTTCGGATCGCCGCCGTGCAGCGCGGTCTTCACGAGCGAAGATGTTGCGACGGCATGAGCGGCGAGCTTCGCGTCGCGCTCCGTTTTCGCGCCGCGGACGGTCAGCTCCATCACGCGTGTGGCGCCTTCGCCGTCGCGGACGATCATCCATGCGAGATCGCGGCAGACGGTGTTGAGCGCGCGTTGAAAGTCGGCGATATCAGCGCGCGAGGTGTTCCCGAGTTTGCCCGAAGCCATCAGCAGCACGGTGTCGTTCGTCGATGTATCGCCATCGACGGAGATGGCGTTGAAGCTTTGATCGACGGCGGTCGTCAGCGCGCGCTTGAGCGTAGCCGGATCGAGCGCGGCGTCGGTCATCACGAAACCGAGCATGGTGGCCATGTTCGGGTGGATCATCCCCGCGCCTTTGGCGACGCCGACGATGCGTCCGCGCTTGCCGCCGAGGGTGAAGGTGGCCTGCGTGACCTTGGGACCGACGTCCGTGGTGAGGATGGCGTGCGATAGCGCGTCGATGCCGCCGGATGACAGGCGCGTGATGGCGTCGGGCAGCGTGTCGCGCAATTTCTTATCGGGGAGCAGGACGCCGATGACGCCGGTGGAGGCGATGAAGATTTCGTCATCGCTGCAGGCGAGCAGTTCGGCAGCGCGGGAGCGGACGCGTTTCGCGGCATCGTGACCGGCTTTGCCGGTGACCGCGTTCGCGCAGCCGGCGTTGACGACCACGGCTTTCAGCTTGCCGCCGCTGTTTTTCAGCGCGGATTTCGACAGCGTCACCGGCGCGGCCTGGAAGCGATTCTTCGTGAAGACAGCGGCGGCGTTCGCGCCGTCGGGCGCGACGATGAGGCCGAGGTCCGGCCGCTTTTTGCGGATGCCGGCGCGGACGCCGGAGGCGAGAAAACCTTTGGGGAGTTTCATGAGTGGGGGATACGCGCGTCTGCGCCGCTGAGCACAGACAAGAGTGTTTGTGCCACATGCACAGACGAGAGCGTCTGCGCCGGACCAGACAGAGAGGATGGGAAAAAATGTCGCGACGGCAGGCTGTTCGCACGCGAAGGCGTGCGAAACAATCTTAGCCCCGCGCTCGGCGCGGGGTAACGAACGTGCCCGAATTTCGTGGCCGCGGAGGCGGCCACTACAACGTGCTCGCGCGGCGGGTGATTTTCTAGCGGCCGCCTCCGCGGCTGCACATCCTGGGCGCTCCCGAAACCCCGCGCTGAGCGCGGTGCTAAGTTTGTCAAGCGCGCCTTCGCGCGCGAGCCAACGTCGGAACGCAGAATCGCCTTCATGACTTCAAACACTCCTGCGCAGCCGCGCGAACGCACTCCGGCGCCGTACCGCCGAAGGAGTTTTTCTTCGCGAGCATGCCATCCAACGTCACGCCGTGAGATGCAGCGAGCGACGGGAGATCGGCTAGGTTTCGGCTGACCTGATCGTGCGCTTCGCGGAACGGCATTCCGCTCGCCGCGAGTGCATCGGCCACCGCGGTGGCGATTAGGGCATCGCCACCGGCGGCGGCGCGCATGCGATCGCGGTCCAGCGAGAGTCCTGCGACTAGTTCGTTGAGCGCGGGAAGCAGCGACGCGATGACGGCGCGCGTGCGGAAGAGCGGCTCTTTATCGAGCTGAAGGTCTTTGTCGTAAGCGAGTGGCAGTCCCTTGAGCAGCGCGATGAAACCCGTCAGTTCGCCAATACCGCGCGCCGCATAACCGCGCGTCAGTTCGAGGACATCCGGATTTTTCTTCTGCGGCATGCGCGAGGAACCGGTGGCCATCGCATCGGGCAACTCCGCATACGCTGCTTCGTCGGAAGTGAAAAAGATCAAATCCTCGGCGAGACGCGAGAGATGTGTGAGAAGCATCGCCGACGCGAACAGATACTCGGCCGCGAAGTCGCGATCGGAAACCGCGTCGATCGAGTTTGCGGTCGCACGCGCGAAGCCGAGGGCGCGCGCGATCGCGTAGCGATCGATGGGAAGGGGCGTGCCGGCGAGGGCGCCGGAGCCGAGGGGCGATTCATCGCCGCGTTCAATAGCGCTGGTGAAACGCGAACGATCGCGGCGCAGCATCTCGACGTACGCGAGGCACCAGTGTCCGAACGTGATCGGCTCCGCTTGTTTGGAATGCGTGTAGCCGGGCATTGGCGTCGCTGCTTCTTCGGCGGCGCGCGTTGCGAGAGTGACGATCAACGTCGAGGCAGCATCGAGCGCTTCATTGCACGCGCGTTTCAGCCAGAGTTTGAGATCGGTCGCCACCTGGTCGTTGCGCGAGCGGCCGGTGTGCAGCTTGCCGGCGCCGGCGCCGATCAGTTCGTAGAGCTTCGCTTCGACGTACGAATGGACGTCTTCGTAGTCGCCGCCGGTTGGCGGTTCGATGCGCACAAGCGCGCCGAGGATCGCATCCAACTCATCCTCGGAAAGTACGCCCACTTCGGCCAGCGCACGCGCCCATGCGATCGAGCCTTCCACGTCGTCATCGAACAGCTCGCGGTCGAACGCGAACGAGTCGTTGAGCCGCCGCAGCAACGGCGACGGCTCACCCTCGAAGCGCCCGCCCCACAACTTCTGCGTCAACCGGCCGCCTTCCGCAGCCGCGCGGCCGTGACTTCATCGGCGGGCAGCGTGTCATCGAGATTCTTGTCGATGGCGATGCGATTGCGTCCGCGCGTCGGCAGACCGAAGACGCGAATGAATCCCGCGGCGTCGCGCGCGTCGTAACCGGTCATGTTGAAGCTGGCCAGTTCCTCGCTGTACAGCGAGTTCGGCGAGGTGCGGCCTGCGATCGTCGTGTTTCCTTTGTACAGCTTGAGCGTGATGGTTCCGCTGACTTTGGCCGTGATCGAATCGACGAAGGCGTCGAACGCTTCCTTGAGCGGCGAGAACCACTGGCCGAAATAGACGAGCTCCGCGTAGCGCGTGGCGATGCGCTCCTTCTCGTGCGCACTGTCGCGGTCGAGCGTGATCGATTCGAGCGCTTTGAGCGCGGTGACGAGCAGCGTGCCGCCGGGCGTTTCGTACACGCCGCGCGATTTAATTCCGACAAGACGGTTCTCGACGAGGTCGACCCGGCCGACGCCGTTGCGTCCTCCGATTTCATTCAGCGCGATCACAATCGCCGCGGGCGACATCGCCGCACCGTTGACGGCAACCGGGACGCCCGCTTCGAACGTGATGGCGACCTTCTCCGGCGCGTCGGGCGCGGCCATCGGGTCGACGGTGAGTTTGAACATCGACGCTTCCGGCTCGAACGACGGATCCTCGAGTGGGCCACCTTCGTGCGAGAGATGCCAGAGGTTGCGGTCGCGCGAGTACGGATCCTTCTTCGTGACCGGCACGGGGATGCCGCGCGAGGAGGCATAGTCGATGGCGTCTTCGCGCGAGACGATGTCCCACTCGCGCCACGGCGCAATCACAGCCAACTCCGGCGCGAGCGCCTGATAGGCGAGCTCGAAGCGGACCTGATCGTTGCCCTTGCCGGTGCAGCCGTGCGCGAGGGCATCACAGCCGGTGGCAAGCGCGATCTCAACCTGCTTGCGAGCGATCAACGGACGCGCGGTGGACGTGCCGAGGAGATAGTCTTTTTCGTAAATGGCGCCGGCCTTGAGCACGGGAAAGAGAAAGTCGCGCGCGAACTCTTCCTTCGCATCGATGAGATGGAAGTCGCACGCGCCGGTGCGATACGCCTTCTCGGCGAGGCCGGCCGTTTCCTCGGCCTGCCCGACGTCGACAGCCACGGCCACGACTTCGCAGCCGTAGTTTTCCTTGAGCCACGGAATGATGATCGAGGTGTCGAGACCGCCGCTGTAGGCGAGGGCGACTTTTTTGTAAGTGTGGTTCACGCTGCTTTCTCCTTAACGACGGCGAGCACCTGCTCCAGCGCGTCAATGAACTCGACGAATGCCTTCTTCGGCGTGACGTACGGCGGCAGAAGACGGATGACGTTGTCGCGGGCCGTGCCGCAGACGAAGCCTTTGGCGAGCAGTTCGGCCACGACCGGTTTCGCGGGTCCATCGAGCTCGATGCCCCACATGAATCCTTGGCCGCGGATCTCGACGATCGATCGATTGCGCGACTGCAGCAAGAGCAGTTGCGTGTTGAACCAGTTGCCGATGCCGGTGACGCGGTCGAGCAGGTTCGACTCTTCGATCTCGTCGAGGACTGCCAGCCCGAGCCGGCAGGCGACCGGATTGCCGCCGAAGGTCGTGCCGTGGTGGCCGGGCTTGACGACACCTTCGATCGCGGCGCCGGTGACCACCGCGCCGAGCGGCAGTCCGCCGCCGAGCGGCTTGGCGAGCGTGACGATGTCGGGGACGATTCCGCTCTGCTGGAAGGCGAAGAGCGTTCCGGTGCGTCCGAGCCCGCATTGGATTTCGTCGAAGATAAGAATCGCGCCGGTGCGGTCGGCCACGCGGCGCGCGGCGGCGAGGAAATCGTGCGACAGCGGGATGATGCCGCCCTCCCCCATCACGGGTTCCAGAAAAATGGCACAGGTCGTTTCGTCAACGGCGGCTTCGAGCGCGGCGACGTCGTTCGACTCGACGAACGTGACGCCCGGAATGAGCGGCTCGAATGGCGCGCGATACGCCTCGTGGCCGGTCATTGCCAGCGATCCCATCGTCCGTCCGTGGAAGCTTTCATTCAGCGCGACGATGCCGGCGCGTCCGGGATTGGCGAGGCGCGCGAACTTCAGCGCCGCTTCGTTCGCCTCCGTGCCGCTGTTGCAGAAAAACGCGCGGCAGAGTCCCGAGGCGCGCACGAGGCGCTCGGCGAGCAAGCCTTGCGCCGGGTGGTAGTAGAGATTCGAAACGTGCAGCAGCGCGTTCGACTCATCGCGCAGCGCTTTGATCAGGCGCGGATGGCGATGGCCGAGGACGTTGACGGCGATGCCGCCGAGCAGGTCCCAATATTCGCGGCCGTCCGCGTCGGTAATGCGCGCGCCTTTTCCGCTCCGCGGATGGAACGGCGTGCGCGCGTACGTGCCGAGGAGGAAGGCCTTCTCGCGCTCTTCGACGGCGGCGGGGGATTCGTCATGCAGCAACAAGGTTCGTACCTCCCTCTTCTCCAATGGTGATTCGCCGCACGCCCGATCCGAGCGCGTGCAGCGCGGCCTGCAGCTTGGGGCGCATGCCACCGGTGACGACCGAAGTGCCGAGGAGCGCTTCCGCTTCGTCGGCGTGCAGTTGGGCGACGACGTTGCCGCGCGCATCGAGCAGGCCGGCCACGTCAGTGATGAAAATCAACTCTTCGGCTCCGAGCGAAACGGCGATCGCCGCGGCGGCGGAGTCGGCATTCACGTTCAGCAGCGTTCCGTTCGGACCTTCGGCGACGGACGAAACGACCGGCAGGATTCCGTAGCTGACGATGGCGCGGAGCAGCGTCGGATCGCCGCCGATGACGCTGCCGACGTGACCGAGGTCGATGCCGTCGATCGGCGGATGAAGTTCGGCAGTCAGCGTCGATGCATCGCAGCCGCTGATGCCGGCGGAACGCACGCCGATCGCCGCGAGCTCGGCGACGAGCATCTTGTTGACGGAGCCGGCCAGTGTTGCCACGACTACGTCGAGCGTCTCGTCGTCGGTAACGCGCAGTCCCGCGTGCGTCCGCTTCGGAATGCCGAGGCGTTTGAGATTCGCGTCGACGTGCTTGCCGCCGCCGTGAACGATGACGATTTCTTCGCCCCTCTTCCATTGCGCGGCGATTGCGTTCAGTGCCTCCGCGCGCCGCACCGGATCGTCGAGCAGGCTTCCGCCCAACTTGATGACGTTCATCAGAGCAGCGCCTCCGTCTCCGCGAAACCGCACATGCGGTTGAAGTTCTGCACCGCCTGCGACGCGGCGCCTTTGAGCAGGTTGTCGATGACCGAGACGATGACGGCGCGGCGTCCGCCGTGTAAAAGCTGGAAACCGATGTCCGCGCGCGGTGTGCCGACCACGTTCTTGAGCTCCGGCAGCTGTCCGGCCGGCAGTACGCGCACGAACGGCGCGTGCTCATACACGCGGTGATACGCATCCGCAATCTGCTGCTCGGTCATCGCGTGCGTGAAGCCAATGTGCATCGTCGACAGGATTCCGCGATGGACCGGGAGCAGGTGCGCGACGAAGACGACCGGCGCGCGGTCGCCGAGGTGAAGCTGCTGGCGGATCTCCGGCTCGTGGCGATGCTGGCCGACGCCGTACGCTTTGAAATTGCCGAAGAGCTCCGCGAAGGAGAAATTGAGGTCGGCTTTCTTGCCGGCGCCCGAGACACCGCTCTTCGAATCGCAGATGACGGGTTGCTCACGGTCGATGGCAAACGTGAGCGGCCGCAGCGCGAGCAGGATCGAGGTCGGATAGCAGCCGGGATTGGCGACCAGCCGCGCATTCTTCAACTCGCCGTTGCAGTACTCGGTCAAGCCGTACACAGCCTCGCCGAGGAGGTTCGGACGCTCGTGATCGAAGCCGTACCAGGTCGGATACATCGACGGCTCTTCCAGCCGGAACGCGCCGGAGAGGTCGATGACCTTCATGCCGTGGTCGAGAAGCTGCGGCGCGAGATTCGCGGAGACTTCGTTCGGCGTGCAGAGGAAAACGATCTCCGGCCGCGCGGCGAGGAGCGCCTCCATCGAGAACGGCTCGGCGATGAATTGCGGCAGAGTCGGCGTAACCGGACCGCGCGCGGTGCTGCTCGACGAGAAGAGCGCAACGAGCTCCACCTGGTGATGGCGCGCAAGGATGGCGGTCAATTCGGCGCCGGAGTAGCCGGTGGCGCCGACGATGGCAACACGCTTCCTTGCATTGATGTTCGTTTCAGTCATGGTCGGGATTCCAGGAAAACTCAGCGAGCGGTACGTCGGCGGACGCCGATAGTTCGTCGCACGCGCTCGACAAATGCCGAGGCCGCGGACGGAGTTCGGAAGGCCACGAAGATGGTGTCGTCGCCGCCGATGGTGCCGAGGACGCCGTCGATCGATGCGGTGTCGATGGCGCTGGCCACCGGCTGCGCGCTCGCGGCCGGCGTACGAATGACAACGAGATTGCCGGCCGTGTCGGCGCCGGTGACGTATTCAGCAACCGCCTGCTCCAGCCGCGTCTCGACGACGTCGCGCGGCGCAAAGGCGACGACCGCGCCGCCCGCGAATGCATCACGCGTAACGTAGCCGTTCGGCGACTTGGCCACACCAAGCTCGCGCAGGTCGCGGGAGAGCGTCGGCTGCGTGACACGGAAGCCGCGCTTCTTCAAAAGCGCGAGCAGCTCGTCCTGCGAATGGACGGACTGCTCGCCGACGATGCGAAGAATCTCGTCGCGTCTGCGAAGCCCGTCTCCATGCGCATGAATATTCATCGTCGTGAATTTTTATGCATTCCTCGGCGGATGTCAACAGAGTCGCGTCGGTCGTCATTCCGGCGCCTACCGCGCGGGGCTGACCTCTCGGCCGCAGTTCTCCGCTCCTCCGCGTCTCCGCGTGAACCCGTCCCTTGTGACATCGCGCGCGCCTTATCATCTGCACCATGCGCATCGCCCTCCTCTTCACGCTGCTCGCCGCCTCGGCACTCACCGCCCAGACCCCGCCCAAACCCGACCCGCCCATTGGACTTACTCCCGAGGCGATGGTGTGGATGGATGGGCCGTCGACGCTGCCGGCGGGATCGAAGATGGCGGTGCTCGAGGGGAGTCCGAAAAGCGACGGGATGTTCACGATGCGCGTGCGCATTCCGGCCGGATCCGCGATTCCGCCGCACTGGCATCCGCGGCAGGAGCGCGTGACCATTCTCTCCGGCGCCGTCGACCTCGGCTTCGGATCGGTCGCGAATGCCGGCAACACGACGCGGTATCGCGCGGGCAGTTTCTACGTGAATCCGCCGCGGGTTATGCACTTTCTCTTCTTCCCCGAGGCCACCGAGATGCAACTGACCGGGATTGGGCCTTGGGAGTTGCAGACGAGCGACATCAGCGTCAAGGCCGGTGAAACGGCCACCGCGACGGCCTCGGTGCGCACCATCACGCCACTGCCCGGCAGCGAGTTGACGCCGTCGATGACAATCAAAGCCGTCGTCGATTTCAGCATCCGCAATTTCAAGCCGTCGACCTATTCACTGATGATGGTCTTCGAGTCGGCGACGCCGAATCGCACCTTCGGCGTCGGACCGACGATCACCGTGACCGGCGATCGCCCGCTCGCGCCGCCGCGGCCGAACTTCGTCGAGAACGCGACCGGGACGGTCACGCTGACTCAGGATCTCTCGCGCGTATTTTCGAGTCCCGAGTTCAAGCGCCCGGTCCGTTTGCGGATCTTCGTTCAGGAGCAGACGAGCGAGAGCTCAAGCCGCACCGCCGGAATGAGCGACTGGATCGAGTTCCGATGACCGATGGCGGCGCGCGATACGAATGAGCGTTACCAGCCACCAGCAACAGAAAAAACTCCAGAGCACGAGCCGGTCGATCGCCGTGTACAGATGATCGGCGGCGCCGCCGTACGCGCGCGCGTAGCCGGCATGCGGGAGGTTGCGGACCAGATCGCCTAAGTAGCCCGTGTATGGCCGGGCCAGCACTTCGAACGCGATCAGCAATCCGGCGCCGATCGAATACGTCATCGCACGGCGCTTGTCCGCCAACAACGCCACCGGCACGATCCAGATGAGGTATTGCAGACCAAAGCCGGGCGCGGTCACGTAGAACGTCAGCAGGAGCAGGAGCGCGCCGCGAGCGGCTTCGGTTCGCTTCACGATCAGCAGTAGCGCCGCCGCAGCCATCGCCGCGAAGAAGATCGTGGATAAAAGGTTCGCCGGCGCTGCAACGCCGCCCAGGTACGCGATCGAGCTAAGCCCCCACCAACCGACGGTGCCGCGGTAACGCAGAACGCCATCCACGCTGCGGAAGCCGAAGAACGGCCAAGGCAGCAGCAGTGCGCTGATGAAAATCCCGATCACTACCGCCACCATCTGCGCCTGCCGCCGCGTCGATCGGATCGGAGCAACCAGCGCCGGCAGGATAAAGAGCGGCCACGTTTTGAATGACGCGGCGATTCCCAGCCAGACGCCGGCTCCGATCGGACGCCGCGACTCACGCCGGCCCATCATGACAATGGCCACCGTTGCGCACAGCGTCGGAATTGCATCGAACTGCCCATGGATGGCGGTGCAGTAGATGGAGATCGGATTCAGCGCGTAGGCGAGCGCGGTTTTCCAGGGCGAGCAACCGTACTCCTCGGCGACGGAGTAGAGGAACAACGTCAGAACCAGGTCCGCGGCGATCGGGACGAGCTTGATCAGCAGATAGAACGGAATGTGAGTCATATCCGACATGACCGACGCGAACCACGTAAACGGCAGCCACAACGGCGGCCACGCCAACAGATACTTCGACGCGTTCGGATTCGATCCGGATGCGAGCAAACCTCCCCACGCCGCCCAACCCGCCACGTCGTCCGTGCCGAAGATCAGCGCGGCGGGCACGATGCGAACACCAAACGCAATCAGCAGGAGGCGCCGCTCGGGTGTTCGTGTCAGGCGGCCGAAAAGACTCACGGCTCCATTCTGTGGGCATTCGGTTTGCGTGTGACCCGGCAGGAGGCGTCATGTCCCGAGTGGAACCGAAGGAACGTCCCGCGAAACGCGAAGCGCAGGAAGGCCGAAGGCAGCCGGGCAACCGCGTCGAGCGCACACCGGCGAAAGCGGAGCGCGCCGCCGGTGAAGCGCCGCAGAATCAGGATCGCCGCAGTTGAAGAAACGGACGCTCGGCAACTCTCTCGAAGTTTCCGCCATCGGCCTCGGCTGCATGGGGATGTCGGAGTTCTACGGCTCCCACGATGACGCGCAGTCGATCGCCACCATCCATCGCGCACTCGACCTCGGCTGCAACTTTCTCGACACGGCCGACATGTACGGCCCGTTCACGAACGAGAAACTGGTCGGCCGCGCCATTCGCGACCGCCGCGACGAGGTCGTCCTGGCCACGAAGTTCGGCAACATGCGCGGCGAAGACGGCGGCTTCCTCGGCATCAGCGGTAAGGCCGACTACGTGCGCAAGTCCTGCGATGCGTCGCTGCAACGCCTCGGCGTCGATCACATCGATCTCTACTACCAGCACCGCGTCGATCGCACGACACCGGTCGAGGAGACCATCGGCGCGATGGCCGAGCTGGTCCGCGCTGGCAAGGTCCGCTACCTCGGCATGTCGGAAGCGGCGCCGCAAACGATCCGCCGCGCGCATGCGGTGCATCCGATCACGGCGCTGCAGACGGAGTACTCGCTCTGGAGCCGCGATCCCGAGGACGAGATTCTGCCGACTGTGCGCGAACTGGGGATTGGCTTCGTCGCCTATTCGCCGATTGGCCGCGGATTCCTATCCGGCCGCTTCAAAACGATCGACGACCTCGAACCGGCCGACTATCGGCGCCAATCGCCACGCTTCCAGGGCGAAAACTTCGAACGCAATCTTGATCTGGTCCGCCGCATCGAAGAGATCGCGAAATCCAAAGGTGTGACGCCCGCGCAACTGGCCATTGCCTGGATCCTGTCGCAAGGGGACGATATCGTCCCAATTCCGGGCAGCAAGAGCATCAGACACCTCGAGGAGAACATCGCCGCAGTCGATATCGAACTCACGCCTTCCGAGTTAGCGAAGATCGATGAAGTCGCGCCGAAAGGCGTCGCCGCCGGCGATCGCTATCCGAGCATGGCGCACGTAAATGCGTGAGGACTACGACCTGCGCAGCCGGGCCATAAAATAGGCCGGTCTGCGTCGGTTGTGGGCAAACGCGACCACTTCGATGCTGTCGCCAAGATCGTCAAAAACGATGCTGTACGGGAACGCGTGAATCGGCATCCGGCGAACGTGGCGGTCGTGTATACCGAAGACGTATCCGCCGATTTGAGGAAACTGTTCAATGAGCCGAAGAGTCTTCCGCACCTCGGCTGCAAATCGATCGGCTACGCGCGGGTCCCGCTCTCGATACCACGTCGTCGCCTCGTGAAGCTCGATCTCCGCGGGAACGAGGATCTTCAGCGGCTTCAACGACCGAGTACGTCTTTCTCGACGCGGTCAAGAACGAGGCGCCAATCGGTGCTCTCGATCTCGCCCGCGCGCGCGGACGCAACCCTGTTTCTGATCTCGTCCGCCCATGCGGCCTCCACATCTTCCTCGGGTTCGCTGAGGCTCTCCAGCAGGTCGGCGGCCATCCTTGCCCGCTCATCGAGCGGCAATTCCAAAGCCTGTTCGAGTAGGTCGCGAGACGTGCTTGGCATGGAAGGATCGTAACACGCAGCTGACAGTACGGCCCTCCGCAAAGCGCAGTCGAGAATTACTCGCGCAGCTTCCGCATCGCCTTGTGACCAAAACCGCTTGTGAATCGGATTTTCCCGGCAAGCTCGGTGAGTGATTTCGGGCTTCGCGACCTTACGAGTTCTTGAAGCGCGAGGTTGACGGCTTCGCTCTTCGTTTCGGCGCCTGTGAGATCCATTGCGGAACCCACCAGCCCATCGTCGAGATCAATCGTGATCCTCATTGGAGAGGCGATTTATACCTCAATCCCCACCGCGCGCATCAGCTCCAGCGCGTTGCTCTTGGTGACGACGCCGAGGCGCATGCGGTAGTCGAAGAGAACTTGTCCGTTTTCGATGCGATCCTCGAAGTGGACGTTGGCGGCGCGCGGGGCGAGGTCGTCGGCGATTTGTGCGAGGGCGAGATCGTGGGTCGTGGCCAGGCCGATGGCGCCTCTACTCACCAAGCCGCGGATGATGGCGGCGGCGCCGATGCGGCGGTCGTGAGAGTTGGTGCCGCCGAGGACTTCGTCGAGGAGGAAGAGGAGCGGCGGGGGGATTCGCAGGATGTCGCGGATGCGGAGGATCTCGGCGTAGAACCGCGACGCGCCTTCCGACAGCGAGTCGTTGAGGCTGATCGACGCGCCGACGGACATCGGCGTCACGCGCAGCCGCGCGGCGCAGACCGGCGCGCCAGCGAGTGCGAGGATCGTGTTGACGCCGATGGCGCGCAGCAGCGTGCTCTTGCCGGACATGTTGGAGCCGCTGACGATGAGCAGGCGCAAGTCGCCGCCGATGCGGACGTCGTTCGCGACGCGGCGATCGTCCGGAATCAGCGGATGGCCGACGGCGTCGCCGTCGAAATTCGCGTCACCGTCGATCACCTCCGGCATCGGGAACGTTGGATGCTCGAACGCGAATGAACTGAGGGAAAGAAGCGCTTCCAATTCGCCGATGGCGTCGATCCAGGCCACGATCTCCGCGCCAGACTCGAGACGCCAGCGTTCGATTGCGAAGGCGATGTTCGTCGTCCAGAGAAACAGCAACGCGAACGGAGCGAAGAACTGATTGCGGCGGGCGTCCAGAAGCGCGACGAGTTTTCGCAGACGTTCGATCTGACGCGATGCGGGGACGCCGTTTCGCTGCAACGCGGATCGGAGTGCAATCAGCCGAGGAGCCGCGAAGGACTGACGCTCCATCACGCGGAGCAGTCCCGCGAGCAACGCGAGCGCGGGTTCGCGCCGTTCGACGGCGCTGACGACCTTCGCGACACGTTCGGCCGTGCCTCGCGCGAAGATGCTCACCACGACGATCATGATCATCAACGGCAGCGATGCGTACGGCGAGTACAGCGGCATCGCACCGGGATTTGTGGCGTTGACTAGCCGCGAAATCAGCGATGGGACTCCGATCGCGAGCGCGATGACGGCAAACGCGGTGATGATGCCGGACGCGATCCGTTCGCCGCGCCCGAGGAGCTCGGGATCGCGCGACCATTCATCGAGTCTTGCCTCCTCAACCTCGGCCGCCACCTCGGCAGTGGTGACGAACGTCTCCTCGCGCAAATCGATTCGATCACGCAACTCGCTCACTGCCATCTGCCGTTCGCGAACCTCGGCGGCATTCACATCACCCGGATGTAGCAGCCAACGCGCAATCGTCGCGCGTCCAGCGGCGGTCGTAGCGACGCAGAGGATCTCGTAGAGCGATCCTTTGCCGAAAACATCGAGATCGGCGGCGAAGGGATGATTCTCGGTCGCGAAGTTGCTTCCATCGAATCCCTTCCCCTGCCACGTCCCATTCACACGCTCGATGCCGCGTTCGCAGAACTTCGCCGCGGCCTCGGCGCGGCGGCGTCGCCGGATCAGACGGTCATGCGCGACGATGAGCGCGACAAACGCCACGGTCGGAATCGCGATCCATCCGCTGAAGTGAAGGACGGCGACGAGAACGATGGCGATAAAGAAGACGATCCGCCCGATGGAAACGGCGTGTTCATTCGCGCGCAGTTTCGCGGCCTCGGCGCGATGATTCGCGAGGCGTTGGTCGTAAGTGGTGAGGGGATCGGACACGGGCCGCGAGTATATGCAGCGGGACCGCTGCAACCGCACAGAGTCTCGTGCCGGAGCCGCGTTCTCGGCCCGCGGAGGCGCGCGGGAACAATGCAGCCCCCGGCTTTGCCGGCGGAAAAAGAGGTGTGCAATTTGTGGCCGCGGACGCGGCCTCCACAATTTGTGGTAGCCGCCTCCGCGCGCGAGCGGAACGCCGCGGCGACCACCTCGCTGGCTCACAACGGCTAGAACAACGCCATCTGCGTGTTCAACGCTGGAACGCGCGGGCGCGCCGGGCGGCGTCGCGCGATCTCGTACACGCCGGTCGCTTCGAACTGTTTTGCGATCGAGAGCTCGAGTTGATTGCTCGCACCGAGGCGGGAGAGGAGACGCGTGGCCATATCGCGGACGATCGACTCGTGATTGTTTTTCTGCGACAGGTGGATCAGGCAGAGGTTCTTCAGGTCCGCGCCGATCATCCGCTGCACGGCGGTCATCGAGTCGTCGTTCGAGAGATGGCCGAAGCGGGACATGATGCGGCGCTTCAGCGACCACGGATAGCTGCCCATCCGCAGCATGTCGAGGTCGTGATTGGCCTCGAAGAAAAGGCCGTCGCAATCGGAGAGGTGGCGGATCACCGGCGCGTCTGCGTGGCCGAGGTCGCTCGCGACTCCGACGCGGGTACCGTCGCGCGACTCGATCACGAAACAGGCCGGATCGGCGGCATCGTGCAGCGTGCGGCGTGCATGAATATTCAACTCGCCGATTGCGAACGTCGAATCGTTGGGAAAGACAATGGTCCGCGTCTTCTCGCGGTCGATGCGGCTGGCGTCGAGCGTGCCCTGCGTCAGATAGATTGGGATTCCGTACTTGCGTCCGATCGAGCCCGCGCCGCGGATGTGGTCGTAGTGCTCGTGCGTGATCACGATCGCCTGAAGCTGCTCGATCGTTTTGCCGACCTGTTCGAGGCGTTTGCGCGTCTCGCGCGGGCCGAGGCCGGCGTCGACGAGGATGGAGGTGCCGTCGCTCTCGAAGTAGTACGAATTGCCCGCACTGCCGGAGGAAAGAGGCGCGACGATCATTGGCGGTCATGGTAGCAGGGCTCGCGGATACAATCCGCGCCGCATGATGGAGCGGTTCATCGTCGAAGGCGGCCGGCGGCTCGAAGGCCGCATCAAGCCGGGCGGCAACAAGAACGCGGCGCTGCCGATCCTTGCCGCGTGCCTGCTCACCGACGAGCCGATCGTGCTGCGCAACCTGCCGGATATTCAGGACGTCCGGGTGATGCTCCAGATCATGGAAGGCATCGGCTCCTCGGTCGAGCGGCTCGAGGCGAACGTCGTGCGCATTCACACCAAGGCCGAATGTTCCTCCGAGCCTGATCCCGATCTCTCGCGAAAAATCCGTGCGTCGATTCTGCTCGCGGGACCGCTGCTCGCGCGCTGCGGCGCCGCGAATATCGCCAAGCCGGGCGGCGACGCCATCGGACGGCGCCGCGTCGATACGCATCTTCTCGCGCTCGAAGCGCTAGGCGCGCAGATCGAGGTCTCCGCGCAGGAGTACCGCATGTCGGTACGAGAGCTGCGCGGCGCGAACATGTTCCTCGACGAAGCGTCGGTAACCGCGACCGAGAACGCCATCATGGCCGCGGTGCTCGCGGTTGGAGAGACGCTGATTTACAACGCCGCAGCCGAGCCCCACGTCCAGGACCTCTGCAGCTTCCTCAACCTCCTCGGCGCGCAGATCGAAGGCATCGCCACAAACTCGTTGCGCATCCGCGGCGTCGACTCCCTGCACGGCGGCGAGTTTCACATCCCCAGCGATCACATCGAAGTCGGCTCGTACATCGGCCTGGCCGCGGTCACGCGCAGCGAGCTCGTGATCGAGGATGCCGTCCCGAATCACATGTACGCGGTCCGCTACATGCTCGAGAAGGTCGGCATCGACATCAAGATCGAGGGAAAGGACATCCGCGTTCCCAAAGATCAGGCGCTACGCGTCCGTTACGACATCGGGGCGGCGGTGCCGAAGATCGATGACGGCCCGTGGCCGCTGTTTCCGGCCGACCTGCTGTCGATCATGATCGTCATCGCCACCCAGGCCGAGGGGACGGTGATGATTTTCGAGAAGATGTTCGAGTCGCGGCTTTTCTTCACCGACAAGCTCATTCAGATGGGCGCGCGCATCATCCTCTGCGATCCGCATCGCGCCATCATCGTCGGCGGGCACCGGCTGAGCGGCGCCGAGATCTCCAGCCCCGACATCCGCGCAGGCATGGCGCTTTTGCTGGCCGCGCTCTGCGCGAAGGGCGAGAGCGTGATCCATAACGTTCATCAGATCGATCGCGGATACGAGCGGATCGAAGAGCGCTTGAATCCGCTCGGCGCGCGCATTCGGAGAGAGCGCGACTCGTAGTTGAATGAAGGGCGCGACTCCGTGTCATTCAACATTCAACATTCAGGTGTCCTTGCAGTCATGGGCATCCTCAACGTCACGCCCGATTCCTTCTCCGACGGCGGCGTGCACTTCGATCAATCGAAAGCCGTCCACGCCGCGCTACAGATGGAGGAGGACGGCGCGACGATCATCGACGTCGGCGGCGAATCGACGCGGCCCGGCGCGGAGCCGTTAACGGCGCAGGTCGAGATCGATCGCGTCGTGCCGGTCATCGAGCAGATCCGGCGCCGGAGTGGCGTGACCATTTCGATCGATACGCGCAAAGCGGCGGTGGCGGAGGAAGCGATCGCCGCCGGTGCGAACATGGTCAACGACGTGAGCGCGCTGCGTTACTCGGCAGGAATGGCGGACGTCGTCGCGAAAAGCGGCATGCCGGTGATCCTGATGCACATGCGCGGCGAGCCGGCCACGATGCAGAACTTCACGGACTATGACGACGTGGTTAAAGACGTCGGCCGCGAGTTGTCGTCAATGATCGACGATGCCGTCGCCGCCGGCGTCGATCGCGAAAAAATCCTCATCGATCCCGGCATCGGCTTCGCGAAAACGTTCGACCAAAACCTCGAGCTGCTGGCGCGCGCGAATGAACTGACCGCGCTCGCTCCGCTCGTGATCGGCGCGTCACGCAAAGCGTTCATCGGCCACATCACCGGACGCGATTCCGGCCCCGACCGCGCGCTCGGATCGCTGGCCGCGGTCGCCGCGGCCCAACGCGCGGGCGCGTCGATCGTACGAGTCCATGACGTGCGTGCGACGGTCGATTTTCTGAAAGTGTGGATGGCCATCGAAGGGCGGCGGCACCCATGAACTGGTACGACCGCGTCCTCTCGCTCCAATTCACGTGGCGCGATGCCGTCGACATTCTCATCGTCTCCTTCGTCATCTACAACATCCTGGCGCTGATCCGCGGCACGCGCGCGATGCAGGTCTCGATCGGTCTGGTCGTCCTCGGCAGCTCCTTCTTCGTCGCGCGCGCCTTCGACCTTCCGGCACTCGAGGCGATCTCGCGGCAGATTCTGTTTTACCTGCCGTTCGCAGTAATCGTTCTCTTTCAGGCAGAGATCCGGCGCGCGCTGGCGAGGATGGCGTCGAATCCGTTGCTGTCGCTCGTGGCCGGCGTCGCCACGCCCGTTCCGTTCGACGAAATCCTGAAAGCGGCCACGGTTCTCTCGGCTCAGCGGATCGGAGCACTGATCGCGATCGAGCGCGCGCAGAGCCTGCGCATGTACGCCGAGTCGGCGAAAAGCGTCGACGCGGTTGTCTCGGCGGATCTGCTCATCACCATCTTCGTTCCCGGCGGTCCTCTTCACGACGGCGCGGCGATCATCCGCGGCAACCGCATCGTCGCTGCCGGCGCGTTTCTGCCGTTGACGACGTCGGCCGATCCGAAGCTCGCACACGGAACGCGTCATCGCGCCGCGATTGGGTTATCCGAGGATAGCGATGCGTTGGTGCTGATCATCTCGGAGGAGAATGGGTCGATCGCCGCGGCCACCGAAGGCGTCCTGCACGAGCATCTCGACCGCGATCAGCTTCTGCAGTTGATGACGGAGAGGCTGAGGGCGATTCGCAAATGACCGCCAACCTTCCGCTCAAGTTCCTCTCGGTCTTTCTTGCGGTCGTGGTGTGGTTCGCGGTCTCCGCGCCGAGGCGCGAGCCGGTCTCGGAGCGCGCGTTTGCAGCTCCGGTGTCACTGGTGCGGATGCCGCGCGACCTCGCCATCACCACGCCCGTCCCCGACACCGTCAGCGTCCGATTGCGTGGCCGCGTCTCCGACCTTCGCGCGCTGTCGTCGCAAAACCTCGAGGTCACGCTGGATGTGAGTTGGGTCACACCGGGAGATGCAGTGATCACGCTCAGTCCGCAGGCCATGAGCGTGCCGCCGCACATCGACGTGGTGGCGATGGAGCCGACCAAATTGCGCTTCCACGTCGAGGCGCTGCGGCAGAAAGTTGTCCCGATCCGGCCGTTCCTGATCGGGCAGCCCCCTCCGGGATACAACACCGGCGATCCGACGCTCGTCCCCGATCACGCGCTCATCTCCGGGCCCGCCTCGCAGATTCGCAACGTGACGGAGGTGGCCACCGAACGGATTATCATGACCGGTCGCACCGACACGTTCCTGCAGAACGTGACCGTCGTTTCGGACTCGTCGCTCATCCGCATCATCGAGCCGCTGACGACGCAGGCCACGGTGCCGGTGAGTCCGGAGATCGGCCCGGTCGCGCCGGTCACCAGCACGACCGAGACGGCGGCAGAAACTGTGCCCGAGAAACCAAAAAGCAAAGGCGACTAACGATCGATGAGGACTCTCTTCGGCACCGACGGCATCCGCGGCAAAGCGCATCAGTACCCGTTCGATGGCCCGACGATGTTCGCGCTCGGCGAGGCGCTCGCGCACCGATTGAGGGCCGCGGGAGTCGGGAGTCGGGAGTCGGGAGTCGCAGACCAAAGCGATCAACCTCTCCGACACCCGACACCCGACACCCGACACCCTTCGATCCTCCTCGGCATGGACACGCGCGAATCCGGCCCCGAAATCGCACGCGCTCTCACGGCCGGCATCGAGCATGGCGGCGGTCAGGCCATCTTCATCGGCATCGTCCCAACTCCCGCGGTCGCCTTCCTCTGCCGTACCTCGGACGCTGCTGCCGGCATCTCCATTTCCGCGTCACACAATCCGTTCGAAGATAACGGCGTGAAGATTTTTGGCCATGACGGGATGAAGATTCCGGACGCAGTCGAGGAGCAGATCGAGGAAGAGTTGCGCGCGATCCGCCGTGAGAGCGTCACCATTCCGGAGATCGAGATCGCCGACAACGCCGAGCTGATCGAACGCTACGAACGCTTCCTCGATGACGGCGTCGCTCCCGACGCGCTGCGCGGTCGCAAAGTCGTTCTCGACACCGGCAACGGCGCCGCATTTCGCATCGCGCCGGAAGTTTTTCGGCGTGCGGGCGCCGAGGTGGTTGTGATCAATGACCGGCCGGACGGCCGCAATATCAATGATGGATGCGGGGCGATGCATCCAGAGGGGTTGGCGAAGGTTGTCGTCGAACAGAAGGCCGATTTCGGAGTCGCGTTCGATGGCGATGCCGACCGCGCCATCTTCTCCGACGACGCCGGCAAGATCCGCGATGGCGACGAGATCATCTACCTCTGGGCGCAGCGGCTGAACCGCAACGGCGCGCTGAAAGGTGGCTGCGTCGTCACGACGGTCATGTCCAACTTCGGCTTCGAACAGCAGTTGCGCGACGACGGTATCGAGCTTTGCCGCGCGAACGTCGGCGACAAATACGTGCTGGAGATGATGATCGAGCGCGGCGCCAGCATCGGCGGCGAACAGTCCGGCCACATCATCGACCTGACCGTGCATACCACCGGCGACGGCATCCACACCGCGCTCGTCTTCGGCGAACTGCTGGCGCAGGGCGGAACGCCGTTTTCGCAATTGCGCACGTTCACGCCGATGCCACAGCTTCTGCTGAATCAGCCGGTCGCATCGAAGCCGCCGCTGGAATCGCTGCCGAAGTACCAGGCCGCGCTGGCGGAAGCGCAGTCGCAGCTCAGCGGCAATGGACGCATTCTGGTCCGCTACTCGGGCACGGAAAACAAAGTGCGCGTGATGGTGGAAGGGCCGGACAAGACTCTGATCACGCGCATCGCCGAAAGGCTGCGCGACGTGCTGAAGGACGAAATCTCCTGACCGAACCGCTCCTCCACGACACCGTGATCGCACTGGCCGCATTCGCAGCCGGCGCGATCAACTCGATTGCCGGCGGAGGAACGCTGATCTCGTTTCCGGCGCTGGTCTGGATCGGCGTCAATCCGGTCATGGCCAACGCCACGAACAGTTTCGCGCTCTGGCCCGGCTCGTTCGCGGCGATGGTCGGCTTCCGGCGCGAGCTGGCCAACGTCCGCCGCTGGCTTCTGCTGCTGACGATTCCCGCCCTCGCAGGCGGCGGCGTGGGCGCAGTGCTGCTGATGCACACGTCGACGAAGACGTTCACCCGCCTCGTGCCGTTCCTGATCCTGGGGGCAACATTCTTGTTGGCTGCCCAGGAAGTGATCACGCGACGCCTCGGCACCGTCGCCCGCGCGCACGAAAATCCGAGCGCCGGATGGGTGACGTTTGTCTTCCTCTTCCAGTTTCTGGTCGGCATCTACGGCGGCTACTTCGGCGGCGGCATCGGCATCCTGATGCTGGCCGCGCTCGGCCTGATCGGCCTGACCGACCTGCACGAGATGAACGGCCTCAAGAACCTGCTGGCGATCTGCATCAACGGCATCGCCGCGCTCTACTTCGCCTTCAGCGGCGCCGTGCTCTGGCGCGACGGCGCAATCATGGCCGTCGCCGCCATCATCGGCGGCTACCTCGGCGCCCGCATCGCTCACCGCCTCGGCCGCACGTTTGTGCGGAGGGCGGTGGTGGTGATCGGTCTGGCGATGGGGATTGCGATGTTCTTCAAGAGGTGACGTTCGGCTCAGCAATCACGCGAGGATTCAACGCCAGCCAGTCTTCAACCTGAGCGCCATAGTCTCTAAACGTCAATTCGTGAACGCTGAGGTGGAGCTTCGCGCACATGGACGGAAGCTCCTGCCGAAACGCGTCGTAACGGGAGCTGACGGCGGAGCCACCCGGAATACGGATGGATTTCGGTGTAGCGCTGCGTAGCCAATCTCGCACGATGCCGATCACGGTGCCCGGATCGCCACCATGCGCGGCAATATCCTGACCGGCGATGTCCGAGATGAATCTTTGGTATCGGTATCGTTCAACGTCGGCGATGAGACACGACTTCAGCTTCTGTTCGGCGTTTCCAAACCGCTTTGCACCGAGAAACAAACCTAATTCGAGTGGCATGTTGAAGCGCGGAAGGTTCGTAGCGGGATCAGAGGCAGTTCTGCTGATGTCGTGGAACCCCAATCTGCATTCGAGAATGATCTTCACGATCTTGTCGATCCGGACCTCACTCCCGTCCGAGATCTCGAGTGCGAGACGCGTGATGTATCCGCAGTCTTTTATTGCGAATACGACCGCATCGAGGAGAGGTCGGTATTCGTCGTCAAGCGGACAGTTGACGAAGACACTTCGGTCATAGTCCGCTGACCGCATCGGTTACTTGCCAGTCGTTGCCGTGGCTTTTCGAACCGGCTCGCCGAGCGCCAGCCGTTGCATCTCAGGTGTACGTTCCGCCATGACAGCCTTAATTGCGGCACGGATCTCCTTGCGAGGCACACTCGTCGGGATCTTCGTGGTGATGATTTTTCTCAGTTTCGGTTTCATGGTTCAAAAGTGTACCTCGGAGAACAGACAATGTCCGGCCGATCACTCCCGCTGACTCTCTTTTTGCAAGGACGCTGAACGATGAAACGTACTGCTGTTGCCCTGTCCCTTTTGTTTTTCGCCGCTTGCGCTTCCGCCCCGCCCGCACAACCGCCCGCGGCTACGACGCCGCCCGTCGTGTCGCCGCCCGCGCTGGCCCGTTCCGCGAATGCCTTCACGACGGTCAGCTCCGTGGCGAAGACGATTGCCGAGCCGCGCATCCGCGTCGGGTTGGTGAATGACCAGACCACCGTCAGCTTTTCACGCCTTCCCGGCGGCTACTACATCGTTACCGACACCACCTCCGCCATCATCCGCCGCGGCTTCACGCTGACCGCACCGGTCAGCGACGCCGCGGCGCATTTCGCGGTGCAGGTCAGCACGGTTTCCGACTTTGACAGCGCCAACGCGCTCGCCGGAAAACTTCGGACCGATACGCAGCAGCGCGTCGATGTCCTGCCCGACACTGCTGCCACCGCGTATCGCGTCATCGCCGGAGACTTCGCCACCTCGAACGCCGCGCAGCCGTTGCGCGACCAGCTCACGCAGAGCGGCTACGGCACGAACCTGCTCATCGTCAAACGGCCGACCGATCAGGCGTTTGAGAAAAAACATCAACTCGTCGACGACGAAGGAGAGCGCACCACGCTCGACGGGGAGTCGCTGCTCATCATCCCCGCGGCCTCCGACACGCTCACGATCGCCGACAAGCCGTACCGCACCGCCGCACGCGTCCTCATCAATCCACGCGGAACCTACAACGTCATCAATGAGCTGAACATGGAGGATTACCTGCGCGGCGTCGTCCCCGCAGAGATGGGTCCCAGAATTTACGACGAGGTCGAAGCGCTCAAGGCACAAGCCATCGCCGCGCGCACCTACGCCGTCCGCAACCTCGGCCAATTCAAGCGCGAGGGCTACGACATCTGCGCCGGTCCCGCGTGCCAGGCCTACAACGGTTTCTCCGGCGAGGACGCGCTCACCGACCGCGCCGTGCGCGAAACGGCCGGACTCGTCGCCACGTACAACGGCCAGCCGATCGACGCGCTCTACACCGCTACATGCGGCGGTGAGACCTCGGACGTCGGCACGATGTTCCCCGGCCGCAACGAGCCGTATCTCAAGCGCACCACCTGCATTGAAGATCAGGTGCTCACAATCGCCGGCCGCGCCGACAGCGGTCTGCTCACCGAACAGCAGGTCAATGCGCGTCTCTTCGCAGCGATCGCCGGTATACCCGACAGCGGTACGTCGTGGAGCGCACGCGATGTCGAGCAGGCCGTCTTCGCGGCGATGGCCAAGCTGCGATTCGCCTCACTCGCAACGGCCGCTCCGGCATCATCGCGACGCGGCGATGTGCTGACCTACCTCGCCTCGGCGCTCGGATTCGACCGCTACTCGACCGTCGTCACGATGCCCGCGGACCGCAACTACTACTTCCCGCAGACGGCGGCGAAGGAGTCGGTGCCGTATCGCGCCGCGGCCTTCCTCATCAAGTTCGCGTTTCTGCCGTCGGAAGGAATCGACCGTATCGACATGAACGCCGCGATGCCGCGCGAGGAGCTCTACGGACTCCTCGGATCGTGGATTCGCAAGCACAACGTGATCAGCGACGCTACCGGCAAGATCCTTACCGTGGCCGGCCGCGATGTGACGTTAAAGATCGACGGCAAGCCGGAGCACTTCACGCTGCCGGTGAACCTGCCTGTCTTTCGAAAAATCGGCGATCGTTACCAGGAGTACGCAAGTGCGCCGGTGACTCTCGGCGACCGCGCCACGATCACCTCGGACGTCAGCAAGACTCCCGTCGCGATGGTGATCAATGCCTATCTCGACGGAGCGTCATTCGACCGCAGCTCGAACTTCGCAAGCTGGACGCGCAGTTTCCGCGCGGACGAACTGGTCACGTCGATCAACAAACGCAATCCGATCAAGCAGCTTCAGGGCATTCGTCCGCTCACTGTCGACGCCTCGCAGCGCATCGCGGAGATGGAAGTGACCGCCGAGTACGGCCGCACGTTCATCCTGCGCGGCCTTCCCATTCGCTGGTCGCTCAACGTGCCGGACAATCTCTTCGTCTACGAAAAAACGCGGGACGCCGACGGCATCGATCGCTACACGTTCTACGGAAAGGGATGGGGCCACGGCGTCGGCTTCTGCCAGGTCGGCGCCTACGGCATGGCCACCGCCGGCTGGACCGCGCAACAGATCCTCACGCATTACTACACGGGGATTCAGATCGTACCGATGAAGTAGCGACAACGTAGCGCCGGCGGCTCGGCGGCGCTACGGTCCTACGGCTCTGATCCCAACACCAGCACGGCCAGCGCAACCGCGGCGCGGCGATCCAGCTCCGTGGCCGGATTCAAATCCAGCAGGTCCGCATGTCCGTCCGCGCCGGGGCGGCGGATGATCCATCCCGCTTCTTCGCCGTTCCAGGTGATCCGCACGTTCGATTGATACGCGGGCGCGAACTTGCCGAAGAGTTTGCGGACGAGCGCGCGGTCGAGGGATTCTTCGATCGCTTCACCGCGTGCGAGGAAATCGTTCGCGTCGAGAATCTCCCAGCGATTGCGGCCGAAGCGGGAGAAAAACGACTTCGCGATCCGCGCCACCGGTTTGCTGTCGCCGGTCCCGATCGCATACGTCACGCTCGGAAAGTTCACGCTCGATTGCTGCGCGATCGTGATCGCCGGCGCCGTGCCTTCGAAAATCGTCACGTTCGTCGCCGGGATGAGAATGATGATCATCGCGGAGAAGGCGGCGCTCAGCATCAACGCGGCGATGGCTGGCAGAAGACGGCCTTCGATCAGTAGAAAAATCACGCCGGCCGCTCCGGCGACCAGCACCACCGAGGACATCAGCGCGGCGATGACTCCGACGATGCTGGCGAAGCTGCGGTACGACAGCAGCGCATTGCCGTCGTCGCCGCGGATGTACGCCGTCTCCCCTGCCGGGATTCCGGTCATGAACTGGAAACGCGAGCGATCGAGAGCGCCGGATGAAGGAGGAGGAGTGGGAGCGGGCGTGGGCGCGGAAGCCGGCAACGGCGGCAAATCCGGCATCGGCTCGGTCGGCGGATCGAGAACCGCTACCGTGCCGGCATCGTCATCCGTTACTCCGCTTTTTTTTTTAGTTCGGCGGACGAAATCTGTTCGTGCGGCTGGGTGGAGAGGTTGAATCGCTCCAGCGTCGACGTCGGCATCGACTCCATCTGCGCGAAAATGTCCGGCTCTGGCGGCGCGGGAACCGGCAGCGGCTGCTCGAACGGCTCGGCGGCCGCGACGCCGTCATTCTCGGTCGGCAGCTCTTCCGAAAAGCGTCCGTACGTATTGCCCATGCGCACCTTCGCCGAGTGCGTCAGCGGCGCGACGCGGATGCGTTTGCCATTGATGTACGTGCCGTTCGCGCTGGTCAGGTCGTGTACGACAAAGAAACCGCGCTCGAAAACGATCTCGGCGTGATGCCGCGAAACCTTCGGATCGCGCAGGATGATGTCGTTGCCGGGATCGCGTCCGACCGTGAACGGCCGATGCGTCTGCAAGCGGTAGCTCTTCTCCGTACCGTCGAGCCCGACGAAAAAGAGTTTGGCCATGGATGTTGGGATTGTAGCTGATGACGGAGTGAGCTGTTTGGAATCAGTAGATTAGTGGATTAGTAGATTGGGGATCAAGGCGAGTGCACGGCGTTCTCTCCTACTAATCTACTAATCTACTATCGGCCGCTGAATCTCCGTCACCAGTTCATCGATCGACACTGGCTTCGTCAGCCAGCAGCGGATTCGCGGATCAATCTCGTCGGGCGGCGGCTGTCCGCTGATCACGATCACCGGCACGCTGCGGTTGCCGTTCTCGCTGAGCTTGCGGAGGACTTCGCTGCCGTCCATCAGCGGCATGAGCCAGTCGAGGAGCACCACATCGGGCTTCTCCGACGAGATCCTCTCCACCGCCTCGGCGCCGTTCGCGGCGAGCTTGACCTCGTAGCCGCGTTGATTCAGACCGATTGCGTACAACCTCCGGACGTCGGAGTTGTCCTCAACGATCAACACCTTCGCCCGAGGGGCCACGCTCGGCGTTGGTGCAGGTTTCATGCGCGGAGAGCAGGGATGAGGGAAACCTTTTGCGTCGCTTCACGCTCTCGTCCCTGCCTTACAATCCGCGCATGCGTGCCGGTTGGAACGAATACTTCATGGGCATCGCGCAGCAGGCGGCCACGCGGTCGACCTGCCAGCGCAAACACGTCGGAGCGGTGATCGTGCGCGATCGCACCGTCCTTTCGACCGGCTATAACGGTTCCTTGCGCGGGCTGCCGCATTGCGAAGATTCCGGATGCGTCATGGAGGACGGCCATTGCGTCACGACTGTGCATGCCGAGGCCAATGCCATTCTGCAGGCGGCCAAGAATGGGATTGCGATCGATGGCGGCGAGCTTTACACCACCGCCTCGCCCTGCTGGAACTGCTTCAAGCTGATCGCGAACGCCGGCATCCGCCGCATCTTCTACGGCGAGTTTTATCGCGACGAGCGCTCGCGCGAAGTGGCGGCGGAGATCGGCATGGAGCTGATCGACATCGGCATGCCGGCTGTGGCCGCGTCGTAATCCCGGATGCTCATCCTCGCCGCTGACACGTCGCTCCCCATCCTTTCCGTTGCCCTGGTGCTCGATGACGCGCTCCTCGGCGCGGTGGCATTGGAAGGGCGCTCGTCGCGCAACGAAAAGTTGCTGCCTGCAATCGATTGGCTGCTAACCGAGGCGGCGATCGCGCGAACGTCGATCGATCTCTTCGCGGTGACGCGCGGTCCCGGTTCGTTCACCGGCGTTCGGATCGGACTGGCGACGATGCAAGGTCTCGCGCTTGCTCTCGGCAAACCGGTTTGCGCGATGTCGACGCATGAAGCGATCGCACCTGCGAACGGACGCGCATCGATCGTTGATGACGCCGGACGCGGCGAGTTTTACGTTTCCGTGTTCGAGAACGCTCGCGAAGTCATCGCGCCGCATCTGGCAAAGCGTGACGAGGTGGATGCGCTCGATCACGTCATCCGCGTCGCTGACGTGATGCAGCGCGACAACGTCGCCGTCGCCTGCGCCCGCCGCGCACGCGAAATCGAACAGCGCGGCGATGGGGAGCGGTATCGCGACATCACCCCGATCTACGTCCGGCTTGCGGAAGCCGAGGTCAAACTCCAGCAGAAATGAACATCGAGGGGATGACCATCGAGCGGGCGGTGAGCGCCGACCTTCGCGAAGTCCACGCGCTCGAAGTGCGCTGCTTCCCGTCGCCGTGGCGGCGGGAGTTTTTCGAGAGCGAGATCACGAACGATGGCCGCTACAACCTCGTGGCGCGGCGCGATGGCGCGGTGGTCGGCTACCTCTTCGCGACATGGTTCGCGGACGAGATGCACATCAACAAAATCGCCGTCGACGCCAGTCTTCGCCGCCACGGCATCGCACTCGCGATGATGCAACGCTGCCTCGGATTCGCGGCGGAACACGCGGTTACGTCGATCTGGCTGGAAGTGCGGAGCTCCAACGACGAGGCCCAGAAGTTCTACACCTTTCTCGGCTTCGAAGCTGAGTACATCCGCAACGGCTATTACCCGGACGGCGAAGCAGCGGTCGTGATGATGAAAGACGTGTGAAAGAAACGAGTGAAGGGTCCGATCGCACCGTCGAGCCTCCCACGCGCGATCACGGCACTCTCGGAAGGGCAAATCACGGATGAACCTGCGCGCGTCAGATCTTCCGAAGCCTCTTCGCAGATGAAAATCAAACGATCAGACCTTAAGGTCTGACTTTCGGACCTTCAGAAGGCATTTTGAGGCTCGAAGGTCTGATCGCCAGATATTAAGGTCTGTTTTTCAGATCTTCAGAAGGTATTTTGACACTCGAAGCTCTGACTGTCAGACCTTAAGGTCTGATCGTCAGACCTTAAAAAGCCGCTCCGGCCCTTTCAGAAGGCGTTTCACCAGATGAAGGTCTGATCGTCAGACCTTTAAAAGCTGTTTCGACACTTTTAGAAGGCGTTTCGCCACATGAAGGTCTGATCGTCAGACCTTCAAAGGCCATTTCGGTACTTTTAGAGCGTGTTTCGGCACATGAAGGGTCTGCGCGAGATCTTCAGAAGCCGTTTCGGCACTTTTAGAGGGCGCTTCCGCAGATCAATCTGCGCATCAAACATCAGAGGGGGGCTTCGGCACTTTCAGAAGGCGCTTCGCCAAATGAAACAGCTGCCGCCCAAGCGGGGCTTGGCAGGTTGCGGTCCTTCGACCGTCGACCCGCCCCTTCGCCGGCGGCTCACAGGATGACAGGTCACCCTTCATCCTTGTCTTTTCACGATCCACCGTACGCGATAGCGCGGCGCGGGTCGCAGCTTCTGCACGATGGCATCGCCGACTTCGATCACACCGACGACGGCGGATGTGCGGCGCGGCATCGAGGCGATGATCGCGGCTTCGCTCGCGGGATCGTTTCCTGCGTCAGGCCGCGTCGCGAACGCCAGCGGATCGGGAGTGACCCAGCGTCCTTCCAGCGACGCGACGGCTTCGAGCAACGACGGCGGCTCGGCAACGAGATCGTGATCCTTGCCCACCGCGAATCCCTCGACGATGAGCGGCTCGCCGGGAACGTGAACGACGATGCGCGCCGGCAGCGGGTTGTAGACAAGGTCGGCCTCCGCTTCGAGCTGCTCGGTGTTGTCGTCCCCGGTCAACCCATTCAGCGCGGTCCGCAGCACGATCACGAGATCACGCTCCTCGGAGCTGAGCAGCGGCTGCTGCACATCGTCTTCGTCGCGGAAGAGCGCCGCGAAAATCTCCTTTGCGCGCGGCGGATTCTCGTTCATGTAGTCGTACATCGTTCGCACCGCGGCGAAGTAGCGAACGGCGCGCTCTGAATACGCGCGCAGTTTCTTCTCCGCATTGTCGCGCTGTGGACGTGTGGCGCGCGTCGACGTGCCGGGATAGATCGCGAGCTCCGCCCAGCCATCGCCGCGCGTCACGACCGCCGAGACGGAGACATCGAAAAAGATCTTCTGCAGGTCGGCCGTGTCGATGCGCGCGCTCCGCTCCGCCCGAATCAGCTCACCTTTCGCGCGGTCGAGCACGACGCGGTACGACTCCGGATTCGCATTCGCGAAGCGCAGGCTCCACTCATCGCGTCCGGCGAGGATGTCCTCGCGAAGATGGTCGTCGCGCGCGCGGTCCTTCGAGTCCTTCGTCGTGGGAATCGACGTCGCCGCCGCGACCGTGACGCGCTCGCCGCTGTCGTCGAACGTCAGCGTCAGATCGTGATGCACGATCGTGCCGCACGACGCGGCGAACGCGAAAACGGCCAATGCCGATGCAATGCGCTTCATGACTGAGCTCGAGAGTTTCATCGCGAATTGTAAATTTTCACCTACGCCGGCCGGAAAGTTGTAACGGTGGCAGTCTCATATCCATCTACATCAGTAGTAATAGGAGGAACGAATGAAGGCATTGCCTGGAAGTGAGAAGGGTCCTGCAACCGATTCTCGTGTCGTCGGCGACGTCGATCCCGAGCATCCCATGATTGTCACTGTAGTCCTACGGCCGAAACAAGACGTCAACCTGGCCGCACATGCCGCAGGAGAGCAGATGTCGCGCGAGGAGTACACCGCGCGCCACGGCGCCGAAGAGGACGACGTCGCGAAGGTCGAAGCGTTTGCTGCCGCGCATCACCTCAGCGTCTACAGCATCAACCTGGCGGCGCGCACGATGGTCCTCGGCGGACGAACGGGCGACATGCAGAAGGCTTTCGGCGTCGATCTGAAGATGTACACCACGGAAGAAAACACGCGCTTCCGCGGCCGCGAGGGAGAGGTCTACATCCCCGACGATCTCGTGGGCGTCGTCACCGCGGTCTTCGGCCTCGATGATCGTCCGGCCGCCGATCCGCACCTCCGCAAGCTCAAAATCGAAGCGGTCGCCGAGCCGCAGCTCTCGGTGAAGGCCGCAGCGCAACCGGCCGCGGTGGCGCCGCACGCGTTCAACGCGCCGGCGGTCGGGAAGCTCTATCAGTTCCCATCGAACCTGCACGGCACCGGACAAACCATCGCCATCATCGAGCTCGGCGGCGGCTACCGCATGTCCGATCTCAATGCCTACTTCCAGGGCCTCGGCATGGCGACGCCGTCGGTGGTTTCGGTCAGCGTCGACGGCATCACGAACAATCCGGGCCACGACACCGACGCGGACGGCGAGGTCGCACTCGACATCGAAGTAGCCGGCTCGATCGCTCCGCGCGCGAAGATCGCCGTCTATTTCGGCCGCAATACAAGCGCCGGCTTCCTGAACGTGATCAACACCGCCATCCACGACCCGATTCGCAAACCCTCGGTCATCTCGATCAGTTGGGGCAGCGCCGAAGAGAATTTCACTGCCGCGGCGAGGCAGCAATACGAGGAGGCATTTCAGGCTGCCGCAGCCCTCGGCGTGACCGTTCTCGCCGCGACCGGAGACAACGGCTCATCTGACGGCGTCAAGACCGGCGCGCATGTCGACTTTCCCTCCGCCGCGCCGAGCGTGCTCGCCTGCGGCGGCACGCGGCTCCTCGCCACGAATCCGACCACGATCTCCAGCGAGACCGTCTGGAACGATGGACCGACTGGACCCGGTGCCGGCGGCGGCGGTGTCAGCAACTTCTTCCCGAAACCGGCATATCAGGCCGGCGTCACGGTGCCGAAGTCCCCGACCCAATTCATCGGACGCGGTTCGCCGGACGTCAGCGGCAACGCCGATCCGATCACCGGCTACAACATCGTCGTCGGCGGTCAACGCCAGGTCATCGGCGGAACGAGCGCCGTGGCACCGCTTTTCGCGGGCCTCACCGCGCTTCTCAACGAGGCCGCGGCGCCGCGGAAAGTCGGTTTCATTCAGCCGAAGCTTTACGCGACGCCCGGCACGTGCCGCGATGTGACGGCTTCCAGCAACGACTACTCCGGCCTGCTCGGCATCTACAAAGCCGGACCGGGATGGGATGCCGCCTCCGGTCTCGGCAGCGCCATCGGAACGCACTGGGTGACCGCGCTCGTGAACGCGCATCTGAGCCCGCAGCCGGTTCCGCCGCCGCCACAGCCGCAGCTCAATCCGTAACCTCTTTGGAGAGCGAGGAGGCGCAGTCAATGCGCCTCCTCGTTTTTTCATGCTTCCTCGCGGATTGCCGCAATCGGATCGAGCTGCGAGGCCATCCGCGCCGGATACCAGGTCGCGATCACCGAGAGAATGATCGCCACGATGTTCACGCCGAGGACATCGCTCGGGTCGATCGTCAACGGCAGGTATGCGAGTGGATAAATGCCCGACGGCAGCGGCACGAGGTGGTAGTGATTGACCGCCCACGACACGCTGAGGCCGAAGATGTTGCCGAGGAGCGTGCCGGAGAGGCCGATGAGCAGGCCGACTTCGAGGAAGATCACGAGGATCGTGCGCTCCGTTGCTCCGAGCGTGCGGAGTACGCCGACCGAGGGGCGCTTTTCGAGGATGAGCATCGAGAGCGAGGAGATCAGATTCAGCGCGGCCACGAAAATGATCAGCGAGATCGTCACGAACATCACGATCTTCTCCAGCCGCAGCGCCAGAAACAGCGGCCGGTTGATCTCCTTCCACGTCTTGACCTGCACGCCCGGAAACTGCTTCGCGAGTTGCCCCTGAATCTCCTCGGCGCGATCTTCCTGACCGTACATTTCGATCGACGTCGGCCTGCCGCCGGTGCCGAAGAGGCTTTCCGTTTCGCGGAGATTCAGATAGCCGTCCGGCGGCTGTTCCTCGTTCGTGACGGGATAAATGCTGGCGATTCGATACTTGCGCCAGACCGGCATCGGACCGAACGGCGTGAGACGCGTGCGCGGCGCGACGACGGTGATCATGTCGCCTTTGTCGAGCGAGAGAGCGGCAGCAAAGTCGCGCGTCACGGTGATGTCGGTGTCCGATCTGAGTTGACCGGCCGCGGAGCGCAGTCGCATCGGACGTCCACGCCGCAGCCGGTCGTTCGCACCCCATCCGATGCCGCTGACGAGCGGCTGAACGGAGTTCATGCCGAGGCGCCGGCCGGCCGCAGCGATGGCATCGGCGTCGGCGATCGTCGGCGAGCCTGCCGGCTCGATCAGCAGTTGCGGACTCGATGCGATCAGCCGCCGCTTGATCTGCCCCTGCAATCCGGCCATGAGCGCGAGCGAGATCAATAGCGTCGCCACGCCGACGGCGAGACCGAGCATGGAGATCGACGACAAAAACGCCGTGTGCCTCCGCTTGCGAGCGGACCAGAGATAGCGGCGAGCGATCCTAGTTTCGATCATGGAAGTGGGTGTCGGGTGTCGGTGTTTGGGTGTCGGAAAGGCCGAGGCGTTTCTCCCACTCCCCACTCCCAACCCCCTACTCCCGTATTGGTCGCATCAGCGGAAACAAAATCACGTCGCGGATCGACGGCGAGTCCGTAAGGATCATCGTCAGCCGGTCGATGCCGATGCCTTCGCCGGCCGTCGGCGGCATGCCGTATTCGAGCGCGCGGACGTAATCCTCATCCATCTGCATCGCTTCGTCGTCGCCGCGCTCACGCTCGCCGAGTTGCTGGCGGAAGCGCCGGTCCTGCTCATCCGCGTCGTTGAGCTCGGAGAAAGCGTTGGCCACTTCCATCCCGCCCACGTACAGCTCAAAGCGCTCGACGTAATCGGGATCATCGCGTCGCTGCTTCGAGAGCGGCGAAACCTCGGTTGGAAAATCGGTGATGAAGGTCGGATTGATCAGCGCGTGCTCGGCCACGGCTTCGAACAACTCCGCGAGCAGTTTGCCGCTGTTCATCGATGCGATCTTCTGATGCGGCGTGTCGGATGGTCCATGAGTTCCGTCCGCCTTCGGATGGAACGCCTTCGACCGCGCGATGACGAGACTCTCGAGTTTGCCGCGGTCATCAAGCTCGCGGATGTCGATCCCGCCAAACTCCGCAATGGCCTGCTTCATCGTGAAGCGCTTGAACGGCCGCGCGAAACGGATCTCGTTGCCGCGGAACTGGACGCCGTCCGTTCCCCGAACCTCATGCGCCAGCCCGCTGAACAACTCCTCGGTGCGCACGATGAGATCGTTGTAGTCGGCGTACGCCTCGTAAAACTCCAGCATCGTGAACTCGGGATTGTGCTGCGTGGAAATCCCCTCGTTACGAAAGTTGCGATTGATCTCGTACACGCGCGACAGCCCGCCTACGATGAGCCGCTTGAGATAGAGCTCCGGCGCGATGCGCATGAAGAGATCGATATCGAGCGCGTTGTGATGCGTGCGAAACGGCCGCGCCGCCGCACCGCTCGCGATCGGCTGCATCATCGGCGTCTCCACTTCGATGAACCCATGGCTGTCGAAATAGTTGCGAATGTAGCGGACGATCTTGGCGCGCGTCTCAAATGTCGCCTTGACGCTATCGTTGACGATGAGATCGACATACCGCTGCCGGTACCGCTGCTCGACGTCCGTCAGCCCATGCCACTTGCTCGGCAGCGGCCGCAGCGCCTTGACCAGAAATCCGAGGTGCGAAGCCTTCACCGAAAGCTCGTTGGTCTTGGTGCGGAAGACCGTCCCCGACACCTCGACCCAGTCGCCGGCATCAAGGTTCTGATACAGCGCCCACTCCCGCTCCGGCAGCGAGTCCATCCGGCAGTACACCTGAATCCGCGCCGTCTTCTCGGACAGTACGAGGAACGCCGCCTTGCCAAACGCGCGAATCCCCATGACCCTACCCGCGATCTTGACGCGCGCCTTCGCCGCCTCCAGCTCCTCGCCCGACTTGTCGCCGTACGCCGCCACAACCTCAGCGATGGTCGTATCGACATCTGCCGTCGTCGGATACGCATCAAACCCCAGCGCCGCAATACGCTCGAGCTTCTCGCGCCGGACGCGGATCAGTTCAGACTCGGAGACCTCGGGTTGTTGCGACTCGTCGGACATGCGGGCGACATCATAGTCACGACCCGTCGTAGAATCGACGGACGATGAGCGCCGACTGGCAGGACTTCGTGACCGTCGATCCGAACATTTGTCATGGTCAGGCGTGCGTCACCGGAACCCGCATCCCTGTTTCAGTCGTGCTCGACAACCTCGCCGCAGGTGTTTCGGAACAGGAAGTTCTGACGAGCTACCCTCGTCTCTCGCACGAAGCGATTCACGCCTGCAGCGCGTACGCGGCCGATCTTGCGCGAGGTGCTGATGACGGAGACGATCCCGTAGTCGCCCAAACCCGCGCTGTCCGGCGAGAACTTGCGTCGCGTTTTGGAAGTGACATCAACGCGCTATGCGATTTCCTGGAGAAGCGAGAGCGAGCGCACGAGGAACGCCTTGTAAATTACGAACCGAACCGCGAACGATGACCATTCGGACTTGCGGAGGGAGAGTTCGTAATCCCGGACAACTTTGATGATCCGTTGCCGGACGAAATCCTCGATGCGCTCGAAGGCAAATGACAGAAGACATCGCTACTTCTTCGTCAGTTCCACACCCGTCGCGATAAACGACACCTCATCCGCCGTCCCGTCTTCGTTGCGCGTCAGCGTGGCGCCTTCGCCGGACAGGTGATCGGCTTCGGCTTTCGAGAGCGTGTGGATCTTCGTCACGCCCTCGGCGCGCGCTGCCATTCCTTTGGCGGTGAGAGGGATGAAGAACTTCTCGTCCTGGAACGTCACGCGGACGCTCTTCTTGCCCTCGGCGGGCGCGAGCTCCATCCAGCATCCCTGCGCCGTACACGATTTCTCGATCACGCCTTCGACGACGACCGGATCCTTCGTGTACTCGCGCGGCGACGCGAGAACGGCCGTCAACGCGACCGGTTTCGATGACGAGACGGCTGCGCCGCGCCTGACGACATCGGCGGCGAAGGTCGTAGTAGCGGCGAGGAGAAGAGCGGCGGCGATTCGGATTGCTTTCATCCGCGCAGGATACCAAGCCGCAGTTCGCCAACGTCACGGAAGTGATGCGGACTGCTGACGATGGCGTGTCGATTCAGCTGGCGATGAACTGTTATCATGGAGACATATAACCACACCGCAAATGACCACCGCGACCATCACGCTGCAGACCGAGCTCGACGAATTCGAACGGCTCAGGATGACTCTTCTTGATCGCGCGGCCGGCAAGTACGCACTCGTAAAAGGCAGGGAGCTCATTGACACCTTCAGCACCGAACTGGAGGCGATTCGAGAAGGCTACCGTCGCTTTGGCAATGAGCCATTCCTCGTAAAGCACATTGTGCAGGCTGACGTTCCCCTGAACTTCACATCCTTCAACCTGGGGATGTAATTGCCGACGTTTACGAGCAGTGTTGCCGACTTGGTCGCTGCCGGTGCCGGACTTCAAATCTCAGTCGGACCGTCTCGCGAACTGATCAACGCATTCACGGGCTTGGGCGCTCGCGTTGCGTCGCCACATCTCGTCAGTGCGTTGATCGACACGGGGGCTCATTCGACTGTCCTGAATCCTGACGTCATATCCCGGCTCGGCATCAAGCCGGTCGGCGTCGCGGCGATCGTGACGCCCTCAACGACCGAGGCGCTGATTTGTAATCGCTACCACATCAACGTGTACTTCTCAGAAGACTTCGTCGTGGAAAACGTTTTTGCGATCGAAGCGCCGATGGGTGGAGCGGCGTACCAATGTCTCATCGGGCGGGACATCCTGCGACTCGCGACGTTGAATTACGCCGGGCCGCGAAACGAATTCACACTCGAGTTCTGACATCGCATCACCTCGACCGGCGAGGCCGTGTCAACTCCCAAATCGCGATGAAACGCAGGCGGTTTGGGTACGGCGGGTCGGGGCGGAAGGAGCGCGGCGGTTCGCCGAGGTCGTAGGCGAGGAGCGCGGCTTCCTCGGTGAACCAGGTCGTGTCGATTCCTTCGGAGCGGGACTCCTGCAGGAGGTGCGAGGCGTTGACGAAGTCCTTGTGCGACCACGCGTCGCGCGCTTTGATCAGCGTCAATACCGGTTGCGTGATCTCGATGTCGGGCGAGACCGCGGACGTACCGAAGGTCGCCGTGATGCGCTCGCGGGCGGCGAACATGTGGAGGATGGCGTAGTCGTTGGAGCCGGGCTCGGCGAGGGCGGCGGCGATGCGAAAACGCCGGACCAGTCCTTCGGCGTCGCCTCGGCGGCCGGCGACGTACGCGCCGAATGCGTACGACTCCAACTCGCTCTGGGTCAGCCCGGCATCGTGCGCAGCGGCGGCGGCGACATCGAGCGTGGTCTGCGCCTGATCGAGGTCATTCATGGCGATGCGCGCTACGCCCGCGAGCATGCGCGCATCGACTGCGACCGGACCGAAGTTCGCGATCGTCGCGCTTTCCGCGGCAGAGTCGAAGAGGCGCGCCGCTTCGGCCGCGTGTCCGCCGCTCCATGCGATTCTGGCCTGCGTGAACGCGAGCAGCGTGGGCAGTTTGGTGAGCTTGCTGCGGGAGAGATCGCGCGTTGCGCCGGCGATGTCGCCGAGCGAGGCGCGGTCGGCCAATACATTGCTGAGACGCCGGTCATCGGGTGCGCTGACGTCGATCTGCGTCAATTGCGCGAGTGCGGCTTTTGATTCGCGGCGGCTGAGATGGAGGTGAGCGAGAGCCAGGCGCAATCGCCACGCGCGCGGCCGAAGCTCCAACAGCGACGATGCGAGCGCCACCTCCGTCGATGCCCCGTTTACCGGCTGCAGATAGCGGCAGAGGAGAGCTTCGTATGGCGACTTCGCGTTCGGAATGCGCCGTCGCGTTTCCGCCGCCCATCGCGCGCCGCCCTTGCGGTCGCCGCTGTAGTACGAGAACGACGCCAGAAACGCCGCAGGCAGCGGTGGATCGTTGTCGCGCCGTACGGCTTCTGTCAGCAATTGAATTGCCTCGGAACGATTGCCGGCACCGTCCGCGTGGAGTGCCAGCGCGGTCAGGCGACGGGTCTCGCTGTCGCCGCTGATGTCCGATGCGCGAAGGTCATAGCCGTTGTCGATCACCTCATAACGGCTTCTGACAAGGGCCAGGACCACGACTACCAATGACATCGCGATGATCAGCCATCCAAGGAACTTCCGTTTCCACCGCCACCTCAAGAAGGTAGGGTCGGGAGAAGATCCGTCGACGAGCAGCCCGCGAAGTGCATCCGCGACTTCGCCTCCGTTCTGAAATCGAAGCACCGGATTCTTTTCCAGGCAGCGTTCGACGATGTTCCGCATGCGTGGCGGCAACGGCTTCGCCGCATCGCGCGTGATCGCCTCGTCGCGCAGGATCGACGCGATCACCTCCATATTGCTGTCGCGTTTGAACGGCATCTGTCCCTGCAACATCTCGAAGAGGACGCAGCCGAAGGAGAAGACGTCGGTGGCGGACGTGAGCGGCTTCGCGGCAAGCTGCTCGGGCGACGTGTAGCCGATCGTTCCCATCAGCAGTCCCGGTTCGGTCAGCGCCACCGTTTGCACGATCGAGTCAGCCGCGTTTGCCGACTGCTGCATGCTCGCCAATCCGAAGTCGAGGATCTTCACGCCGCCAGCCGAGGTGAGGAAGACGTTCTCCGGTTTCAGATCGCGATGGATGATTCCCTTCGCGTGCGCCGCGGCGAGGCCGTCGGCGATCGCGGTGGCAATGCGCAGCGCCTCGTCGGGCGGCAGCGGCGCGGCCGAAATCTTCGCGCGAAGCGTTTCACCTTCGAGCAACTCGGTGACGACGAACTGCGTGTCGCCTTCGGAGCCGACGTCGAAGACCGCCACGATGTTCGGATGCGAAAGCGCCGCGACCGCGCGCGCTTCTCTCCGAAAACGTCCCAGCGAGGCGGGATCATCGGCGAGATGCGACGAGAGAACCTTGATGGCGACGTCGCGGCCGAGTCGCGTGTCCGAGGCGCGATACACCTCGCCCATTCCGCCGCGTCCGATCAGCTCTTCGATCTCGTACGGCCCAAGGCGCGCGCCTTGCGGGAGCGTCATGGCGGGAAGTATGCGGGATGAGTAGATTAGTGATTAGTGGATTAGTAGATCAGGACGCAGCAATCCTGATTCTTTCTCAGTCCTAATCTACTGATCCACTAATCTACTAATCCACTAAACCGGCGGCTTGGCCGGCTGCGGCGCCGGCTGCACCGGAGCGCCCGGCGTCGGCGGTGGCGCCTGCATCGACGGATCCGTCAACGGCGGCGCGGGTGTGACGATGTCCTTCGCCGCCGGTTGCGTCGATGCCGCTTCGAGTCCCTGCTGCACGTAGCCGGGCGGCGTCGCCTGGAACGACATGCTTTCGCGCGCGTGCGCCTTCGGATACGCCTTCAGCAGCGCCAGGTCGACCAACTTGCTGTCGAGGATGCGCGGATTCACGCGAACGTCCAGCAGAGAATGATTGATCGCGAACGCTTTCGCGTAATAGTCGATGGCCGCGCCCTGATGGCTGCGCTTCTCTTCCATCAGCCCGAGCTGGAACAGCGCCGCCGAATGGCCCGGCTTGTAGTGCACCGTGCGCGCAAACGCGAAGTGCGAGCCGCTCCAGTCGCCGCGCGACATGCGCACCAGGCCGAGGTTGTACCAGGCCGGGTAGAAGTGGGAGTCGGCGTTGACGGCGCGCTCGAACTCCACCTCCGCATCCTTCGGAAAGCCCTTCTGCAGCAGCATCTGGCCGAGCTGATTGTGCAGGCTGGCGGAGCGCGGATTCGCTTGCAGCGCATTCACCGTGGCGGTGATCTGCGCGTCGAGCTGCGAGCCGGTGTTCAGGTAGCGGCCGTAGAACGGATTCGCGTATGGGTTCTGATCGTGGTGGTGAGGCATGGAGGCGCAGGCAGCCAGCGCCACGGTTGCGGCAATGAGTAGGAGACGTTTCATCATCATTCCTGGATCGGTTTCGCTTTCAACTTCACTTTGCCGTCGACGACGTCCACACGGAAGGCGACGACGTCCACATGATATTTCTCGCGCACGAGATCGCTCTGTTTCTGAACCATTGATTTCAACTGTTCGATGGTGATGTTCGGGAGCCTGCCCAGCTTCAGGTGTTCCTTTTCGATATCGCCGTACAGCCGCTGGATCTCTTCGCCGTTCGTTCCCGGCGCCACCTTTACATACGGATCGAGCTTCGGCGACGTTACGCGCGGCGGAGGTGGCGGCGGCGCGATCGGCTCCATCGGCTCATTCAACGCCGCCGACCGGCGCCGGAAATCGAGAGGACCTTCCTCCCGCTCCCGCATCTTCCGCCCCCACATCTCGCGATGCTGGTTGTAGCGCGTGAGGAGCTGCGAGTAGCGGAAGCGGCGCGTGTTGTCTCGCATCTTCTGTTTGCCCAGCTCGTGGATGTAGACCTCGAGCACGCGCCGCTCGTGCATCGGCGGAAACTTCTGGATGCCGCTGAAGAACTGGTCATACTTGTTCTTCAGCTTGCGGATGTCTTCTTCGAGCTTGTCCAGCTCGTCGTCCTGTTTGATCACGGTGTTTTTGGGCGTGGGGTGTGGGGAGTGGGGTGTCGGAGCACGAAATACCGCGCGGCATGTTCTCCGACCCCCCACTCCCTACTCCCCACCCCCCACTACAATACGCGCCCATGCCTAAATCGAGGCCATCCTCGGGAGATTCCGCGCTTCGGAGCATCCCGTCGGTGGAGCGGCTCCTGTCCGGCGATACGTTCGCAATATCGATTCGCGAATTCGGACGCGACGCTGTGAAGGATGCGGTGGTCGCGTATCTCGATACGCTGCGCAGCGAGCGGCGACGCTTCGATGCGGACGTCGCGCGCGATGAAGTTCTCAACGCGCTCGCCGCCGCCACCGCATCGACGCTTCGACGCGTCATCAACGGTACCGGCATCATCATCCACACGAACCTCGGCCGCTCGCCGATCGACGACGCGGTCTGGTCGCGTGCGGCGGCGATTACCAGCGGCTACTCGAATCTCGAATACGACCTCGCGGACGGCAGGCGCGGACGCCGCGATGACCATCTGACGCAACTTTGCCGGACACTCTTTGGCTGCGAAGCCGCGATCCTGACCAACAACAACGCCGCCGGCACGCTGCTGCTCCTGGCGGCTGTCGCAGGTGGCCGCGAAGTCATCGTCTCGCGCGGCGAGCTGGTCGAGATCGGCGGCTCCTTCCGCGTCCCCGACGTCATCCAGCAAGGCGGCGCGCGTCTCCGCGAAGTCGGCACGACAAACCGCACCCGCGCCGCCGACTACGAAACCGCCATCTTCGACGCCTCGGCGGCGATGCTGCGCGTCCATCGCTCCAACTTCGAGATCGTCGGCTTCACTGAGTCGCCGTCGATTGAGGAGCTGGTCGCGATCAGCAAAAAGCGCGGAATCCCGCTGCTGTACGACGAAGGGAGCGGACGCGTCATCGACCTCGCGCCTTACGGTTTCACCTCGGCGCCAACGATCCGCGAGCTGATCGCACTCGGCGTCGACGCCATCACCTGCTCGACCGACAAACTGATCGGCGCGACGCAAGGCGGACTCATTCTCGGCAGCGAGGAGATCATCAACCGCTGCCGCAAGCATCCCCTGATGCGCGCGCTGCGCGCCGGCAAGGAGTCGTACGCGATCATCGCCGAGACGCTGCGCGCCTTCGCCACCGGCCGCCACGAGATCGAGATTCCGATCTACCGCATGCTGGCCACGCCGCTCGACGAGCTGCGCAGCCGCGCGGCGGAGATGATCGCCGGAACTTCCTGCCGCGTCATCGAAAGCGCCTGCGCCCTCGGCGGCGGAACGACGCCAACGGAAACGATTCCATCGATCGCGATCGAAGTGCCGGGGGACGCCAGCCGCATCGCCATCCGCTTGCTGCAATACAACCCGCCCATCGCCGGACGGATAGTCGACGACCGACTCACGATTGAAGTGCGGACGTTAACGGACGGGGATCGGCAAGCTGTCGTCAGCGCGATGGCAACCTACAACCTGTAGACAAACCACAGCGTTGATTCCGATTCTCGCCGTTATTTTCAACGAGACGTAGAGTCTGGACGCCGATCGAACATCTCGTCAGAAAATGTGGCGATGGAGATGCCAGGGACGTTGATGGGCATTCTGATCGCCGCGTTCGCCGTGCTGCCTGGATTACCTGGCGAAAAACTCTACTCGTTCTTTGTCGGCTCGAACTGGCGCGAGGACAAATGGTCCCGAACGCTGCGCCTGCTCGCATTCAGTCTCTTCGGCCTCGCCGGCTACGCGCTAGTCGCGACCCATATCGGAGCGCCGGTGCCGCAATACATCTCAGCCAAAGCGCTCGAACAGTTAGCTCCCAACCAGTTCGGCGCGTTTGCAGCCGCATTCCTCGGCCACGTCTGCGGCGCGACATTTTGTGGTTTCCTCGCTGGCGTCGGAACGCGACTGATCGCTCGGATGTCTGCGACCTCCGCCTACTCAAGTGCCTGGGATCACTTCATCAAGTCTTCGGTGAAAAACCACTGGGTCACCGTAGGCTTGAACAACGGGGATGTCTATGCAGGCTATATCGGCCCAGCGGATGTGTCCGTCGCGGCCGCGGAACGTGACGTCATTCTTCTGGAGCCGGCTCTGCTCGACCAGCGGTTGATGCGTTATCGAAGCCTCCAATATCAGTCGCTGTTCTTGGTGGGAAGTACAATACTCTCCATGGCAGTTATCACCGACGCTGCAGCCGATAAGCGGATCACGCCGATCGGCGAATCACCCTTCGTGGAGGAAACCCACAATGGCATCGAACAAAACTAACGATTCTTCGAACGCCGATCGCGATAACCGTTGGGGTGATGGCCGGAGGAGTGTGACTCCGGCTCCTCCAAAGAGTAAGCCGAACGTCGCTGCGCCCCCGCCGCCGCCGACGCCAAGGTTCAAGTAGCCGGCGGTGAAGGCAACATCCCCTCAATCTGCCCGCGCGACTCCATGAGCAGCGTGTCCTTCGCGCGGACGCTCACTCCGGCAGTCTCGATCGGCGTCCCGACGCGGATCGTCACTACGCCTGGCGTGATCCGTTTCGCGCCGACGCGCAGGACTTCGTAAGTCCCGTCGATGGCCAGCGGCAGGATGGGCAGCTCCGATCGGATTGCGAGCAGAAACGCGCCGCGCTGAAACGGGCGCATGGCCACCTCGCGCGATCGGCCTTCCTCGGGGAAGATCACGATCGTGTTGCCTTTGCGAATGCGATCCACCGCAAGGTCGAATGACTTCACCGCCGTGCGCCGGTTCTTGCGGTCGATCGGGATGAAGCCGGCGCGGGCTAGCGCCCAGCCGAAGATTGGGATGCTGAAGAGGCTCTTCTTGGCCATGAACCGGATCGGCTGCGGGATCGCCGCGAAAATGCACGGGATGTCGAAATACGAATGGTGATTCGCGATCAGGATGTAGCGCTTCGCGCGATCGATCGTCTCCATCCTCTCGCCACGAATCTCGATCCCCGCGCCCCACAACACGACTCGCGCCCAGAATCGGATCACCGGATCAATCAAGGGCGACGCGGACGACAGCATGGCGATGAACAGCACGGTCGTCGCGCACGGAATCGTCACAACGATGGCCACGATGATTGCCCAGATCGTTCGGAGCATGAGCGGCGCATCTTATGACGGGGTGTGGAAGACGATGAACGTCGTTGATTTCAACTCCCACTCCCCACACCCCACCCCCCACTCCCCGGTGTACAATCCGCCTCCTCCAAAATGATCCCGCCCGAGTCTCAATCCAAAGGAGAAAGACGTGTCCGATAGCATGACCGCGACGGCGGTTCTCGATGAGCCTGTGACCAGCGGCGCCTCGACCGTCAACGACTGCACGATCCACGTGGCCACCGTCAACGGCTCCGGTTCCCAGTCCTCCAACAGCGTCCTGATGCGCTCGATCTTCCAGATGGGCGTGCCGGTCAGCGGCAAGAACATGTTCCCCTCGAATATCGCCGGCCTGCCGACTTGGTTCACCATCCGCGCGAACAAAGACGGCTGGATCGCTCGCAAAAAAGAAGTCGACATCATGATCTGCATGAATGTCGCGACGGCGCGCGAAGACGTCATGGCCCTGCAGCCGGGCTCCGTCTGCATCTACGACGCCCCGCTGAACTGCAAAGGGATGCGCGATGACGTGACCTTCTTCGAAGTCCCCTTCGCGAAGCTGGCGGGCGAGCTGTCGCAGGACTCGCGTCTCCGCAAGCTGCTCACGAACATGATCTACGTCGGCATCGTGGCCGAGCGCCTGGGCATCGAGCGCGACGAGATCGTCACCGCCATCACCAAGCAGTTCAAAGGCAAACAAAAAGCAATCGAGCCCAACGTCGCCGCGATCGACAAAGGCATCGGCTACGCGCGCGAGAACCTGCCCGCACAGCATCGCTGGCGCATCGAGCGGATGAACGCGACGGCCGGCAAGATCATCATTGACGGCAACGCCGCCGCGGCCATCGGCGCCATGTTCGCCGGCGTCACCGTCGTCACCTGGTATCCGATCACGCCGTCGTCGTCGCTCTGCGAGTCGCTGATCGAATACATGAAAGAGCACCGGATCGGTCCGGACGGCAAAGCGACGTTCGCGATTGTTCAGGCCGAGGATGAACTGGCGGCGATGGGGATGGTGTTGGGCGCGGGATGGGCGGGCGCTCGATCGCTCACGTCCACCTCAGGTCCCGGCATCTCATTGATGGCCGAATTCGCAGGACTCGGCTACTTCGCGGAACTGCCGGGCGTGATCTGGGACATCCAGCGCGTCGGTCCTTCCACCGGTTTGCCCACGCGCACCGCGCAGGGCGACATCTTTCAAGTGCATTATCTTTCCCACGGTGACACGCAACATATCGCGCTGATTCCGTGCTCGGTCGCCGAGTGCTTCGACTTCGCCGGCGAGGCGCTCGATCTCGCGGAGATGTTCCAGACCCCCATCTTCGTCCTCTCCGATCTCGACCTCGGCATGAACAACTGGATGTCCGATCCATTCGTCTATCCGACCAAACCGTACCGCCGCGGCAAAGTGCTCAACGCGGAACAGCTCGAAGAGCTCGGCGGCAAATGGGGACGCTATCTCGACGTCGATGGCGATGGCATCCCCTACCGCACGCTGCCGGGCACCGATCATCTGATGGCGTCGTACTTTACGCGCGGCTCCGGCCACGACACCCACGCCCGCTACTCCGAGAAACCCTCCGACTACAAAGCGACCGTCGACCGGCTCGCGAAGAAGTTCCAGACCGCGAAGCAGTTCGTGCCGCAGCCCGTCATCGACCGCCGTCCGAACGCGGCCATCGGCTTCATCGCATACGGAACCACTGACGTCGCGCTCGAAGAGTCGCGGTATCAGCTCCGCAACGAGCACGGCGTCGAGACCAGCTACCTTCGCCTCCGCGCGCTTCCCTTCACCGATGACGTGAAGGCGTTCATCGAAGAACACGAACGCGTCTACGTCGTCGAGCAGAATCGCGACGGACAGATGGGCGACTTGCTTCGACTCGAAGTGGGCGATATCCAGCACAAGCTGCGCAAAATACTGCACTACACCGGACTCCCCTGCGACGCGCGATCGATCACCGACTCGCTGCTGCAGATGGAAAAAGACGGCACGCGCATCATCAAAATCGGCCTCGGCGCCGACGCAGTCACGCAGACGATCGGAGAGGACTAAGCCATGGCTGAAAGCGTTCTCAAACTCCCCAACGAAGCCGCCGCGCCGAAGGAAAACCGCATCGGCCTCAAAGCGCTCGACTACCAGGGCGGCAAATCGACGCTCTGCGCCGGCTGCGGCCACGACGCCGTCAGCAATCAGATCGTCCGCGCCTTTTACGAGATGAACGTGAAGCCGGAGAAAGTCGCGAAGTTCTCCGGCATCGGCTGCTCGTCGAAAACGCCCGCCTACTTCCTCGGACGCGCCCACGGATTCAACAGCGTCCACGGCCGCATGCCCGCGGTCGCAACGGGCGCGATGCTCGCCAATCAGCACCTCGTCAGCATCGGCGTCTCCGGCGACGGCGACACTGCCTCGATCGGCCTCGGCCAGTTCATGCACCTCGTCCGCCGCAACATCCCGATGATCTACATCATCGAAAACAACGGCGTGTACGGACTGACGAAGGGCCAGTTCTCAGCCACAGCCGACGAAGGCTCGAAGCTGAAGACCGGCGTGATCAACGACCTCCCGCCGATGGACCTCTGCGCCCTGGCGGTGGAGCTCGGCTGTGGTTTCGTCGCCCGCGGCTACGCCGGCGATCCGAAGCAGATGGTGAACATCCTCAAAGCCGCCATCGCCCACGACGGCCTCGCCGTCATCGACGTCATCTCCCCCTGCGTCACGTTCAACAATCACGACGGCTCGACGAAGGGCTACGCCTATTCGAAAGAACACGACGAGCTGCTGCACCAGATTGGTTTCGTGCAGTCGTACGAACAGATCGAGATCGACTACGAGCCCGGCACGATGCGCGAAGTGACGCTGCACGACGGCTCGCGGCTGCTCCTGAAAAAACTCGAAGAAGACTACGACCCCTCGAACGCCGTGCAGGCCCTGCAGCGCTCGCACAAAGCGATCGACGACGGCGCCATGCTCACAGGCCTCATCTACCTCCGTCCGGAGAAGAAGAGTTTCCTGACGCTGCTGAACATGACTGACAAGCCGCTCTGGTCGCTCAACGAAGCGGAGACCCGTCCGCCGAAAGAAGCGCTCGACCAGATCATGCGCGAGCTGATGTAGAGCCGTTTACGGCGCCGATCTTGCTCAGCAATACCCCATGAGCGACGACGAAAAAGGCGCTACCGAAGACGACATGCAGAAAATCGAAGTGATCCGCGGCGCGGAAGTCCTCGGCTACGAGGGCGCCGGCCGCGAAGAGCACAGCGGCGAAAACTCGCCAAAGCGCCCCGACGATCCGAGCGACGAACTTGCTGACAACAAGCCGGAAGACGTTCGGTAGCGCGGTTCGTCAGTGCATCGTGATCGTCAGATGAAAGAGGATCGGGACAGGCTTTCCGTCCTTCGTCCCCGGCCGGAAGCGCCACTGCTTGATCGCTTCGAGCGCCGCGTACGACACCGATGGAGCGGGTGAGCTGACGACGCGCGGTTGCTTCACCACTCCATCGACGTCGATCGCAACCTCGATTACAGCCATCGCCACTCCGAGCGCATTGACAATGCCGGGCCGCTCCGGGTCTCGCTTTCGAATGCGTTGCGGCGCCTCGGTTTTCCCCGAGGCGGCGTCAGCTTCCGGCAGGCCAACGTGCCGGACCTCGATCGGTTCGGGAACCGGCGTCGTCATCGTCGGCAGGACGACTTGCGGATCGAGCAACTTCGCCACCTGCCGATACCAGTTCGTGTCGTCGACATTGCCGAGGCCGTCCTCGGCCGCCGCACGCAAAGCGACCGTCCGCGCCAAGAGCGCGGCTTCGTCACTTACGCCCATGTGATCGAGCATGTGGTTTGTCAATTTGATCGAAGCCTTGCGCGCATCGGCATAACGTTTCTGCTGAAGCAGCGCCTCGATTGCCGTCTGATCGCGACCCCAGTTGTCGGCGCGATCCGCGAATGCGCAGACGGCACAGAGCAGCAGTGAAATGAATGTGAGTGCGGTCTTTCTCATTTTTTCCTGATCCCCGCCAATCGGCTCTTCGCCTCGGGATGATCCGCGGCGATCTTCAACACGTCCTCATAGCAACTCTGGGCGCGCGAGATCAACCCCTCGGTGCGATAAAGATCGCCGAGGGAGATCAGGACGTCGACGGAGTTCGGATCGAGCGACAACGCGCGCTGAAAACTCTCCGCGGCGTCGCGGCGCCATTTCGGATTGCGCTCCTGACACGCGCCGAGGAGGTGCCAGGCCTCGGCGTGATCGGGAGCATAGTTGACGGTCTGTTTGAGGAGCACGATCGCGCCGTAGTAATCGCCGGTCGCGCTCAGCTCGCGCGCGCGCTGAAAATTCTGATTCGCGATCGAGCGCTGGGCCGCGCGCCGTTGCAACTCATCGCCGCCGCCTCGTCCCGTGCGTTGATGGAGCAACTTGTCGTACGCCGAACGCCGCACCGGATTCCCCAGAACCGCGGCCGCCTCATTGATCCGTTTGTTGAGCGTGGCCAGCGCGTCCTTGAGCACCGGTGGATACGTCGACGGGTTGTATTGATGCTTCTTCTGATCTGCCGCGCCGACGATCTGTCCGCGTGTGGCGGCGCGCGGGATCTCGAGAAGTTGGTAATGATCGAGCGACGGCAGTTGCCGCGAAAGGGCGACCGCGCGCAGCGAGCGCTGATCATTTGAACCGATGGCGGCGAGCAACTCGAGATCGCGATGCATGTCGCTGTCATCGATCGCTGCGATCGGGCGCGCCGCGTGCGTGACGACCGAGAACAGACCGAGCGTCAACATCGCGATGACCACACGCGCGGCTGTGACCGAATCACTCGTGAACTGTTTCAGAAACGTCTCGACTGTCTGCGGCTCGTTCAACGCCTCAGCGATCGCGCGTTCCGCATCGGTCAGCGGAATCGCATCCAGCGAGACAGCGGCGGTGTGGTCTGGTTCAATCGTGCGCTTCAGATCGCCGAGGGAACGGCGAAGGACGAGACCGTTCGTGATGGCGCGGATGCCGTCGAGCACGACCGCCGGCATCGACTGCAGGAACACGCGCTTATCAGGCTCGATCGCTTCCACGTCCGTGAACGCTGCAGTGCCTTCATCGAGAGAAAACAGCGGGATGAACAGCGACGTCATCCACTCGCGAAGCAGCGTCTGACGCGCGGACATATCGAGAAGACCGGATTCGTGAAACTTCGCGGCCGCTTCGAGCGGATCGGCAGCGGCGAGAGGCAGCGCGCGGTCCGCCGTGATCACACCGCGGCGCACGAGGAAATCGGCCAGCGAATCCTCCGGTGACGTCGACGTGATCAGCGCCAGCTCGCCTTGCGCGAAGTAAAGATTCCGCCGCAGCGGCGCGCGCACGATCGTCAGCGATCCGGTTCTTCGCTGTTGCAGGATTTCTCCCGCGATCACCGCGAACGGTGTGATCTCGATCCGCTCCAGACTCACGCCCGATCCCTAAGTCCTTTCGTCGGTTTTAACACAATGTGGCATGAAACGGGCTCCAACGGAAACCGTCTTACGGTGTGTGCACCCCTTTGAAAAGACTAAGAATGCAGCGTCTGCCAACCGTGTTCCGTTCTGCCGAGTGATGACCATGAGACTGATGATGAAGTACGTATTTCTGCTGCTGGCGCTCTTTGCGTTCAGCGTTTCCGCCGGAGCGCAACAGACTTCGGACGATCCCTACGAATTCATCCTTGCCAAGCTCGCCGCCGACGACGGCCGTTTCGACGACGCGCTTGCCCGCATGGACAAGATCGTGGCGAAGAATCCGCAGAACGCGGTCGTGCTCTACGAGCGGGCGCTGATTCTCGTCGACGCCTCGAAGATCGACGCCGCCGAAGCCGAGCTCCGCAAGGTCGTCGCGTTGCAGCCGAACTTCTACGACGCCGAACGCGTCCTCGGCCGCGTCCTTCTCGACCGCGCCGGCACCGACAAGACGAAAGTCGATGACGCGCTCCTTCATCTGCAGAACGCGTTCAAGATTTATCCCGACGACCTCGCCACCGGCATGGCCATCTCGCAGATCTACTCCGCCAGCGGCCGTCCCGCCGAGGCCGAGAAGATCATCGCGTCGATGCTCGAGCGCGCGCCCGATCAGCGCGGACTGAATTACGCCTACGCGCAGGTGCTGACGAAACTTGGACGCGGCGCCGAAGCGATCAAATATCTCGAGCGCGCCGTCGAAGTCGATCCGACCTTCGGCCTCGCCATCCAGCAACTCGTCGACGTGTATCAGAGCACCGGCGACTGGCAGAAAGCGGCCGACGTTCTCCAACCTCTCGTCAACGAGGATCCGTCCAATCTCGACTTTCAACGGCAACAGGCCTACTTCTACCTGCGCGCCGGCATGTCGGAAAAAGCGCGTTCGCGTTTCGTAGCGCTGCTCGCGGCCGATCCGAAAGACACGCGCACGCAGTACTACCTCGCGGAGTCGCTCAGCGATCTGGAACGCTACGACGAAGCCGATCGCATCTACCGCCAGCTTCTCGAAAAGACTCCCGACGATCCCGATGTCCTTGCCAGTTTCGGACTGACGCAGGTCGGCCGCAAAAAGTACGACGACGCCGCGAAGACGTTCCGCACGTTGCTCGCCGTCCACGACGCGCCCGAAGGCGTGCAGACGCTGGCGAAGACGCAGCTCGCGTTCATCGATCTGCAGCGGGGCAACCTGCAGCAGGCCATCGACGCCGCCAAGCCGCTTTTCGTCTTTCACGACAAGCCGAATCCGCAGCCGATCAACATTGCCCTTGACGCGCTTCGTAAACAGAAACGTTACGCCGACGCGGTGACGCTGCTGCAACCGCTCGTCGACAAATACGCGTCCGATCCATTCGTAAACGCGCGCTACATCGAGATGCTGGCGCGCGCCGGCGACAAAGACCGCGCTCGCGTCGCTGCATCGACGCAGTCGAAGTTCGGTGTGCGCAACACGATTTCTGCGGCCGAGGCGTACGTGCAGGCCGATCAGTACGACCAGGCGATCGCCGTCATCCGCGACGCGTTGCGCACGAAACCTGACGACGTCGAACTGCAATTCGAGCTTGGCGCGGCGCTGGAACGTTCGGGCAACAAAGCCGAGGGCGAGAAGACTTTTCTCGACATTCTCGCCAAACATCCCGACAACGCCGGCACGATGAATTACCTCGGCTACATGTGGGCCGAACAAGGCACCAATCTCGATCGCGCCGCGACGATGTTGACGAAGGCCGTGACGCTGGAGCCAGGCAACGGCGCCTACCTCGATTCGCTCGGCTGGGCGTACTTCCGCCAGGGCAAGCTGGAGCTCGCTGAAAAATATCTGAACGACGCCGCCCACATCCTCCCGCGCGACGCTACCGTCCACGAGCACCTCGGCGATGTCCTGGCGAAGCGCGGGGACACGATCCGCGCGTTGTCGCTCTACCGCGCGGCGCTGACGCTCGATCCGGAATCGAAGGACGAAGCGAAGCTGCGCTCGAAGATCGCGGAGCTCGAAAAACAGCAGCAGGCGCAGCAGACCCCGCGGTGATGCGGCGCGCTGTCGTTCTTCTGGTCGCGCTTCTCGCTGCATGCCGTACGGCGCGTCCGGCCGGTGACGAGACTCCGGTCGCGCCGCTGACATCGACGTCGCCCGCCGACGCGGCGCGGCAACTCACCGCACGCCGCGCGCAACTCACCGGCGAACGCAGCCTGCTCCGCATTCGCGCGACAAACGGCGATCGATCGCAATCGTTCCGTGCGCAACTGCAGATCGATAGCAGCAATCGCATGCTCCTCACCGCCTACACCCCGCTCGGCACCACCGCAATCCGTTTGTACGCCGATGCGTCCGAGGTCACGTTCATCAACGACCTCGAAGGGACGTGGTGGCACGGCACCGCCGCCGATTTCGCCAACAGCTTCGGTTTCTTCGGGACGACGTCTCCGTATTCAATGGCGCTGCTGATCGCCGGCCTGCCGGCCGAGGGTCCGATCACGTACGAGTACGCTGCCGGCGGTCTCGCGCGCGCGAACGTTGGCGATGTGTCGGTCACGTACGATCCGCCGTTGTATCCGCCGAAGAACATCACGATCGTTCGTAGTTCGCAGAAGCTCGAAATTGAAACGCTCGAATCTGCGATGACGACGGCAATCGTCGCGAAGCCGGAAGCCCCGAACGGATACCACTGCTGCGTCGCACCTCGGTTGTAACTGCCATCCTGATTCATCGCGACATTTGATGCTGCGCAGCTAGCGGCGCATTTCGCGAAGCTTTGGAGTGCGGTGGCGATCGAGCCACCGCTTTGGGAGGGCGGGGGACGGTTGGCGTCGCGGGAACGGAGCAAGCATCACACGCTGCGAGTCGTCACGATTCCACCACCCTCCCAAAGCGGTGGCTCGTTCGCCATCGCACTTCAAAGTGCTTCGCACGAAACGGGTGTGTCATCCTTCGCGCGATGCGCGTCAACGCTTACGCAAAGATCAATTGGTCGCTTCGCATCACCGGCAAACGCGCGGACGGCTTTCACGAGCTCGAGACGCTCTTCCAGACCATCTCGCTGCACGACACGCTGACGATCGAGGACTCGGATCACCTCTCGTTTACGTGCGACGATCCCAGCATCCCGGTCGATGAGACGAACCTCGTCGTCCGCGCCGCGGGCGACGCGAAGGTCGCAATCGCATTGCACAAGGAAATCCCCGCCGGCGGCGGTTTGGGTGGCGGGTCAGCGGATGCCGCGGCGACGCTCATCGCGCTCGGAAATCCCTCGCCCGAAATCGCGCTATCCCTCGGCTCGGACGTTCCGTTCTTCCTCACCGGCGGCACGGCGTACGCGACCGGACGCGGCGAAATCCTCACGCCGCTGCCGCGCGTCGCCGGGATCCCGCTGCTGTTGCTGATCCCCGAGGAGCGCGTGAGCACCGCGCGTGCGTTCGGAATGTTGAGAACGTTCTCACCGCCGCTCGGCATCGAACGCTATCGCGCCATGATCGAAAACGATCTGCTCTCCCACGCCGCGGAACTGATCAACGATTTCGAAGAGCCGATTTTCGCGATGCTTCCGTCGCTTCGAACATTGAAAACGCAGCTCTACGAAGAAGGAGCAGCATGGGCAGCGATGTCCGGCTCAGGATCGACGATCGTTGGTGCCTTTCGAAACGCCGCCGATCGTGACGCGGCGCGCGATCGATTTACGAACCTCCGCGCAGTAGCATCAGAAACCACGTAGTCATCTGCGCCCATCTGCGTAAATCTGCGGATCACCACATCGGCTTCTTCGGCGGCGGATCGAAATCGAATGATCCGAGCAACAGCCAGCGACGCGCTTCCGCTTCGCGGCCGGGGCGGCCGAGGAGCGGCGTCGTGTAGTGCCAGAACGGGAGGCGGTAAACGGCGATGCCGCTGTGGCCGCTCACCTCGTGGCTGGCGGAGAGGAAACCGCGCTCCTCGTACACGAGTTGCTGCGAACGGACCGCGTCGTTCGAAAACATGATGTGTAGATCGACGAAGCCGTTGCGCGCCTCGGCGCTCTCGGGATGGTGATCGTTGTGCGGTCCGCTGTAGTCGCCCTGCTCGTAGCAGATCACCTGTCGTCCCCAATGCCCTTGATCCACCGGCATGCCGACGATCGACTCCGCGAATACGCGGAACGACTCCGAGCGCATCATCTGCGACAGCCCGATCGCGCGCGCCGCATCGAGTGCGAACGACTTGCGCGAGTTCAGCGTGGCCGTCTTCACGCGGACCGTCTTCTGCAGCTTGTCCGTGTAGTTCTTCTTCATCGACGCGATCCACTCGCGCGGGATCGGCGTCTCCATCCGCTTGATGACCGGATACATGGCCCGGTCGAGTAGCGCGATGCACGATTTCGCGACGCGCTCGTCGATCACGTCATCGAACACGACGATCGGCGTGGCGCGCTTCTTTCGAAACACATCGAGCCGCGGTGGATTGGACAGAAGCCGCTGTCCGCGTTTGTTCAGGAGATCCGCGAATTCAGACGGAAAGGCATCCATGCGGGAAATTGTCGCAGAAGGAGAAGATACTTGACTAATCAACTAATGATCGATTAACCTCCAGCTCGTGTCGCCGACCATCATTCGGGAGCTGAAGCAGAAAAAGCCCTTCCCGTCCAAAGCCGAGGAAGCGGCCGTGACGCTCCTCCGCACCGCGGACGTCATCCGCCGTTTCATCGGCACCGTCATCGAGCCGCACGGCATCACCAGCCAGCAGTACAACGTGCTGCGCATTCTCCGCGGCGCCGGCGAGCGCGGACTGCCGACGCTTGAAATCGCCGAGCGGATGATCGAGTCGACGCCCGGCATCACCCGCCTCATCGATCGGCTCGAGACAAAGAAACTCGTCTCGCGCGAGCGCTGCCTCACCGATCGCCGTCAGGTCTTCTGCCGCATCACCGCACCCGGCCTCGCACTTCTCAGCGCTCTCGACGCCCCGATGGTCGAAGCCGCCGACACCGCACTCAGCGTTCTGAAAAAAACCGAGCTCGCGAGCCTCATCGACCTACTCGACAGGACCCGCGCGCACAGCAACCAGCAGTTCATCGAAAGGAGAAGTCCCCAATGAAGCTCCGCACCCTCGCAGTTGCAGCATTTGTCCTCGCCGCTTCCTCGCTCTTCGCCGACACCTTCGTCGTCGACAAAGCGCATTCCGAGGCCACGTTTCAGGTCCGCCACATGATGAGCAAAGTGAGCGGCAAGTTTGCCGACTTCACCGGCAGGATGAATCTCGATCGCGCCAAGCCGTCCAACTCGTCGGTCGAGTTCAACATCAAAGCCGCGTCGGTAGACACAGGCACTTCCGATCGCGACAAGCATCTGCAGACCGCCGACTTCTTCGACGTGGCCCGCTGCCCCGAGCTCACGTTCAAGAGCACGAACATCGCCGCGACCAAGAAGAAGGACGTGTACGACGTCACCGGAGATCTGACCATGCGCTGCGTGACCAAGCACATCACCATCCCGGTGGAGTTCAACGGCTTCGGCAAAGACCCGTGGGGCAACGAGCGCGCCGGCTTCTCGCTGACGACAACCGTGAACCGCAAGGACTACGGCATCAACTGGAACAAGGCCCTCGACGCCGGCGGCTTCCTGGTCGGCGACGAGGTAACGATCAACGTGAACATCGAGGCGCAGAAAGCAAAGTAAGGCTGTTGCTTCGACGTACGTACTGAACCGTCGGCGACTCGCCGACGGTTTTTTGTTGCCGTTCCGATGTTTAGCAAGTATTAGCTTGTTAAATATGAAGACTCATGACATCCTTGCGATGTCATTGATTACAGGAGGCTTCCACATGCATCAGCAGTCCAATCCTGGTGAGGTTCTCGCGTTCCCCGCCGAACACGCAGCATCGGAGGCGGTCACCACCATCCTCAGATTCATCGGCGAAGACCCGTCGCGGGATGGACTTCTCGACACACCCGCGCGCGTGCTCAAGGCCTGGCGCGAGATGACGTCCGGCTACGCGGACGATCCCGCCGAAATCCTCGCGCGAACGTTCGAGGAGAGCAGCGACGAGATGGTGGTGCTGCGCGGCATCAGCTTTCACTCAACCTGCGAGCATCACATGCTGCCGTTCTACGGCGAGGCCAGCGTCGGCTATTTGCCCGGCAAGGTCGTCGGCATCAGCAAGCTGGCGCGGCTCGTCGATTGTTTCGCGCGCCGGCTGCAGATTCAGGAGCGTCTGACGCGGCAGATCGCCGAGTCGGTCGAAGAGCATCTCGAAGCCCGCGGCGTCGGCGTCATCATTCGGACGCATCATCTCTGTATGGGTTGCCGCGGCGTGCGGCAGCAGACCACGGAGATGGTGACCTCGGCGATGCTCGGCACGTTGCGTAGCGACGCCATGGCCCGCGCCGAGTTCCTGCGCCTGACGGAGTGATGATGGATCTTAAATCGGGAGTTGCACTCGACGAGATCGCCGACGGCGGCATGCTGGCCGGCGAGATCGACGGCGAGAATGTTCTCCTCGTTCGCCGCGGCGGAGAAATCTTCGCGGTTGGCGCCGAGTGCACGCACTACCACGGTCCGTTGGCCGACGGCATCATCGCCGGCGCCACGATCCGCTGTCCGTGGCACCACGCCTGTTTTGATTTGCGAACTGGTGCCGCGACTGCGCCTGCACTCAATCCAATTCCGGTGTGGAACGTGGAGCAGCGCGACGGACGGGTTTTCGTCACGACGAAGCGCGAGATTCCGCCGGCTGCGCCGATGCAGACGAACGTGACGTCGGTCGGCATCGTCGGGGCGGGGGTGGCCGGTAACGCCGCGGCCGAAACGATCCGCTGCGAAGGATTCTCCGGCACGATCACGATCATCGGCGCGGAAGAAACGGTTCCGATCGACCGGCCGAATCTTTCGAAGGATTACCTCGCTGGCAGCGCGCCCGAAGAGTGGATGCCGCTGCGCGATGCCGATTTCTATCGCGCGCAGAAAATCGAGTTTCTGACCGGCCGCCGCGCCATGCTGCTCGACGCGAAAACAAAAACGCTCACGCTCGACGACCGTTCCACGCGCACGTTCGACGCGATCCTGCTGGCCACCGGATCCGAGCCGGTCCGTCTCTCGCCTCCCGGCGCAAGCCGCGTGCACGTACTGCGCACGCTGCGCGACAGCCGCGCCATCATCGCCGAGGCCGCGAAAGGAAAACGCGCGGTTGTCCTCGGCGCGAGTTTCATCGGACTCGAAGTTGCCGCATCGCTTCGCGCGCGCGAGGTGGAGGTAACCGTGGTCGCGCCGGACGCGATCCCGCTGGCGAAGACGATGGGCGTTGAGATCGGCGCCTTCATCCGCCGTCTCCACGAGGAGCACGGGGTCCGGTTCCGCCTCGGCACGACCGTCGCGACGTTCGAAGGCGATCGCGTCATACTCGCCACGGGCGAGCCGTTGCTGGTGGACTTCGTCGTCGCCGGCGTCGGCGTACGTCCGAACACGCAGCTCGCCGAGGCTGCCGGACTTGCGGTCGATCACGGGATTGTCGTCGACGAGTTTCTCCGCACCAGCGCCGCTGGTATTTACGCGGCCGGCGACGTCGCGCACTATCCCGACCGCTTCAGCGGAAAGAACGTGCGCGTCGAGCATTGGGTCGCCGCCGGACGCCAGGGCCAGACCGCCGCGCTCAACATCCTCGGACGGCAGACGCCGCACACGGCGCCGCCATTCTTCTGGAGCGCGCACTACGACGTGACCATCAACTCCGTCGGAAATGCCGCCGGCTACGACGGCGTCGAGGTGCGCGGCTCGTTCGACGATCGCCGCGCGCTGGTCGCGTATCGCGTCGGCGGTCGCATCGCTGCCGTCGCGACCATTGGACTCGATCGCGAGTCGCTTCAGATCGAGAAAGCAATGGAGGACGGCGATCAATCGGCTGTGGAACGGATCGTGGCCAGCATCACTTGATCGACTTCAAATACTCTTTCGCTTGCTAAGAAGAAGCCTTTCTGAACTTCGTTCAGCCTCGATAAAGCGACTGCAATTGCTTGTCGGAGGGATACCGGCTCAGTCCTCGCGACGCCCAGAATTTCGCGCCTCTCGCATCGCCGATCGTCTTCAGCGTCTCGGAGATTGCGACATATGAGGGCGGCGTCGGAGAGGCTTTCTCGAGCGCGAAAATCAATTGGGTCGCCTCGTCGGTGCGATTTTCGACTGCGTAGAGAAGGATCAGGTTCTTATAGGGCTGCGGATCCGCCGGGTCGCGCTTGATCTCGGCCACAAACGCCTGCTCGGCCTCCTCGCCGCGCCCCAGTCGTGCCAGAGCATCGCCGCGCAAGTAGCCCAGACCTGGCAGAAGCCGCCGATGAGAGGCAACAAGCGCGCTGCGGGCGTGATCAAAGTATTGCAGCGCCTCCTCCGGCTTTCCTTCACCAAGCGCCACCCGGCCGAGGAGCATCTGTGACAGAGGCGCATCGCGATGCTGGCTGCCGGCCGCAAGCGCCTCCTGGCGCGCCCGAGGCCAATCCTTTCGCTCCAGCGCGATCTCCGTGAGAACGCGATGCGCTTCGGCCGGCGTCGATTTCAGAGCGAGCTTCGCGTGCGCCTCGGCGTCGTCGAGGTGGCCGGAGTGGAGCGACAGATTCGCTACCGCGATGGCGAGGCTGGTACTGCCAGGATCGAGGCGCAATCCCTGTTTCGCTGCTGCGATGGCCTCCTCTGTCCGGCCCAACCTTTCCAGAACTCGCGTCTGCAGGCTCCAGATATCGAGCATGTTCGGATTGTCGCGGAGCAGATTGGTCGTGATCGCGAATGCCTCGGCATACCGCTGTTGCTTGAATGCGTAAAACGCCTTTCCGATGAGGTTCGCCTTTCCGATATTTTCCCTAGGATCGGGAAGGACCGCATCGTTCAAAGTAGTGACAGACGAACCGACGTAGCCGAGAGCTAGGAGTTGTTGTTTCTGTTCATCGTCGACAGCGGCCGGCGCCTTCGCCGCGTGAATGAAGGGCTGAATGCGATCGCGCAGTGCTACATAATCGCGGCGCTTCTCGATGAGAACATTCTTACTTTCAGCAGGGTCGGCGACGACGTCGTAAAGCTCCGGCTTGGGAGAGTGTATGTAGTGATTCGCGCCGGCGATGATCGAGTGCATGTCACTCCATCCGAAATGGAGCCGCGGATAATACGTTTCCGAATAAATATCGCGTTCGCCGACTCCCTCGCCATGCGCGATCCTGGCCAGGGAGACGCCCTCGCTTTTCATTGTTTCAAATGCGCCGGTAATCGTCGGATAAATATCGACGAGCTGCACCGGCGCGGCAATGCTCATTCCCTTTTGCGCTGACCGCGAAAACTTGACTATGAGCGGAACCTGCAGCGTTTCACGGTACAGAAGGATGCCGTGTTCGTCCTCGCCATGATCGCCAAGTCCTTCGCCATGGTCGGACATAAGAATGATGGTGGCCTTGTCATAGACGCCTTGTTCGCGCAGGTATGCCAGAAATCTACCGACGACGTCGTCCGAGGTGGCGACCTCTCCGTCATAGCTGTTCCCATATTTCGACCGGAACTGGTCGGGCGGCTCGTAGGGCGTGTGCGGTTCATAGATGTGAAAAAAGAAAAAGAATGGGGCCGATTTGTGCTCCCCAATCCACTTCTCTGCGATCTGCCGCGTTTCGTCGCCGCTGCGTTGTGCCCGGCCGATGCTCAACGCATTCACATCGAAATCAATGCTGTCGTCCCAGAAGTCAAATCCACGCTTGATACCGGTTTCGCCGCGCAAGACGAGAGCGGAGACGGCACCACCAGTTGCATAGCCTTTTGATTTCAGAAATTCGGCGATGGTCGGCACCTTGGGATTGAGGGTGTAGCCAAGGTTGTCCCGGATTCCGTGCTCCGCCGGCAGCAGACCCGTAAAGACCGACGCGTGGGAAACAAGCGTGAGCGGACAATGAGAGTACGCCCGCTCGAAGAGAACCGCGTCTTTGCGGAACAGGTCGATGGCAGGCGTTTCGATTTTTGTATAGCCGTATGCAGGGAGATGGTCCGATCGGAGCGTGTCGATGGAGATGATGATGATCGGCGCCTTCGGATCGACGACGGCCTGCCGGGAACAAGCGACCGTCAGGAGCAGCAGCACAGCGAGGCCGCGCATGGTCACCTGCCGTGACGCCGTGGATGCGGGATGCGAGTAAGTCATCGGGAACTCATTCTACGCAATGAATCCCTGACCGGCGATGCGCAGGATCTTACTTAATCGATTTCAAATACTCTTTCGCTTCTTTCGCCTGATCGCTGTCGGGAGCAAGCTCGATCACTTTCTCCAGATCGGACTTGGCGTCCTTCGCCTTCCCTGCCTGAATCGTGGCCAGGCCGCGATAGTAGTAACCGTCGGCATCCTTCGGATTCGACTCGATGACTTTCGTGAAGTAGTCGCGCGCTGCCGCCGGCTGTTTCTTGTTCATCAGCACGATGCCGATGTTCGTCAGCGCGGTGGCGTCGACGGCGTCGGCCGGAAGCTTGTCGACGATGGCCTTCCCCTTCTCCAGCTGCCCGTCTTCGAGAAGCATGTTGGCGTAGAGCATGGCGTTGCGGGAATTGGCGGGATCGGCGGTATAGACGTCGCCCATTGTGGCGACGGCCTTCTTCAGATCGCCGGCGCCGTAATAGGCGCGCGCCAGCGCAAAGCGGATGGGCATGAACGTGGGCAATGCGGCCGATGCCTTCTCGTACGAAGCCACGGCGTCCTTGAAGTTCTTCGCGGTCAGCGCGGTATTTCCGGCATCGACGGCCTCAGCGACGTCTTTCGAGACCACCTGCCCACCGATCTTGACCTCTTCCACCGGTGGCGCCTCGGGGGCCGCGGCGGAGACGACGATGGCCGGCTCCATTTCAACCTTGCGAGGTGGAAGGCGTCCCCCTTCCTGGATCGCGAGCGATCCCTGCGCGGTGACATATCCGGCCGCTTCGATATCAATGTTCCACGCTCCGGCCGCGAGACCGAGGACCGCCCACTTGCCATTGTTGTCAGTCGTGACGTCGGGGCCACCGCTTGCGCCCTTCTGGATGCGGAGCTTGACCGTCGCCCCTTTGACGGGAGCACCGCTCTTCTTGTCAACCACCAGGCCGGTGAGCCGGTTATTGCCACGCCAGTCTTCGGAGGCGGCGAGCGAAGCGGCAACGAGCAGAAGCAGGGCGGCGAGCGTGAGCGCTTTCTTCATGTGAGAAACCTCCGGGTCGGATTCGTCCCGAAAAGAAATGCCCGCTGGGGGAAATTCCCCAGCGGGCATTCGGGACAGCGGGAATCCTGAGGCTAGAAGTTGAGCTTTGCGCCGAAGCGCCAGACGCGCGGTGACTGAAGCTCGGTGATGCGGTCGCCGGTTCCGGGTCCGAAATTGGCCGCCGTGTCAAGCAGTGTATTGCGCTGCAGGACGGTGCGCTTGTTCGGCACGTTGAAAAGGTCTGCCGAAAGCGTGAGGCCGACGCGGTTCATGAACCGGAAATCCTTTGCCGCACGGAGGTCGAGTTCGTAGACGTTCGGGAAACGGCTGCTTCCGATCGGCTCGAGAATGACTTCTTTGTCCGTATTGATGCCGTTGTTCGCGACGCAATCAGTGGCCGACGGGCAGGCCAGGCTGGCGGTTTCGCGGAACGGACGAGGATAACCCTGGCGCGCCGTGAAGCTCGCGCCGATGTTGAAGTCCCACGGCAACTGATAGAGGCCGGTGATGTTCGTCTGCCACTTGGAATTGATGAATACGTTGCCGAACGAGCCCGAGCCCGCCGAGCGCTGGGTGAACTGGCCGCCCGGGCAATTGCCGAGGAACGGCGTCGGATCGGGGTTTGCGGCCGCACCGCAGTTCTCCGTCCAATCCGTATACGACACACTGCCGCGCAACATCCACTTATGCGAGAGGCGCTTCGTGGCGTTCAGCTCGGCGCCTTTGTAACTCTGCGAGTAGTCGGGACGGTTCGTCAAGACGAAGAATGACGGCGTCGGGACGCCCGGCTTGAGATCGTAGATCGCAACCGAGGGCAGCGTCTCCGTGTTGGTCGGACCGCCCGGGGGCGTTGGATTCACGAAGGTTGTATCCGTGTGGCCAACCAGGACGTAGTCCGCTCTTGTGTACCAATTGTTGGAGCCCTGCGTCTTTTCGGCGCGGGAAGCGACGAGATTGTTGATCTTTCTATACGTGAGATTGGCGCCGACCGAGAAGTCGCTCATCAGCTCGCGATCGATTCCGACAATGAGCTCGTCCGAATGGGTCGGCTTCATGTTGTAGTCGATGCGCGTGGAACTAAGCGTGGAGGTCGGATTGGTTGGATCGAAATAGGCGAATGTCCGGAAGCGGAGCAGTTCGTCGCGAGTGATGATGTGGTCACCGTTCTTGTCATCGGCCGTGAAGTAATCGTAGGTATAGCCGATCGGATTGGCGCCGGAGACGGTCGCACCGATCTGGCTCACATAACGGTTATATCCGGCGCGGAGCAGAGTCTTCTTGTCAGCGCCAAGGGCATACGTCAGACCGATGCGAGGAGACAGCGAGGTCCACTTGAGATCGCGCGAGTCGCCGCCGTATGTGATCGCCGGCAGAGATGTCGTAATGAAACCTGCGGAGTTGCAGACAGCTTGCGATATGGCAATCGGTCCGCAGGCGATGGTAATTGGCGATCCGATGACCGGATTGGCTGGCGCGGCCGAAGCCGTGTTTCTGGACTTCTGGCCGTCATAGCGGAGGCCGGCCTGCAGGGTGAGATTCCCCATCAGGATCGTATCGCCGAGATAAAGGTCCGTGTATTTTTCAGCGTAGGCCAGATTCTTGTCGCGCGAGAGAAGAACCTGCATGCACTGTACGGTTGCTGCCTGCCCCGCGGCGGCGCAGTAACTCGCCGGACGCTGACGAACGTAACCGTTGTCCGCACCGGGCCAGGAGCTTGACGACGAAACCGGGGTGTCGCGGTACCCGAAGCCGAATTTCAACTCGTGGTTCATCGAGCCCATGTCGAAGAACTTCGAGCCATCGACACGGTACTGTTTCTGGGGCCGGTCGGTGATGTATTCCTGGAAGCTGTTGTGCCAGACGAGCGAAAGATCGCGGAAGGGCGTCGGGGCGCTCAGTCCGATGCCACCGTTCGGAATCAAGCCGAACCCGCCGGAAATCTTGGACCACATACCGGTCAGGTAAAGACTCGAACCGAAAATCTGCGTGTCTTCCGCCTTGTAGACCTTCGTCGGACCGCTCTGACGCCATGCGGTCTCGAACGGGCGGGTGGGCGAAAGGTTACGGGCGTTCCGGACCTTGTCGCCGAAGGTGTAGAAGCCGGTTGCGCTGTTGCTGGCGGTGATCTGCCCGTTGAGCTTCGCGTTCTTGTCGCGAAGGATGATGTTGTCGAAAAGAACCGCAGATGTGGTCGAGGCCAACGCAAGCTGGTCGGAGATCTTGTTCTCTGAAATGGCCACCCATGCCCAGAGATGATCCTTCCACACCGGACCGCCAGCCTCGGCGCCGTAATCGCGCACGTAGTTGATGGCGTTGGTCTGGCTCAGATACGTTGCAGCCTCAGTAGGAACATTGGTGGATGCCTGGTAGCTGCCGGGGGTATAAAAGTCACGGCCCGAACCGCGGAAGTCGTTCGTCCCGCGCTTCGTGACCATGTTGAGCTGCACGCCCGGGGTCATGATGCGGGGATCGGAACCGCCCGTCGTCACCTGCATCTCTTCGAACGAATCGAAGTCGAAGTAGAGCGGCGAGCTGCCGGTGGCGCCCATGTCCGTGATGTTGACGCCGTCAACGTTCCAGGTGTTCTGGTCGGCTGTGGAGCCCTTTCCGATGTAAACCGACTGCTGGCCCGACTGGTTGCCGCCGACGTTGATGCGGTCGACCTGGACCGACGGCACGGACTGGAGGACCGTCCATGGGTCGCGCGACGTGGGGATGTTTTCCATCTCCACTTTCGTCACGTTGGTCGACGTCCCCGATTTGCGGACGTCGAGGAGCGGCGCTTCCGCCGTGACGGTGATCGACTCCGCGACGGAGGGATTCAACGTCATGGTCACGTCCGAATTACGTCCGACGTTGACGCCGATTCCGGCACGCGTCGACATGCCGTATCCGGCCAACTCCGCCTTGAGCGAGTACGATCCGGGCGAAAGACCGAGGAACCGGAAGTTGCCCTGCGCGTCGCTGACGGCGGTCTGCGGCGCACCCATTCCGGTGATGGTGACGGTTACGCCGGGCAAGACGCTTCCGTCCTTTGCCTGAACCTTGCCGTAGATGTTGCCTGTCTGGAACTGGGCAAACGCGCCGACGGCAAGCAGCGAGATGCACAGGGCGGCCAGGACCGCCAGTAACCTTGGATTGGGGCACCGTTTCATAGTGGCTCCTTTCTCATGTGTGACCTGTCGCGTTACTGCTGTGCAGAAGACCGGCCCTATCGCCGGTTTGGTGCAAAGGATAGCCGGTCAATGAGTTACGCCGAATCAGATCGTTCCTGGCGAGGCGTGGGATTCAACGCTTTGGTCGCATACGACCCGTTTGTTGAATCCGCTGTCCGAGAACATGCCGCGCAGCCTAGCAAACTTTCTGTGACGGAGTAAAACAAAAACGGCCCGCCGGAGAAACTCCGGCGGGCCGTTCTTTCGACGCTTGATGGAGGTTTAGAAGGTGAACTTGCCACCCAAACCCACACCCGCGGCGCCTGGAGCTCGGTGATGCGCCAGCCTGCCGAGCGGGAGCCACCCGCGCCGCCGTTTGCGTTCTGCAGGACGAGGGTCTCGCGCTGCAGGACGGTGCGCTTGTTCGGGGCGTTGAAAACGTCGCCCGACACGGTGAAGCCGACGCCCTTCGGAAGGTGGAAGTCCTTGGCGAAGCGGAGGTCGAGCTCGTAGACGTTGTCGAAGCGGATGTCACCGATTGGATCGAGCACAACGTTGATCGTGCCGGTGTTCAGACCGGTGACCGCCTCGCGCAACGCGGCGGCGTATCCCTGACGGCCGGTGAGGCTGGCGCCCACGTTAATGTCCCACGGCGCGACATAGAGGCCCGTCACGTTGAACTGCCATCTGGAGCTGATGAAGTCATTGCCGAAAGCGCCGGATCCGGCCGATTGCGGCGCGTACTGGCCGCCAGGGCAGGCACCCGGGCCGCCAGACGCGGCGGCGTCGGCCGGCGTGTCGGCGTCGGATTTCCGAAACTGCCGTGGCGAAGCCGTCCGAAAACCGCTGGCGGATTCAATTCGCCGTCGATTGCCGTCCGTTTACGAATCTGGATTGGAACGATTGCCGCACAGTCTAGCAAACTTTCGGCGACAAAATGACAAACGCCGCGAATTTCTTCGCGGCGTTTGAGGCCTGCCTTCCGGCTGCCTACGAGGTTAGCTGTCGGATTCGGACTGGAAGCCCTACCAGCTTCTGGCTGGATTCACCCCGGACGGTGGCAAGCCGTCGCTCAATTGGTTCCCCCGTTCCTCGGCGCCGAGGATTAGGCCGGCAAGCCGCCACGCGTAGGCGGCACGGGGGAGTGTACGAGTTCGCGCGCGGATGTCAATCGAGCGCGAGCGTGGGGGGTTGGGGGTCGGAGCATAGATGCGTCGCGAGGGAGCGTAGTGCGGGTGTCCTCCCTGCATCGGGAGTGGTGTCTAGCCCGTCGGTTGTCGGCGGGACGCCTACGCCACGCCTTTGGGTTGCGGACAAAGCCTGCAAACCCCGCGAGCAATCGCGGCGTTTATCTTTCGCTTCGCTAAGTACCGGTAGCGTATTGGAAGTGCATCGGATCCTTCCGCCCCTTGAAGCGACCGCCCCAGAAGAATCCGCTCGCTGCGAAGATTTCGACGATCGCCGGGTCCATGTTGCCAGCGCCGCCGAGCGGGTTGTGCTCGGGATCAAAATCCCATGCAATGCCCCAGGCGTGAAGGCTGATCTCGCCGCTGCCGCGCTTGGGCCGGAAGTTGAATCCTCCCCCATAGGAGTGCAGCGCGGGCCACTTCCCGGCATCATCGATGGCGCGTAGCGCGCTCCGGAGCGTATCGACGATCAGCACATGACACGTCACGCGCGTGACGTCGGTCGCCGTGTCGCTGAAACGAAGAGGCCGCGGGAGCGTAACGCGTCGGATCTTGGTCTCCTCCCACTTGGGCGAGAGCGTGCCATCAGAGCGGATGAAGGCAGCGATGTCGCCAAACGTGGCGATGACCGCGGCGCGTCCATTCGGAACTGGGATGTCGGCCATGGTTTTCTTTCCCTTCCCGACTAGAGACGGACATGCCGGCCCGGTTTCACGACGTTTACTTCGTGAAGAGCTTCCCGCCAATCCAGGCGCACGGCATCGCCACGACGACGAGCAGCAGCGGATACCAATGCGGCCCGAACGCCGGCCCCTTGTTCCAGGTCACCGCCGCCCCGATCGCGCTGATCACAACCCCGATCGCCCCCAGCACCAGCGCATGCCCCATCGGACGATCCGGCGCCAACCGCGCTGCGATGTAACACCCCGCGATACTGATGACGATCCGATACGCCGTCGCCACCCCAAACAACCCGTCCGACATCGGCTGGCCCCATGGCGGAAAGACACCGGTCGCATGCAGTACGACATCGACGATGGTGGTGACGATGAAGATCAACAGCAGGCCTGCGAGGACTGCCCAGATGGAGCGAAGTGTGTGTCTTTCGCTCATGAGTGCTCCTTCTGCACAGTCTCTCAAGTCTGTCATAGCTCGCCGCCGCGCGAATATAGTCAGTGCACTGGACCAGCTACGCTCTTCGGCAGGCGGATCGCCAATCGTGACGTTTCAGCTCGACCGACGTGACGTTCGGATTAGAAGGACGTGGGCCTCATCGCGATCGGGATCAACCATGAAGGGCGGCGTTGACGCGCGACGCAGAGCGTCATGTCTCTGTCGACAGCGTCACCACGAGGCCGCTGAACGCTATCGCAATCCGGCCGTCCTGCACCGAGTGAACCGAACTCGCGTCGACGGAGGTTCTTGCGGCCAGAGGGATGGTTAGCTCGCCGCCCTGAAACGAGATGATGCCGTTGCCACCGGCAGCGATGTTGAGCACGCCGTTCGAAGAGAAGATCACAGTTTTCTTCTCCGACTGCCACTTTTTGAGAAGCGCTACTGCATCGTCCACCATCGCCATGAAACACCTCGTCGTTCTTACTTCGTAAGGATCTTACCGCCAATCCACGCAGATGTAGTTCACTGTCGACATCACCGTCCGCCGCTCGATGGAACAGACCGATGCCGCCGAAACGACGAACGCCGCGAGCAATCGCGGCGTTCGTGTTTACGGAAAAGTTCGAATCGTTACTTCAGCGGAGCCGCGGTCCCCGCTTTCGCGAAGTCGCCGGCTTTGATGATGGTGATCTTTGTCGGGTCGATCCACTGGCGGAGGGCGGCGTTCACCTCGTCCAGGGTCAGAGCGGCCACTTTCTGTTCGAACTGGGCGTCCCACTGCATCGTGCGATGCGCGAATAGCTCGCTGCCGAGTGTGCGCGCGAGCCCCGCGTCCTGGGCGCGCTGAACTTTTCGCGACTCCAGGAAACCTTTCTTGGCCTCGTCGACCTCCTGCTGCGTGAAGCCGTCCTTCAGCGCGCGGGCGATCTCTTCGCGGAAGGCTGTCTCGAGTTTGCCGGCGTTCTGCGGCGCGTAAATCGCGAACGTGGTGAAGGTGCCGGACTTGTCGAATGAACTGATGTTCATGAACGAGCCGACGCCGTAGCTGAGCCCTTCCTTCTGCCGGATGCGGCTGCCGAGGCGGGAGAAGAGACCGCCGCCGCCAAGGATCGAGTTGGCGATGACGAGCGCGGGATAGCCGGGGTCGTCGTCGCGAATGCCGAGATTGAGGCCGGCCAGGAAGAGGGCGTTGGCCTTGTCCGGAGTCTCGAACGACTGGTTGACGGGCGCGACCTCCTGGTAGAGGCGCGGCACGCGGGTGAAGCCCGCACCGCTCTTCCAGTTGCCGAAAAGCTGGCCGGCCTGCGCCGCCACGGCCTTCGCATCAAAGTCGCCAACGACGGCGAGTTCACCGGTCGAGGCGCCCACGAACGACTTGTAGAAGCTCTTGATGTTCTCCAGCGTCAGCGCGTTGACGGACGCAATGTCCTCCTCGGGCGTGCTGATGTAGCGGACATCGCCCTTCGGATAGTCATTCATGTGGCGGCCGAAGGCGGTCTGCGCAACTGCCTGCGGATCGGTGCGCTGTTCCTCCACACGTGTCAGCATCTCCTGCTTCCAGGTATCGAGCTCGCTCTGCGGGAACGACGGCGATTCGAGAACCTCGGCGATGAGCGCCATCACGGCCGGAAGATTGTCGTGCGTGGTCTCGACGTTGACGCTCACATTCGTCGGCGCCGCCTGGATGTTGACGCGCGCCTTGAGGCGGTCGAATTCGTCCTTGAGTTGCTGGCGCGTGTGCTTGGTCGTACCGCGCTGCAGCATCTCGCCCATTGCCTCGGCGGTGTCGCCGAGGTTCATGAGCGACTTCTCGTCGCCGAATCGGATGGTGAGATTGGCCACGACGGAGTTGCCGCGCGTCTTCTTCGGCAGGAGCGCCAGTTGGAGTCCCGACGGAAGCACGGTCCGCGTCGTGCGCGACTCGATGTTGGCCGGCGACGCATCGAATGCTTCGCCCGCGGCGACCGGCGCGTCTCCTTTGTAGTTGTCGACGAGAGACGCGATGGAAGGCGTAGCCGGAATCTGCGTGCGGTCCGGTTTCGGATCAGGGATGAACTCGCCGACGGTGCGGTTGGACGGCTTCAGATACGCGGCCGCGACGCGCTGCACATCTTCGGGAGTGACTTTGCGCAGGTTGTCGCGGTTGATGAAGAAGAGGCGCCAGTCGCCGGCGCCGATCAACTCGCTCATGGCCAGGCCGACGCGGTCGGGCGCGTTGAGAGCGAGCTCGATGTTCTTGAGCAGCGCCGTCTTGGCGCGGTCGACTTCTTCCTTCGAGACGGGCGAAGTCTTCAGCGCGTCGATGGTGGCCGCCATCGTGTCGCGCGCGGCATCGAGCGACTGCTCCTGCCGCACGGAGGACTGGAACGCCAGGAACGCGGGATCGTGCATCTCCAACAGATCGCTGCCGACGTCGGTCGCTTTCTTCGTCTCGACCAGCGCTTTGTAGAGTCTTCCGGAAGGGGTATCGGCGAGGATGCGGGCCAACACCTGCACGGCCGCGTAATCCGGATGGGCGGTGGCGGGGACGTGATACAGCATGCAGACGGACTGCACGTCGCCGACGCGGCGGAGGATGACCGAACGCTCGCCGTCCTGAACCGGCTCCACGGTGTACGTCGGCTGCAGTTTGCGCGTCGGGCGCGGGATCGATCCGAACGCCGCATTCACCTGAGCCAGCGCCTTCGCCTCATCGAACTTGCCGGCGATGAGCAGCACGGCGTTGTCCGGCTGGTAATAGTTGCGATAGAAGCCCTGCAGCCGGTCGATGGGAACGCGCTCGATGTCTTCGCGCGAGCCGATGGTGGAGTGGCCGTAGTTGTGCCAGAGGTAGGCGGTGGAGAGGACGCGCTCCTCGAGGATGTTGGCCGGGTCGTTCTCCCCCGCCTCGAACTCGTTGCGGACGACCGTCATCTCCGAGTCGAGATCCTTCTGGGCGATGAAGGAGTGGATCATGCGGTCCGCCTCCAGTCCAAGCGCGAACTTGAGGTTCTCTTCATTGGCCGGCAGCACCTCGAAGTAGTTGGTGCGGTCGAACCAGGTGGAGGCGTTGTAGTTCGCTCCATGCGCCTTCATCTCCTGCGGGATGACCTTGTGCGACGGCGTCCCCTTGAACATGAGGTGCTCGAGCAGATGCGCCATGCCGGTCTCGCCATACCCCTCATGCCGCGAACCGACGGTGTAGGTGAGGTTGACGGTGACGGTGGCCTTGGTGGGATCCGGAAAGAGCAGAACGCGAAGCCCGTTCGAGAGCCGGTACTCCGTGATGCCTTCGACCGAGGTGACTTTCACCGGAGCCGACGCCGTCTTCGCCGCCGGAGTGCTCTTCGCCTTCTCGCCGTACGAAGCCCCAGCAACGAACAGCAGCAGCGGAAGCAGAATCGTTCGATAGTTTCTCGTCATGAATTCTCCCTGTAGGTTAGATCGCGATCGATCGAGCGGCGAACAGCCGGAGATCGCGTGGAGGCCCATACGATAACGCAGGAGAAAGGTTGCGGTGGACCCTTGCTCCAGGTCACCGCCACCCAGATCGCACTAATCACAACCCCAAGCATCACGACATGCCCATCGGACGATCCGGCGCCACCCCGCCGCGATGTAGCACCCTGCGATGCTGATGACGATCCGAATACGCCGTCGCCACGCCAAACAAGACATTCGACATCGGCTTGCCCCAAACGGAAAGATGCCGGTCGCATGCAAGATGACGTCGATGATGGTTATGACGACGAAGATGAACAGCAATCCGGCCAATATCAACCAGATGGAGCGGTTGTGGTTGGGTCACGACCTCCTCATCGGCGGTGCCACTGGTCACGCCGTCTCAACCGTGCCGAACATGGATCGACCAGTCGTTGCGGGCCGTGCGTCAATCCTAACTGACGGCGCGCAATCGAGCCGCATTTGCATGGCGGATGAGAACTTTCCTTTTCCTTCCGTCTACGAAGAAAGACCGGAAACGTCGGCCCGATCGACCGCAATCACTCCATTCATAAGCGCCAATCGTGTCAGACATTACAACGCCCTGTCGAAAAGGAGTTTGCAATGCGCGTTAGAATCTCGGCATTCGTAGTCGTGGCAGCACTTCTTCCCATCATAATCCTTGCACAGGCAGACCACTGTAATGATATTCTCAAGGCGAACGGCGCATTCAACAGCGTCATCAAGACTTCTTCGCGGTCGGCCGACGAACAGCTATTCGAATGGCTCAAGACGGCAACGTGGACCGAATTTAAACAAAAACAGGACGCCGGCCTGAACGTCGTCCTCCCTGTCGACGGCATCCCTGTTGGTATCGACGGTCACTACAGCGAAGACCAATACAAGATGTTCACGGAACTGCGCGATCAAGGCAAAATTAGGTTTTTCACAGAACAGGAGTTTTCTCAATCGATCGAGCGAACGGCGTCGAAAGAGATCGCCGACAAATGGATTCAATGCATCGGCGACACAATCGGGAAGGGCTTAATGTGCCGTATCGCGCTTGATGACGGCCTACAGGATGGCACCATAGTATTTCACGCAATTTATCACCCTGATTCCGAAGACTCGAAACAACCAACGATTCAGAGTTTCACGTTAGTGAATGGCAAAATACTCGATATTCCTGATCCGATGGCGGCAAACGGCAAAGTCTTGTTCGGCGGGATCAGCGCAACGATTCAAAGACAGGGCAAGAAACAAGTCACGATGACGCTGCATACTGACAAAGGGGCATGCGAACCGCAAGTAGCGGCAGAAGTACCGCCCTCTGTGCCAGCTCCGGTTCTCAAAATCGATAAATTTCCAGCGGTCAGCAGCGCCGCCGAGCATCCCATCGCCCGTTCTTCCGTACCTTCAGGTTATAAAGTGATCGGCGGCGGAGCGTTAGCGAACTGGGTCGAGCCCGGCAGCTTACTGATTGCATCCTATCCAAGCAACAATTCCTGGATCGCTCAGAGTAAGAGTCACGTTCTCGGCAGCTTGGCGACGATGACGGCCTGGGCGATCGGACTCTACGATCCTAAAGATGAATGGGATGTGAGAATCGAATCCGCAAGCGTAGCGTATCAGGCTTACGCGCGTCAGAGCGTCACAGCGACACTGCCCGAGGGTTACACCATGACAGGCGGCGGTGGAGTGACAAGCCCGGAGGAGCCAGGAATCTTATTGACCGCTTCTTATCCTTCATCTAATCGAGGATGGACCGTAAACGCGCAAGACCACTCGGTTGCAGCCACTGGGCAGCTCACTGCTTACGTCATTGGCGTTCGACCGCGGTCAGGAACGGCTCCGCTCGGAAAGGTGGCTGCCCAGGTCAGCGCGGTCCAGCCTCATCCGGCTGGTGGCGTGGAAATACCTGCTAATTACATACTCACGGGGGGCGGTGCACAGACCTCATGTCCTGCTGCTGGTAACCTTCTAACCGCGTCGTTCCCTTATACCTTTACTTCATGGCGCGGGGAGGCGAAGGATCATATCGTTTCCTGCCCTTCGAGCATCACGGTCTATGCGATAGGCGTCTTGCCGACGCCCGGATCGGAAGTTGGGTTCGGGGCGTCGGTGACGCCATCCTTTTTGAACCCGACGTTTACTGGCCTCAATGCCTTAGTCGCCGGTGTTATCGCTCCACGTGTGCAGTCGTTAATCGTGGGGGCGCCGGAGAGGCGATACATTACTCGAACCGGAGACACGTTGCGCAGCGTGGCTCTGAAGTTTTATGACGACCGTGATTGGCGGCGGATTCTGAATGCGAATCGGGAAACTGTCCGCGATCCCTCGAAGATACCGCCGGGAACGAGTTTGATCGTTCCATCGAAATAGCGCTGGCACTAGAGAATCACGAAAGTGGCGTTCCGTTGGAACGCCACAACAGAAAGGCCGGGCGTCAAAACCAAGGGAGCCACACCTTCGTTCTGCGCTCCGGACAGGCAAAGTGCGTTATTTGTAGTCATGAATGGAGACGAAACGAGAAGGCTGGCCTTTCCGTTACACAGCCTAAAACATCGTGGCTACAGGATAGAAGCTAGCCCGGTGTCATAACGTTCAAGGTCGTCGACGTAAGGCTCAAGGTCCGGAAATCTGATGCGAGTCGTGAGAAAACGGAGGGGTCACACCTTCGTTCTGCGCGCTAGACGTAATTCGTGAAACCAAGGGGTCACACCTTCGTTTTGCGCGTTGGACACGCAAACTGCGTTATTTGCCGTCGCGGATGGAGGACGAAACGAAGGCCGGGCCCCCCATCAGACAGCTACTGCGTCGGTTGACGCGGCAGCATCGGCTCGAAGGCGCGCATCACCTCGGCGTTCTCCACCGGCATGGGAGCCGGGGCGGAAATCGCGTTCAGGTCAGGGAACGTGTAGCTCACCACCTGCAACTTCGGCCGATTCACGTAGCTCCAGAGCTCGCCCTGGAACTGCTCGGGGGTCGTCCCGAACGCCGTCTGGAACGCGAGGTCGATCGGCTTCTTTGCATCGAGCAACTCCAGAAAGGTTCCGAGCTGTCCGCCGCGCTGTGGCGCACCGACCAGAGGTAGTGCACAAAAAGCCATGACGTCGCGTAAAACGACCCCGCGTGTGCGTCGTTGTACTCCTTCGACCCGGTATCGATCGCAAAGACGCGACGCAGCGGCATCAGCCCCGTCTCCAGGACCGTGTCGAGGAACGCCTTCGGAATGCCTCCCACCACCACCGCTTTCCCCTTCACGGTGAACGTCGAATAGAACTCAGCGACGCCCTCCTGATACCAGAGCGGCAGACCAGCCGCGGTGTTCTCGATCAGGGAGTGCGTGATCTCGTGATAGACGACACGGTCGCCGCCGGCGTCGCGGTCAATCTCCATGGCCACGAAGAACCGGCCGCCGGAGCGGGTGAAAAAGCCGGCAAGCTCCCGCCCGCGCGCGCCAAAGACCGTCGTGCGCACCGGCGCGAACGCCGGCTCGCCGTCGAAGACAAAGATCGTCGTCGGCACCGCCGACTCCGTCCGCAGCGCCATGATGTGGCCCAGCGCCCCGCGCATCCGCTCGATGTTGGTCACGATCGCCTTCGTCGTGAAGTCATGCGCATTGCTGTAGACGATCACATTCCGCACCTCGCTCTTCGTCCAGTTGCCACCGAGGTCGAGAGCGCGAGCCGGGAGGGCGAGAAGGGCCACGAGGATGGTGACGGCGAGGGTGGGCAGGCGGCTCACGGAGGCATGATACGGGCACGCATTTCACCCGACGCGTCCAAACACACCTCTCACGGGAAAACCGAGGGCCACACCTTCGTTTTTCGATGCTGAATGTCCGCGCGTCGAAGGCCGCAATCAGGGAAGAAGCGCAAAAGCGCGTACGTGTTTCGGGCGGACGACCGTGAAGTGGCGACGATCCAGCGTGGCGATCACCTCGATGCCAAGTCGTTCGGCAAGCGTGACGACGGAAGCGTCGACGGTCCCAAGAGGCAGATCGTGATAGCGGGCTACGAGCTCCGCGATGCGCATCCAGTCGCCTGGCAGAACCGGTGCGGTAGTGAAGTTTCCGGATGAAAGATCGCCAAGGAACCGCACTTCTGCTTCCCATCCGAGGCGCGTTTCGATGAGATAGGAGACTTCGGTGATGACGAGTTCGGGGACAAGTAGCGGCCCGGATACGATTCGAGAAGTTGCAGGCTCGATTCGTGGTCGCCGTCGTCCTCATCGACATAGGCGTAAAGCGGCCCCGCGTCGACGATCAGCGTGATCGGCGGCGTGATCCGCGATCCTCCGACAATGACCCGCGACTCCTCGATAATGTCACGTAACCCTGTGAGAATGTCGCGTCACCCTGTGTGAATGTCGCGTCACCCTTCGAGAATGTCGCGTAACCCTGTCAGAGTGTCGCGGTCACCCTTCCAGAATGTCGCGTTACCATTCGAGAGTGTCGCGTCACCATTCGAGACCTATGGGGCACTCATCCGCTAGTGGTTCAGTCGCCATGTGCGAATGGTCTCCGGCCATTCAATGACCGTCGCGAGAGATGATCGAAGCCCGATTTGTCATTCGGGAAGGGACGCGTGACATTCGCGCAGCATCGAACGGCATTCCGGCACTTCACGGCTGCATTCGGTCGGAGTCGCGGGACAACCTGCCACCGTCCAAAGCGCCTCCCGCGAAATTCGGTACGCTCAGAAGGTGACTCCCGGCCAAGCCAGCGCCGCGGCGAGGTCGGGAAGCACCGCCGCCAACTCCTCGGCATGTGCCGAGGCGACATCCTCCAGCTCGAAGCCGCTGGGCTGCTGTCAGGCCTCTGGCCGGAGGTCTGACTGACGAGAAGCAGAGGGCCTGACCCTACTTCTCGCTCTCGTGACCCTGGGTCGTGCGCTACGGCCTCGTCGACGAGAGCAGAGGCCTGACCGTGCTTCGTTCCCAAAGGGTAGAGTCGTGAAGTTCGTCTGCCAACCAAAGGGGGTCACACCTTCGTTCTGCACAGTGGTCATGCAAATGCGTTATTTGCCGTGATCGCTGGAGGATGAAACGAAGGCCCGGCCCCATCCACCAGAGATACGGTCCTTTGCTAAAGACGACGAAGTTCTGCGACTGATTCACAACGTCCCGGCCCCTCAGCTCACACGTCGTGATTCGCTCGCAACCGCTCGGTGGTCACCCGCGGCAGTGTCGGAATGTCACGAAACCACTAGCGAATGACCTGCGACCTTTCAAGAATCAGCCGTGACCATTCAAGAATGAGCCGTAACCATTCCAGAATGAGCGCCGACCATTCGAGAATGAGTCGTGACCATTCCAGAATGAGCGCCGACCATTCGAGAATGAGTCGTGACCATTCCAGAATGAGCGCCGACCATTCGAGAATGACCCGTCACCATTCGCGAATGATCCGGCGACATTTGCGAATGATCTCCGGCCATTCAATGACCGTCGCGAGAGATGATCGAAGCCCGATTTGTCATTCGGGAAGGGTGCGCTGACATTCGCGCAGCATCGAACGGCATTCCGGCAGTTCACGGCTGCATTCGGTGGGAGTGGCGCGGCAACCTGCCTCAGCGCCTGGTAAGAGCGGCCTCGCTGCCGCCGGAGTTCATCGATCTCATTCCATGGCCACGCGGAACAACGAGGATCTCGCGCGTGGAGGCAGCTCAGGTCCTGACGGCACCGAGGATCTGAATCGCTACGCCGAGGCCTACGGTCCCTTGGCGGATGAACCGGAAGCGATGGCGCTCTTCGTCCGCCACAGCGTGCAGGTGGCGAAGAACCAGGCCGGAAGCAATGCCCTGATGACCTACGCCATGGCCAAGCGTCTGGCCAAACGTCCCGAGACCGCCAGTCTCGCGCCGCATGTCGAGGACATGCGCCGCGCGCTGGCCAGTCCGCGGCGCAAGGCCAAAGCGAAGCAGCCCCCGGTCCAGGCAACCCCGGGCACATCGCCCGCTCCGGCGACACCGCCGCAGCAGTGATGTGATTTGGTTCGTGCAGTAATCCCCGCGCGGGCGCGTCCGAAGGCGCGCCCGCGCATTTTTTGTGTAGGGTATTGCGGCCGTTAGCCGCATTTCTCATGCGGGCCTGGCAAAGGATTCAAGCAGACCGATCGGTTCAAGCGCATTCCGGACTCATTTTGCAGCCACCCGAGCACAAAATTGGGTCTTGACTCACAAACCGCGAAGGAACATCATTACGCCCTTCCGCCACATCCTGATTCTCGATCCGGGCGCAGGCTATGGCGGCTTTTTGTTCAATAGGGGGTTGTCATGATCCGGTATCGTCTCCTCGCGGCAGTGTTGTTCGTGGCGTCTTTCTGCGTGGTCTCAGCGTTCGCTGACAAGCACAAGGATTCGAAACCGTCTGAACCTGCTCAGTCGTCGCCGCATCCTCAGAAATCTTCGGGGACGCAACACGCGCAGGGCCAATCCAACAATCAACACGGCACATCCAGCAATGAACATCATGGATCGACGCCGCAATCATCGAACGGGTCGAACAATCAACACGGCACATCCAGCAACGAACATCACGGATCGCAATCGCACCCGTCCTGGAGCTCGTCGGGGTCCGGCGCATCGTCTACGTCGAGCGAACATTCGAATAGCGGTTCCCATCACGCACAGTCGACCACGGAGAGCGTGACGTCAGGCGACGTGAAGCATGAACACCCCGGCAAGTCCGAGGGGCACTCGCACGACAGCACACCGAACTGGTCTTCGACCAAGACGCATGACTCTCATGCTTCTTCTCACAACGGATTCGCATCTCACGACAACCATGGGTCGGACGCGCATCACAGCTACAACGTCGACCATGCCCGCCTGCACGAACGGATGCAGATGCATCCCGGCGCAACCGAGCGCCAGCACGCGTTCGAACACTCGAGAGTGGAGCGCGAGCGGTTCACGCGGCACGCAACCGCGATCCACTTTGTTCCCGCTCATCGCGTCGTGCTGTCCAACATCCGTATCGTTCCAACCACCTATCACTACCGCCGCACCGTCTTCTACGATACGTATGCTTGGCAGCCGCCGGCGTACGTCTATGGTTTTTATCCGCGGTATGGACTTTGGGATGCGACCTTCCTCGCCTTCGCGCTCGATCACGTCGCCGAGGACCAGTACGCGCTCATGTTCTATCACCATCAGAACGAAGCGGAACTCCAGCAGTGGATGAGTGACGCGGACCGTTTGGCTGCGGATAACGAAGAGCTCCGCTCGAAACTCGACCGGATGAAGGAGCAAGTGGCGACGCTCCAGGAAGCAGGAATCAGCAGCGATCCCTCGTACGTCCCGCCCGATGCACAGGATGTGGCGCTCTCTCCCGAGGTCATCGCTCAATTGACTGAGGGCAAACAAACGACGAATCAATGATGTGAAGAGGAGCTGATGCCGTGAGAGCAATAGCGCGAGCGTCCCTGCTCTTCGTGATCCCGTTGACGCTGTTTGCGTCGGCGGCGTTTTCTCAGGATTCCGGACAGGGCGCCGTCGTGGTGCGAGACACCGACCGCGACGGCCCCGCGCCCATTTACGCGCACGAGCAGGGCGACGCAATCGAAGCCGAGGCGATGCGAGGCGACTTTGTGGCGGGCTATACAAACCTTGGCCTCATCGCTCATTCGTATGCGTTCCAGAGCAGCAACGGCCGCGTGCATGTCGTCTACTTTGCCAATAAGAAACGCTCCGGCTTTGTGAAGATGGCCTGGATGGACCCTGCCGACTTACGGCCGTTTGACTATGACTGCAGTTGCGGGCTCCAGGCATTTCATGGCCTGAAGACGGAGTTTTGCTCGCCGTTCGCACCGACTGGAATCCTGCGGTTCAAGTGGAACGCCTGTTTCGAGAAATCACGCGACGCGCAGCTTGTTGATCAGCAGTCAGGCAATGCGCCGCCTCGAGCCGGGGCGGAATCGCCGGCCTCAGCGAACAGTCAGGCCGCCGCATCTGACAGCGGCGGAACCGACAAGCCGCTGTCAGCCGACGCCATCGCGGCGCTTACCGCCGGCCCGGAGGAAGGGCGGGCAGGTGCTCACAAGAGCAGCGCCGGTCACGGCTCGAAACAAAAAGACCTCACCAATGCCGACGTCATTTCGCTCGTAAAAGCCGGTCTTGGCGACAAAGTCATCATCGACAAGATTCACGCCTCCTCCGGCCAGAACTTCGACACGTCTACCGATGCGCTCATTCATCTCAAGAAATCAGGCGTGAGCAGCGCGATCATCGATGCCATCGTCAAACGCGAGGCATCGAACTGATACGCGCTCAGTCTCGGATGTCATGACCACTCTCCCACCCGAAATCGAAGCGAACTACGAAGTCCTGCAGACGATGGGCGGCGGGATGGGGACGGTCTACAAGGTCCGTCACCGCCACTTCAGCGAAACACGGATCATCAAGGTGATGCAGGCCTCGCTGGCCGGCAACCAGGAACTGAAAGACCGTTTCACCGCGGAAGCGAAGCGCGGAAAGCAGCTCAAACACCGCAATATCGCCGAGGTCCTCGATTTCCAGATCGGGAGCAATGGCAATCCGTACCTGGTCATGGAGTACATCGAGGGCGTCAATGTGCGCGACGAGTTCGCGCGAAGAGGCGGTCGGCTCGATCCCCCGCTCGTCGTCACCATCGGTGTTCAGACGCTCGCCGCGCTCGGATACCTGCACAGCAAGAATCTAATTCACCGCGACATTTCTCCGGACAACCTGATGATCGCCCGCGATACCGACGGCTCTCCGCTGATCAAGCTCATCGACCTCGGCATCGCCAAATCGCTGGAAGACAATTCGATCCTGACGCAGACCGGCAATTTCCTCGGAAAGATCAGCTATGCATCGCCCGAGCAATTCGGCGGCGTAGTCGATGCGCGGAGCGATTTTTATTCGCTCGGCGTCGTGCTGTACGAACTCCTGACGGCGCAAAAGCCGATCACCGGTGCCACGACGGCAGCCTGCATCATGGCGCACTGTCAGACGCCGCCGCGGCCGTTCTCCGAAACTGATCCACAGGGCCGTGTCCCGGAGGCGCTGCGCGCCGTCGTCCTGAAAGCGCTGGCGAAAAACCCGAAAGACCGGTACCAGACGGCGGGCGAATTCTCCGCCGCTCTTCAAGGCGCCCTGCCCCATGGCAACGCCGTTCGAACCGCCGCCGCGATGCCCTTTACTGCCGCGCCGGTGCCGAGCACTCTGATCGAAAAAACGCCCTTTCAACTGCCCGCACCGTCAACCGAAATCGTGGCGCCGCAACGGCATCGCGGAGCCCAAACGATCTTCGCATTGATCGCAATCGCCGCGGCGGTCACGATCATCGGCCTCGCCGCTGTAATTCTGTTCGAGAGGCAGAAGAGCCAGCCCGTGGCCAGGGTCGATGCGCCGCGCACGACGTCCGCCACACTCGGCCAGCCGGCCGGTGCTTCGATCGCCATCGAAGCGCCGAAGCCGGTTTCTGTTGTCGCGCAGTCGATGCAGGTTGCCTCTTCGGATTCGGCTCCTTCGCTCGCCGATCGGGATCCTGACACCCCGGCGGCGTCGAAGCACACGCCCATCGCTGCTCGCGATCTGCCGCCGGTGACGCAACCCACGCCGCATCAGTCGCCGACGGTCGCCCCCACGCCGCCGGAGCCGCAGCCGCAGCTGCAACCGCAAACGGCGCCGCAGCCGCGCATGAACCTCGAAGAAGGCGATCGCCGACGGAAGGAGGCGCTGGCACTCAGCAACGCGCATCAGTGGGCGAGCGCCGTTACGGCCTGGCGCGAGTTCATCCACAACTACGGCGGCGTCAACGTAACCGCGGACCACGCGGCCTACTACAACCTCGGCGTGGCGTACGAAGCGCTTGAGCAATGGAACTACGCGGCCGACGCCTTCGAGAAGGCCACGCTCGCCGACGCCAATATCAACGATACGAACAATCTGCTCCGCCTCGGCCGGTCATACGGAAAAATCGGGCGCTGGAGCGACGCGGAGGGAGCGTACAAACGTGTGCTCCAGATCGATCCGTCGAACCAGATCGCAAGACGAAGTCTCATCCTTGCGCTGGAACAGCAACCTCGAGCCCGGTGATACGAGACCATGATGACATCCGAGGGAGCAATCGCTTTCGCAACATTCGCCGTGACAAGCCTGGGCATCGTCGCGGCGTCGATTCAACCGACGAAGAGTCGTGCGCAAAGCATTCTGACCGCGCTGGTGGTGGTATTTGTCGTCGGTACCGGAGCGTGGGTTTGCGTGAAAATTTTTGCGCCCGAAAGTCTGCGCTCCGTGCACGCCTCGGGTGGCACGACGTCCACGGAGGAAACTACTACCGTAGCACCGACAGGTACAGGTCCAACGAGGACCTTCGAGGCTCCGATCGAGCCGGGAGAGATCACGTCCACCGTCTCTACTACCACGACGACAGGCGTGCTCACGCCGCGGCGAATGTCGCCGCAGCCGAAATCCATAACCGCGACCACAGAAACGGCTGATCCTCGCCGCGTCATCTCAAGGCCCGAATGGGAAATACCGTCGCAGTTCTCGGGAGCGGCCGCGAGCTCCAAAGAGAGCGCGCCGCAACACGAGCCGGCGAAGCTGACTCAAGACAAGTGGACTCTCAAACTGAACGCACTATCTTGCATGGAACGAGACGACTGGCCGAACGCAATCGCTGCATGGTCGACATGGATCAGGAGTTATGCAGGCGCTGACGAAAAAGCGGATCACGTCGCGCTATCGCAACTCGGCATCGCGTACGAGAAGCAACAAGACTGGAGCCATGCCATCGACACGCTCGAACGCGCAAACGCGCGCAGCACCGGCGACGCGGATGCGCTTATACACCTCGGCCGCTGCTATGAAAGAGTCCAGCGCTGGCCGGATGCGTTAAGGGTCTACGAAAACGCACTCCGGATCGAGCCCCGGAACGCATTGGCCAGTCACGGCCGCTCCGTCGCTCAAACACACGTGGGACGCTAACTGCGTAGCGGAATTGAACCTCGCCGTCGTCCTCATCGACATAGGGCGTAAAGCGGCCCCGCATCGACGATCAGCGCGATCGGCGGGCCTCCTGCCGGATGATCGTCTCGGCTCGGCGCGCCATCATGACTACCGCTTCGCGCCGCTTTGGCAGCGATCAGTCGCCGTCGTGCGACTCCGCCGGCGTGCGCCTCGACGGCTTCTCGTATGACGTCGGTGATCGTGCTCCGCCGCCCCTCGCCCTCGTGACGCAATTTCGCATCGAGATCATCGGGAAGGTTGATCGTTACGCGCCGCATGGTCGGAGCTCGCGAGTGGTGCCCAGGGACGGAATTGGATTCGAGCGTGGCTCGCAGTTTGTGTAAGTTACTGAAAACACAATACCGCAGAAGCTCCTGAAACGGCAAAAAAGCCGATCGGACACACGTATCCCACACACGAAGATCTGGCGCTCGCCTTGCGCGGAGACGCTATCATCACCGGAATGACACCCCAAATGTGGTTGACCATCGCCGCGATTCTTGCCGGACCGATGAGCGTGTTCTTGCTGCAACGCTGGCGTGAAAGTGTAAGAGAGAAGCGCCAACGTAAATCATGGGTCTTCCGCGAACTGATGGTCACCCGTGGGGCACGGCTTTCTCAGCGGCACGTTGATGCGCTCAACTCGATCGACCTAGAGTTCCATGGTGAAGAAGCGATTTCTGAAACTTGGCATCGGTACTTCGATTTGTTTTCTCAAAATCCTAGACCCACGACTGAGGAAGACTGGGCGGATTGGAATCGAAAGTGTGACGATGCCTTGGTTCGGTTGCTTCATGCAATTTCTCACCACCTGGGGTACGGGTTCGATGAAGTAACCATCAGGCGTAACGTATACGTGCCGATCGCTCACGGCCAACTCGAGGATGACCTCACCGCAATTCGTAAGGGTTTCGTTGAAGTGCTTAGCGGCACCAAGCGCATCCCGATGGACGTCGATTTCGCGGAAGACTTTAAGGAGTTTCTTGCCAACGCTGCGAAGCAGGCCGAGGTGGCGAAGAAACAGCCTCCACAGATTTCGGGAGAGTGAGTAACCCGCCCTCGATCAAGTGGGCGAGCACTGCGCCCCGAGCATCCGCCTCCGTCGCCCCGTGTTGCGATACCGTCTGCTCGCCGGCGATACCCTTCCCTTCGCCAACCCAGTAGGTGCAACACCAGGTAGTGTCCTAATTTGACCGGCTTAGTTCGTTGCGGCATCTAGGGTGCTCCTGATCCATTCGGAAACGTTCTGCCCGTTCCGCTTCGCCGCGCTCTCGACTCGCCGGAGCAAGTCAGGATTGAATCGCACCGGGACGATGTGCGCCTTCGCGTGACCCTTCGCCAGTTTCGGGCGTCCGGGTTTTCTCTTAGCTGGCTGGCTCAAGGCTTTTGAACTCCTGCACGATGGCGGCTCGCACCGCTTGCCGTGCTGACTCGATTGGATGGCTGTGCAGCACCGTGACGTGTCGCCGTGGCGCGTTGGGATCATCCGTGTCATGCGCCCATGCGTAGACGCGGCTGGCCGTGGGATGGCCGGAGAGGTCAAACACCTCTACGACTCCCTCCCAAACCGTTTTGCCCTTGAATGTCTCTTTGACCGGTACGCTTTCGACGTGCGCCGCGTCCGCGCCGTGAAGGCGTCGGATCACTTCGCGCAGCTCTTCCACGTACGTCATGCGGTTGCTACCTCTACCAGTTGGCGGACGGTCCACGCGGACGACACGACATCGGCAGCCATGGCGGGCGTGCAACGGAGCGTTTCGTGGCGCTTCACGAGGTTGTAATACGCGAAGTGCAGCGCGACTGCCGCTTCAAAGTTCTCCAGCTTTTTGCTGAAGGCGTGCGTCAGGCGAGTCAGGCGACGCATGTGCTGGCGCGTCGTGGCGTTCAACCGTTCCACATAGCTGGTGTTCGCCGCCTTCATGTCGGGATCGTCCTGCACGGCGCGCTTTCGATGGTGAGAACGCTCGCAGGGCTGTAGCGCCGCTCCGGTGTGTTGGAGTTGTCCTGCGAGTAGGTCTTGATTATCTGCGCGTAATCGACGTCGGCACCGAACGCCAGTTCCACGGCTCCAACGTACGCGGCGAGTCCGTCAGACGAAAGCTGCACGCGATTGCGCATGCGCGCGGCGAGGTCCGCGACGAAGGCGTTAGCCGTCTCGCTGTCGCGCTTCCCAACTTTGAAGGCCGGAACCAGTTTCGTTTCGGAATCGATCGCGCAGAACGTCCACGCGTCGCCCATCGAAGGATCATCGGACGGAGCAACGTGGCGTTGTTTCTTGCCGATGTATCCCCAAATTTCGTCCATCTGAAGGTGTGTGCAGGGAAGGTCGCGCATGATGCCGTCGTGAATCTTCGCGCATCCCTGCCCGACCTTCACGCCGAGACGCATGATCGTGTCGCGATGGACGCCGGTCATGCGTTCGATGGAGCGGATGCTTGATCCCTCGGCGAGTGAACCGATGATGGTTACCTGCTTGTCGAAGCGGAGTACGTTTGCCATGCGAGAAAGTGTATTACAACAATGACCGCGTGTCAACAGTTTTCTTCCGATCATCACTTATGTGGGACCGTACCGATAACGGTGACTTGGATTTGCCCGGGACGGTAGGGATGTTCATCACTAAAAGCGTGTAATACTCTTTCTGTTGCGCGACTCGTGACCGGCTTACCGTCGCCGAAATCCCAGCTCAGTACAACGTCTTTATCAGGAGCGGTTGATTCAACGGCTGATTGGAAGAAGTAGAGATTCTTTACCACGGCGCCACTTGCAAGTACTGGCAGCGCGGTAAACGCCAAATGTTTCGGTGCGGCGAGAGTAATTTGATCAGGATTGACAGGTGGCGCGATGGACGACTTTTCGCTGATCTGGGTGGCTGTCGGTAATGGTGGCTTGTTATTCAGCTCTGCAAACTGCTTTTCGCCGCCGTTCTGGCTAACTTGTGCATTGAGTTTTTGACTATTCAAAGTTTGCGTCCGATAAGTGTCAGCAACGAATCTTAATAATGTCTTGCCGAATTCGTTAACGCTAGTCCTTAAGCCATTTCGCTCTTTTTGTGAACGATCCCGCTCTATTTGAGCGTCTTGATTAAACCGGTCAAATGCGGCTTGCGAATCACGCCGTTCCTGTTCAAACTTTTTTTGAAGAGAGTCCTGCTGATGGCGCGCATCAGCACTACGCGTATTCTGCCAATACATTAGCGCCACCGACGCGATAGCTAATAGCAGGAAAACAACTTCGGCGGTCAGTCGTTTACGCGGATTGGCGATAACTTCTGTCCGCGTATTCATAAACACCGCCCCGAGGCTAGTGGCGACTGCGATAACACCAAGAGTAAACGGAATGAGTGTGTCGGCGTCCAGCATCCCGCCACCCTACTCCCGCTCCGCGCGTTCCGAGCGGAAGTTATTTGACGGCTCCGTAATTGGTGGGCATTAGAACAGCGCGGACGGATTGACTCCGAGTGCGCGCGCGATCCTGCCGACAACCAGATAGCTTGGATTCGCCGTCCCGCCCTCGATGCGGCGGACGTGGTTCTCGTGGATGCTCGCGAGTTCGGCGAGTCGTTCCTGCGAATAACCGCGCTCATGCCGTAGGTCGCGGACTCTCTTCCCGAGGGCGCGAAGCATCGCGGCGTCAGAGGCCATGAGGACGCCGAGGAGACACTATTGTGTTGCTGAATGACAGACAGTATGCTGTCGCTACCATGAGTAAGTCGAAGAGAGACACGGAATCGAAACAAAGCATTCAGACTCTTTTTCTCCAGCCTGCCGAGTCGTACGAACTGCGCGAGGTTGCGCGGCTCACGGACATTCCCGTCCGCGCGCTGAGGCGGGAGGTAGCGCGCGGGGGTCACGATGCAACGAAGGTACGCGGACAGTGGCGCTTTGCGTGGCGTCAGGCCGCTTGCATCGCGATGCAGCGATGGACGCTGGCTGAGATACAGGACGCGCTTGGAAGCGACGCGGCGCACGTCCTGCCGCCCTTGCTGGCCCTGCGCGTCATCACGGTCAGGCTGCCGGAGTTCATCGTTCTGGCGCTGGAGTCGATCGCGGCGGAAGATCGAACGACGTTCGATGCCGCGCTGCACAACGAACTGACCGAACTGGCCGGAACGCACCTGACGCGGCTGGAAGGTACGATTCCCGGTTACCGGGAGGCGTACATGTTCCCTAGTCCTAGTCCGCTGTAGGCGTATCATCGCGGCGTATGCCTATCCCGGTCACGCTCGCGGAACTCGCGGTTCATGCGGGCCGATCGTCTGAACTGGTCACAAACTGCCAACATGCCTATTAGCGCGACTACGGCGATGGCTGCGATCGACACCTCATCATCGAATGTCAGCCCTATCGAAGCCGCAACGCGCGTGCATAATCTGGTATACCTCGCATACGTCGCAGTTCTCGTGCTGGCTGCGTTTTTCACGTGGCTCGCTTGGAAAACCGGCAACAAGGTGCAGGATGCGATCCGCGCTGACGCCGACGCGCGCATTGCTGAAGCCTCATCTAAGGGAACGGCTTTAGAGAATGCGAACCTGACTCTACGCGGCCAGCTAGCAACGCTGGAAACAAAAACGGCGGATGCCATAGCAGAGCAGCGGAAAGTCGAGATCGCGTTGTCCGAAGATCGCGGACGTACCGCCAAACTGGAGTTAGAGGCTGCAACACAACGCGAACGAGCAGCAAAAGCCGACGAACGAGCCGCCGACGCCGAATCGTCCTTACTATTCTTGCAGAAGCGAACCGCACGGCGCTCTGTCAATGGGCAAATATTTCTTGCAGCCTTAGACGCTAAACCAAAGGCAGAAGTCGAGATAATGTACTTAAAGGACGATCCCGACTCTTGGCAGATTGCTATGCAGTTAGGCGGGCTTTTGCACCAAGCTGGATGGAAGGTGAAATTCCCAACGCCATTACCGCTAGGCGAGGGAGATGAGGCATCCACATACGCTTTCGGCGGAGTTCCGGACGGCGTTACCGTAGTCAGGCATTGGAACCAAGAGGAGTTTGACAAATTACGAATCGGACAGGACGATGAGCCCGCATCAGCTGTAGCGTTACGGGACGCTATTTCGCGAGCCATGGAAATCGGCGCGACCGCTACTATGCGTCCGGGTCCACACAATCCACCTGAAGGCACGCTACGAATTGTCGTAGCCCCGAAGCTATAAGGTACTACGGCTGAAGTCGCGGCAATCGCCAGCGCCAGCCCGAAGGCGGCAAAGTGTCCTAAAAAGTGGATTAGGACACTACCCAACACCAATCGAGCTTGTCCGAGCCGCCCGCCGGGTGGTAGGAACGCGTCATCCCCTTCCGCAACATCTGCCCTAGCTCTGAGACGGTGAAGGCCGAGAAGTAGACCGTCGTGAGTAGCGAGTTGTCCTCGTTCCAACGCAGTTCTCCGCTACCGTTCGTGAGCTTGCACCAGTACCAAAGAGAACGTTGTTCGACGCCCATCCTCTTCAGCTTCTTCGCAAGTTCGAGAGAGCAGACTTGGTCTTCGAGCGTCATGCCTTCAGCAAAGCACACCGGCAGAATCCCGCAAGGGTTGAGAGTGTGGATTACGTATGGCGGTTAACACGTATCCCACTCGTGAGCGTCACCACGATGAGAGGATGCGCTTTATTTCCAAAGGCTTAGAAGTGGTGCCCAGGGACGGAATTGAACCGCCGACACGAGGATTTTCAGTCCTCTGCTCTACCAACTGAGCTACCTGGGCCCGAGGGGGCGGGAATGCGGGCGCGGAAAATACCACGCGCGAGCGGGGGTGTAAATGCTCGCTGCTCGGCGGTTCATTCCGAGGGAGTTGGCTCCGGCAAGAGGACGGTTTCACGCGGGGGGCGCGGAGGACGCGGAGAAAAAGCGCTTTGGTCTCCGCGTTCTCCGCGTCTCCGCGTGAAAACTGGTCCCCTCTTTACTCGGTCAAGCAGGTCGGCATCTTTACCGCCGCCGTCGACATCCGGCCAGTCGCTACATACTTACAGATTCCAATAAGGCCTAACTTATGCATGGACGCGGAAGTCCATCAAACGCAAGGGCAAAGTGGCTGGAAAGGAGCTGCCGATGACCTGACGTCACCCCGTGCCCCTTCGCAGGAGTTCTCTCAATCTCAACCCTGACAAAGCGTAAGGAGAGGCAATGTTCCCAGAATGCAGGAGATCCCTGTTTTTCGCTCTCACCCTGGTCGCCTTGATGTTTGCCTTCAGCGCCCCAGCGCAGGACTGCTCCCAGTGTGACCCCTACACCAGCCACTGCTCCGACAGCTGCGATAAGTGCACTCACCAGGGAATCGACGGCTGTGACGCCTGGACGGAGTCCACGTGCGGAGCCATCGGCAGCAGCGCCCACAACCGCTGCCTGGACGACAGCTGTACGCCGAGCTATTCGGAATCGTCGCGCGAGACGCAGGGGACGTACGGCAATGGCTCGATGTTCTCATGCAGCCACCACAGCGTCGACTGGGTGGCGGTAACGGACTCCAACCACTGCAACATCAACGCGTCCTACTACACGTATCACTACTGTGATGACCACGTCGACGGCGGCAAGAGTGGCTTCTACCCCGACTGCTGCGACGGATATGGCCCCTACGGTCTCGACCCGCTCTACAACTGCAACGACTATCACTCCTGCACAGGCTAGCTGCACCTTCATCCACATCGAGCGGCGCCGGCC
>DASYJF010000084.1:0-25800 GCA_035996815.1 Thermoanaerobaculia bacterium | reverse complement strand
GACCTGATCTGTTTCGCGGCGTCCGAAGCCGCCGGCTACGTCACGGGCGCGTCGTTCGACATCAACGGCGGCGACCTGATGATGTGATCGCCCCTATGAAAGAAAGCACGCGCGTTCTCATCGCCCTCGGCATCGCCATCGCGGCCGGCGTCGCCATCGCCGCCTCGCACAACGATGCGCTCATTCGCGCGACCGACGCCATCGCGCCGATCGGAACGCTGTGGGTCAACGCGATCCGCATGACTGTGATCCCACTCGTTGTCTCGCTCGTCATCACCGCCGTCGCGTCAGCTTCCGACATCAAAGCAGTCGGCCGCCTCGGCGGACGAACTCTGATCGTGTTCGTGCTGCTGCTGGCCGGAACGGCGATCGTCGTGATGCCGTTCGGTCCCGCGCTCTTTCGCCTCCTCCCGCAGCGGCTCGGCGCGCCGCAACTTCCGCCTGGCGCCGCCGAAGCCGCGGGCGAGCTCGCCGCCGGCGGCCAATCGCAAACGTTCGGCGCCTGGGTAACGTCGCTGCTTCCGTCGAATCCGATCGCTGCCGCCGCGTCGGGCGCGATGATGCCGCTGATTCTCTTCACGCTGCTCTTTGCACTCGCGGTCGCAAGCAGCGCACCGCCGACGCGCACGACACTCACGCGATTCTTCCAGGCACTCGGCGACGCCATGCTCACGCTGGTGCGATGGGTAGTGATGCTCGCGCCGATCGGCGTCTTCGCGCTGGTGCTGCCGCTGGCCACGCACGCCGGCAGCGCGCTGGCCGGAGCGATCGGCTTCTACGTCATCGCCTACTCCTCGGGATGCCTGCTCGTGACGCTGCTTCTCTACCCTGTGGTCAGAATCTTCGCGGGCATTCCGATGCACCGTTTCGGCCGCGCCGCCCTTCCGTCGCAGCTCATCGCGTTCAGCTCCAGTTCCTCGATCGCGTCGCTGCCGGCACTCGTCGAAAGCGCGGAGCGCGGACTCGAGCTCTCGCCGACGACCGCCGGCTTCGTTCTGCCGCTGGCCGTCTCGACGTTCAAAATCGCCGCACCGTTGTCCTGGACCGTCGGCGCGCTCTTCGTCGGCTGGTTCTACGGAATCCCTCTCCACGCGGGCGGCCTGGCGATGATTGCCTTCGCCGCAATCTTCCTCGCCTTCGCCGTTCCCGGCATCCCGCGCGGCGCCTTCATCATGCTCACGCCGCTCTTCCTCGCCATCGGATTGCCCGCCGAAGGCATCGGCCTTCTCATCGCCGTCGATGCCTTTCCCGACGCGTTCTCCACCATCCTCAACGTCACCGGCGACCTCGCCGCGGCAGCGTTGGTCGCGCGCGGCGACGGGTAGTCACTCCACTCACAGTAGAAAAGTTGCACTCCGCATTTTTCCGAGGGAGCCTCGGTGGTGAAAGGAGTGTCTATGAACGACACCATCAGAAGACTCAAAGCCGAGATCGAGCGCCGCGGCGGACGCATTCACATCAACGACAACCTTCCCGACGAGATCGCTGAAACGTTTCTCCGCGAGATTTTGGACTGCCCCGATTGCGCACTGCGGCAAGTCGCCCAGCAGCGGAAGAAATCGTCTGGTCACTAAGCGAAGGAGAAAACGATGACTGCAAAAACGAAAGCAATTGCCGAGCGAATTCGCCAAAGTATCTTCCTGATTCGCGGTCAGAAAGTGATGCTCGACGCTCATCTCGCGGAGCTTTACGCGGTGGAAACACGCGCACTGATTCAGGCGGTAACCCGCAACAGGACTCGGTTTCCGCGCGATTTCATGTTTCAACTCACGACCCGAGAGTTCGCAAGTTTGAGATCACAAATTGTGATCTCAAAGATTCGCGGCGGCCGCCGCAGCCTCCCGTACGCGTTCACCGAAGAGGGCGTCGCGATGCTCTCCAGCGTCCTTCATAGCAAGCGCGCAGTCGGCGTGAACATCGAGATCATGCGTGCGTTCGTTTACCTCCGCCGCATCGTCTCCGAGCATGCGGACCTCGCGATGCGCATCGACGAACTCGAGGAGAACTACGACGGCAAGTTCCAGATCGTCTTCGACGCAATCCGCGGTCTGATCCAGCCGCCAGCGAGAGAGAAGAAACGAATCGGTTATCTCGTCTCTACACCTGGTTCAGCGAGCCTTGAGCGACCTCGCCACCAGCCCGATGCCACCGGCTAGCAGCGCCAGCATCATCAGCGTGTTGAAGAGCGACGTCGGACGGAAGTAGATCTCGAGATTCGTGATGATGCCTGCGAGGATGATGACGGCGCCGCAGAACGTGAGAATCCATCCGATGACCGAGCGGCCGTTGAAGAAGAGGAAGGCGATTCCGGCGATGAGCGGGATCAGTGAAAGCCCGAAGGAGTTGTGGCCGCCCCACTGCCAGTAACCGGAGGTGACGGTGACCTGGTTCGTGAGCAGCCAGCCTCCCGCCACTGCCATCGCCAGGCCGATCAGAAAAATGCCGATGCCGCCGCTGGTACCGCCTGCGCCGCGAACGCGTTCATTCATCCGCCGATTCTACGGCGCTTCCGCGAGCACTTCGTCGATGCGCCGCGAAAGCTCGGCCTCGGAGAGCCGCGTCGGCGCGTATAGCCGCACGATGCCTTTGCGATCGAGCAGGACGAATGTTGGCGTCGCCGAGACGCCGTAGCGGACCATCGTCTCGGTATCGATGATCGCGGGGACGCCTTCGAGACCGGAGTACAGATCTTTCCAGACGGCTTCGATCTTTGCCGTTTCGTCGGCGGGTGTAGCCGGCTTGTCGTCGAGCGATCCGTAGAGCCGCGTGGCGGTGATCAGCGCCAGTCCGCTCGATTTGTATTTCTGCCAGACGCGCGTGAGCGACGGCGCCTGCGCTTTGCAGTCGCCGCAGCCCTGCGCGAAGAAGAACATCAGCACCGGCTTGCCGCGCAGAGATGCGAGCGACGGCGCGGGCGCGCCGATCACGTTCGCCGTGTCGAGGGCAGGAGCTGGCTTCCCTTCCAGCGAGAGCAGGTTGATGTTTTTGTTGATGCGCAAACGGAGAGAGACCGCGTTCGCATGCGACAGCTCGCTTTCGAGAAAGCGAATCGCTGCGCCGCGGCCGGTCTGCGCCGCGATCAGCCGTGCCTCGACTTCGATCGCGGCGCCGAGCGGGACGACCAGCTCCGCCTTCTCGGTGGGTATCTCGCGCCGCAGTTCGGCCACGAACTCCTTCGCCAGCTCCGGACGCCGTTGCATCTCCGCGCCGCGCGCGAGCCAGCCGACCGCGTCGAGATATTCAGCATCGACGCCGGTAGCGCGTTTGTAATCCTCGGCGGCAGCCATCCCGCTGGCGAGATCGCCCGCCGACAGTTTGTAGCGGACGCCGCGAACGAGATCGCCGGCGCCGGCATTTGTGGCGATGAGGGCGAGGATGAAGAACGCGGGCAGAAGTTTCCGGATCATTCGTGCCTCCAGCAGTCGGTTTGTGGTGGGACGCGAATGCCGGTGAATAGGTTCCTGTGATTTCATGGGGACGATGCCGGCACGTCTCGCGCTGCGCGTACTTCAGATCGGCGCGATCGCGGTCGTCCTCGCCGTCACGACGTTTCACGCCTTCGAGCTCGATCGCTTTTTCGTCCCGAAGGAGTTGGTGCTGCATCTCGCCGCGGCGCTGGCCGGGCTGCTCGCGATGCGCGCGCTGTGGCGAATGAGCGTGACCCGCGTCGACCTCTTGCTGGCCGGCTACCTCGGGTTGAGTGCGCTGTCTGCCTTGTTCGCCACGAATCGCTGGCTGGCCTTTCGCGCGCTGGCCGTGACCGTGTCCAGCATTCTGCTTTTCTGGATCGCGCGCACACTCCGCGAGGCCGGCCAGGCCCGTCCGCTCCTCGGCGTGCTCGCGCTGGCGGTCGTCACGGCCGCCGCAACTTCCCTGCTGCAGACGTACGGACTCGATATCGATTTCTTTTCTGTGAATCGCGCGCCGGGCGGAACGCTCGGCAATCGCAACTTCGTCGCTCACGTTGCGGCGTTCGGATTTCCACTGGTCCTGCTTTGTGCGTTTCGGGCGCCCCGGCGCAGCGTCTACGTGCGTTGGGCGATCGGCGGGGCGCTGACCGTGGCCGCGCTCGTCCTCACCCGCTCGCGCGCGGCGTGGCTGGCGTTCGCCGCCGTACTGCTCGTGCTGATCGTGGCCGTGCTCATCTCCGCGCCGCTTCGCCGCGATCGCGGCATATGGAAACGCCTCGCCGGCGTGGTTGCGCTCTCCGCTGCCTGCGTCGCATTGTCGCTGGTTCTTCCGAACGCGCTGCACTGGCACGGACGCAATCCGTATCTCGATTCGGTCCGCAACATCGCCGGCTACTCGGAAGGAAGCGGACGCGGACGCCTCGTGCAGTACGGGCACTCACTGCTGGTCACACTTCACCATCCGCTCCTCGGCGCCGGACCGGGAAACTGGCCGGTTGACTATCCGCTGCGCGCCGCGCGCAGCGATCCGTCGCGCGATCCGAACGATCGCGGGATGACCGCGAATCCATGGCCGAGCAGCGACTGGATCGCCGCCATTTCGGAACGCGGCATCGCCGCGTTCGTTCTCCTCGCGCTCGCATTCCTCGGTCTGACGACGACGGCACTCCGCGACCTCCGCCGCGCCATCGACGTTCAGGACGCGCTCACCGCCGCCGCACTCCTCGGCATCATCGTCGGAGCCGTCGTCGCCGGAATGTTCGACGCCGTGCTGCTCCTGGCCATCCCGGCGTTTCTCGTCTGGACAGCGATGGGCGCGCTGTCCGTACCGCGCGAAACTCCGTCGCGGCCTGAATGGCGGTTCGTTTTCATTGGCATCATCCTGTTCTCGCTCGTCGCCGTTGTTCGCACTACCGGACAGATCGTGGCCATGGACATCTTCGCCACGCACAGCGACCGCGCCTCGCTCGTCCGCGCCGCGCAGATCGATCCGGGCAGCTACCAATTGCAAATGCGCCTCGCGCGCATGGGCGGCCGCGTACGATGCGAACATGCCCGCGCCGCCCATGCGCTGTTCCCGACCGCCTTCGCTCCGGTCGAAGCAGGACGCGGCTGCAGGTGAGACATAGAATCCGCGCATGAAACTCTCCGACGTTCGCGCCCTCGTCACCGGCGGCAGTTCCGGAATCGGATTCGAAATCGCCAAACAACTCAAAGAACGCGGCGCCGAGGTCGTGCTGTGCGGACGGGATGAAGCAAAGGCGATCGAGGCGGCCCAGTCGATCGACGCCCATGGACTCCGCGCCGACGTGAGCGTCGAGGCCGACGCGGTCGCGCTGGTGAAGAAGACGATCGAGCTTTTTCCCGACTACAACGTCCTCGTCAACAACGCCGGTTTCGGCTCGTTCGGCCCGCTCGTCGATCTCGATCTCGCCGAGATGCAGCGCGTCATGGCTACGAACGTCTTCGGCGCGATGGTGATGGCGCGCGAGTCGGCGCGGCATTTCATCGATCGCAAGCGCGGCAACATCATCAACATCTCCTCGTCCGCGGGCGTGCGCGGATTCGCGGGCGGCACCGCGTACGTGGCCAGCAAGTTCGCGTTGTCCGGCATGACGGAGTGCTGGCGCGCCGAGCTTCGCAAGCACGACATCCGCGTCATGCAGATCAACCCGAGCGAAGTGCAGACCGAGTTTTTCCGAGGCCGTCCGCTCAGCGAACGCAAACTGCGCGCGACCGAAATCGCGCATGCGGCGCTCTCGATGCTGGAGATGGACGACCGCGGTTTCATCACCGACCTCTCGGTGTGGGCGACGAACCCCGATTGACTGTTGCCGGCATCGCGCACCGCTGGAAGGCGCTTGGCGTCGAAAGATGCCGTTTCGCCCTTTGCAGAACGTGTCCTGGCATTTTGAAGACGCCTCACCCTTCGGTGAGAGGTGTTTGAACGTGAAAAATCTGCCGTTTCACGCTTTTAGAAGAGAATTCGTCATCTAAAGATGTCAAGTCGCCATTTTTTTAAGGTCTTTCGACATCTAAAGATGACAAATCGCCGTCTTTTTAAGCTTTTCGACCCTCTAAAGATGCCTTTTCACCTTCTTTCTAAGTGATTTTGTCATCTAAAGATGTCAATTCGCCGTATGCAGACCTCGTTTGACATCTAAAGATGACGATTTCCCATCTGCATACGGCGGGGGGACAGATAAATCTGTCATTTCGCCTTTTTCATAGGTGTCCTGCCATCTGAGAATCTCTGATGCCCTTATCGGGAACAGGCTCGGAACCTTTTGCAGCGAGGATCTCGATGACCGCCCTACTCGCTGTCCGTCCTTAACGTCACGCTCCAATCCCCATAGGCATCGCGCGTGAGCTCGACCTGCCACGGCTGACAGCACACCGGGCAATCCTGCACGAACGACTGCCGGCTCCAACCGGTGTCCTCGACTGCCAGTTCGACCGGCTCGCCGCAATACGGACAGGTCAGCGGAAGGTAGTCCGACATTCAGATCAATCCTCGATGACGAGCATACGGAATCGCGGTCAGGATCACACCGGCCACGAAGATCACGATCGCATTGTTGAAGAGATACGGATAGACGAGAAGGATCGCCCCGACCACGATGTGCATCACGCTCGACTGGCGCTTGCCCCAGATCATGTAGACCGTACCGATCGATCCGAATAGCAGGCCGAGGAAGATGCTCATGCGCGGGAGAGTATGACTTGACCGGCGCGTGAGGCCCGGCCTACGGTGCTGCCATGCCGCACAAACGAATCGCCGCGCTCGTCGTTTTCTTGTGCCCCGTCATCGTCCTTGGCGGCGATGCTTCGGGACAATTCACCGCCGGCAAGAAACCTCCCATCCGGCCGAAATACGCGGCCGCGTATGAGACGCGCGATCAGCGCGACGCCCGCAAGACCGCCGTCGAAGTCGTGCTCTCCGAGGAGCCGATCGACGTCGTCGAAGCGGCGGCGGAGCTCGATCCGCATTCGAACGTGATCAATCAGAAAGCGCTGCGCGATCACAACTACGTGCTGCTGTGGGTGCGTCCCGACAACGACGTCAGCATGAACGCGACCTACTCCGACACGATGACGCAATACGTCGAAATGACCGGCAGCCGGATGACTGCCGACATGACCACGTACACGCGCGACAAAGTAGCCGGGCACCTCTTCTCACCGAAACCGCTGAAGACGATGGACGGCGATGAGTACACGATCGATCTGAAGTTTTCGACCGAGGTCACGCGCCCGCCCGCGGGAACGAAACCGCCGGCCGATGGCGCCGAACCGGGCAAAGCGTTCAACGCGCTGCAGACGGCGATTGCGAAAAAGAGTTGGACAGGCATCAAAGGAAACGTAACCGCGAAAACGCTCGAATCGTTCTACGAATCCGACCGCACCGAAAAAGACAACCTCGCCGACGCCATCCAAACCCTCGGCTTCCACCTTCCGAAGAAGCCCGGAAAAATCACCGGCGGCGAGCTGCGCGGCGACAGCGCGATCCTCAACCTCGAAGGACAACTCTTCGAAGGACAGAACGCCCTGTTCCTCGTGCGCATGGTCAAGGATGGATCGCGATGGGTCTTCGATCGCGCCATGAACGCGGGCTTGATCGACAAGTAATCGCTAGGCCACTGCCGGCGCCGCGAGCTTGCGATAGAAAAAGTCGTCGTCGGGATCGTTCGAAGAGCGGCGGATCGTGCAGTTGAGACAATCGAGCCCAGGCTGCACCTGTTCGAATTCGTCACGAAGCGCGTTGAGTGACGCGCCGTTCCAGATGTCGTCGAAGGACTGCCTCGTGAGATTGCCGATGGCTGGCCGTGACCACGCCATGCACGGATAGACGTCGCCGTTGGGATGAACGGCGAGCGTTGTCCATGGAGTGCGGCAGATCAGTTTCTCGCCGGCGTCCGTGAAGAGATCGATGCTCGTGTGGCGGTCGCGAAGAAAGGCGGCGTCGACGACTCCCGTTCGCGCGCAGAACGCGGCCAGCTTCGTGCGTGCGACGCGGACCTTGTCCCAGAACGCAGGGTTCGCGCTTTCCTGGATGACCGCCTCGCTCATGCGGGAGACGGTTCGCACGGCCACCTCCTCCGCTTCCAGCGATTCGACGAGCGCGAGGAAGGCGTCGAAGTGATCGATGTTCAGCTCGGAGAGGACGTGATTGATACGCAGCCGCGGAAGGATCGCGTTCCGTTCACGTCGCCGGATTCGCAGCAAGGTGAAGTTTGCGATGACGCGTTCGAAGTTTGCGCCGACTCGCACCGCTTCGAAGATTTCCTTCGTGCCGCCGTCGATCGAAACGATCAGTCGCGTGAGGCCGGAGTCGAGAATCATCGCGATCGCGTCCTCCGTCATCAGCGTACCGTTCGTAATCACATCGCTGAACGGCACGCCGTGCGTTCGCAGCGCGGCCAGGCGGTCTGGAAAATCGCGCGTCATGAACGGCTCCGTCATGAGCGACAGGCAGACGTAATTCGCGCGCGGGAAAAGTTCGCCGGCAATGCGGTCGTAGGCCCAGCGCGGCAGGTCGTATTTCGGCAGCGCCGTCACGCGCGGATCGCTGAAGCCGCACATCTGGCAACGCAGGTTGCACTTGTTGTTCTGATCCATGAAGACGCTGAGGAAACGATCGGCGCTTGGAGAGGGTCCGCGCCATAGAAGTTTTCGCCGAAGCTCGTCGAGCTCGTTTGCGTCGCAGTACTCGGGCATTGGAAGGGATACGGAGAGCCGGTCTTCCGCGTCTACGCCGCCCTCGCTTCGACGTAGGCCATCGGGATGGTCAATCGCAGCTCGCCGTGATCGTCAAGCGCGTTGCGAAGTCGAGCGAAGACGTCGCGCTCGTTGCCGGGGACGACTTTCTTCCAGGCGTCGAGGAAGCCGAGCTTAATGAAGTAGTGATTGAGAAGCGCGGCGCCGTTCGCGAAGCGCATAACGGACTCGCGTTCGACGACGCGCGTGATTGCGAAGCCACCGCCTTCGAGCAGTTCGCGGACGTTGGCGATCGTCGCGCGATGTTCGATGTGATTGCGGAGCCGTTTCGATGCTTGGGCATCATCGCGAACGACCTCGGCGAAGACGACGTAGAACTCGCGCATGTGGCCTTCAAGGTTCGTCGTCAGCGCCAGCGTGGCGCCGGGCCTGGCGACACGGCGACATTCGCGGATAGCGGCGGCGCGATCGTCGAAATTGTTGACGCCGAGGTTGGAGACGATGAGGTCGAACGTTGCGGCGGCGAAGGGCATGGCGGTCGCGCTCCCTTCGTGCAGCGTCACATTGCGCGTTCCGCGGCTGGCGATTTTTTCGGCGGCGCGTTTCAGTCCGCCGCTCCATGGATCGATACCGTGGACGTGCGCGCGATCGCCGAGGCGTTCGGCCAGCTCGATGAGCGGAAAGCCGGTACCGCAGCCGACGTCGAGCGCGTTCGTTGCATTCGCCAGCGGCACTTCTTCGAGCAGCAGCAATCCGAACATCGCCGACCAAAGCGCGACCTCATCGTACGCGGCGATGACTTGCGGCGAATTGAAGTCGGGATCGAAGGATAGGAACGAGAGATCGGACACAGAGGAATGTTAATCCGCAGATGACGCAGATGGATCGCAGAGACGTCCGCGTTCTACCGCTTCTTCGGCTTCCCCTTCGCGAACGGCTTTTTGAACTTGTCGAACGGCGTCGCGGGCCGGTCGGATGACTTTGCGCTCTTATCGAACGGCTTCTTGCTTCGATCGTACGGCTTCGCTGTTTTTTCGTACGGCGTCTTGCTGCGGTCGTACGGCTTCGCGCTCCGATCGAACGGCTTCTTCGCGCGATCGAATGGCTTTTTGGTTCGATCGAACGGTTTTCGCGGAGCCTCGTCACGCCGAAAACGCGCCTCGGGCGGACCGCCGAATTTGGGACGGTCGGAAGGCGCCTCCGCGCCTGCCACTTTCAAGCTCACCGGCCGTCCGCGGAACTTCGCGCCGGCGAGTTTGGCGATGACATCGTCGCGGAGACGCAATGGGATCGAGACGTAAGTGATCTCGTCGCGGATGTCGATCGGTCCGATCTCGCGTCCGGAGATGCCGGCTTCGTTGGCGATCGATCCGACGACGTCCGCGGGACGGATGCCGTCCTTTTTGCCGACCGCCATTGAGAGGCGGACCTTCGGTTCGTCGTCATCGCGGTCGTCGTTGCGATCGGACGCGCTCTCGCGGCGAATCGCCGTCGCCGCAGCTGGTTCCGCCGAGGGCGCCGCCACCGCGCGTGCGCCGTGCGCGAGCCGCGCAGCGGCGGCGGCCACTTCGGCCATGTCCGACGGACCTTCATCGGCGAGCTCGGTCACCACCTGCACGTAGAGATCGAGATCGCCGTTCTGCAGTTCCTTGCGCAGCGTCTCCTTGAAGACGGCGATGCGGCGCGCCGCCACGTCGGCGCGCGACGGCATCTTCATCGGCTTGATCTGCGTGCCGGTGAAGCGCTCGATCTCGCGCATCATCCGGCGCTCGCGCGGCGTGATGAACAGGGTAGCCACGCCGCTGCGGCCGGCGCGTCCGGTACGCCCAATGCGATGCACGTACGCCTCGACGTCGTTCGGGATGTCGTAGTTGACGACGTGCGTGATCTGCTCGACATCCAGGCCGCGCGCGGCGACGTCGGTGGCGACGACGATGTCGATCTTGCCCGCCCGCAGTTTGCGGATCACAGTTTCGCGTTCGGCCTGCTTCATGTCGCCGTGCATCGGCTCGGCCGCGAATCCGCGTCCGCCCAGTTTTTCCGCTAGCTCGGCGGCGCCGTTCTTGGTGCGGCGGAAGATCAGCACGGCGTCGGCTTCCTCCAACTCCAGCATCTGTGTCAGCACCTCGAGCTTCTGCCCCTCGGACACATTGAGAAAGCGCTGCTCAATGTCGGGCGCCGAGATGCCGTGATGCTCGATCTCCACTCGCTCCGGTTTGACGAGATGCCGCTGCGCGATCCGCGCAATCGGCTCCGGCATGGTGGCGGAGAAAAGCGCGATCTGCCGCGGCGTCGGGACGAGCGAGAGCATCCGCTCGACCTCATCAATGAATCCCATCTTCAGCATCTCGTCGGCTTCATCCAAAACCACCATCCGAACTTTGGCGAGATCGAGCGTGCCGCGGTCGAGGTGATCGATGAGCCTTCCCGGCGTTCCGACGACGACATGCGCACCGCGCTGCAGATGCTTCATCTGCCCGAAGATGGGCGCGCCGCCGTAGACCGGAAGGACGGCCACGCCGTCAAGTTTCTTCGCGTACGAATGCATGGCGTCGGAGACCTGCATGGCCAGCTCGCGTGTCGGCGTGAGCACGAGCGCCTGCGTGGCCTTGCTCTTCAAATCGAGCTGCTGAAGGATCGGCAGCGCAAACGCGGCAGTCTTGCCGGTGCCGGTCTGCGCCTGCCCGATCAGATCGCGCCCGGCCAGGAGGGCGGGAATCGTCCGCGCCTGAATCGGCGTGGGCGCCTCGTAGCCGAGTTCATCGAGCGTCGCGAGGAGCGGTGCGGAAAGGCCAAGGGATTTGAAGGTTGCGTCGTCAGGCATGGAGGTGGACTCTATCAATACGGCGGTTGCGGTACAGCCGCTTCCGGCTCTTTCACGAATTCCTTGTAGTTGCGCCAGCGCAGCAGGATCTGATCGACGTACGCGACCGGCTCGGTCCCGCGCGCGAAGCCGTGTTTGACGACCGGATCGTTGTAGACGCTGCGCTTCGATTTGCGGATCAACCAGTAGCTCACGTCCAGCCACGAATGCGGATCGTCGCCGTTTTTCGCGGCGAGGCGGACGGCGTCCTGCACGTGGCCGGTGCCGACGTTGTAGGACGCGAGGATGAATTTGATCCGCTCGCTGTCGGACTTGATCTCCTGCCATTGCGCGTCGATGGTCCAGAGGTAGCGGCAGGCCGCCTCGACGCTCTGTTTAGGATCCGCGGCGTTGGCGTGGAGCTGTCGCGCCGTCCTCGGCATGATCTGCATCAGCCCTACCGCGCCGGCCCACGAATGCGCGCGCGGATTGAAACGCGATTCCTGAAAGGCCTGCGCCGCGACGAGCCGCCAGTCCCATCCTGGAATGCTGGCGTACTCGCGGAACCAGTCGTCGTACGGCGAGAGCGTTCCCGTCTCTGCCGTCAGAAACGGACTGTTGATGCGAGCCGTGTACGCGCGGCGGTCGAGAAAATATTTGCGATAGAGGACCGCCAGCAGTCCCGCCTTGCGCTTTTTCGCCAGCCATTGATTGAGCGCGGCGAGGAGTTGCGGCGCGTTGCGCCGGACGGCCCATACCACCGGCTGCGGCGGGCCGATGGCCGGCTTGATGATGAGATTCGTATACTCGCCGCTCTTCAGCGCAGCGACGTTTTCCGCGGCGACGGTGAAAGCAATCTCCCCTTCCGCCAGTTGCTGGATGAGACGATCGCTCGATTCATCGACTTCGACTACGTCGATGTCCTGCGTCAGTTCTTCATTGAGCTCGACCAGCCGCTGTCGATACGGCGACGTGCGAGGGATCTCCACCTGCTGGCCCGACAGATCCTGCGGCGTTGATACAAGCCTCGCGCGGACTTCGACCGTCGACGGCGTCTCCTTCTCTTCGCGGGCCAGATCCTTCGCGACCGTCGGCGTCGCGGTCCCGCCGGACGGCGAACGTTGCACGACCACTGGCGCGGTTTCGTACAGCGAGTCGGTGACCGCCACAGCGACCGGTGACGCCGCGGACGGAATCGACAACTGCGCCGCGACCACATCGCCGTCGCCGCGGTTGAGGTGATCGAACAATTCGCCGCTGTCGCGGACGACGACCGGCTCGAGCCGCAGCTTCGCGTCGCGCGCAAACATCGTCAGGAGCTCGTATTCGTACCCGAGCGTCTCGCCGCGATACAGAAAGTAGCCAGTCGAGTTGAAGGTGAAGAGAACACGCAGCGTGCCGCCGGCCGCAATCTCCGGCAGGTCGCGCGCGACCGGCGCAACGTCCGGCGCCTTCACCGGCGCGGCTTCGACCGGCTTTGGTAGTTGAGGTGTAACGACTCGCGCTGGAGGAGCCGCCGCGCGAACCGGCGCAGGCTCATGACGCGCGCACGCGGCCAGCAGAAGCAGAATGACGATGCGGCGCGCAATCACGGCGGCGAAGCGAAAATGCATTTCGCGCGCCGCTGTACCAATCGGCCGATCTAAGAGGGCTTCTCGTCCACCACAATGGAAACAACGTCGCCGGCGACGTAGGCGGCCGGAACGAGATGCATGATCCCGCGATCCAGCGTAGCAACCCGACCTTCGTGTCTTAAGGCCACGGCGAGCAGATGGATGTCGCTGACCTGTCGGTGGCCGTGGAGTTTTGTTTCATCAACAAATTCAGTGGCCGCAATCGAAATGTCGTCGTGCCAGAAGACGTGATCAGGGAGTGCGACCATCCTGCGAAGAACGGCGAGCGCCTCGCGCGGAAAACGTGCGCCAGGAAGAATGTGCGCGTTCGACGAAACGCGGACGAATCCGCTCTGCGTTTGCGGACACGTCGCCCAGCCATCCCTACGATTTCGATCGAACCAACGCAACGCCGCACGGTGATGAATGTGGTTGGGCCAAGCCAGCGCGATCAAGAGATTAATGTCCAACAACGAGACCACGCCTACTCCTCATCCAGCGCGGCCCTCACGTGTTCGAGGGTGATCGGTGGCGCGTCCGACGGTACGTCAAACACCGGGAAACCTGAGCGTGTTTTCGAACGGCCCCGCGGCGCGAGACCGCGGCGCGCAAGGTCGGAAAGCGCTTTCCCGATGTTTTTCCCCTCGGACGCTGCGACACTCCGAGCGGCTTGGAGAACGTCGTCGTCGATTTCGAGAGTCGTCCGCATCGACGCATCATCGCATCACGATGCGTGAGCGTCAAGGGTCCATACAGAAGGCAGCCTTTAGCATGGACGAAAACTTCCCCCATATTAAAGTTTCAGCTCCCTACCGCTCCCTCACAAACAGATCCACCACGATCTCCGGGAAGCGATGTCCCAGTTGTTCACCGGTGTACGTCGCTTCGTAGGTCATGTCGAGGCGGGCGGCGACGCGTTTGGAGGGAGCGTTTTCGGGATCGATGATCGCGACGACGCGCGGCCGGTTCAGCGTTTGGAGGACGTAGCTCATGCAGGCGGCGCCGGCTTCGGTGGCGAAGCCGCGGCCCCAGGTTTCGCGGGCCAGGATCCAGCCGATCTCAAGGTCAGTCGTTGAGCCGAGGGGTTGGACGCCGGAGAGACCGGCGACGACGTTGGTCGACTTCTCGACGAGCGCACCCATGCACATGCCGTGTTCGGCGAGCTGGCGCGCCTGGCGTTCGAACCACTGATCGACCTCCGCGTCGGTGTACGGCTTGCCGCCGTGCACGTACTGCGTCACCTCGGGATGCGACATGAGGGACGTGAAAGCCGGACGGTCGTCCGGCTGCCACGGTCGGATGACGAGACGTTCGGTCTCGATGATGAACATGAAGCGCGTTACTTCTTTTCTTTCTTCGGCTTCTTGGTCTCTTTTTTCCGGGCGTTGTTGCCTTTGGCCATGAAATCCTCCTCAGGTTTTTGTGACTCGCGCATGGTAACGCAGTGCGGGAACGGATCATGAAATCCGATCGTGCATGCGCAAGACGATTCCGTTTCTCCTTCTCCTGATCGCGTATGGCTGCAGCGAGACCGCGAAGCTTCCGGTGGCGGCGGTGACGGGCCCGAATCCGACCTTGGTCGAACCGAAGCCGCAGCTCATTCCGACGTTCCAGATCGCGCCGGCGAAAGGATGGCCGCCGGGGACGACGCCGATTGTTGCGACAGGATTTTCAGTGAACGTGCTCGCGACCGGACTCGATCATCCCCGCTGGCTCTACGTCCTGCCGAACGGCGATGTCCTCGTCGCGGAGACGAATGGTCCGGAGCGTCCCGATGATCGCAAAGGAATCAAAGGGTGGTTCATGAAGAAGATGACGAAGAAGGCCGGCGGCGCGGTGCCGAGTGCGAATCGCATCACGTTGTTGCGCGATGCGGATGGCGATGGCGTTGCCGAAACGCGCAGCGTCTTTCTGCAGGGGCTGACGTCGCCATTCGGCATGGCGCTGGTTGGCAACGACTTTTATGTCGCCGATACCGACGCGCTGCTGCGCTACTCGTATGCCGAGGGGGCGAAGGCGATCGCCGGCGCGGCGGTGAAAGTGGCTGACCTTCCTGCGGGAACGATCAATCATCACTGGACGAAGAACGTCATCGCCAGCCGCGACGGCGCGAAGCTCTACGTCTCGATCGGCTCGAACAGCAACGCCGCGGAAAATGGATTGGACAAAGAGGTGAATCGCGCCGCGATCATGGAGATCGATCGCGCCAGCGGCCACTCGCGCATCTTCGCGTCCGGACTTCGCAATCCCGTCGGCATGTCCTGGCAACCGCAAAGCGGCGTCCTCTGGACCTCGGTCAACGAACGCGACGAAATCGGTAGCGATCTCGTCCCCGATTACATGACGTCCGTGAAAGACGGCGCCTTTTACGGCTGGCCATTCAGCTACTACGGTCAACATGTTGACGACCGCGTGAAACCGCAGCGTCCCGATCTCGTCGCCTCCGCTACCGTTCCCGACTACGCCCTCGGCGCGCACACCGCGTCGCTCGGACTGACGTTCTACGATGGCAAACTCTTTCCGCCGCGCTACGCCGGCGGCGCGTTCGTCGGCCAGCACGGCTCATGGAATCGCAAACCGCTCAGCGGCTACAAAGTGATCTTCGTGCCGTTCGCGAATGGGCGTCCGAACGGAACGCCTGAGGATGTGCTGACGGGATTCGTCGACGAGAAAGGCGACGCGCACGGACGTCCGGTCGGAGTCGCAGTCGACAAAGCGGGCGCGCTATTGGTCGCGGACGACGTCGGCAACACGATCTGGCGCATCACGCCGAAGTAGCGGAAGCGGCAGAACTCTGCCGCCTCCGCATCTGAATCAATCGCCTTCTTTTACCGACACGGGACCGTTGTGCGTGGACAGCGTCACCACGCGCGCGCCGGAGCCGAGGTCGATGCGGCGCGGCCAGCGCGGGCCGTTGTCATCGTCATCTTCGCCGCTCTCGGCGTACGCCTTCTTCGCGGAGCGGCAGGCGGCGCCGCGGCAACTCACGGGCGAATTGCCGTCGGTTTCGACGTGAACTCCGGAGCCATAACTGGCAGGCACTTTGAGGGACAGCGGACCGTTTTCGGTCGACGCGTCGAGGTTGCCGGAAGTCCACGACGATCCCGCCAGCTTGACGGAGATCGGACCGTTGGTCGCGCGCAGCGTCACCTTGCCGGAGTTGCCGGCGAATGAGATCGGGCCGTTCTGCGTGTGAATGTCGAGCGTTCCCAACGAATCCTTCACCGCGATCGGACCATTGAGCGCGTGCGCGGTCACGGAGCCGTCGACGCCGTCGATGGAGATCGGACCATTCGTGGCATCGAGATCGAGCGTGGCATTGCGCGGCGCGAAAATGAGGAAGTAGACGATGGAGCGCGAGTCGTTGTCGGCGCGGTCGGCGCTAATTTCGTTGCCGCTGACGTTAACGCGGATGTCATTCGCGTTGCCGAGCGCCGAGGCTTTGCAGGCTTTGACGCCGAACGTGGAGGCGGTGCTACCGACCACGCGAATGGAGCCGTTGCGGTCGCTGCGCACTTTGAGCGAGCGCATGCTGCTCACCGGCACGTTTTCCTCGACGACCGGCACGGTGCGATCGTTGTAGCGGACGCGGAGCGCGCTGCAGTCGCGCACATCTTCCCAGTCGTCGATCGAGACCGAGAGTCCGTGATTCGAATAGTCGTTGTGTCCGTGGTAATCCGAGACGGCCGCGAGGGGAAGAGCGAGGGCGATGAGGGCAGGTACGAGGGCAAGTCGTCGCATGGTGTTCCTCCGTTTCGAGGATTTGGACGCCGCGTTTTCTGGAAGGTTAGCTGCTAGCATTCTTTTCTCGCAGCAGAGAAGGAAAGATGAACCGTTTCGACCTGCAGCAAATGGCGGAGGAACGCGTGAGCGATGCGGCGGCGCTGCTCAACGCGGAGCGCTATCAGGCGGCGTACTACCTTTGCGGATACGCGATCGAATGCGCACTGAAGGCGTGCATCGCGAAGAAGACCCGTGAGTTCGATTTTCCCGACCGGAAGGTTGTCAATGACAGCTACGTTCACGACCTCACTAAGCTGCTCAACGTTGCCGACTTGGCAGAGGCGCACCAGGAAGAGATGGAGATGAGCGACATCTTTGCGACGAATTGGGTCATCGTGCGAAACTGGTCAGAGGCGAGCCGGTATGACGCCTCAATCATGCCGGCGAAGGCGGCAAGATTTTTTGTTGCAGTCACCGACGAAACCGACGGGGTGCTGGCATGGCTGAAGAAACAGTGGTGAAGGAAGTGCTCACCGACGATATGAAGAACCTTGGCGCCTCGCTCACGCGAACGCTTGACGCAGCAGGCTGGCCAATCGTCGCCGCGTTCTGGTACTACGAATCCGATGAGAACCGATGGGAACTGATGTTTGCATTTCCTCGCCTAAATTCAGAGAGCGGCATAGGACCTTACATGGCGGTGGTCCACGCGCTCACGGCTCTTGGTCTGTCGCGGATCCATCTCAATCACATGCGCGTCGTTGATACTGATCATCCGGTGGTCAAAGCTCTGGCCTCCGTCTGTCAGACGGGCTGGACGATCACGGGAATCCCGTTTTCGCGGCAGGCCATCGACCGCTCCATCATCGACGATGCCTACATCTACCGCGTCACATCGGAATCGGCTGCGGCCTGAGTGTCCGGCTTCCTGAAACGCGCGGCGCGGCGGTTGCCGTGGCTTGGCGATCTGCATCGCTACATCGTCGCGCTCGAAGCGGAGAGGGATCAGTTGCGGGCGGACCTGGCGCACTGGAAGACGTGGATGTCGCCGGGGCACTTCTACTCGCCCATCCCGTCGATCGACGAAGTTCGCGCGCGTGAGGCGGAGCTGTTCGGACCTCCGCCGCCGTCGCTCCCCGGAATCGACTTACGTGAGGATTCGCAGGTCGCGCTGGTGAAAGACCTGGCGCGGTTCTACGACGAGATCCCGTTTCCGCGGACACAGTCGCCGGAGTCGCGCTACTGGTTTGAGAACTGGGCTTACTCCTACGCCGACGCCATCTTTCTCTACTCGATGCTGCGTCATTTGCGTCCGAAGCGAGTCATCGAAGTCGGATCCGGATTTTCGTCCGCGGCCATGCTCGATACCGCCGATCGTTGGCTGCCTGAAACGTCGTTCACCTTCATCGATCCCGATACATCGACGCTCGATGCGCTGCTGCGTCCGTCCGATCGCGATCGCGTCACCATTATTCGCGCGAAATTGCAGGACCTACCGCTAACGACGTTCGACGTGCTCGCGGCGAACGACATCCTCTTCATTGACTCCACGCACGTTTCGAAGACCGGCAGCGACGTCAACCGGATCATCTTTGACCTGCTCCCTCGCCTCGCACCCGGCGTTCACGTCCACTTCCACGACGTCTTCTATCCGTTCGAGTATCCGAAGGAGTGGGTTTACGAAGGGCGCGCGTGGAACGAGGACTACATCCTCCGCGCCTTCCTCGAATTCAACAGCGCGTTCGACATCGTGTTGTTCGGAACGTGGCTGGCGCGATTTCATCGCGAGCTGCTCGCGGAGCTGATGCCACTGACGCTGGAAAATCCCGGCGGCAGTCTGTGGTTGACGAGGCGTTCGTGACGCCGCGCGCCGTATGGATCGGAGTCGCGATCATCGCGGCGCTCTCCCTCGGCCGCGTCGCCGCGACGTATCGCGTCTTCGCGCAGACCAGCGACGAAAATATTCATCTCATCGCCGGTTACGACATCCTCAAACATCACGACTGGACAACGGACATGCATCATCCGCCGCTGGCGCGCGTCTTCTTCGCGCTGCCGTTCATGAATGCGCCAGAGCCAGTCGGGCTGGATCGCAGCATCCGCGGTAACGAGCTCCTGTTCAACGGCCGCTACGCCGACAACCTAGTGCGGATGCGTATCGGCAATCTTCTCTTCGTCGCCCTCGGCATCATCTTCGTGGCGCGATGGGCGATGCATCTCTTCTCGCCGCAGGCGGGACTGCTTTCTGCCGCGCTCTTCGCAATGCTGCCGCCGATCCTGGCGCATGGAGGACTGGCGACGACCGACATGGCCGTCGCGGCGATGATGCCGTTGGCGCTCGATGAACTGGCGCAGCTCGCCGAGCGTCCGTCGTGGCGGCGCGCGGCGATGACCGGCGTGGCCATGGCGGCAGGCGTGCTGTCGAAGTATTCGTTCGTCGCCTTTTTTCCTGCGGCTGCGGCCGTGCTCCTGATCGTGATGTGGTTCCGTGACAGAGGAAACGTGTCGCAAATTCGCGAGAGGTTCCTCATCTGCGGCGTGGTCGCGTTGCTCGTCGCCGCAGTACTGGTCTGGGCGGGATTCGGATTCAGCTTCGAGCCTCTGATCCGCGGCCTCGCCGAGGTGCGCAATCACAACGCCACCGGCCACCGCAATTTTCTGTTCGGGCAACTGAGCTGGGACGGATGGTGGTACTACTTCCCGGTAGCGCTCTTTTTCAAAACGCCGATCCCGTTTCTGTTGCTCGCCTTGACCGGATGCGCGCTGCTGGCCCGCCGCCGTCCCGAAGTCCCTCTCATCGCCGCTGCGATTCTTGGCGTGTCGATGACCAGCGAAATCAACATCGGAATTCGCCACGTGCTGCCGATCTACGCGCCGCTCGCGATCGCCGCCGCTGCCGCCATCCTCGCGCTACCGCGCCTTCGCATCGCCTCGGCGATCCTCGTGCTCTGGTTAGTCGTCAACAGCGTGACCGCGCATCCCGACTATCTGCCTTGGTTCAACGCGTTCGCGCCGCATCCCGAGCAGGTGCTCAACGACAGCAATCTCGATTGGGGCCAGGACGTCTTGCGGCTCGTCCGCTACACGCACGACCAACGCATCGCGAGCATCTCGCTCCTCATCATCACCTCGGCCGACATCGACCGCCTCGGGTTTCCGCCGCACACGATGATCAAGTACGGCGACGACGTTCACGGCTGGTTCGCCACGAGCGAGATGGCGATTGCGCTCCAGGAGACGCACAGCCCGAGGGTGAAGAGTTGGCTCGATGGAATGCTCGACGGCAAGCCGTACACGCGCATCGGCAGATCGATCCGCGTCTACCATCTGTAACCTTCGCGGCGCTCCGGCGTTGTAGTTCGCACGATGCTGAACGTCATTGCCGCGCTCCTGCTCACGTTCACGTCCATCGACGTCCGCGACCCGGTGGTTCACGGCGTCATGGCCGACCTGCTGCGGCACGCCCGCTTCGGGATGTCCAATACGGAAGAAGCAGCGTTTCTGATTCGCAACGCCGCCGGCGCGACGTTCTTTCTCCACTGGCGAAGCGACGGAGAGTTGAACCAGGCAACATGGACTGGTCCGATTCCCGCGGGGACGGTCGCCATCCTGCACACGCATCCGAACTACCTCCCGATCCCATCGAATCGCGACATCCGCGTGGCACGCGAGATTGCGATTCCGGTCTACGTCATCACGCGCAGCCGCATCGAGCGAACCGACGGAGACAAGGCGGTTGTCGTCGTGGCCGGGGATTGGAGCGGATTGTGATGCTCTAGACTTCGCCCATGCTCAACAAACAGAAGATCACTCCCTGTCTTTGGTTCGATGATCAGGGCGAGGACGCCGCCAACTTTTACGTCGCCATCTTCAAAGACTCGCGCATCACCAACGTCAGCCGCTACGGCGAAGCGGGAAAAGAAGTTCACGGCAAAAAGCCGGGAACCGCGATGACCGTAGCCTTCGAGCTCGAAGGCCAGCCCTTCACGGCGCTCAATGGCGGTCCGCAGTTCAAATTCAACCAGGCCATCTCGTTCCAGATCAGCTGCGAGTCGCAGGCCGAGGTCGATCACTACTGGGACAACCTCTCCGAAGGCGGCGACCCGAACGCGCAACAGTGCGCCTGGCTCAAGGACAAATTCGGACTGTCATGGCAGGTGGTTCCCACCGCCCTCCCGCGCCTGCTCTCCGATCCCGACCGCGCCAAGGCCGGACGCGTGATGAACGCGATGTTGAAGATGAAGAAGATCGACATCGCGGAATTGGAGAACGCTTGATCCGCAGATGGCGCAGATCGACGCCGATGAAATCGCTCATGTGAGGACTTACTTCTGCGTCAAGCTATGCCGTCACCCCTCCCAAACCCACGGCGCGGTGCGGCCGAGGCGTTGCGCTAACGCGATCCAGCGCGGGTGGGTGCGCAACGGGATGAAGTCGTGCATGTGGATGCGGCCCCACATCAGGCCGTTGCGTTCTTCGCGGCCACGTTCCAATGCGTCGGGGGGCGGCTTCGTGGTCGCCGAGGGCGACGTGGACGGTGGCTAGGTCGATGGAAGGGACGTAGTCGCCTTCGCGGCGGCGGTCGATGAGATTTGCGAGGATCTTTTCCGCTCGCGATTTTTCGCCGGCTTCGGCGAGGGCGGCGCCGAGGAGGGAGACGTAGAGCGGGACTTTGCCGGACGAGCCTTCGACGAGGCGTTCGTAGACAGGCAGCGACTCCTGCGCATGACCGCCGTAACGGAGCGCGAGTCCGTAGCTCCAGTGCGCGTAGCCGGCGTTGGGACCGACTTCGATTGCCTTTTCGAGAAGTCGGGCGGCGGTTTCGTAATCGCCGCTGAAGAGATACGCCCACGCTTGCGAGGTGCGCACATTCGGGTGATGCGGCTCGAGGGCGATGCCGCGCGCGCCGGCTTCGACGGCCTCGTCCCTTCGTCCGCTCGCGGCATAGCCAATGGCGAGCCACGTCCAGGGATCGGCCGACTTCGGATTGCGCTCGGCCGCGAGACGGCAGAAGTGCTCGAGGCGCGCGACGTTCCAGCCGTAGTAGTGCTCGAGGATTCCGCGCGAGAGCGCCACGCCGGCGGAATCGGGCGCAATGCGCTCCGCCTCATCGACCGCGGCACGCGCGCGCGACCACGCCTCCCACGTCGGTACGCCGCCGTAATAGCCGTGGACCGCCCACGCATCGGCCAGCGCGGTGTGAGCGTCGGCGAAATCGGGATCGATTTCGACCGATGCTTTCAACTCGACGATCGCCTCCTCGGCGCGGCGCTGGCCCCAGAGATACGTTCCTTTCAGATAGCGGTCGTAGGCCTCGAGGTTCTCCGTGCGTCCCGTCGCCGAGGTGGCATCCCGTTCGACGATGCGCAACTTCAGCGTCGACGCGATGGCCTGCGCGATTTCATCCTGCACGGCGAAGACGTCGGCGAGGTCGCGATCCCATCGATTCGACCAGAGCTGGTAGCCGTTCTCGACGCTGATGAGTTGCGCCGTCACGCGCAGCCGCGACCCCGATTGGCGAACGCTCCCCTCCAGCATCATGGCCACGCCGAGCTCGCGGCCGATGCGGCGAATGTCATCGTTGCGGCCTTTGAAGGCGAACGAGGTCGTGCGCGCGGCGACTTGCAGCGCCGGCACGGCCGCGAGCGAGTTGATGATCTCCTCGGTCATCCCATCGCTGAAGTATTCGGCGTCCGCGGTTGGACTCATGTTGCGGAACGGCAGAACGGCGATGGAGAGATCGTCGGCACGAATCGCTGAATCGTTCGGCCTCGGCGTCTGGCGCGTGACTTCCTGCGGTCCGGACGCCGTCGTCCGCGCCGCGAGCCGCAGCGCGAAGGCGAGATCGCGCGCGGAGCGGAATCGTTCGTCGCGATTTTTCTCGAGGCAGTGCTGCAGGATCTCCTCGACCTCCGCCGGCAGCCGGCCGCTTTCGCTCTGCGGTTTCGCGCTGTCGCGCAGCACTGCGACAATCGTTTCCGCGACTGTCGGCCGCAGAAATGCGGGGCGGCCGGTGAGCATCTCGAACAGGACCGCACCGAACGCGAAGATGTCGGAGCGATGATCGGCCGTTTCGCCGCGCGCTTGTTCCGGCGAAAGGTACGCGACCGTTCCGATGATCATCCCCGGAGACGTTCGCGCGACGGTTTTTATCTGATCGACGTTGCTGGCGTCGTCGAGACGCGCCAGCCCGAAGTCGAGGATCTTCACCACGCCGTCGCGCGTGATGAAGATGTTTTCCGGCTTCAGATCGCGATGCGTGATGCCGCGTTCGTGTGCGGCGGCCAGTCCCTGCGCGATCTGATGCGCCCAGTCGAGCGCGCGGCTGACTTCCAGCTCGCTCTGATCGAGCCGCTCGCGCAGTGTCGCTCCTTCGAGCAACTCCATGACCGCGTACAGCGTTCCACTTTCCGTTCCGAAATCGTGAATGGCCAGGATGTTCGGATGCGAAAGCGCGGCGACCGCGCGCGCCTCGCGCTCGAAGCGCGGCAGCGCATCGTCGGCATGCGCAGTGCCGAGGAGGACTTTGACCGCGACGTCGCGCTGCAGACGGTGATCGCGCGCGCGCCACACTTCACCCATCCCGCCCGCACCGATCCGCCGCAACGATCTCGTACGGTCCGAGCTGCGTACCGACATCCATTCGAGGATGGTATCCGCAGACTAGGTTAGTGCAGGACTGTTCGGCGCCGCGGCGCCACCACGGTGATCGTGATGGTGTTGCTGTCGGCGACGCCGCAGGCGTTCGTGACGTGCGCGCGGAATTGCGTCGTCTGCGTCAGCGGGGTGGTGAGCGTCGGGCCGAAGGCGATCAAATTTCCGTTTGCGAACCACGATACCGACGTGTTCGTGCCGAGGACATTGATGGTGAGCGAAATGATCGATCCGGCCAGGACCGCCTGATCCTTCAACGTGTTCAGAATCTGCGGCGGTGCGCAGACGGCTACCGCGACGATGACCGTGTTGCTGTTCGCGACGGGACCACATGCGCCGGCTACGCGAACCCAATACGACGTTGTGGTCGCCGGAGCGACGACGATGGTCGCGGTTGTGCCGCCGTTCACCGGCGCTGATGCATCGCCGGTCGAACCGGCAAACCATTGATACGACAACGGAGCAGTGCCGGTGGCGGCGACGGAGAGCTGCGCCGAGTTGCCACTGTTGATCGACGCGCCGGACGGCTGCACCGTGATCGATGGCGGCGTACAGGCCGGCGCCGTTCCGTAGACCGCGTTCACCGCGGCGATGTCCCAGGCCTGGAGTTGGCCGTTGAGCCCTGAGGCGAGGAAGTGATTCATGAGCGCGGAGCTGGTGCAATCCAGTGTCGGATCGCCGGAGCACGACGCACTCAGGTTGCGGGTCTGATCGGAGTGGCGGAGGCCGAGCGTGTGGCCGAACTCGTGGGTGATCGCGCTTTTGAACAGCTCCTGGGGGACCGTCCCCGGCGAGCAGGTGCCAACGCCCTGATTCATGCTGACGTCAGCCTCCGCGGTCGTGAGGAATGTCTCGCCGCGATAGACGTGCGTGCCGGGGCTCGCGTGCGTCATGCCGGCGATGCCGAGCGCGCCACCCGAGGAGCAACTGAACGGTTGAAGACCGGCCGAGGTGAGGTTTTTCTCGAAGACGATGTTGTTCATGCCGTCGGTGGGGTCGAGGAATCCGTTCGGATTCGCGTTCGCGCTGGCGAGGACGTAATTCGTTCCGCCGGCGCTCCAAGTGCTGAAGGCCGCGCTGATCTCCGCCGCGCCGTTGCCGAGCGGACCGGTCTCGGAGTTCCCACGGTTCCAACTCACGGCGCTCGGAAAGACGTTCCAGCGCGTGCCGAGGCCGGAGTTATACGTGAGCATGTACGAGGTGGCGGTGAAAGATGCGGTCGCGATCGGATGCAGCGATTCCGCCTTCGCCATCAGCGGCATCGTCGGAACAATGTAGTCCTCGGCAACCGCTTCGCCGCGAACGACGCCGCGAATGAAGTTGAGGAACCGTTCCGCCGAACGCTGTTGCTCGACATGCACCTTGCCGCCCGCGTCCCACCCTTCGCTCTCGGCGTCGTTGCGGACTGCGAGCTCGCGTCCGAGGACATCGCGCACGAAGCGAAAGGTTCCGAGCCCGAGGTCGCTGATCGTGTACGCGCCATCCTCGCGCTCGTAGAGAAAGAGGAGGACGCGCTCGCCAGCCGCAAGTGTGGGGACGCCGGGAACGACACGCGTTTCGCCATCGAGCGTTCCGCCAGGCGTGTGGATTTCCACGACGCTTTCGGGACTGCCCTTGATCGCTTCTTCGAGCGCGATTGCCGTCACCGTCTCGATCCCGAACCGCGACAGTTCGACATGCGCGTCGAGCACGCGTCCGACCACGATCGCGCTGGCGCGCTCGATCTCGAATCGGTCCGGCGGAACGATGTAGGTGATTGCGAATGACGGAGCAGCGATCGCGAAAGCGAGCGTGGCGAGCGAGACCCTGAGCGAGGACAAGCTGCAAGGATGCGTCGCGACACCGGCAGTTGGCGTAACGGAGGTCACGTTGACAACGAACCCCCATCGCCTTACATTGGTCGCACAAAACAAACCGACCAGTCGGCAAGTTGCGAGACGCCCTCCCGCCTTCCACGTACGATTCAACGATGAACCTCAATCTAAAGGACAAAGTCGTCGTCATCACCGGCGGCGGCGCAGGCATCGGACAGGCCACCGCGGACGCGTTTCGCGGCGAGGGGGCGAACGTTGTCGTTTGGGACGTGACCTCGGAGACGAAGGTCGACGTCACCAGTAAAGACTCGGTCGAAGCGGCCACCGCGGCGGTCATCGCGGAGCACGGACGGATCGACGTCCTCGTCAACAACGCCGGCATCGTCCGCGACGCGCAACTCGTGAAGTGGAAGGACGGCGATGTCCTTTCAACGATGGACGACGCCACGTTCGACGCCGTCGTCAATGTCAATCTCAAGGGCGTCTTTCTCTGCACGCGCGCGGTCGTCCCGCACATGATCCGGCAGTCGTCGGGCGTGATCCTCAATGCGTCGTCGATCGTCGGC
>DASYJF010000083.1:0-7553 GCA_035996815.1 Thermoanaerobaculia bacterium | reverse complement strand
GGTCCCTAAGGCGAGGCCGAAAGGCGTAGTCGATGGGAAACAGGTCAACATTCCTGTACCAGACCGTGATGCGATGGGGTGACGCAGGAGGATAGCTGAGCCGTCGATCGGAAGTGACGGTTTAAGCCTGTAGCGTGCCTGGATAGGTAAATCCGTCCGGGTATACGTGAGAGGTGATGACGAGGCCTCTTTTGGCCGAAGTCAGTGATTCCAAGCTGCCAAGAAAAACCTCTAAGCTTCAGCCACAGGATGACCGTACCGCAAACCGACACAGGTAGACGGGAAGAGAATTCCAAGGCGCGTGAGTGATCCCTCGTGAAGGAACTCGGCAAATTAGCACCGTAACTTCGGAAGAAGGTGTGCTTGCTGTCGTCAGTATCCTCGCGATATAAAGCGACGGTAAGTCGCAGTGAAATGCCCCAAGCGACTGTTTACTAAAAACACAGGACTCTGCTAAGTCGAAAACGACGTATAGGGTCTGACTCCTGCCCGGTGCCGGAAGGTTAAGGGGAGTGGTTAGCCGCAAGGCGAAGCTACGAACCGAAGCCCCGGTAAACGGCGGCCGTAACTATAACGGTCCTAAGGTAGCGAAATTCCTTGTCGGGTAAGTTCCGACCTGCACGAATGGAGTAACGATTTGGGGACTGTCTCCACGAGGGGCTCAGCGAATCTGTAGCGCTGGTGAAGATGCCAGCTACCCGCAACTAGACGGAAAGACCCTGTGCACCTTTACTACACCCTGGCAGTGAACTCTGGTGCTGTATGTGTAGGATAGGTGGGAGCCTTTGAAGCCGGGCCGCTAGGTTCGGTGGAGGCATCGGTGAAATACCACCCTTACAGTACCGGAGTTCTAACCGAGGTCCGTCATCCGGATCCGGAACATTGCCAGGCGGGTAGTTTGACTGGGGCGGTCGCCTCCCAAAGCGTAACGGAGGCTCGCGAAGGTTCTCTCAGGCTGTTTGGAAATCAGCCGTCGAGTGTAAAGGCAGAAGAGAGCTTAACTGTAAGACCTACAAGTCGAGCAGATGGGAAACCAGGCCTTAGTGATCCGGTGGTTCTGTATGGAAGGGCCATCGCTCAAAGGATAAAAGGTACGCCGGGGATAACAGGCTGATCCTGACCAAGAGTTCACATCGACGTCAGGGTTTGGCACCTCGATGTCGGCTCATCGCATCCTGGGGCTGGAGCAGGTCCCAAGGGTTCGGCTGTTCGCCGATTAAAGCGGTACGTGAGCTGGGTTTAGAACGTCGCGAGACAGTTCGGTCCCTATCTGTTGTGGGCGGAGGAGAATTGAGTGGAGGTTTCCTTAGTACGAGAGGACCGGGAAGCACTGACCTCTAGTGTACGAGTTGTCCTGCCAAGGGCATCGCTCGGTAGCTACGTCGGGAAAGGATAATCGCTGAAAGCATATAAGCGAGAAGCCAACCACAAGATGAGTTCTCCCTGAAGACCCGTGGTAGATGACCACGTTGATAGGCTGGATGTGGAAGAGTAGCGATACTCGTAGCTTACCAGTACTAATCGGTCGTTTGACTTGACCATAAATGCCTTGATTTGATGTTGTCTGCAGTGTGCATCCCTGCAACCCGTATTCAATGCTTCACCCTAAACACCGAAATCAAGTTTCCGGTGGTCATAGAGAGAGGGTCACACCCGTTCCCATTCCGAACACGGCAGTTAAGCCTCTCATCGCCAATGATACTGCGCGGGCAACTGTGTGGGAAAGTAGGACGCCGCCGGGATAAATTTTGTGAAAGGCCCTCGGGGAAACTCGAGGGCCTTTTCTTTTTCCGGCGCCGCCTTCGTATACTCCCGCCTGCCGATGACGCTGCCTGTACCAACCCCGCGGTTCTATCGCGCCGCCATCGCGTCCGCGTTCCTGTTCCTCGCTGCCATCCACTTCGGCGTCATCGCCGGCTCAATCAGGCGCGTCCCGCACGTCGACGAAACCGAGCAGTTGCAGGGATCGATCATGCTCGCGCGCGGCGAGCGGATGTACACCGATTTTGCCGAGCACCACCCACCCTTCCTTTTCGAGCTGGTATCGACGTTCGCACCTGTCGCCGGCGGAGAAAAGGCGCTCGATCTCTATCTGGTTCGCGCCCGCCTGATGGCCGCCGTTTTCGGCACGATCGCGTTCGCTGCGGTTGCCTGGATTCTTTGGAAGGCGTCCGGCCGCGCGTATGCCGTCCTCATTTTCGTCGCATTGATCCTGTCCCGGCCGCCGCTATGGGAACGCGCATTTACCGAGGTACGGAGCGAGCCTCCATCGCTTGCCTTGTGGTGGGCTGGCGCAGCGCTGATTCTCCTGCCACGCGCAGCCGGCAGGCGCAGTGCGATTCTTCGCGGACTGGGGCTTGGCCTAGTTGCGCAGGCGTGCCTGTGGAATCCGAAATGGCCTGTGACCAGCGTTGTCATTGGAGTCATTTTTCTACTGGCGACCGGCCGCGACTTTCGCTTCGATCGAGGCAATGCCGTTGCCGCAGTCCTGGCGGCCGTTGCGACCGCGGCGACGGGATTGGCCGTGATCGCCGCGACGACCGGCCTCCGCGGCTTCGTTGATCACACGTTCGGCTTCACGACGGCGCTCGTTCAATGGTCGCGCGGAATCCAGGCGACAGGTCTGGACGCTGCCGACGCGTGGCAACACTGCCCCCGACTCTTTCGGTTGATCTATGTTGTGCCGGCTGCCGCGGTCGTGGCGTTGGGGGTCTGGTGGCGCCGGGACGCGGTCCGCGATGCTCCACTGGCCGGCTCAGTGCTGGCGCTGGCGGCGGCGGCCCTGGTCGAGATCCGATTCGTCTATCCGTACCCCGCGCTGTGGCTTCAATACTTCATCTTGTGGGGCATCCTGGCAGCAATGCTCATTGCCCTCGTTCCTCAGGTCTGCCTCGTGTACGCCGTACGTCTCTTGCCCGGCGTCGCGGTGGTGACGAAGCCTGCGATGGCGATGCTGACGATGCTGGCGCTTTTCGCGGCGATGAATGCCGTCCCTGCCGATTGGGACCCGCCGCACCCGTATCGCGTTTCGTCGCCGTACCTGCGCGCGAGGCTCGGGCCGCACGACACCGTCTGGATCGACATGACGCGCTATCCGCTCGGTGCGCGGCGAGCGAGCTACTACTGGTTTGGTTTTCGCGACGTCGTTCCGGCCGCGCTTCGGTTCGCGCAAACGCCGTCCGGCGCGAAGACGCTGCCGCCGTTGCGTGAAGAGGATTTGCCTCCCTGCCGGCTCGAGCGAGGACTCGACTCGAACCTTCGTTTTCTCGCCGCGCGCCTGCACTACGAACGTCTCCCCATCGTCGCCGGTTGCTTCGATCGCCTTCTCGCCCGCGGCCGGATTGCGCCGACTCCCTTCTCGGATGTTTACGCGGTCGTGCGTTCGGCACCGCGATAGCATTCGGCGCATGCTGGTTCCCCGCCTTACGAAGTTTTTTACGCAGCTGATCAGCGAGACGAGCGGCTTGTCGCTCGCCGACACCCTCTCGCTGGCTGCGCACGCTCCGCAAATTGCTGCGGACGCCGAGGCCGCGCACGCGATCCGCGAGTTCCGCGATCTCCTCGGCCGCTTTCGCGTGGACGCTGCGCCGATCGAGTCACTGCTCGACCACGCCGTCGCCCGAGCGCTGGCCGACTTCTTTCGCGCGTTTCCGATTCCGTTTCGCGATGAGCACATTCATCTCACCGGCTCGCTCGACGCCGATTTCATCTGGCCGCGGCTCGCGAAGCTGCTCGACGGTCCGCAGCGATCGATGTACGAATCGAAGATCGCCGAGGTGTATGGGCCAGGCGCATTGCCGATCGAAAGTGTCGCGGACGTCGATCGGCTCATCCGCCTCGGCGACGACGATCGATTCGACCGCTATCTGAAGATCCTCTATCTCGCGAAGCTCGTTCTTACATCCCGCGAAGCGCATCGCGAGGCCGCGTACCACATGGCCAGCCGGCTGTATCGCGGCGCGAACGTGGGATCGATCCGTTTGAAGTTCACGCTGTTTCGCGAGACCACCGATTCGGCCGAACAGATTCCGGGCATCAGCGCGCTCACCGCCGAGGATGTGATGCTCGGGCTGTACGAAGGCTTCCGGCGATTTCAAAATGAAGTGCCGGCGTTTCACTTCATCCTCTCGCCGAGTTTTCGAAAAGAGCCGGGCTTCTACGACGCGACGCGGTATCCGTCGAAGCGGGCGAGCTTCGACGACCAAGTAGGGCAGATCATCGCGCTGCTGAAACAGCATCCCGAGTTGCGCGACGTCGTGACCGAGGTCGATACCGTCGGCAACGAGCGTGGCTTCTATCGCAAGGCGCATTTTCAGGAGATGCGCGTCGGCTTCCGCAAGCTCCAGGCGTACGGCTTCCGCACGCGCAGCCATCATGGCGAGACGTGGAACACGTTGCGGCAGGGGATCCAGGCGGTCGATAACGCCATGAACATCTGGTACGTCGACGCGATCGAGCACGGACTCTCGCTCGGCATCAATCCCAACTTCTACTTCCATCGGATGCTGCAGCGAGTTCTCATCGCCAATGCCCGTGGTGAGGCCGTCGGCCGGGAGCGTGATGAAATCCTAGATATGGATTGGACGGGCCGGGATCAGATTCTCGACAAGCTTCTCCGCGGCCAGCCGCTCACGGAAGGCGAGACGACGCTGGCGACGAAGACGAAGTTTCATCACGCGCGCGAAGTCGAGCACTACCAGCACGACGTTCTGAACCGGATGATCGACAAGCGTCTGACGCTGGTGTCGCTGCCGTCGTCGAACAAGAAGCTGACCGGCGCGCTGTCCGACTACAAAGACCATCCGTTCTCGTGGTGGGAGAAAAAAGGGTTGCGCCTCGGCGTCGGGACTGACAACGACGTCACGCTGAACACGAACTTCATCCGCGAGATGCTGATCCTGCTGTTGACCGATCCGCTCGAGTTGAAAATTACGAAGCTGCTGATCGTGACGACGGGAGAGTCGCGACGGTCGCACCTCAGTCACCTGCTGTGGCAGATGCGCAAGGCGAGCGAGATGTAGCGCTGGGAACGCGGGCGTCTCGCCCGCCGTGCTTGGCGAAATCCTGCTCGACTGCGGGCGGGACGCCCGCGCTCCCACGCGCTACGCGCGGAGGCGCGAGAGCAGGAAGGTTTCGATGCCGAGGTCCGCGGGGATTCCGCCGGACTTGCGCTTGATCTCGAGATCGGCGAGCGCCGCGAGCGCGCGAAACAGACTGGCCTCGGTCTGATTGCGCGCCGCTTCCCATTTCTTGTGCAGCGGAAACGGATGTGGTCTTTGGCGCACCAGGCCGTTTGCTTTCAGCGAGTCGCCGAGGCGGTCGGCGAGCGTGTCTTTGAAGCGGTTGTAATTCATCGGCGCCTTGAGATCGATCCGGTTCGTGCGGGCGAACGAGACGATGCCAATCATCTGGCGCACTTCGTCGGCGAGCGGGAAGAGGAACTTGCCGTATTGGATTTCGATCGGAACTTTCGGATCTTCGCGGCGTGCCTGTGCGACGAGATCGCGCAACTTGGAAACTGCTTCGACGATCTTGCCCTCGGTGAACAGCGAGCCGAACTCGTACCGCGCACCGCCTTCCACTGTGGCCACTTCGCGCTCGACCATCTCCGCGGTCACGCGTCCACCGACTCCGGCCAACGTCGCCAGCCGCTCGGCCTCGGAGACGGCGATGCGCAGATCGGGGACTTCCTTCGCGAACTTGTCGGCGAGCAGGCGTTCGATGCCGAGGCGTTGTCGCAGAGCGGCAATCGCGCGACCGTCGAAACGGACTTGCGCGTCTTCCGCGACGTCTGCGATCGCACGTTCGAGCGCGCCCGCGTACGTGTCGCGCGTCAGGTCCATGACCACGACGGCGCCGTTGCGATCGATGAGGTCCACCGTGGCTGATTCGCGCGGAATCTCGCCGCTGCGCATCAGCAGGTACGTGTTCGGCGCGCCGCCGCGGGTGACGGCTTCGATGAGCAGGGCGGCATCGTCTTCGCCGCGCGACGCCTTCTTCCCGGTCGTGCGACAAAACGCGAGCATGTCGGTGAGGACCGCGTCGAGCGTGACGCCGAGCGCGGTGGCGATCTGCTTGTCGGTCATGTCGAAGTCGGCGCCGACGAGGCCCAGGACGTGGAGCAGTTTCGCAGCGGACGACGTGCGCTTCTTGTCGGTCTTCGCGGACTTCCAATCGGAGACCGATTTGTCGTAGAGCGACGAAAGCTCTTTCGCGGAAACGAACGCGTTGACCTCGGAGACGACGATCAGCCGCGCCGAAGCGAAGAGTGATGAGGTGCGGTACGAATCGAGAATCGCCGCGAGCTCGCTGCCGGCTTCGTATCCCTCAATGGCGATGCCCGGCTTCCCGGCGACGATGGCGTCGCGCAGATCGCGGAACGCATCCTCGGCTAGAAAGTCGCTCGATCCGCCGACGAGGATCACCTGCGGGATCTTTTTATCCGCGATCTGGGCGAGGACGCTGGCGAGTGGTTTGGGCATGAGAGAAACGAATCCGCAGATTACGCAGATTCACGCAGATTGAACATAAAAAAGGGAGCGCTGCTCGCGCTCCCTCGGATGAAAATCGACGGAACTGATCCTACGAAAGAAGCCCCTTCTCCTGCAGCTCCTGGCAGTCGATGCAGAACGGCGTCCAGGGAACGGCGGCGAGGCGTTTGTCGCCGATCGTGGCGCCGCAGTTCGTGCAGGTGCCGTAGGAGCCGTTGTCGAGGCGCGTGAAGGACTCTTCGATCAGGACGATCAGATTGCGCTCGCCGTCGGAGAGCGAAAGGTTCAGCTCTTTCGAGTACGCGCTGGCGGCTTTGTCGGCCAGGTCCTGGATGCCGTCATCGGACTGCGTGTTGACGGCCTGCTTGTCGCGTTTGAAGGCGTCGAGAATCTCGCCCTGCTTCTTGCGCAACGCGTCGATGTGCTCCTGATACGGGTGCGCTTTTTCTTTTGTCTTTGCCATTGCTTTTGCCATTCGAGCCCGGCTCTCCTTACTTGTGGTACGGAATGTTCCGCATCAACGTGCAGGCGCGGTAGATCTGTTCCAGCAGGACGACGCGGGCCAGTTGGTGCGGGAGCGTCATCGCCGAAAGGCTGAGGACGTCATCGGCGCGCTGCCGCACCGACTGGTCGAGTCCAACGTCCCCTCCCATCACGAAAATGACACCGTGCGGCTGATCGATGGTGAGTCGCTCCAGCCACTTCGCGAACTTCAAAGAATCAAGTGATCTGCCCCGCTCGTCGAGGGCGACGACGTGGCCTTGTGCGGGAATCGCCGCCAGCAGCCGCGCCGAATCGGCGCGCATGATAGCGACATCGTTCTCGCTCTGTCTACCGCGTTGCGGCGACGTTTCGACGATCTCGATCGGGAAGAAATGCTTGATCCGATGGAGGTAGCGGTCGGCGACGGACGCGAGCTCGGCGTCGGCGGTGGAGCGTGGCCAGATGACGTGGATCTTCATGGTTGGGGGTGGGGAGTTGGGTGTGGGGAGTGGGAGTGACGCACGACGAATAGCACGATGGATCGTGAAAGCGGAAGGAGAGCTTTCTCCCACTCCCCAC
>DASYJF010000082.1:0-10356 GCA_035996815.1 Thermoanaerobaculia bacterium | reverse complement strand
GACCGGATGAAAACGGCGTTTTGCCACGTCAAGGCGCCGTTCGCCCCTTTCTCAGAAGGTGTTTTCGGCCTCTGACGATGGAGGTTGCCTTCTTAGCGCCGGCTCCTCGCTTCCAGGGGAACGGTACGTCAGGATGATAGCGCAATCCCCTAAAATCCCACCATTGGTAGAGTTTCTTGACGGCTGAAAAAAACGCAGCGTACACTCGCTTCACCACGCGAATGCCCGCCGATCCGAGGATCCGTCACTACTTGTCTATCCACCCACTAGAATCATCGAAGGAGTAGCCATGGCCACAGTTCCAGCAGACAAACTCAAGGCAGCGGAAACCGCGCTGACGCAGATCGAGCGGCAGTTCGGCAAAGGCTCGATCATGCGCCTCGGCGCGAAGGAGTTCGTGCCGATCAGCGCGATCTCCACCGGATCGATCGGCGTCGACGCGGCGCTCGGCGTAGGCGGCGTGCCGCGCGGCCGCATCATCGAAATCTTCGGCCCGGAATCGTCGGGTAAAACCACCCTCTCCCTGCACGTCATCGCCGAGGCGCAGAAAGCAGGCGGACTGGCGGCATTCATCGACGCCGAGCATGCGCTCGACGCTGAGTACGCCAAGAAGCTCGGCGTGGACATCGACAATCTCCTCGTCTCGCAGCCGGACAGCGGCGAGCAGGCGCTGGAGATCGCCGAGGTGCTGGTGCGTTCAGGAGCGATCGACGTGATCGTCATCGACTCCGTGGCCGCGCTCGTACCGCGCGCCGAGCTCGAGGGCGAGATGGGCGATTCTCATATGGGATTACACGCCCGTTTAATGTCACAAGCGCTGCGTAAATTAACAGCCATCGTTTCAAAGTCTAAAACATCACTTATTTTCATCAACCAGATTCGTGAAAAAATTGGTGTGATGTTCGGCAACCCCGAAACCACCACCGGCGGCCGTGCGCTCAAGTTCTACTCGTCGATCCGCATCGACATCCGCCGCACGAATCAGATCAAGGACGGCGAGGAAGTGGTCGGCTCGCGCGTGAAGGTCAAGGTCGTCAAGAACAAGTGCGCCGCGCCCTTCCGCCACGCCGAGTTCGACGTAGGTTACGGCGAGGGCATCTCCAAGACCGGCGAGCTGATCGACATCGGCATCGAGAACAAGATCATCGAGAAATCCGGCTCCTGGTTCTCCTACGGCGACGTCCGCCTCGGCCAGGGCCGCGAAAACGCGAAGCTGTTCATCAAAGAGAACCCCGACCTCTCCGGCGAAATCGAATCCCGAGTCCGCCGCGCGCTCGGCATCGGCACCCCCGAGCTGACGGTCATCGAAGGCGGCGAAGCCGCCGTCTCGAAGCCGGCGAGGGTGGCCGCGAAGTAATTTCTATTCAGCGTTCGAACAAAGGCACAGCGTCCGCGCTGTGCCTTTGTTGTTTTTGGTGAAACCTCAAAACTTTGTAACAGGCTAGGTTCGACCCCATTGGGACCGAACACCCGGCTTGGAGCCGACTTTCGCCTGTTCCCTGCGTTTCAATGTAACCGATCAACTGAACCGCGACAATCCGCGAAGTTGGAAATCAAACTCCTCTTGCGTGATTCGGGCAAGAATAGCGAATGCGGCTCGATCAGGCCATTGCGGCACTCCATCCCGACATCTCACGCCGCAAGGCGCGTGAGTTGATCGCATCGCGGCGGGTGCTGGTGAATGAGCGCGCGGTGTCGATCGCGTCGCGCGAGGTTGATGCGGAAGATCGGATCGCTGTCGTCGAAGACGTGCCGGAACTGACGATCATTCGCGAGAGAGAGGAGTGGATCGCGGTCGACAAACCTGCCGGAATGCCGACGCAGCCGACGCGTGATCGCGAGCAGCGCTCGCTCGAGGAGTTGCTGCGGCTGCGCTTTCGCGAGATATGGCTCGTGCATCGGCTCGATACCCCGACAAGCGGAATGGTCTTGTTTGCGAGATCGGCAGCCGCGGCGGCGAAGCTGTCAGCGCTCTTCGCAAGCGGCGAGATCAGGAAAACGTATTTGGCGATTCTTGACGGCGAGTTGAATGAGGAGCTCGTCGTCGACACGCCGGTTCAGGGGAAAATCGCGCGAACGACGTTCCGGCCGGTTCGCGCCGATGGCAACACCACACTCGTCGAAGCGATCATCGAAACCGGCCGTACGCATCAGATCCGCATTCACGCACAGTCGATCGGACATCCGGTCGCCGGCGATCGCCGCTACGGCTCCGGCGGACGCGCGGCGCGGCTGATGTTGCACGCGTGGAAATTGGAGCACGCCAGTTTCGGAGTGCTGGAAGCGCCGCCGCCTACTTCATTTTCTTTCGAGTCGCCCAACCCTCGATGATGCGTTGCGGCGTGCGCGAGAGCGCGAGCGCCTCGGCGGGGACATCCTTCGTGATCGTCGACCCGGCGCCGACGTAGGCGCCTTTGCCGATACGAACGGGCGCGACGAGTTGCGTGTCGGAGCCGATGAAGGCGCCGTCTTCGATGATGGTCTTGTTCTTGTTCACGCCGTCGTAGTTGCAGGTGATCGTGCCGGCGCCGATGTTCACTTCCGCGCCGACCTCCGCATCGCCGATATACGACAGGTGCGATGCCTTTGCGCCCTCGCCGAAGACCGCTTTCTTCGTCTCGACGAAATTGCCGACCTTCACATGGCGGCCAAGCTTCGTGCCGGGACGGAGATGCGCGTACGGACCGACCGCGGCTTCGTCTTCGATGATTGCGTCCTCGGCAACTGTGCCGGTTTTCAAATGCACATCGTCGCCGACGTTCACGTTCGTCAGGTGGACGCCCGGTTCGATCACACAACGCGATCCGATCGACGTCGTCCCTTCGATCGTGACGAACGGATAGACGACCGTGTCGTTGCCGATCGACACGGTCGAATCGATCACCACCGTCGCCGGATTGCGAAACGTTACGCCCTCGGCCATCAGCTTCGAGACAACGCGCCGTTGAATCTCGCCTTCGACCGAGGCCAGATCGGCGCGCGAATTCACGCCGAGTGCTTCGATCGGATCATCCGCGATGACGGCGCCGACGCGATGGCCGGCGCCGCGCAATACGCCCAGGAGATCGGTCAGGTAGTACTCGCCCTGTGCGTTGTCGGTGGAAAGATTGCGGAGGTTGTCGAAGAGGTGAGCGGCGTCGAAGACGTAGATGCCGGCGTTCACTTCGCGAATCTGCTTTTCGTCGTCGGACGCGTCCTTCGCTTCGACGATGCGTGTGACGGCGCCGCCGCCATCACGCACGATGCGGCCGTACATCGCCGGATCGTCGAGCACCATTGTTAGCAATGTGAGAGCGTTCTGCGAGCGGTCATGCTCGTCGAGCAGGCGGCGCAATGTCTCGGGACGCGTCAGTGGAACATCGCCGGAGAGGATCATCACGTGCCGCGTGCCGTCGACCAGCGCCGCTGCCTGGAGCACAGCGTGGCCGGTACCTTTCTGCACTTCCTGCACGGCGTAACGCGCGCGGTCGCCGACGGTTTTTTGCACGGACTCACGCTGGTGGCCGATGACCATGATCGGCAGCCGGTCGCAAACTGCACCGGCGAGATCGAGGACGTAGTCGATGATCGGCCGGCCCGCCGCAGCGTGCAGGATTTTGATCGTCGCGGACTTCATGCGAGTTCCCTGACCCGCGGCGAGGATGATGACGTCGAGGTTGCCGGGCGATGCTTTCAATAGAGTCATGCCTCCGTACGCCGCATCCTTTCAAGCGTTCGGCCATAGCGCTCGTAAAGGCGAAAAATCGTGTCGGCGAGCGCGACTGAATCGTGGCGCACGTAGTTGCCTTCCTTGATGATGTCGCCGAAAAACGGTGTGACGCCGAGCTCGCGAATCGCGTTCACATCGAACGCGACGGGATGCTGCCCTTGCGAAGCGTACGCGCCGAGGATCGCCTCCGAGGGACGGCCGCCGTTGAGAATCATGACGTCGACCAGGAGCCCGGCATGTTCGATGATCGCCTCGAGATGCTCCTCGGCGGTGTAGCCGTCGCTCTCGCCGGGTTGCGTCATCACGTTGCAGACGTAAACGCGTAGCGCGCGAGAAACTCGCAGCGCCTCGGCGATCGGCTTGATCAAAAGGTTTGGCAGTATGGAGGTGTAGAGCGACCCGGGACCGATGAGGACGAGGTCCGCCTCGTGCAACGCGGAGAGCGCGCGGTCGGTTGGCTGCGCGTCGGCGGGATCGATGCTGAGGTGCGTGATGCGTGCGTGCCGCGGAACTTCCGGACTCTTCTCGCCGAGGTACGAGCCGCTGATCGCGACCTCGCCGAGAAGTGCGGAGCCGTCCGCGAGCGTCGCGCGGAGGCGAACGTCGGCCAGCGTTGATGGATAAATCTCGCCGGCAATGTTGAGAACTTCGGACGCGGTGAGGATCGCTTCGTCGAAGCTGCCTGTGATGTCGGTCAGTGCGGCGAGCAACAGATTGCCGAGCGAGTGTCCGCCGAGCGATGACTCCGCGTTTTCGAAGCGATAGCTGAAGAGACGCGAGAGAAGGTGCTCCTCTTCGGCCAACGCGACGATGCAGTTGCGGATGTCGCCCGGCGGCAGCATGCCGAACTCTTTGCGTAGCGCACCGGAGCTGCCGCCTTCGTCGGTCACCGTCACGATCGCACCGAGGCGGGCGATGGACCACGGACCGTCGGCATCGACGTAGGCTTTCAGTCCGCGCAGTAGCGTCGAAAGGCCGGTTCCGCCGCCGATGGCGACGATGTTGAGGCCGTGGTGGCGCATCGCGCTGGATTGTATGCGCTGAGCTGCGCATCGCGTTGGAGCGCTGGCGTCCTCGCCGGCTGGCTCGGCTGCGTCTCGCTGCCGAACCCGCAACCCCGCTACATTTGCTGATAACACAACGTCTGCGCGAGCTTCCCATTCGGCGGCGAGACGCCGCCGAGCCAGCCGGCGAGGACGCCAGCGCTCCGGCCAATCGCGCTTCGCGCGCTACTCGTGCGCGCGCAGGAACGTCTCGGGCTTGCTGAACGTCTTGGCCATGCCGAGGCCGCGGCGGACGTTGTTCAGCGACACTTTTCCGGTCGCCAGCGCCGCGCCGAGCTGCATGTACGTCTTCCACTTGCCGCGGTAGCGGTAGCGGACGTCGAGCGCGTGGCGCCAGAGCGCCGAATACTCTTTGTAGAAGTCGTCGAGCGAGAGCGTGGTCGGCAGCACGGCGTGGACGATGTCGTACATCTCCCAATCGTGGGTCGTCACGTTGTCTTTTGCCGTGTCCCAGAGATCGGTGCCGGGCAGCGGCGTCAGAACGGAGAAGCCGCTGTTGTAGGCGCCGGTATCGTCGATCCAATCGCGCAGGCGTTTGAAATCGTCGCGCGTCCAGGCCGGATCGACGATGAAGTTCGGCGTGAAGCCGACGCCGAGGTCTTGGAGGATCTTGATGGCGCGGACGTTGTTGTCGGCGGTGTTCTTTTTGTTCACTGCTTTCAAGCCGGCGTCTGTGACTGATTCGAGTCCGAGGAAAATGGCCAGCTTGCCGCAGTCCTTCCACATCTCGATGAGGTGCGGGAACTTGCAGATGATGTCGGTGCGCGTCTGCACGGTGAAAAACTTCTTGATGCCGGCCGCTTTGATCTGGCGCGCCATCTCTTCGCCGCGCTTCACGTTCATCCAGAAAATGTCGTCGGTGATGAAGATCGCGTCCGCTTTGATCGCCTGCAGTTCGCGCACGACGCGGGCCGGCGACTTCTCGCGGAACGTCGACTCGTGGAACTTCCAGACTGAGCAGAAGTTGCACTTGAATGGGCAACCGCGCGCCGTTTCCATTAACGCCAGCGGCTTGTGGAAGTTGATGTAGTAGTGATCGGCGTAGTGCTCGATGAGATGGCGAGCTGGAAGCGGATAGTCGTCGAGGTTCTTGCGCGTCGGCGCGTGGCCGGTACTGATCCAGCGTCCTTCGCGATGCAGCATCAGGCCGGGAACGGTCGCGAGATCGTGGCCGCGCTGGATTGCGTCGACCATGGCCGGCATCACTTCTTCGCCATCTCCCACTGCAACGGCATCGATGACGTCGTCATTGAACCAGTTCGGATCGCGCGATGCATCGTGACCGCCGACCACGACAAACGTGCCGGGATTTTCGCGCTTGATCCGCTTCGCCAGGCGCACGGTGCGGTTGCGCTCCGTCGTGAAATTGCACTGCAGCCCGACGACGTCCGGCGCGAATTTCTTGCAGAGCGCGAGGCCGTGATCCTCACCGTCGATCCGCAGGTCGTACACCTTGCACTCATGCCCCTCGGCTTCGAGACACGCAGCGACGCAGATCGGTCCGAGCGGCTCGACGAAGGTGAGCATCTCCAGGCCTAGGATGCCGCCGACCGGCGGTTTGACGAATGCGACTTTCATGATGTGGAGGCGGTAAGGGCTTCCGAACTGTGCTTATTTCTTCTTGAGCTCCGTGAGCACCAGCTTGGCGACGGCTTTCAGTGTATCGAAAACGCCGGTGCCGTTCATCGCCACGGCCTCGAATGTCGGCTCGCCTTTGAAGTTGAGCTGGCGGTACATCTCGTCGGCGGGGAGAGCGGTGGGCAGATCGCGTTTGTTGAACTGCAGCACGTACGGAACGCTCTTCAGCTCGTAGCCTTGCTCTTTGAGGTTCTTGTCGAGATTGACCAGCGACTCGTTGTTCGCTTCCATGCGCGCTTCCTGCGAGTCGGCCACGAAGACGACGCCATCGACGCCTTTGAGAATGAGTTTGCGTGATGCGTCGTAGAAAACCTGGCCGGGCACGGTGTAGAGGTGGAAGCGGGTTTTGAATCCGCGCACGGTGCCGAGGTCGAGCGGGAGGAAGTCGAAGAAGAGCGTGCGGTCGGTCTCCGTCGCCAGCGAGATCAGTTTGCCCTTCGCCTGCGGATTGGTCTTGTCGTAGATCCACTGCAGGTTGGTCGTCTTCCCGCACAGGCCTGGGCCGTAGTAGACGATTTTGCAGTTGATCTCGCGCGCTGCGTAGTTGATGAACGTCATGCGCTATTCGCTGAAAAGGCTGTCGATGTCCTCGTCGGTGATCTCCGCAAACGGAGAATCAAACCGGCTCGCCAGATTGCCGAGCTCCGCCTCGGATTTGCGCAGCAGGACTTCGAAGGTTTTCTCCAGCTCTGCCGAGGCTTTTTTGACGCGCAGGCGCACGAGGCCGAGTGAGGAGCGGTCATCGAAGATCACCACGAGAATTACGCGCTGAGCGACGAGGGAGATGTGGATGTTGTCGCGCTCCCCTTCGTGAAAGAGGATCGAGAACTCTTTTTCGCCGATGAGTTTGGCCAGTCCGTCGGTGGCGGCGACGTTGCCGGCCGTCAGCGAGGCGAGCGAGGTCGCGTCGACGCCACGCATGTCGCCGTGAACGGCAATCTGCTGGCCGTTCTTGTCGACCAGAAAGACGATTTTTGAATTGGAGTCGACCTGCAGTCGCTGGAGTGTTTCCTTGATCTGCTGGTACTCCTCCTCGTACATCACGAGATCAGGAGACGCCATGTTGTTTTTTCACCAGTGGTTTCGCGAGGACTGAGACGCAGAAATGTAACACAGGCACGAGTTGGGAGTCGGGTGTCGGGAGTCGTAGCGAAGGACAAACACGGATAGCATCGCTGCACGACCCCCGACTCCCGACCCCCGACTCCCTCAAAAAATCAGATCTCGCGGCGTCCTTCCAGCGCCTTCGCCATCGTGACCTGATCGGCGTATTCGAGATCGCCGCCGACCGGCAATCCGAAGGCGAGGCGCGTGGTCTTCACGTCGAGCGGACGGAGCTGCTGCGCGAGATAGAGCGCGGTCGCTTCCCCTTCCACATTCGGATTTGTTGCGACGATAATTTCGCGCACGCCGCCGGCCTGGACTCGTTTCAGAAGTCCTGCGACATCGATGTCATGCGGACCGACTCCCTTCAACGGTGAGAGCGCGCCGAGGAGGACGTGGAAGAGGCCGCGAAAGTCGCGCGTCGATTCGATCGTCGGAATGTTGAAGGCCTCTTCGACCACGCAGATCACACTGGCGTCGCGCCGCGGATCGTCACAGATTGCGCACGGCTCGACGTCCGTCATGTTGTTGCAGATCGAGCAGCGGAAGATCTTCGACTTCACGTCGACGATCGCGTTGGCCAGCGCCTCGGCCTCGCCAGTCGTGCGCTTGAGGATGTGATACGCGATGCGCGACGCCGACTTGCCGCCGACACCGGGCAGGCGCGACAGCTCGTTGATGAGGTTTGCGAGTGGAGGAGCGGTCAATCTAGAAGAGTCCCGGAATCTTCATCCCGCCGGTCATGGCGCCGACGCTGCTGGCCATCTCTTCGTCAACTTTGCGCGAGGCTTCGTTCACCGCCGCCACGACGAGGTCCTGCAGCATCTCGACGTCGTTCGGGTCGACCGCTTCTTTGTCGATGGTGACGGCGAGGAGCTCCTTCGAGCCGTTCATCGTCGCTTTGACCATGCCGCCGCCGGCCGATCCCTCGACCTTCAGCGCGGTCATGCGCTGTTGCATCTGTTCCTGCATCTGCTGGACTTGCTTCATCAACTGCTTCGGATTCATAGGCTCTCCTTAACGCTTTCGTGATTCGACGATATCGGCGCCGAGGTGCTTCTGAAATGCCTGGACGATGGGATCGTCGCGAAGCGGTGAGGATGATTTCGGCGCAGGCGCGCTGGCCGCGGGCGAATCGGTCTTGACGTCGATCGTTATCGGCTCGCCGAAGACCTCCGAGGCGATCTGTTCGAGCGCGGTGCGCGCATCGCTGACCTGATTCGCGGTGAATGAATCGGCGAACGTGAGCAGCAGCTTGTTGCTGTCGCGCTTGCGCGATTTCGCGGCGCCGAGGTAACCGCCGATGAGCGGCCGCGCTTTCTGAACGCGTTCGATGAACGATTCGATGGTGGCGTTCGCGGAAGACACCGCATCCGCTTCGCGCCGCGCCGGTGCTGCTTTCGGCTCGGCAGCCGCGCGAGGCCGAGGAGCCGCAGCCTGCGGAATCGCGGCACCGCCCGCCAGCTCCTGTTCCACCGCGCGCAAACGGGGAAAGGTCGCCGCCTTAAGCAACGCGATTTCCACCGCAAGCCGCTGATGCTCGGCGCGATTGACCGTTTCGTCGTCGCGCAGGAGCAGGTTGGCGATGCGCAGCAATTCGGAGTACGAAAACTTCTCCGCCGTCGTGCGAATCGTCGGCAGATCCTCGGGAGCGACCGCGAGCATCGATTCATTCGCGCGTCCCGCCACGAGCAGCAGGTTGCGGATGAAGCTGAGCAGGTCGCGATACAGCATCTTGAAATCGCGCCCGGTTTCCGACGCCTCATCGAGCGCTTCCAGAATCCCGCCGTGATCGCCATCGGCGATCAACGTGGCGATGCGCGCGAAGAAGGTGGTGTCGGAGAGGCCAAGGACGGTGGCGACGTCGGCGGCGGTGATGGAACGGCCGCCGAATGCGATCACCTGATCGAGCAGCGACAGCGAGTCGCGAACGCTTCCTTCGCCGCGCCGCGCGATGATCTCGATCGCGCGATCGTCAGCTTCGATCCCCTCGGCATCGACGATCTTCCGGACGCGCGCGATCAGATCGTCGAGCGTGATCTTGCGCAGCAGCTCTTTCTGCACACGCGAGATGATCGTTTGCGGGACCTTGTTGATCTCCGTCGTCGCGAACATGAAGATCACGTGCGGCGGCGGCTCCTCGAGAATTTTCAGCAGCGCGTTCCATGCACCGGTGGAGAGCATGTGCGCTTCGTCGATGATGAAGATGCGGTTGCGGTCGCGCGCCGGCTGGAACTGCGTCGTATCGCGCAGCTCGCGGATGTTGTCGACGCCGGTGTAGGTCGCGGCATCGATCTCGCGCACATCCATGTCGATGCCTTCGGTGATCTCGCGGCAGATCGTGCACTCATTGCACGGCTCGGCGGTCGGACCTTTGACGCAGTTCAGCGCCTTGGCCAGGATGCGCGCCGCTGTCGTCTTGCCGACGCCGCGCACGCCGGCGAAGAGATACGCGTGATGGATGCGCTGCGCCTCGATCGCGTTCTGCAGCGTGCGGACGACCGTCTCCTGCCCGATGACATCGCTGAAGGATTGCGGCCGGTATTTGCGCGCGAGCGCCTGGTAGGACATGTGGCGTGGAGTCTAGGTTGCGGCGGGATGGAAAACCAGTGCGGGTCTCACCGCCCGTTGAGAAGAGCCCAGGCCGTACTGCGTCACACAGGGGAACACCTTATCGCTGCTTCCTTCCGGACCTGACGAGGTTCAGTGCGCCTGCTGCACAGGACCCGAGCTCATCCCAACGGGCTGCGCTCGAACAACTTCCTTCCGATGATGCGAATTCCGTACGCGATCAGCGCTCGGCCCAGGCGTCCTTGAACCGCACCAGGATCTGCTTCTGCT
>DASYJF010000081.1:0-12242 GCA_035996815.1 Thermoanaerobaculia bacterium | reverse complement strand
GCCCTCCCAAAGCGGTGGCTCGGTCGCCACCGCACTCCAAAGTGCTTCGCACGAAACCGGCGCCACTTTTCCTCGCAGACTCTGAGGCGCGACGCGGCTTCGCGGCTCAGGACGACAGTCGTATCATCCACCGCGCATGGCAAGAATCACCTTTACGAATGACGCGAACGCCTACCGCATCACGCTCGCCGATCCGCCCCTGAACATTCTCGACATCGCCATGCTCGAAGAGCTCCGTGATGGCATCGCGCGCGTCGCAAACGACCGCCACGCGCTGATCATCGACGCACAAGGCGAGAAAGCCTTCTCCGCCGGCGCCAGCGTTCAGGATCACCTCGGCGATCGCGTCGCCACGATGCTGGAAAACTTCCACGATTGCTTCCGCATGCTCGCGAAGCTCGACGTCGTCACCATCGCCCTCGTACGCGGCGCCGCGCTCGGTGGCGGATGCGAGCTCGCGCTCGCCTGCGACTTCGTCCTCGCCTCCGACCGCGCCAAATTCGGCCAACCCGAAATCAACCTCGGCGTTTTTCCTCCGGTCGCCGCCTATCAACTCTCGCGGCAGACCGCGCCGCGAAAAGGACTCGAGCTGCTCCTGACCGGCGACACGATCGACGCCGCCACCGCCGAACGCCTCGGCCTGGTCAACGCAATCTTTCCGGTCGCCGACTTCGACACGCGCGCCGATGAATGGCTGCAGCGTCTGTACAAACAAAGCGCGTCATCGCTGCGATTCGCAAAACGCGCCTTCCGCCTCGCGCAAAGCGCCGACTTCAATGAACGCCTCGCCGCCGTCGAGCGCCTCTACCTCGACGAACTGATGGCGACGAATGACGCCAACGAAGGACTGATCGCCTTCACCGAAAAGCGCAAGCCGGTGTGGAGCGGAAAGTAATCGTCAGTGAACTCCGGCCATGAGTCGCTTGATGATCGGAATCATGATCGCGAGGATCAGCGTCACGACCGCGGCCGTCACGAACGCGATCATGAACACATCGGAGTACGTGCGGTGCCCGACCAGACCCGCAACCCAGCCGGCCACGTAGTTGCCCATCGCTGTCGCGAAGAACCAGACCCCCATCATGAATCCGACGATCTTCGGCGGCGACAGCTTCGTGACCATGCTCAGTCCGACCGGGCTCAGACAAAGCTCGCCAGCCATCTGCAGAAAATACAGGCCGACCAGCCACATCGGGCTGACGCGCTGCCCGTGCACTTCGAAATACTTCGCCGCGGGCACGATCAATAAAAACGAGAGGCTGAGAAAGAAGATACCCATCGTGAACTTCGCGGGACTCGATGGTTCGCGGCGCCCCGCCGTTAACCATATCCAGGCGAAGATCGGCGAAAAGATGATCACGAACAACGGCTCCACCGACTGGAACCAGCTCGACGGATAGTTGAAGCCGAGGATCGTCAGACGCGTGGCCCGATCGGCGAAGAGTGTGAGGCTCGATCCCGCTTGTTCGAATCCAGCCCAGAAAATCAGAGCGAATGCAGTCAGGATCAATGCTGCGACGATCCGTCCCCACTCCTGCTTCGTGAACGATTTCTCCGGCAGCGTGGCCGCGGATTCGACCGCCGCCGTCTGCGGCGTCGTTGCTTCGGAGGCCGCGACCAGATACTTCCGGCCATAGACATATTGAATGATGCCGATCACCATGCCGAAGCCCGCGGCCGCAAATCCAATGTGCCAGTTGATCTTCTGGCCGAGCCAGCCGGTGATGATCGGCGCGATGAATGCGCCGAGGTTGATCCCCATGTAGAACATCGAGAAACCGGCGTCGCGGCGTGGATCGTCACGCGTGTACAGCGTGCCGACGATCGTGCTGACGTTCGGCTTGAGAAGCCCGGTACCGATCACGATCAGAACGAGACCCGTGTAGAAAAAAGGAGTCCCCGTAATCGCCATCGTGAAATGGCCGCAGGCGATGATGATTCCGCCGACGAGCACCGCGCGGTAGTGGCCGAGGTAGCGGTCGGCAATCCAGCCGCCGGGGACGCCCATCAGGTACACCATCATCGTGTACAGCGCGTAAATCTGCGTGGCCTTCCCGATCGTGAAGCCGAGCCCCGGCTGCATCACCGAGCCCACCATGTAGAGCGTGAGCAACGCGCGCATACCGTAGTAGCTGAAGCGCTCCCACATCTCGGTGAAGAAGCACGTTGCCAGTCCCCGAGGATGGCCGAACCACTGCTTTTCCGCGACGGCGATGTTTGACATGCGACGCATTCTCAGGCAGCGATGCTGCACAATGCAACGCCGATGAGTGAGTCGTTGCAGAGTGTTGCGCCGCGCCGGCTGCAACGGAATGTCCCGCTCGCCCCCTTCACGACCCTCGGCATCGGCGGTCCGGCCAGGCTTTTCATCCGCGCCGAAACCGTCGACGAGATCCGCGAAGCGCTCTCCTGGACCGCCGCGCAGCACGAACCGCTGTTCATCCTCGGCGGCGGCAGCAACGTGCTGATCGCCGACGAAGGCTTCGACGGCGTCGTCCTGCAGATCGACCTCCGCGGCATCACCGTCCGCGCAGTCGATGCCGAGGCGGTGACCGTGTATGTGGCGGCAGGGGAGAAGTGGGACGACTTCGTTTCGTTCGCCGTCGACCGCGGCTGGGCCGGCATCGAATGCCTCTCCGGAATCCCCGGCCTGACCGGCGCCACGCCGATCCAGAACGTCGGCGCATACGGCCAGGATGTGAGCGAAACGATCATCCGCGTCGAAGTGATCGAACGCGACACCGGCCGCGTCGTAACGCTGACCAACTGGGAGTGCGGCTTCGGATACCGCCAGAGCGTGTTCAAAGCCGCGGCGAAGGATCGCTACATCGTCGCCGGCGTGACGTTCCGCCTCAAACCCGGCGGCGCCGCATCAATCCGCTATCCCGAACTGCAGACGTACCTCTCCGAACGCGCCATCGATCTCCACGACCTGCGCGCGGTGCGCGAAGCCGTCATCGCCATCCGCAAACGAAAAGGGATGGTCCTCGATCCCACCGACCCCGACACCCGCAGCGACGGCTCCTTCTTCATGAACCCCGTAGTCACTCCCACCGAATTCGACGATCTCCTACGCCGCGCCGGAACAAAAAACATCCCCCACTTCCCCTCCGGCGACCAAATCAAACTCTCCGCCGCCTGGCTCATCGAAAACTCCGGATTCCACAAAGGCTTCGTCCACGGCAACGTAGGACTGTCATCCAAACACACGCTGGCGGTGATCAACCGGGGCGGGGGTTCCGCCCGTGAGGTGATCGAGCTGGTGCGGATGATTCAGGGTGGGGTGCGGACGACGTTCGGAATCGAGATTCATCCCGAGCCGAACTTCATCGGGTTGTGACGTTCAACCTTGCCGTTCTGTGCCATGCCGCCAGCACCGCATCGCCTCTTCGGCGATCCTGCTTCATAGCCATGCCGGCCGCGCCGTTGCGAGGAGCGAAATTCAGATGGCGCCGGGTAGAAGTTTCGCGTTGGCGTCACTCTATGCTCTGAGATCCCGTCTCATCTGATCGCAAGATTTTCCACGAATACAAATTCAACAGCTGGATGGTCGCAAATGATGAGGAGAATTACGACGACCCTGTTCGTCGCAATCGTGTTGTTTAGTGGCGTTGTTACCCTCGGTGCCGCAACTCAACCGAAGTTCAGGCCCTCCAGCGTCGTAGGTGCGGGTGTCGGTCGGTACGTCGTGACACTGACCGAAGAGGCGGGGTTTGACGCCCCCGCGGCCCTGAGGCAAGAACTGGAACTGGCTCAACTCTACGGAGCCAAACTCGAGGCAACCGCCTCGTCTGCGGGCCGCCAATTCGCGGTCACAATGACGTATGCGCGTGCACGCCTTCTCAGCTCTGACTCTCGGGTGATCGAGGTCGCGGAAGTTCCGCCGACGATAGCAGCGCCGACGTCTGCCGCACCGCCGCCTACCACGAGGTCCCATCTCACACCTCGGACATCGAGCTATGGTGACAACGGTCAAAGCGGCACCTACACATACGACGGGTCCGGCAACATCACAGCGATCGGCGCGGACACCTACGTCTACGACGGCACACAGCGCCTCGTAAGCAGCGTGACCCGAGGAGTGCAGGAAAACTACACATACGACGCTTACGGCAACCGGACGAGCGCTACTGGTGCCGTCAATTGCCTCGGGCAAACGAATTGCGCCCAGACTGTGACCGTGGACTCGAACACGAACCACCTAACCACGATCAAGGGTGCAGCAGTCACATACGACGCCGCCGGGAACATCAAAACGATCGCCGCCAGCTCTGGCTCTCCCGGCGCCGTCTACTCGTACGACGCACTCGGGATGATGACTGAAGCCACTGTCGGCAGCGATGATCGGCAGTTCCTCTACACCGCCGACGACGAACGGATCGCCGTTAGACAGGGCGTGTCGTGGACCTGGATGATCCGCGATCAGAGCGGGAAGGTTCTGCGCGAATTCACGAGCCTCGAAAGCGGAAGCGGATCGAGCCTGACCATGACGAACTGGCAATGGGCGAAAGACTACGTCTGGCGCGACGGCTTGCTGCTGGCCACCGTCTCGCCGAGCGGCACCCTTCACTACCATCTCGATCACCTCGGCACTCCGCGTCTGGTGACCGACGCGAACGGCGTGAAGGTCGCCGAGCATGCGTACTACCCGTTCGGCGCCGAGATCAACCTCACGCCGCACGAGACTCCCGAGGAGGCGATGAAATTCACGGGACACGAAAGGGACATCGTTGCGGGCGATGGGCACACGCTGGATTACATGCATGCCAGGTACGACAACGCCAGTTTGGGGCGTTTCCTATCAGTCGATCCAATCATGCCGATCGAAGCAATGAGGGTGCCTCAGTTATGGAATCGCTACTCCTACGTCGGCAACAACCCTGTCGGCCGGGTCGATCCAACGGGAAGGGTTTTGCAGTTCTTTGGCGGCTCCGACGATCTCGACAAAGTGAAGAAGATCGCGAACAGTGGTTTGAATGGGTACCAGTTGAATATGGGAGCGAACGGCGTGGCGTCGCTGTCAAAGGTGAAGGCAAATGGCAACGAAACGAAGGAGCAGAAGGCTCTCCGAGAAGGTCTACAGAGAGTGATCGGTGACAAGGCGACGACCGCCATCGACGTAGCCTCACATGCTCAAGGCGTTGTGATTGGTCAGTTCAACATGCGGACGATCGATCCCGGCGACATGCAGAAGTTCGGTAGCGCGCAGCCGAGTGCTGCATCGACTCTTGGTCACGAGGTCATGGAGCAGTACGCCGGTCAAGTTCTCGGGATGACAAATATCGCTGTGGCACACACGTGGGCAATCCAACAAGAAAATCTGTTCACTGGATGGACGCGAGGCGCACAGACTCAGACACAGCGGATGCCGAATGGACTGGCCTACGGTGACGTTCGTTATACCCGCGGTAATGAGGCGATGGACGTTCGAGTGATAGTTGACCCTCGGACCTACGACGTCACTTCTGTGATGAGGATCCCAGTGCCATGAGTCGCCGGCTCGTGCTCGTGTTCATTGTCGCTCTGGATCTGATCGGAGCCTGCACGCCGACGCATACCACAGCGCGTGACGCAGTTGCTTTACACGAAAAAGCGAAGGAGCTATGGCTGCGAAACATGACGATCGTTGATGAGAGCGTCGACTTCTGGCAGAAAGGTGTGGTCGGCTCAGCACCATACACGCCGAAGGAGTTGGAAAACGCAATTGATTTTTTCGAAACCGTCACGCAGATGCGGGGCCGTGCGAACATGAGCTTTATCGGACCGATCCCAGACGAATCATTAGGAAACGCGAGTCGTGAGTGGAAGGCTTGGTACGTAACCCACGGTGAGCATCTGATCTTTGACCCTTCGAAACGACGAGTAGTAGTAAGCGACTGATCGCCTCGGCTTTCGCCGGGTTGATCGTTCGGCGAAATCGACGTCGCTCCCAAACCAGAGAGAAGAACGCCGACCGTGAACAGCATTCTCGGAAGTTGTTACAGCGGACCGCTTCTATCACGGCCCGAGCGGGGTCCGCGCCAATTCACTTCCAGCATCGCCGGAAGGTCGGTCTTGTCGAAGACCCGCACCAACTCCGTGACTTTGCACTCCAGTGCCACGGCGAGTCGAAGGACCGTTAGAAGGTTCGGGAACTGGATTCCCAACTCCATCGCACTTACTTTGTCTGAGGGATGCCTACGCGTTCCGCGAGAGCTTGCTGGCTGAGCCCGCGCTTCAATCTGCCGGGCTTCGCCGAAGCGATGGCGTGGCCGGGGTGAGGCTTCGCGAGGCCCACGTCTATATCTCTAATCTGCTGATCCTGAAGAACCTACGTCGGTTCCGTGCGTAGAGTTGAGCGTCCTGAAACCACGCGTTCGTCGGTCAAAACGAGCCGCGATTGCTTCAAAACGAACGACGATTGGTTCGAAATGAACGGAAATTGGTTCAAAACGAGCCGTGATTGGCTCGAAATGAACCGCGATTGCTTCGAAACGAACGGATAAAACGCTCAAACGAAGCTCGGGTGCTAGAAAACCAAGCATGAATGGCTCGAAATGAAGCATGAATGCTTCGAATGCGTAAGTCTGCGTCCGTCTGCCTATGAATCAGGTACACAGGCGCTGGCGGCCGTGGCGCCGACGCCGCATCGCCTGATGGCATACTCACTTTCATGAAGCGCCTTGCAGTCGCCCTCCTCGTCACCGCCCTCTCCGTCCGCGCCGACACCCTGCTCATCCTCAACAAATCGGACGCTACGCTGCAGTTTGTCGATGCTGGTTCCTTCGAGACCCTCGCTAGCCTTGCTACCGGCGAAGGGCCGCATGAGGTGGCGGTGTCGGATGACGGGAAGATTGCTGTCGTCGCTAACTATGGGACGGGACCGAATCCGGGGACGACGCTTTCGGTCATCGATGTGACGGCGAGGAAGCAGCTGCGGCGGTTCACACTTCCCGGATTGCTGCGGCCGCATGGGATTGCGGCGGTGGGGTCGCGATTCTGGTTGACGGCCGAGGGGAGCCGGGTGGTGGCGCGGTATGACGCGGCGACGAATGCGATTGATTTCGTCGGCGGCAGTGGGGCGGAGGTCACGCACATGATCGTCGTCGCGCCGGGGGAGAAGACGCTTTACACCGCGAACATCGGGTCGAACAGCGTCACCGTGTTTGATCTCAGCAACTCGCCGCGCAGCATCGTCCTGAAGCAGATTCCGGTGGTGCAGGGGCCGGAGGGGATCGATCTTGCGCCGGATGGGTCGGAGCTGTGGGTGGCGTCTCGGGTGGCGAACGGCGGGATTTCGATCATCGATCCGAAGTCACGCACGGTTGCGCGGACGCTGGCTACGACCACGAAGCTGGCCAATCGTGTGAAGTTCACGATCGATGGGAAGTTTGTGCTCGTCTCCGATGCGGGCGCGAACGTGCTGCTCGTTTACGACGCGGCGACGAAGGAGATCGTCAAGTCGGTGGCGATGTCCGAGGGGCCGTCGGGGATTCTGATGGCACCGGATGGGAAGCGGGCGTTCGTGGCTTGCGCGGGCGCGAAGAAGGTGGCGGTGGTGGATACGGCTTCCTTCTCGGTCGTGCATGAGATCGATACGGGGAACGTGCCGGATGGGGTGGGGTGGGCGCGGTAACTCAAGGGGGACGCGTTCACGCGGAGACGCGGAGATCGCGGAGTCGAGTTCCTCCGCGTGCTCCGCGCCTCCGCGTGAAAATGGTTCCCTGCTAATCTCGCGCGATGCTCGAAGTACACCGTGGACTACTCCAGGATGAGAGTCGCACGAATGCGTTCCGCGAGGCGATCCGCCGTTCCGTTACGCCCGACAGTGTCGTGCTCGACCTCGGCACGGGCTCGGGCATCCTCTCCTTCTTCGCGGCCGAAGCGGGGGCGCGGCGGGTGTTCGCGGTTGACGCGACGCATAGCGCCGATCTCGCGTCCTTTCTGAGCCGTGACCTCGGATTCGCGGATCGGATTCAGGTCATTCACGATCGCTCGACGAACATCGAGCTGCCCGAGCGGGCGAACATGCTCGTCACGGAGACCCTCGGCGCGTTTGGATTCAATGAGCAGATTCTCAGCAGCGTCATCGATGCGCGTGCGCGGCTGCTGACGGCGGACGCGGTGATCATCCCGCGAAGCATCGACCTCTATCTCGCGCCGGTCGACGACGCCTCGATCTACGAACGCCGCGTGAATTGGTGGAACGGGAAGCCGTACGGATTCGACTTCTCGCCCCTGGCCGTTTTCGCGTCGAACATCGTGTTCGTCGGAAGCGTGGGCAGCGACTCGTTCCTCGCGCCGCCGGCGCGCGTGATCGCGGCCGATCTCACCACGATCGAATCCTCCGATGTTTCCGGCCGCGCGCAGTTCAAGGCCGCGTGCGACGGCGTGGCATACGGATTCGCTGGCTGGTTCCGCGCCACGCTCGCGGACGGAATCGAGTTGTCGAATGAAGCGCGCGGGTCGCACTGGGAGCATGTCTTTCTTCCGCTGCAATCGCCGGTGAACGTCGAAGCGGGAACGCCGATCGACGTCGAACTCGAATCGCGCGATGGATTGACGTGGCGCTGGAAAGGCACGATCGGCGATGCGGCTTTCGATCAGATGACGCCTCTTTCATCGCCGCCCTGTCGCCTTTAGCAACTCTTAATGCGCCCGCGAATTCGCGGCGACCTACACTGCGCCGTTGCGCTGGTCGTTGCGTTGATCGGCGCGGGGGGAACGGTCTGGGTCCGGAACATCACACACGCGAAGAACCAACCGGCCGCCGCCTTTTTTCACTTTCGCTGCTCGCGCTCGGCATCGTCTACGGCGACATCGGCACCAGCCCGCTGTACGCCATGCGCGAATGCTTCTACGGCGCGCATCCCGTCGCGCTCACGCGGCCCAACATCCTCGGCGTCCTCTCGCTGATCTTCTGGTCGCTCGTGGTCGTGGTGATGGTCAAGTACCACATCTACGTCCTGCGCTTCGACAACCGAGGGGAAGGCGGAATCCTCGCGTTGATGGGGCTCGTCGGGATGGACAAATCGCGCCGCGCCGCCGTCCGCTCGACACTCGTCGTCCTCGGCGTTTTCGGTGCGGCGCTGCTGTATGGCGACGGCATGATCACGCCCGCGATCTCGGTGCTCAGCGCCGTCGAAGGGCTCGAGATTGCGACGCCGTTTTTCAAACCGTACGTCATCCCGCTGACGATCGTCATCCTCATCCTGCTGTTCTTTTTTCAGCGCCGAGGGACGGCGGGGGTGGGGGCGGTTTTCGGTCCGATCATGCTGGTCTGGTTTTCGACGCTGGCGCTGATGGGAATCCGCGGAATCCTCTGGCAGCCGTCGGTGCTGCTGGCGCTGAATCCGATGCACGCGATCCGCTTTTTCATTACCAACGGCATGCACGGATTTCTCGTGCTCGGCGCGGTCTTCCTCGTCACCACCGGCGGCGAAGCGCTCTACGCCGACCTCGGGCACTTCGGCGAGAAGCCGATTCAGGTCGATTGGTTCAGCATCGTCGGACCGTCGCTCGTCCTTCACTACTTCGGCCAGGGCGCGCTGCTGATCCGCGATCCGGGCGCGGCGCACAATCCGTTCTATCTGCTCGCGCCGAAATGGGCGCTCTATCCGCTGGTGATCCTGGCGACGATGGCGACGGTGATCGCATCGCAGGCCATCATCTCCGGCGTCTTCTCATTGACTCGTCAAGCCATTCAGCTCGGCTATCTGCCGCGGATGGAGATCATCCACACGTCGCGCGCGGAGATCGGGCAGGTCTACATCCCCTCGGTGAACTGGGCGCTGATGTTCTGCACGATCGCGTTGGTGATCGGCTTCCGCAGCTCGACGAATCTCGCGGGCGCCTACGGCCTGGCGGTGAGCACGACGATGATCATCACCACGATCCTCGCCTACGTCGTGGCGCGCGATCTCCTCGGATGGAGCGTTCCGTTCGCGGCGATGATCACCGCGTTGTTTCTCATCGCCGACGTGGCGTTCCTCGGCGCGAACCTGGCCAAGATCGCCGACGGCGGCTGGTTCCCGCTGCTCATCGCGTCGATCGTGTTCCTGATGATGACCACCTGGCGCCGCGGCCGGCAAATCCTCAACGAACGTCTACGCGACGGCGCGCTGTCGACGGAGGACTTTGTGAAATCGCTGGCTGGCCATCCTCCGGTACGCGTCCCCGGAACCGCGGTCTTCATGCACCGCTCCGGTGGCGTCATTCCGCCCGCGCTGCTGCACAGCCTCAAACATTACAAAGCGCTGCACAAACAGGTGATGCTGCTGACCGTGATGACCGAGGAGGTGTCGCATCTGAACGATGACGAGCGGCTCCTGGTCGAGAATCTCGGCGAAGGCATCTTCCGCGTCACCTGCCGCTACGGATACATGGAAGAAGCGGACATTCCAGCGCTCCTCGAACGCGTCAGCCGCGAGCAGCACGTGGCCATCCCGCCGATGGACACGACGTACTTCCTCGGACGCGAAACGCTGATCGTTACCTCGCGCGAAAGCGGCATGGCCACCTGGCGCGAAAAACTCTTCGCCTCGATGATGCGCAACGCCGAAAGCGCCGCGCGCTTCTTCCGGCTCCCGCCGAATCGGGTGGTGGAGTTGGGCGCACAGATCGAGTTTTAGGGGCTGCCTGCCTGACCTGCTACGATAACTGGCTGCGGCGATGGTTTGGGATCCACTGGATGATTGCGTTGGCTTCGACTGGGATGGCGGAAACATTGACAAGAACTGGCGTTCGCACGCAGTGGCTTGGTGGGAATGCGAAGAAGTCTTTTTCAATCGGCCAAGGACGATTCTTCGCGATGTTGGCCATTCTAGCGATGAGCGCCGTTTCTTGATTCTCGGCCAAACAAATGCCGGACGTTGGCTTCTCATTGCTTTCACAATTCGTCGAGATCTGATCCGGCCGATATCAGCGCGCGACATGAATGCGCGTGAACGGAAAACATATGCCCTCCATGCGAAAAAAAATCCCGACGTTCAGTAGCGAAGATGAAGAGCGTGAATTCTGGTCTCACGCCGATTCGACCGAGTACGTCGACTGGTCGAAGGCCAAGGATCACCCCCTTCCGAATTTGAAACCGACTCTGCGCACAATCTCGATCTCATTGCCCGAGTTCGTCGTTGCCGAGTTGACCCGACTCGCAAGTAAGCGCGATGTGTCGTACGAATCACTTCTGAAGTCGTACGTCGTCGACCGCGTTCAGGCCGAACTCGCCGCCGAGAAACGTTCGACGACAGCTGGATAACTACACATCCACGAGGGCGATGCCGAACCCGCGGCCCCGTTCGAGCAGACGGTGAACAGTACTTGGGACAACGCGGCTGCCCCGTCCTCACTTGCCGCTACGGATACATGGAAGAAGCGGACATTCCCGCCCTGCTCGAACGCGTCAGCCGCGAGCAGCACGTGGCCATCCCGCCGATGGACACGACCTACTCCCTCGGACGCGAAACGCTGATCGTGACGTCGCGCGAAAGCGGCATGGCCACGTGGCGAGAAAAACTGTTCGCCTCGATGATGCGCAACGCGGAAAGCGCCGCGCGCTTCTTCCGGCTCCCGCCGAACCGGGTGGTGGAGCTGGGCGCGCAGATCGAGTTTTAGGGTCAATAGAAAATCGCGTGACAGACGCAGCGTAGTTCGGCTGAGCCGGACCTGTCGGACTGGAGAGTCCGACTTACGTTGTCACGCGATTGCGTTAGAAACGGAGCAGCAGTGCGAGCAGAGCAGTCAGGTGTCCGTTGCCCCATGGATACATAGGATTCTCCTTTCGCTACATCGTCGGTCGCGCGGAGATTGCTGGTGTCGGCATTCCGGAAACGATCGGGATCCGAGCGGTGACGATGCTCTCCACGTCGTGTTACCGATGATAGGGCTCGACCGAGCTCCACCCGTCCATGAAGGCAGCCGCAACGCTACGCCTGTCGATGTAGATACCAACGACAAACAGCAGAACGCCAGCCGCAATAATGACGCGCCGAAATCGCCGCAAACGGGGAAGCCTGTTCGTGACCACGTAGCCGATCAGACCGAGGGCCAGAGCAACAAAGGCCGCGTCAGCCATTGCCATCCCTACGTTTCATCGATACTAGGGAGTGTCGGCGCGATGTGATTTCCCTACCCCGGCGTAGCCGGAACCAAGAAGAAAGCGTGAAGGGGCGGGCGGCGATATCGTCGCCGGATGGCGAACCTGATCGAACGTCACCGTGACCGCATCGAGGGAGTGTTGTCGTGCTTTGACCGGGTGTTGATCC
>DASYJF010000080.1:0-1837 GCA_035996815.1 Thermoanaerobaculia bacterium | reverse complement strand
GAATGTCCCCGATCCGGACGCGCTGGCAGCGGAATTCTCGTCACGTCATGTTGAATTTTTTCAACCGCTGAAGGATGACGACGATGGTTTGCGCGGTTTCGCACTTCAGGACGCCGACGGATACGTTCTGTTTTTCGGTCGGCCTCGTTCTCAGTAGGTAACCGCGCGATGGCCGTGAGTCCTCGCGAAAGGCGGACTTTAAACTTCTGCCGCGACTCCGGCATCCAACAACCGTCAATGGATGCGAGGCTTTGATGAATCGACTTCTGGTGCCGGCGATCACCGGTATGGCCCTGGCTCTTCCCCAGTGTGGTTCCCGTCCGGTCTCGGATAACGCGGAGCCTTCCGAAACCTCTCCCGCCGACTCCTCGGCGGTCATTCGACGAGTGGGCGCGCTTCGATCGGCGAGATCGGCCCATGCCGCAACTTCGCTCGCCAACAATCAAGTGCTCGTCAGCGGTGGAATGCGCACCGGCGGAGAGGCTTTGAAATCGTGGGAGCTCTTCGACGCGAACACCAATCAGATTGTCGCCGTCGGCGAAATGGCCGCGGCACGCGTCGACCATAGCGCGACGCTCCTTCCGGACGGACGGGTGCTTGTAGCCGGTGGATACAACGGCAACTACCTCCCCACCGCGGAAGTGTTCGATCCGGCGACGGGCCGCTTTACGGCCACCGGCTCGATGAGCGAAGGTCGAAGCGGTCACACCGCGACGCTGCTCGCCGACGGAACAGTTCTGGTGACAGGCGGTGTCGGGGATGGCTGGAGCTTCCTCAGCACCGCGGAGATTTATCACCCGGACACCCACCGATTTACTCGGGTGGGATCGATGCGCGTGCCGCGGGAATCCCAGACCGCGACGCTCTTGAGTAACGGCCAGGTATTGATCGCCGGCGGCCATCGGGGCCGGCGTGAGAACATCGAGGTGTATCGAAGCACGGAGATCTACGACCCCGCCCGGCGCGCATTTCAGAGTGGGCCGCCGATGCACATCGCCCGTCACAAGCACGAAGCGATCGGTCTGGCCGACGGACGGGTGCTGGTCGTTGGCGGCTCGGATCCTCGCGACCGGACGAGGTTCGTGTCGACGGAACTTTATGATCCACGCACCGGTGCCTTCTCTGATGCACAGCCGATGGGACTGCGGCGATACAAGATTCGCGGCACGGCGGTGCAACTTCCCGATAGCCGTGTTCTCGTCGCCGGCGGCGCGCGATTCGCCGAGCTGTACGATCCGCGCGACGGAATGTTCCGTCGCGTCGCCGGCGACTTTGGACACGGCTATTCATTCGCCAGGGCGACGTTGCTCGCCACAGGCGATGTTCTCATCATCGGGGGTTACGACGATGGTATGGCGGCCACCGCCGGCGTCTGGCGATTCAACGAACGACGCGTGTCGTCCAGGCGGGTGACGGAGCCGAAGGGCGTCCTCGAGTACTTGAGCGGACTGGCCGCTATCAACATTCTATTGTTAACCGCTCTCGCCGAGTGAACGACACTATGCCTGAAAAGAAACCGACAAAGAAGGCCACGCAGAAATCCGCCAGCGCCAAGGCTGGCAAGGTACAAAAGGGATTTACTGACGAGGAACGAGCTGCGATGCGAGAGTACGTCCAGGAGCTGAAAGGCGCGCAGTCAGGGAAAGCGAATGACGAAAGTGTCGTGCTCGCCAAGATCGCCGCGATGGCGGCGCCGGACCGCGCCCTGGGCGAGCGTATCCATGCCATCGTCAAAGCCAGCGCACCGGACCTCTCGCCCCGGCTCTGGTACGGAATGCCCGCGTATGCGAAGGACGGTAAGGTCGTTTGCTTTTTCCAGGACGCCAAAAAATTCAAG
>DASYJF010000079.1:0-1822 GCA_035996815.1 Thermoanaerobaculia bacterium | reverse complement strand
GAATGTCCCCGATCCGGACGCGCTGGCAGCGGAATTCTCGTCACGTCATGTTGAATTTTTTCAACCGCTGAAGGATGACGACGATGGTTTGCGCGGTTTCGCACTTCAGGACGCCGACGGATACGTTCTGTTTTTCGGTCGCCCTCGTGCTTAGTAGATAGCCGCGCGATGGCCGTGAGTCCTCGCGAAAGGCAAACTTTAAACTCCTGCCGCGACTCCGGCATCCAACAACCGTCAATGGATGCGAGGCTTCGATGAATCGACTTCTGGTGCCGGCGATCACCGCTATGGCCCTGGCTCTTCCCCAGTGTGGCTCCCGTCCGGTCTCGGACAACGCCGAGCCATCGGAAACATCTCCTGCCGATTCGTCGGCGGTCATTCGACGCGTGGGCGCGCTGCGATCTGCGAGATCGGCCCATGCCGCAACTGCGCTCGCCAACAATCGGGTGCTCGTCAGCGGTGGAATGCGCAACGGCGGAGAAGCCTTGAAATCGTGGGAGCTCTTTGACGCGAACACCAATCAGATTGTCGCTGTCGGCGAAATGGCCGCGGCACGCGTCGACCACAGCGCGACGCTCCTTTCGGACGGACGGGTGCTTGTAGCCGGTGGATACAACGGCAACTACCTCCCCACCGCGGAACTGTTTGATCCGGCGACGGGTCGCTTTACGGCCACCGGCTCAATGAGCGAAGGTCGAAGCGGTCACACCGCAACGCTGCTCGCCGACGGAACGGTCCTGATGACAGGCGGTGTCGGCGACGGCTGGAGCTTCCTCAGCACCGCGGAGATTTATCACCCGGACACCCGCCGATTCACCCGGGTGGGATCGCTGCGCGTGCCGCGGGAATCCCAGACCGCGACGCTCCTGAGGAACGGCCAGGTACTGATCACCGGCGGGCATCGGGGCCGGCGTGAGAACATCGAGGTGTATCGAAGCACGGAGATCTACGATCCCGCCCGGCGCGCATTTCAGAGTGGGCCGCCGATGCACATCGCGCGCCACAAGCACGAAGCAATCGGTCTGGCCGACGGGCGGGTGCTGGTCGTTGGCGGCTCGGATCCTCGCGACCGGACCAGGTTCGTGTCGACGGAACTTTATGATCCACGCACCGGCGCCTTCTCTGATGCGCAGCCGATGGGGCTCCGGCGCTACAAGCTTCGCGGCACGGCCGTGCAACTTCCCGATAACCGCGTTCTCGTTGGGGGTGGCGCGCGATTCGCCGAGCTGTACGATCCGCGCGATGGAATGTTCCGCCGGGTCGCAGGCGACTTTGGACACGGCTATTCTTTCGCCAAGGCGACGTTGCTCGCCACCGGAGATGTTCTCATCATCGGGGGTTACGACGATGGTATGGAGGCCACCGCCGGCGTCTGGCGATTCAACGAACGACGCAGGTCATCGTCATCGTGGCGCGCTGAGTACTTGAGCGGACTGGCCGCCATCAACATTCTATTGTTAACCGCTCTCGCCGAGTGAACGACACTATGCCTGAAAAGAAACCGACAAAGAAGGGCACGCAGACGCCCGCCAGCGCCAAGGCTGGCAAGGTGCAAAAGGGATTTACTGACGAGGAACGAGCTGCGATGCGAGAGTACGCCCAGGAACTGAAAGGCGCGCAGTCAGGGAAAGCGAATGACGAAAGTGTCGTACTCGCCAAGATCGCCGGGATGGCGGCGCCCGACCGCGCCCTGGGCGAGCGTATCCATGCCATCGTCAAAGCCAGCGCACCGGACCTCTCGCCCCGGCTCTGGTACGGAATGCCCGCGTATGCGAAGGACGGTAAGGTCGTTTGCTTTTTCCAGGACGCCAAAAAATTCAAG
>DASYJF010000078.1:0-24250 GCA_035996815.1 Thermoanaerobaculia bacterium | reverse complement strand
TTTGAGATCGCGATGGACGATGCCCTGCTCGTGCGCGGCGGCGAGGCCATCGGCGATCTGCGCGGCGATGTCGAGGGTCTTGCGATTCGGCAGCGGACCGTTGCTGAGCAGGCTGCGCAGGTCGCGGCCGTCGATGTACTCCATCACGATGTAGGGCGAGCCGGAGCCCTGATCCATCCCCACTTCGTGAATGGTCACGATGTTCGGATGATTGAGCGCCGAGGCCGAGCGTGCCTCGCGCGTGAAGCGGGCCAGCGTTTCTTTGTCGCCGGAAAGGCGCACCGGCAGCAGCTTGATCGCAACTTTGCGGCCGAGGGATGGGTCGCGAGCGACGTAAACCTCGCCCATCCCGCCCGCGCCGAGCGGCGCGAGAATCTGATATTGCCCGAGTTGCTCGCGCATCACCGTCATGTGAGAGGGGACCTGACGGCGATTCTACCTTCAAGGGAGACGGTTTCACGCGGAGCGCGCGGAGAGGCGGAGGAGGACGGTTTTCTCCGTCTCTCCGCGACCTCCGCGTGAACCGTTCCCTTTCGATGCGCTACGCGGCCTGCGGCACGCGCCGCAGCGTTCTCACCGCCAACTTCCATTGACGACGCGACTGCTGCACGTGCTGGCGGGCCTGGCGCCGCGTTTCCCGCCACGATTTCGACATCCCCTCGGCCTTCTCTTCGGCGTGTTGCCGCCAGAGTTTGAGCGCCGTCTCGAGGTGCTCCATGGCCACGTGAACGCGGCCGCGGATCTCGTCGCCGATGGTGCCGGGCGTCGAGTCGATCTGCGACTTCACCATTTTCAGCGCCGCCTGCATGCGAGCCTGCTCGATCTGCGGCAGCGGTGCGGTGCGAAGGTCGGAAGCGAGTCCGAGGAACTTGAAGGTGCGAATCATCCACTTCGACGGATCCCACTGATACCAATGGATGCCGTTGCGGAAATCGGTCGGAAAGCGGTGATGGAAGCTGTGGTAGCCCTCGCCCAGCGTCAGCATGGCCACGAACCAGTTGTCGCGCGCCGACACATCGGCGTTGAACAGAGGCTTGCCCAGCGTATGCGCCAGCGAGTTGACGAAGAACGTGGTGTGGTGGATGACCGCGATGCGCAGGAAGCCGCCCCAGAGCAGGCCGGCGATCGGATCGCCGAACGCGGCACCGATCAGCGTCGGGATGCCGAAGCCGGCGCCGAGGAGGATGACCTTGTGCCACTTGTTCTGCCACATCACGATCGGGTTCTTCAGCAGGTCGGGCGAGTTCGCGAACGTGTCGTCGAACTTTTCGTTCTTGTTGAAAATCCAGAAGATGTGCGCCCACCAGAATCCGCGCTGGATGTTGTACGGATCCCACTCTTTGTCGATGTACTTGTGATGCACGCGGTGGCTCGATGACCACCACAGGATGGAGTTCTCCGCCGCCATCGCGCCGAAGAATGCGAACAGCACCTGCAGCACGGGCGACGCTTCGTACGTCTTGTGCGAAAAGAAGCGATGGTAGCCGGCGCAGATCGAGAAGCCGACCAGCGCGTACATGACCATCATCAGAATCGGCATCCAGAGGTGGAAGCCATGCGTCCACGTCCATGCTGCCGTTCCGACGATTCCGACGATGGGCGTGAGAGAGAGGAACGCGATGTTCACCCAGTCTTTTTTCTGCTGCTTCACTGTTTCGCTGATGACGACACCTCCAAGTGCGGACACACGATAACTCGCCTGCGCCAGACGGTATTGCTCAATCTTGCACATGCTCATCCGTTGCCAGACGATCGCTGAAACTATCTACGAAGTTCTTCGTTGACATCTACGACTTGTTTCGTACATGATGATCCACGAAGGAGAACTCCCGATGAAAACAGCGATTCTGACCCTCCTCGCCGTCGCCGTCTGCTTCGCCGTTTACGCCGCCACCGACTCGCGCGCCGGCGTCTGGACTGCCGAGCTGAATACCGATGGCACGACGCTGCAGATGACGATGTTCCGCGGCAATCACGAGTCGCGAAGCGGCATTCATCACGGCGGTTGGGACCACACGATGGGCTTCGAGCTGTCGCTTACGTCGTTGACCGGACTATCGATTGGCGACATCAACTCGACCGCCGCGAACGTGAACTTCACGATGACTCGCCCGGCCGGGACGCTCAGTTTCGAAGGCCGCTTCGCGAACGGCAACGGCGCCGGCAATTTCAAATTCGCCCCCAGCGAGCCGTTCGTGCGCGAGATGGGAACCCTTGGCTACACCGATTTCAAAGATGAGGATCTGCTCGTCTTCGCCTCAACCGATTTCGCGCTGCAGACCGTCCGCGATCTTCGCGCCCTCGGCTACCAGCCGACGCAGAAGGAGATCGAGGAGGTAGCAATCTTCCGCATCAACGCCCCCGCCATCAAGGAGTTCAACCGCCTCGGCTTCACGAACCTGACGCTGCGCGAACTCGTCAATCTCCGCGTCGGCAACGTCGATGCCGCCTACGTGACCGGGATGCGCGAGCTCGGCTACACCGACATCTCCGCCCACAAACTCGCCAACCTGGCCATCCTCGGCGTGACACCAACGTACGTCCGCGAGCTGCGCGCCGCAGGCCTCGGCAACCTCACGCCGCAGGAAACCGAAAACCTCCGCGTCGGCAACATCACCCGCGAAAAAATCGACGCCTACAAACGCCTCGGCTTCACGCTGACGGCGAAAGAGCTGAGCGACTTCGGCATCCACGGCGTGACGCCGAAAACCATCGAAGAGCTCCGCGCCATGGGCTACACAAATCTCACCCCGCACCAGCTGATCGAGATGCGCATCTTCGGCGTGACCCCGGAGTTCATCCGCAAAATGGAAGCGAGCGGCTACAAAGCGGTGCCGGTGGACAAGTTGATCAAGATCAAGATGAGCGGGGCGGAGGAATTGGTGACCAGTCGCCGGTAGAAAGCCTTTTCACGCGGAGACGCGGAGATGCGGAGACGCGGAGTGCTTGCGAGCAAGGGGTGTTCGCAGTACCCTCGGGCGGTCATGGCTGCACGAAAACAGTTCCAATCAAACCTCACCGTCGCCCCCGAGCTCGAAGAGTTGCTGCGTGAGGCTCGCACGAGAGTGGTCTCCGAGGAGGAGTTTCGTGAGCAGAGAATCAGCTTCGCGTATGGCAATGCGATGTCTGATTCGATCACGAAGGACTCGGTGCGCCGGTCCGCGGAACACATCCGGTTGAAGTCCTAGCGGATGCAGCATGTCAGTTCGCGAAGCTGACAATCCTGAACTGTACGCGCACATCCAGCAGCAGAATCTGCTGCGGCAGTACGACCTCCTCACGAATTGCATTGAGATCTGCCTGAGCAAAGGTATCGACTCGTTCGATAAATACATGCTTTGGTTCCTGAATGCGGCGGCTGTCTCGAACATTGCGCAGTTCGGCGGGCGTTTTCGCGAGCAGCCGATCTACGTTGGCGATCACATCCCGCCGCACTTTGAGAAGGTGCCGAACCTCGTTGATCAATGTCTGTCGGTGACTCACGAAACATGGACGATCGACGAGCATCCGACGCTTCTGCCGGCGTACGTGCTCTGGCGTCTCAATTGGATCCATCCGTTCATCGAGGGCAACGGTCGCACCGCACGAGCTGCATGCTATTTGTTGATCTGTCTTCGGCAGGGTCGTTTGCTGCCCGGACGGAAAATCGTACCTGAGCGCATTCAGGAGGATCGTCAACCGTACTACGCCGCCTTACAGGCCGCAGATCGCGCCTGGGCCGACGGCCAATTCAACGTTAATGATTTGGCGCTGTACCTCGCGCGCCTCCTGACAGAGCAACTCCGCGACGTGTGATCGAAAGGTCTCTCGCCTTGATCGCGATCTCGCGCCGCATCGACGTAATGGTTCCTGACGGTTCAACGTTCGCTTCCTTCGCGCGTATCGGCACGGAGGAGAACTACACATGAAAAAGAATCGACTGTTGTGCCTGGCTGCAGCCCTCTGTCTCATTTTCACGTTTTCGGCGCTGGGACAGGACCGGAAAGCCAACCAGACCTTCACCGAGCGTTACGGCGCGCAGCTCAATTTGACCGACGCGCAGAAGAAAACGATCGACGAGCTCGACGCGAAGTTCCAGAAGGAACACGCCGAGTTCCTCGAATCGTTCCAGAAGACGATGACCGAGTACCGCGATGCGCGCCAGGCCAACGACACGGCCAAGATGGACGCGATCAAACCGAAGTACGACACGCAGCGCGCCGAGATGACGAAGATCCGCACCGCTCACGAAGAGAAAATCGCAGCGACGTTCAACGATGATCAGAAAGCGCAGTGGAAGAAAATCCAGGAAGAGCGCGAAGCACGCATGAAGCAGCGGCAGCAGTAACTTCGTTTCAAATCATCGGGAGATCGACTCCCCGCTCGTTCGCCGCCTCGATCGCAATCTCATACCCCGCATCGGCGTGACGCATCACGCCGGTGCCCGGATCGGCGGTGAGCACGCGTTCCAGCCGTTCGGCCGCGGAGTCGGTGCCGTCGGCAATCACCACCATCCCCGCATGAAGCGAATACCCGATGCCGACTCCGCCACCGTGGTGATACGAAACCCACGTCGCTCCAGCGGCGGTGTTGAGCAACGCGTTGAGAATTGGCCAGTCAGCGATTGCGTCCGAGCCGTCCTTCATCCCCTCGGTCTCGCGATTCGGCGACGCAACGCTGCCCGCATCGAGATGATCGCGTCCGATTACGATCGGTGCGCTCACTTTGCCGGTGCGGACTAACTCGTTGAAGAGTAGCCCAGCCTTGTCGCGCTCGCCGTAGCCGAGCCAGCAGATGCGGGCGGGCAATCCCTGAAACTCGACGCGTTTCTGGGCCATGCGGATCCAGCGATGCAGCGCCGCATCGTGCGGGAAGAGGTCGAGGATCGCTTCATCAGTAACGAACAAATCGTTCGGATCGCCGGAGAGCGCCACCCAGCGGAACGGGCCGCGTCCTTCGCAGAAGAGCGGGCGGATGAAGAGCGGCACGAAGCCGCCGACGTCGAACGCGTCGGTCACGCCGGCCTTCAGCGCCTGACCGCGCAGATTGTTGCCGTAGTCGAATGTGATCGCGCCGCGGCGCTGCAGCTCCAGCATCGCGCGCATGTGACGGGCCATCGTGTCGTACGACAGCTCGATGTACGCGTCCGGACTGCTGTCTCGCATCGCCAGCGCCGCGTCGTACGAAAGGCCGGCGGGGACGTAGCCATTCAGCTCGTCGTGCGCCGAGGTTTGGTCGGTGAGGAGGTCGGGAACGATGTTTCGTTCGATGAGCGCTTCGAGCAGCTCCACCGCATTCGCGACGACGCCGATCGACACCGCCTCCCCTCGGTCGCGCGCTTCGAGCGCACGTTTGATCGCCGCATCGAGCGACGGCGCGGATTCATCGAGGTAGCGTTTGTCGAGACGCCGCTGAATACGCGACGGATCGACCTCCGCGACCAGCGCGGTCGCCTCATTCATCGTCGCCGCGAGCGGCTGCGCGCCGCCCATCCCGCCCAGCCCCGCCGTCACCACCAGTTTTCCTCGGAGCGAATTGTCGAAGCGCGTCTTCGCCACCGACGCGAAGCACTCGAACGTCCCTTGCAGGATGCCCTGCGTGCCGATGTAGATCCACGAGCCGGCAGTCATCTGGCCGTACATCGTCAGTCCGAGCGCATCGAGGCGGCGGAACTCGTCCCATGTTGCCCAGTGCGGGACGATGTTCGAGTTCGCGATCAGCACGCGCGGCGCGTTTTCATGGGTGCGGAAAACGCCGACCGGCTTGCCCGACTGCACGAGCAGCGTCTCGTCATTCTTCAGCCGCCGCAGCGTGGCCACGATCGCATCGAAGCACTCCCAGTTGCGCGCCGCCTTGCCGATGCCGCCATAGACGATGAGCTGCTCCGGCCGCTCGGCCACCTCGGGATCGAGGTTGTTCATCAGCATCCGAAGCGCCGCCTCCTGCTGCCACCCGAGGCAGGAGATTTCGGTGCCGCGCGGGGAGCGGATGACGCGGGTTTCTTCGATGGCCGTAGTCATGATCGCGATTCTAAAAGCTTTCACCACAAAGGCACAAAGATCACAAAGGTCTTCCTTTGTGTCTTTGTGGTTGGATGCTTCTTCGATCGTCTACCTGGCAGGCTGACATCTATGGATGGCACGTTGCTCGGAACGCTCGGAAGCGTTCGGACCTCCCTGAAAGGGTTCCGAGCCTCCTCTAGAGCAGCTCATCAGACATCTTCAGACGACAAACACCGTATGCAGAAGGGGATCCGACGGATTCACACGTCCCAACGCCGTATGCAGACGTGAAAGTGTCATCTTTAGATGATAAAAGCAGTCTGCGGACGGCGATTTGTCATCTTTAGATGTCAAATGAGCTTATTCAGAAGGCGAAAAGGCATCTTCAGATGCCAAAAGACCATTTATAGACGGTGATTCGTCATCTTTAGATGTCGAAAGACCTTAAAAAGACGGCGATTTGACATCTTTAGATGACAAATTGCCTTCTGCGTAGAGTCAAGCGGCACATTTTACATGCCCCAAACACGTCACCGCCAAGGGGGAGTGTCTGCGAGACTCCAAAACGCCTTCTGCAAAGGGTAAAACGGCGTCCTCAGACGTCAAATGCCATCCGGCAAAATCCCGTTGATCTTCTCCATCGAAGAGCCGAAGACTCGCAAAAATAACAGAAGGTCTGAAACTGCAGGTCATGATCTGATCCCTCAGCCATGGCCACGAAGAAACAGGAGCGCGCGAATGACATCGTCGTGCGCCTCAAACAAATGTACCCGAAGGCGAAGTGCTCGCTCGATTTCACGAACGCCTTCGAGCTGCTGATCGCCACGATGCTCTCCGCGCAATCGACCGACGTCCGCGTCAACATCGTCACCAAATCGCTCTTCCGCAAGTACCCGACCCCGCAGTCGTTCGCGGACGCCAGTCAGGTCGAGATGGAGCGCGACGTCAAGCAGACCGGCTTCTTCCGCAACAAAGCCAAAGCGGTGATCGCCGCCTCGAAGGTGCTCGTCGAACGCCACAACGGCGAAGTCCCGCGCACGATGGATGAATTGACCGCGCTCCCCGGCGTCGGCCGCAAGACCGCGAACGTCGTCCTCTCGAACGCGCTCAACATCTCCGTCGGCATCGTCGTCGACACCCACGTCACCCGCGTCTCCGCCCGCCTCGGCCTGACCTCGAACGACAACGCCGAAAAAATCGAGCAGGACCTGATGCCGCTGATCCCGAAAAAAGAGTGGACCAACTTCTCCCACCGCCTCATCGCCCACGGCCGAACGATCTGCATCGCCCGGAAGCCAAAGTGCGCGGAGTGCGGGTTGAATGATCTCTGTCCAAGCGCGGAGGAGCCGCCGGAGTAGGTTTCGGTGCGGCCACCACGCGATGCTTCGCCGTCGCGCGGCTGTGATATTTCGCCACCACGCCCACATTTTGGATTCATTCGTCGAGAAAGCCGATACTATCTATACGTATGTCGGATCAGCAAAATAGGCTCGTAGGTGGGTCCTCTGCTAACAGCGACAGCCCAACCCACCCAAACGAAGCGTCGCCAGCCGCCAAATCAACTCCAAACCAATCACTTCTTAACCGTATCTTGGCACATCAGCTCACATCGATTCTGTTCGGCTTCTTGCTGAGCGGGTTAGTCGGTTGGTGGCTTTCAACTAGTTACGCAGAGAGACAGAGGGCCGCTGACCAAAAGCGCCAAGAGTACGAGAAGAGTGTCGTAGCAGTACAGGAACTGTCTCGAGACGCTTTTCGCCGATACTCCCGCGCCAACATGCTGCTTTCAACATTCAACCGAGGTGCTTCTTTGGACGAGCTTCGCTTACGAAAGCGCGATTACGACGAGTCCGTAGTTGAATGGATGACAAACTTTAGAGGGAACCTTCTCCTGACACGTGAGATGTTTGGCGAGGTATCGTATCTACGCCTCCAGAAGACCATAGGGGATCGTCTTTTGCACGATTTTAACGATATTGATGAATGCCTCACTCATGCCTACGACACGCGAATGGAGCCGAGCGCCGACGAAAAAGCTGTAGTTGCCGATCTGGCACGCTGCGAGGTTTCAACGAAGCTCGATTCAGTGAACGACACCACCTATGAAATCTCGGACGATCTATTTGCGCTTGCCTCCCAGCGTTTTAACGCTAGAGCGAGCCCTTCGCCGAGGAACGTCACTACAGTAGGCCTCTAGCCTTATGGTGGATCGTAAGTCCCCAATTTAGTCCACGGACCACACCTCGCAATCCGCCACGCCGTCTTCGCGCCGCCGATGAGGAAACCGTGTTTTCGGATGGATTCATGTCCGTACCAAGAGCAGGTAGGTTGGAAGCGGCATTGGATGACGCCGCGGAGATGCGGGGAGACCAACGCGCGGTATTCGTCGATTGCGGCGAGAGTGGCGCGAGCGTCGAAGGCGTAGCGGGGCGGCACGAGGAGGTCGTGGGCGATCCAGGCGGCGAAGATTGAGACGAGGATCAGCCGCGTTCGGCGGCTTTGGCTTCGTCCCATAGGGCGTCCATTTCTTCGAGGGTTAGTTGATCGACGTTGCGGCCGGATTCGCGGACGCGTGATTCCATCGACTCGAATCTCCGAGTGAACTTGCGGTTCGTCGACTGCAACGCCTCCTCGGCATTCACGTTCAGCTTGCGGGCGATGTTGGCGATTGTGAAGAGGAGGTCGCCGACTTCTTCCTCGACATGCGACGCGTCGCCGGAGTCGATCGCTTCGTGCAGTTCAGCGATCTCTTCATCGAGTTTGTGGAAGACATCCTCGGTGCGGCGCCAGTCGAAGCCGACGCGCGCCGCTTTCTCCGTCAGGCGCGACGCACGCAGCAGCGCCGGGAGCGACTGCGGGACGCCGGCCAGCACGCTCTTGTTCTCCGCTTTGCGCTCCTCGTTCTTCTGCTTTTCCCAGTTCACGAGGACCTGATCGGCGTCGTTCGCCTCGACGTCGCCGAAGACGTGCGGATGGCGGCGCACGAGCTTGTCGTGGATGGCGGTGATGGCGTCGTAGATGTCGAACGATCCTTCTTCGCGCGTCAGCTCGGCGATGAAGACGGCTTGCAGCAGAAAGTCGCCCAGCTCCTCGGCCAGCGACGCGCGGTCATCGCGGTCGATGGCGTCGACGACCTCGTACGACTCCTCGATCACGAACGGTTTCAGACTGGGCAGCGTCTGTTTGCGGTCCCACGGACAGCCGTTGGGGCCGCGGAGGGTTTGCATGAGCTGTACGAGCTCGTCGAAAGAACGCTTCGGCATGGAAGCATTCTAAGCGGCTGGTGATAGCATCTTGCGCCGATTCATCATCGCCATTTTCCATGTCAAACCAGGTCTTGATCGTGGCCTCTGACGCGGCCGCAAGAGCGCCGGCCGAAGTGGCGGCTTCGCTCAGCTTCACGCCCGTCATTACCGCCTCGGAGCAGGAGGCGCTCGATCTTCTCGACCGTCAGACCTTCAGCCTCATCGCGGTCAGTGGCGGCGATGGATGGCAGCGGGTTCGCGACGAAGCGGAACGCAAACAGCCGGCGGCGCGCGTGCTCGAGTTGCCCGATGGCAATGGCGACGACGGCGCGGTGCGGCGGTTGATGATCCGCTACCTCGACCGGCGCTCGCGTCCGCAGCATTTCAATTCCGAGGAGCGGTACCGGTTTCTGTCGAGCATCCTCGAGTCGTTCACGGCCACGCTCGAATTGAAGGAAGTCTTGCGGCGGATCGTCACGATCACGCGGCAGGAGTTCGGAGCGGACCGCGCGTGGCTGCTGCATCCGGTGAATGAGAAGGCGGATGTTGCGAACGTTCGTTTTTCTGTCAGCTCGCCCGATTTCGTCATCGCGCCGGACGCGTCGGTGTCTTCGTTGTCGCTGAAGAATTCGGCGAATCTCATCCGTCGCCTGCTCGAAGCGGACAGCCCTGTCACAGTGCGCGAAGGCGATCCCGATCTCGACACCGATCACGCCTCGCGATTCCAAGTCCGTTCCGAAATGATTCAGGTGCTGCGCCCGCGCGACGACGAGCCGTGGGCATTCGGACTTCATCAATGTTCGGCGGCGCGCGAATGGACGGACGAGGAAGTCTCGCTCTTCGCGGAGATCGGCCGCTACGCCACGCTCGCGCTCAATAACACGCTCCTGCACGAACGTGCCGTGCGCGAAATGGCCAAGGTCACCGCGATCCTCGATCAGATTCCGGAGTCCGCGGCGATTTACGACTCGAAGGGACAGCTGGAGCGGATGAATGCGGCGGCGCAGAGGGAGCCGGTTTCCCTTTTCGCGAGCGATCCCGAGGGACGGCTGCGGAAGAATCGGCACCGGTACATTGATGGAAGCCCGCTCGAAGCCAACGATCTGCCGTCGATTCGGGCGCTGCGCGGCGACGTCGTCAAATCGGACTACCTCGTACACGACGCGCGCAGCGGCGACGATCGCGTCGTCAATCTGAAAGCGGCGCCGATCCGCGACGACAAGAATCACATCATCGGATCGGTCGTGCTTTCGCGCGACGTCACCGACGAGCGCCAGACCGCCGAGCGCGAAGCGTGGCGCCGGCGCCGCGCCGAATGTCTCGCCAACCTCGGCGTCGACACCGTGACCGTGCAGCCGTCGTTCGAAGAGCTCGACGATCCCGCGCGCCGCGTTGCGGACGCCGTCGGCGGCACGGCCATGATCTTTCTCTATCACTCGCCGTCGAGCGAGCTGCACATGGTGGGCATGGCTTCCGTCGCGCCGGTGGCGAAGGAAGTGCAGCGTTTCCGCGAATACCTTTCGCACAACCCGTATCACGCCGGCGAAGGCATTCCGGGCACCGTTTTCCAGATCGGACGTCCGCTGCTTTACTCCGAGTTCGGCGGCAAGGCGGCGGCCGATTTCGCGCGCGACGCGGACGAAGGCGGAATCATTTCGGCGATGAACGAGCAGACGCTGATCGCCACGCCGATCGAATCGTACGGCGACCGGATCGGCGCGCTGGTCATCGCGCGGTCGGACACGCGGCGGAGTTTCGATGCCGAGGATCTGGAGTTCGCGCAGGCGGTGGCGGAGCGCATCGGCGCGGCCAGTCACATCCATCGGCTCACGCGCATCTCGCAGGAAGGACATCGCGCCGCCGAGGAGCTGGCGAGGCGTGAAGTTGATGCGCGTGTGCGGTTCGAGGCGGTCATCGAAACGGCGCCGATCGGCGTTGCTGTTTTTTCCGCTGACGAATTGCGATTCGAGCTGGCCAACGCGCGCTTCGTCGATTACGTCGAGCGGCTCGGGAAAATCTCGCCCGACACGCGGCTGATCGGATTGCGCGTCGATGAAGTCATTCCCTCGCTGGAAAAGCCGCTGAAGCAGGTGGCCGAATCGGGCGAGATGCGCTTCGACGAAGCGTTCAAAGCGGAGACGCGGCCGACGCCGACGTACATCAACCGCATCGTGTCGGCCGTGCGCGGACGCTTCTCCGGCATCACACAGAGCCTGACCGTTCTGATTCAGGACGTGACCGACCAGGTCAACGCGCGGCGCGAGATCGAAGACCTGGCGCAGGCGATGGCCGAACGTTCGGCGCGGCTCGACTCGATCCTCAGCTCGATGACGGACGGTCTCTGGGTCTACGACGCGAGCGGGCAGGTCGTCTCCGTCAACGAAGCGGCGATCACGCTCTTCGGATTCGGATCGCGCACCGAAGCGGTCGAGCATGGATCGTTTGCAACGGTCAATCTCCGTTATCCGGACGGTCGCGGCATTCCGTCCGACGATCTGCCGCATGCGCGCGCGCTTCGCGGCATGACGGTGCCTGATTACCTCGCCATCGGGCGGCACTTCATCACCGGCAAGGATCTCGATCTCTCCATCGCAGTCGCGCCGATCGAGAGCAACGGCATCGTCGGCGCGGTGCTCGTGATCCGCGACATCACCGCGCTGCAGGAGCTCGACCGCAAGAAGGATGAGTTCCTCTCCGTCGCCTCCCACGAGCTGCGCACGCCGCTGACAACCATCAAGGGCTACACGCAGCTGCTCGCGCAGACCATCAACGATCTGCCACCGGAAGAGCGCGGCACGTATCTGACGGCGGTGCTCGGCGAAGTCGATCGGATGATGGGGCTGATCTCCGAACTGCTCGATGTCTCTCGGATTGAAACCAACCGGCTGCAGATCGATCGCCAGCCGATCTCGTGGCGCGAGTTCATCGACCGCCGCGCCAACGCGTTTCGGATTCAGAATCCAGCGCGCACGATCCGCTGCGCGGCCGACGTGCCGGAGACGACGCTGCACGTCGATCCCGACCGCATGCGGCAGGTCGTCGATAACCTGATCTCGAACGCGATCAAGTATTCGGCCGACGGCACCGACATCGACATCGTTGCGCAGATCGACGGCAATCACATGCTGACGGCGGTTATCGATCATGGCATCGGCATTCCAACCGACGAGATCTCGAAACTCTTCGAACGTTTCCACCGCGCGCGCAACGTTTCCAGCCGCTACTACGGCGGCCTCGGCCTCGGCCTCTACATCGCCAAAGCGATCGTGGAAGCGCACAACGGTTCGATCAGCGTGGTCAGCGAAGAAGGGCAGGGCGCGACGTTCACGATCCGGCTGCCGCTGCCGTAATGCCGGGAACGCGGGCGTCTCGCCCGCTGTCGACGCGAGGCGTTCGCGGCCGGAACGCTGGCGTCACGCCGGCTGGCTCGGCTGCGTCCTCGCTGCCGAATGGGAGGCTTGCGCGGGCGTCTCGTTACCAGCGAAATTTGAGGGGTTGCCGGTTCGGCAGCGAGGACGCAGCCGGGCCAGCCGGCGAGGACGCCAGCGCTCCATTGCGTGCTTCAGTTAAGACCTCCGCATCCTCTTGCAACGCGGGCGAGACGCCCGCGTTCCCAGGAGATACAATCCGCGCTCTTTCGAGGAGGTCCCGCCGTGCGCTTTCGCCTTTTGCCCCGTGAAGAGACGTTTTACGCCGACTTCATCGCCATGGCTGACCAGCTCAAGGTCGGCGCGCGGCTGCTCGAAGAGATGTTCGCCACCGATCCTCCCATCGCCGACAAAGCGCACGAGATCAAGGAGGTCGAGCACAAGTGCGACTTCCTCACGCACGAGGTCATCCAGCGTCTGAACAAGACGTTCGTGACGCCGATCGACCGCGAAGACATCCACTCGCTTGCGCGCACGCTCGACGATGTGATGGACGCGATCGACAACGCCGCCGCCCTGGTGCCGCTGTACAAGATCGACCGCGTCCGCTTCGGCGCCCGCGAACTCGCCAAGATCATCTCAGCCTCGGCCAGCGTAGTCCGCGACGCCTGCGTGGCGCTCGAGAAGCACAGCGGCGTGCTCGAATGCGCCGTGGAGATCAACCGGCTCGAGAACGAAGCCGATCGCGTGCATCAGAAAGCAGTAGGGCAGCTCTTCGACGACGAGCGCGATCCGATCGCGGTGATGAAGTGGAAAGAGATCCTCGACCTGCTCGAAGACGCCACCGACCGTTGTGAGGACGTGGCGAACCTGCTCGAGAACGTCGTCGTGAAACACAGCTGATGCCGAGTCATCTCTTCCTGATCGTGGCCGGTCTGATCGGCGTCGCGTTGGTGTTCGACTACATCAACGGCTTTCACGACGCTGCAAACTCGATCGCCACGATCGTCTCCACGCGGGTGCTTTCGCCCGGGCAAGCCGTGATCTGGGCGGCGTTTTTCAATTTCGTGGCGGCGTTCGGATTCGGAACGGCGGTGGCGAAAACCATCGGCAAGGGGATGATCGACATCCACTCCGTCACCTTCGGCGTGATCTTCGGCGGGTTGATGGGCGCGATCATCTGGGACCTCATCACCTGGTACTTCGGCCTGCCGACAAGCTCCTCGCACGCGCTCATCGGCGGCTACGCGGGCGCGGCGGTGGCCCGCTCGATGTCGTTCAGCGTGATCGAACCGAGCGGCTGGTCGAAGACGCTGATCTTCATCATCCTGGCTCCGCTGATTGGCCTCGTCCTCGGCTTCCTCATTTCGGTTGCTACGTTTTGGACCTTCCGTCGATCATCGCCGGCGCGCGTCGACCGCGTCTTCCGGAAAGCGCAGCTCGTGTCGGCCGCGTTCTATTCACTCGGCCACGGAACGAACGACGCGCAGAAGACGATGGGCATCATCGCCGGCGTCCTCTTCACCGCGGGCTACATCAAGACGTTCGCGATACCGATCTGGGTGATCCTGATCGCCCACACCGCCATCGGCCTCGGCACGCTCTCCGGCGGCTGGCGAATCATTCACACGATGGGCTCGAAGATCACGAAGCTGCAGCCGGTAGGCGGCTTCGCGGCGGAGACTGCGGGCGCGATCACTCTCTTTCTCGCGAGCTCGTTCGGCATCCCGGTCTCGACGACGCACACGATCACCGGCGCGATCGTCGGCGTCGGCGCGACGCGAAGGCTCTCCGCCGTCCGCTGGGGCATCGCCGGCCGCATCGTCTGGGCGTGGATCCTGACGATTCCGATGGCGGCGTCGATGGGGGCGTTGATGTACTGGGTAGCCGCAGCGTTCGGAGCGAAGTGAGCTGTCATCCTGAGCCGCTGTGAGGAAAGCGACGCCAGAGCGCTCCTCTCGCCAACCTGGTGCCCGACGCATTCGCGCGCGACGTGATGCGCACGCGTACGCGATCGCATCAAGACACCCGCTAAAACCCTCCCGCCGCTCCGCCGTGCCGAGCATCGGAGATCGCCAGCAGTTTTCCGCGATCAATCCAGACCGCCTGCACGTCGCCGATAAGGCCGCGGGCGCGGACGCCGTGGCCCATTGCCAGCAGCGCATCGATGACGGACTGCGGCGCGCGCGACTGCTCGTACGCGATCTCCTCGGGGACGGCTTGCTGCGAATAGCGCGACGCGGCGATGGCGTCCGTGGGCGTGCGATTGAACACGAGCAAGTCGAGCAGAATCTGCGCGATGGTCGTCGGAATCGTTACGCCGCCGGGCGTTCCGATCGCGAGCAGCGGTTTGCCGCCGCGCAGGACGATCACCGGCGACAGCGGCGAGGCGGGACGGTTGCCGGCGGCGAGCGAATTCGTCGCTGTGGGCACGCTGCTGAAATCGTTCATCGAATCGTTTATTGCGAAGCCGAGCGACGTGACGTTGAAACCGGTGCTCGCTTCGTCGCCGACGGACGTCGTCAGCGACACCACGTTGCCTTGCGCATCGACGATCGAGACATGCGTCGTGTGCGACGGCGGCGTCGTCACCGCGCCGGGCTCGGCGAGTGCGACGGTCGGCGTGACGCGATTCGGATCGATCGATGCACGCCAAAGCGCGGCGCGTTCATCCGAAAGGAGATCGTGGAGCGGCACGCGGTTCGCGGATGGATCGGCGAGGAACTTGTCGCGATCGATGGCCGCGCGGCGTTCCGCTTCGACGAGCAGATGAATGTAGTTTGGACGTGAGAGATCGAGGCCGCCGACGATTTTCAGGATCTCGCCGAGCACGAGGCCTCCCGCGGCCGGCGGCGCGACGGTGTAAATGTCCGCGCCGCGAAACGTGATCCGCACGGGCGCGCGCCAGATCGCTTTGTAATCGCGCAGATCGCGAAACGAAAAGTGAACCGCCTCCACGAGCTTGTTCGCAATCTCGCCATCGTAAAAATCGTGTGCGCCATGTTCGCCGAGGCGTTGCAGAGTTTTCGCGAGGTCGTCTTTCGCGAGGCGTTGCGCCGGTGCGACCACTTCGCGCCACGCGCGCGATCCGAATCGCTCGTGCATCGCGCCGAGGCCCGCAACAAATCCCGGTACTGCTGCCGCCTGTGGGCCGGTGAACGGACCACTCGCCGGACGTTTCGCCGCGGCCGGCGCGGCTTCGCGAAAGTCGAGCGTCCAGACGCCGCCGGTTTCGGCGTCGTAGTACGTCAGGAATCCGCCGCCGCCGAGTCCCGTCGATTTTGGCTCGAGCACCGCCAGCGCAAATGACACTGCCACCGCCGCGTCGATCGCATTGCCGCCATCGCGCAGCACGCGCAGTCCGATCTGTGTCGCCGCTGGTGATGATGTGGCGATTGCGGCATGGGTGGCGGTGACCTGCGAACCGGCGGTCAGGTTTGCCGCAACGATTAGCGCCGCTGCTGTAGTTACCAGCCGCACACCCGCCCGCACAGACAAGAGTGTCTGTGCCACACTCACTTCCGTCCGCGCCTCGGCGCGCGGTTGCGGTCGTAGACGATCTTCAAGCCCTTCAGCGTCAGGTCGTCATCGACATGCTCGATGTGCTCCGAATCGGGTGCGAGCAGCGACGCCAGACCGCCGGTCGCAACCACCGTGTGCACATCGGGCACCTCGCGCTTCATGCGGCCGAGGATGCCGTCGACCAAGCCGAGGTAGCCGAAGTAGATGCCGGATTGCATGTTCACGATCGTGTTCGTGCCGATCACCGACTCCGGCCTGCGAATGTCCACGCGCGGCAGGCGCGCCGCGCGCGCGAACAACGCCTCGGCGGAAATAGTCAGCCCCGGCGCGATCACGCCGCCGATGTAGCGCGCATCGTGCGTCACCACGTCGAATGTCGTCGCCGTTCCGAAGTCGACGATGATCGCCGGCCCGCCGTACTCCGCATGCGCCGCGACGCAGTTCACGATGCGGTCCGCACCGACCTCCGCGGGATTGTCGGTATGGATGGCGATCCCGGTCTTCACGCCCGGCTCGACGAAGAGCGCATCGAGTCCGAAAAATTTTCGAATCATCGATGCGATCGAATGATTCAGCGGCGGAACGACCGAGGAGACGATCGCCCCTTCGAATGCATCCGAAAACGTCTCGCCGATGAGCTGCCGCGCCAGGATGCCGTATTCGTCCGAGGTTCGCTCGCGCGCCGTGGCCAGCCGCCACGAGCTCACGAGCGCATTGCCGCGAAAGACGCCGAGGACGATGTTCGTGTTGCCGACGTCGACGACGAGAAGGTTGGACACGACTAGTAGATTAGTAGATTAGTGGATCGGTAGATTAGTGATTCCTGGTCGCGGCGAAACATCGAATCACTAATCTACTAGTCCACTAATCCACTGCTTCAAGGACGCTTGTAGATGGCTCCGTCCTTCATCACGAAGCCGACCCGCTCCATCGCCGTGATGTCGTTCAGCGGATTGCCCGCCACCGCGACGATGTCCGCGAGTTTGCCCGCTTCGATCGTACCGATGCGGTCGGACATATCGAGCAGGTCCGCGGCATTGCGCGTCGCGGTCTGGATGGCCTGCATCGGCGTCATGCCGAATTTCGTCTCGTACGAAAACTCCTTCGCCTCGTTGAAGGCGTCCCAGGCGAAGCCGCCGGCGTCGGTGCCGAACGCGATCTTCACGCCGCGTTTCAGCGCTCGCGAAAAACTGTCGCGATGGAAGGCCGGGATTTTCAGCCAGATGCCGCCGCGGCCTGCGGCGACGTAATCGGTCACGCTCAGCGTCGGACAGAGATACGTTCCTTTGGCCACCATCATGTCGAGCAGATCGTCCGGAATCGAAATCCCGTGCTCGATCGAATCGACGCCGGCATTGAGCGCGTTTTCGATCCCCGGCCGCGCCATCGCATGCGCGGCGACCTTGTGCCGCAGCCGGTGCGCTTCCTCGACGATCGCTTTCATCTCCTCGGCGTTGAACGTCGGCGTCGACGACAGCGTCCCGTCCTTCGCGACAAAGTACGAACGGTCTGCGTAGACCTTGATCCAGTCAGCGCCGTGTGCGATCTGTTCGCGTACCGCTTTGCGCGCCTGATCGACGCCGTCAACGATCTGAACTCCCATCGGATACGTCACGTCAGGCGCGTAACCGCTCGGGCCGTAGCCGCCGGTGACCGACAGCGCGCGCGTCGAGACAACCATGCGCGGCCCGTCGATCACGCCGTTGTTGATGGCGCGCTTCACATCGACATCCGTGTACATCGCGCCCTCGGTCTCGAGATCGCGCACGGTTGTGAAGCCGTTGCCCAGCGCGATCTTCACGGCCTTGCTGGCCCGCAGCGCGCGATACGCCAGCGACTCCTTGAACAGCTGCGTGTCGTAATCGTCAGCGGTGATGTCGCCCTGCAGCAGCGTGTGGACATGTGCGTCGATCAGGCCGGGCAGCAGCGTCATGTCGCCGAGGTCGATGACTTGCGCCTCGGCGGGAACACTGCCGCCGATCGATTCGATCTTGTTGCCACGGATGACGATCACCGCCGGCGACACGACCGCGCCGCCGCGGCCGTCGATCATCCGCGCGGCTCGAAGCGCGATGACTTTCGGCGGCGCGTCAGCGGCGAGTGCTGCGGTGGCGAGAAGGAAGAGAGCAACGGCCGTGATACGGTCTTTCATCGTTCGCGAATTCTAAGGCCATGCGCTTTTCCGTTTCCGAGTACGTCCGCTGGGAAGACATCGACGCCGCCGGCATCATCAACTATCAGGCCTACCTGCGCTTCTTCGGACTGGCCGAGGTCGAGCTGTTTCGGTCGTGCGGCCTGCCGTATCGCACGCTCTTCGACGACCTCGGACTCTGGCTTCCGCGCGTCCACGTCGAATGCGACTTTTTCCATCCAGTTACGCTCGACGAGCTGCTCATCGTCGATGCCTATTTCGGAAAGATCGGCGCAAGCTCGATCCACCTCAACTTCGAAGTGCGCCGCAGCGAGGACAAGGACGTCATCGTGGCAACCGGCAAGTACGTGCTCGTGGCCGTGAAGCGCGGCGAATTCAAGCCAACCGCGGTGCCCGAAGCCGTTCGCGAGAAGCTCGCCCCGTATGTCGAGAGCGGCGACCTATAATCCGCGCCGCTCATGGCGAAACGTCCCAGCCTCTTCCTGATCGACGGCTCCAACAACGTCTACCGCTCGTACTTTGCGATCCGCAACCTCACCAACTCCTCCGGTCTGGCCACGAATGCGGTGTACGGATTTACGCAGACGCTGAAGAAGCTGCTGAAGGATTTCGAGCCGGATTGCATCGCCGTCGCCTTCGATATCAGCAGCGCGAAGACGCGGCACGAGGCGTTCGCCGACTACAAGAAGGATCGCCGCCCGATGCCGGACGATCTGGCCATCCAGTTGCCATTAGTCAATGAGGTGCTGGAAGGCTTCCGCATTCCGGTCATCGGTGTTGAGGATTGGGAAGCGGACGATCTCCTCGGCACGCTGGCCTGCGTCGCGAAAGAGCGCGGCTACGACGTCGTCCTGGCGACCTCGGACAAAGATTTCTTCCAACTCGTCGGCGACGGCATCAAGCTCTTTCACACCGGCCGCGAAGTGCTCTACGACGCGAAAGGCGTCGAAGAAACGTTCGGCCTGCCGCCCGAAAAAGTCGTTGACGTCATGGCCATCTGGGGCGACGCCATCGACAACATCCCCGGCGTTCCCGGCATCGGCGAGAAAGGGGCGAAGGCGCTGATCTCCGAGTACGGATCGCTCGAAGGCGTCTACGAAAATCTCGACAAACTCAAGCCGGCGCAACGCAAGAAGCTCGAGGAAAATCGCAACAAAGCCTTCATCTCGCGCGATCTGGCGCGCATCAAGTGCGACCTGTCCGTCGAAAGCATCGACTTCGAGAAACTGAAACGTCAGGAACCCGACCGCGCCAAACTGCACGACGTCTTCTCACGCCTCGAATTCGCGTCGCTGATGCAGGAGTTTCTCCCTGAGGCGCCGCCGGTCGAGACGGACTACCGGATTGCCGCGAGCGCGGATGAAGTAGGCGATTTCGTTCGCGACGTGACCGAAGTCGCGATCTGGATCGAGTCGACGACGCCGGAAGGGCACGACGAACTGTTCGCGGCGTCGTTGTCGGTGAAGCAAGCCGAGTCGCTCATCGTTCCGATTGCCGATTCGCTCGGCGGCACACCTGAACTTCGCGATGCGCTCCAGACGCTGCTCCGATCCGATCGCCTCTTTGTTGCGCACGACATCAAGCTGCAGTTGCGCAGGCTCGCGGCAAATGCATGGCCGCTGCCTGCGCGCTTTTCCGACACGATGATCATGTCGTATGTGAACAATCCCGGCTTGCCGAGCCACGCGTTCAGCAACGTGGCGCGCGACTGGCTGAAGCGCGAGATGGCGTCGCGGAAGGAAGCGGCGAAGACTGCGCCGCTGTTCGCGCTCGACCATGAAATCGGCGCCAGCGCGGTCTCGCCATACCAGCAATACCTCGGCGAAAAGTCGGACGTCACGATCGCGCTGAAGGAGATGCTGACGACGGAGTTGCAACGCGATCCCGCGCTCGTCGACATCTACGACCGTATCGAGCTGCCGCTCATCCCGGTGCTGGAGCGGATGGAAGCGCGCGGCATCCGCATCGACGTCGCGCTGCTGCACGAGATGTCCGCGAAGATGGCGCTGCAACTCGCGCAACTCGAGAAAGAGATTTACGCCGAAGCGGGAACGGACTTCAACATCAACTCGCCGCAGCAGCTGGCGCACATCCTCTTCGAAAAGCTTCAGTATCCCGTTCTGAAGAAGACAAAGGGGACGAAGGCGTACTCGACGAACGTGGAGGTTCTGCAGGAGCTTGCGGGCCACGGCTTCGCGGTGCCGCGCCTGATCCTTCTGCATCGCGAGCTGCACAAGCTGAAGTCGACGTACATCGATTCGCTGCCGCAGCTCGTGGCGAAGGACGGACGCGTCCACACGTCGTTCAATCAGGCAGTCGCGGCGACGGGACGGTTGTCGTCGTCCGATCCGAACCTGCAGAACATCCCCATCCGCACCGAGCTTGGCCGTGAGATCCGTAAGGCGTTCATCGCCGAGGACGGCAATGTGCTGCTGGCGGCGGACTACTCGCAGGTCGAGCTGCGCATCCTTGCGCACATCTCGCAGGACGGGGAACTGATTGAGACCTTCCAGCGCGGCGCCGACATTCATCGCGCCACGGCCTCGAAGATGTTCAATGTCGCCGAGGATGAGCTGACGCACGATCAACGCCGTGCCGCGAAGACGATCAACTTCGGCGTTCTGTACGGCATGTCGGCGTTTCGTTTGTCGAATGAGTTGAACATCCCGACGGGCCAAGCGAAGGATTTCATCGACGCCTACTTCGCGCGCTATCCGAAGATTCAGGAGTACCTCGACCGCACGTTGGAAGAAGCGCGCAGAACCGGCAAGGTGACGACGCTGTTCGGCCGCGTGCGCTACATCCCGGAGATCCACAACAAGTCGTTCACCGTTCGCGGCAACGCCGAACGCATGGCCACGAACGCGCCGATCCAGGGAACGGCGGCGGACATTCTCAAGCTGGCGATGATCGCGCTCGACGAGCGCCTCGATGACTCCGCGCTGATGCTGCTCACGGTCCACGACGAAATCGTGATCGAAGTCCCGGAGTCGCGCGCCGAGGACGTGGCGGGAATCGTGAAAGAGACGATGGAGAACATTTTCCCGCTGGCCGTGCCGCTGCAAGTCGACGCGCACTACGGCCGGAGCTGGTTCGACGCGAAGGAGTGAACGAGTGAGGTTGCCCCGATTACTGCTCGCCCTCGCCCTTCTGTTCGCCTGCAGCAAACCTCCCGCGGCGTCGCCGGCTCCGAAGAAAAACGAACCGACGGTTCTCGCGGTCGTCGTCACAATCCAGACCACGATTCAACCGGCGAACAAGACCTACTCGCACGAGATCGTCATCGCCGACAACCGCGCCCGTAGCACCGACGAAGCCGACCAATGGCGCCTCTTCGATTTCGCGCAGAAGCAGGTGACGTACGTCGACGACATCGCGCACACGGTCCGCGTCCAATCATTCGCCAACGCGATCGCGTCTCGCCGCGCCGCCGTCGCGCGTCCCGTCCCCGACGGAATGCCGCGCGCGCAATTCGTCGTAACGAACGCTCAGAAAACGCTGCAAGGCGTTCCGGCGAAACAATCCGTGATCCGCCTCGGCGCCTACCAACGCGAGCTCTGGATCGGATCGCATCCCCTCATCCCGCGCGGCCTCTTCGCAATGCTGCAAGCGAGCGAGCCCACCTCATCGCCGCTGGCCGGCATCACTCGCACCGCCGACGAAGCGCTTCTGGAAGTCCAAGGCTTTCCGCTTGCCGACCACGCTGAGCTGCCGTACGAAAATAAGAAGCTTGTCGTCGACAACACGGTAGTGAAGATCGAGCAACGCGAAGTTCCGGCGGACTTGCTGACGGTGAATGGTAAGTATTCGGAACTGAAGCCTGCTGTATCTTCGAAAAAATGAAAATCGTCCGATTCACGCTCGACGAAGACCTGATCGCGGAGATCGATCGCGCTGCAGCTGTTTCGGCGACGGCTCGGTCGGCCTTCGTCCGCGACGCGCTTGCGAATGCGATCGCGAAGCATGACGAAGCGCAGCATCGACGCGGCTACGAAGCAGCGCCCGAGATTCAGAATGAGTTCAGCATCTGGGCGACCCGAGCAGGTGTGGCCGAAATGAAGTTCGTCGGCGTTGACGTTCGAAACGGCACAACCTAGACTGACTGGTCATGCCGAAGACATACTCCACGTATGAAGCAAAAGCGCATCTGAGCGAACTGCTCGCACATGTGCGGAAAGGCGACGTCGTGACGATCACACACCGCGGCGCAGCCGTGGCGGAAGTAACGCCCGTCACACGGCCTGACACATCGATTGCCCAGCGTCTCGAAGAGCTCCGGCGAAAGGGAGTGCTCTCGTTTCCCACGACTAACGCGAAACGCGAGTTCAAAGGCCTCGTGAAGAAACCCGGAGCCCTACGCCGTTTTCTTGATTCGCGCTAATGAAAGTCGCCTACGTGGACTCGTCGTTCCTGGTGGCGATTGCCTTTACCGAGACAGGATCTGTCGCTCTCGCGCAAACGCTTAGTGAGCAAGACGTTTTGGTATCGTCGAATCTTCTCGAAGCCGAGCTGCGGGCAGCGTTCCGACGAGACAACGTGACGGCTGATCCCACCGAGTTGCTTTCATCGATCGTCTGGGTCCACCCGGACCGCGCGCTCACGGCCGAGATAAGAACGGTTCTCGGCGTGGGCTACGTTCGAGGAGCTGATCTGTGGCACCTCGCCTCTGCACTTTTCGTGGATCCGAACCGAGAGATCGCCTTCCTGACCTTAGATGTTCGACAACGAGAGATCAGCGAAGAGCTTGGTTTTTCCGCCGGTGGAGCGGAAGCTGAGGGTTAAATCGTTGCGCGCTGCGCGAACGATGCGCCGCTTTAGTCGTCTCCAAAAATTTCTTTATCGACAACTTCCCACGTTTCACTCTGTTCTGGCGAAGCGCGATGTGCGTCGAGCCGTTTATGAAGTTCGGCTACCAACTCTTCGGAAACAGTAAGGTTAGGGTCCGTAGTCTCAGCCATGCCCCGAATTCTACCGGCGCTATAGCACCTTCCGCGAATCTCCCACGCGTTTCGTGACGCCTTCACGATCCATCCACTCCAGCAGCGGGATGGCGATTTTGCGGGAGAGGCCGAAGTACTCTTTGAAGTGGCCGACGTCGATCATGTCGCCGCGGCGCTCGGCGATGCGCGCGCTCGCCGCGGCCAGGGCGTCGCGGTGGACGTAGATGCCTTCGGCGAGCCGGACCAGCGTCCCCTGCTTGACGAGGAAGCCGATCACGCCTTCGATGACGCGCGCTTTCTGCGTGCGCTCGTTGATCAGTTCTGAGACGGGCGGCGGCGCGAGGCCTGCTTCGGCGAAGCGCGACTCGATCATGCGCGCCAGTTCGCCTTCCGCGCCGCCGAGGGTTTTGGAGCGGCCGGGGATGTCGAGGGCGTCGCCGTTAATCACTACGATCGTTTGGCGCGCCAGATCCTGCAGCAGGAAGTTGATCATCGCGCCGTCGGCGTTGCGCGGCAGCAGCTTCTGCACAAACTCGCTTTTCGGGACGTTGAGCGCCATCCGGTTTTCTTCGAAGTAGGCGCGCAGAAACTCCATCGACTTGCGGCGAAAGTCGATGAGGACGTCGTGATGGATCCAGCGCCGCTCGCCGCTGTCGGCGAGATGCGGCACGTTCTTCAGCTCCTTCGTCAGCGTCTCGATGCGGATGCCGGTGCGCGCCTGGACCTCGTGCATCGTGAGGCCGCGCAGTCCTTCCATCTTCGTCATCAGTGCGACGCGCTCGTGCAGCGTCCCGCCGGCGAGTGTGTCGAGCAGTTCGCCGCGCGTGTTGCGGCTGAGTTTCGGCAGATGCGCGTCGACGATCACGCCGCCGCCGACGGTCAGCGCGGGCGAATAGCGGCGGATGACGAAGCGATCGCCGGCCACAGCGACCACGGACGATTCGAGGCGAATCTGAATGTAGGCTGACGTCCCCGGTTTCATCTCCGCCGTTTGATCGACGAAACGAATGCTGCCGAGGAGCTCGGCGGAGAGGTGGTGGAA
>DASYJF010000077.1:0-42944 GCA_035996815.1 Thermoanaerobaculia bacterium | reverse complement strand
CGCGCCTCCGCGTGAAGAGGACTAGTCGCTACGATGGCCGCTTAGGTTGAACCGCGACAGAACCTTTCTTGATCTGAGACGCGAACCGATTTGGCTTCGACTTCGAGTAGTCGAAGCGGTACTCCGAGCGCATCCGATCTGATGTCTTCTTAAGAGAACCTTTCTTCACGGTCAGGAGTCTATCCTCGGGCCGAAGGATTTTGTCCCGCTCCCCCCTCTAACGCGGTGAATGGCTGAATTCGTGACTGAGCATCCGGACCGCTTTCTTGTCGCTCGCATGGTGCGGGGGGACGAAGCAGCGTTCGCGGAGTTTTTCGAATCGCACTTCCCGGCGCTGTTCCGGTTTGCGATGCCGCGGGTTGGCGGCGATTTGCAGGTGGCGGAGGACGTCGTGCAGGCGGCGCTTTGCCGGGCGGTGCGGAAACTCTCGTCGTATCGCGGGGAGGCGGCGCTGCTGACGTGGTTGTGCACGTTCTGCCGTCACGAGATCAGCGTGTACTTCGAGAAGGCCAGCCGCGTGCCGCCGATGGTGGAGTTGCTCGACGATATCCCCGAGGTGCGTGCGGCGCTGGAGTCGCTAAGACCGTCAGACCGGCCGGAGGCGGCGTTGCGTCGCAACGAGATTAGCCGACTCGTGCAGATCGTGCTCGATCGGCTGCCTGGGCATTACGGCGACTCGCTGGAGTGGAAGTACGTCGACGGGCTATCGGTCGCCGAAATCGCGGAGCGCCTGGGCCTCGGAACGAAGGCGGCGGAGTCGATGCTGACGCGGGCGCGAGTGGCGTTCCGCGACGCATTCACTACGGCGCATGGCGGACGGTGGAGCGAGGCGGAGGTTTCATGATGGACGACACGGGCAACACGAATTCCGACGACGCGATCGCCGCGCTTGTCCGGCTGGCAGGGCGGAGACCGCCAGTGCCCGAGGAGGCGGCGCGCCGCGTGCGCGAAGCGGTGCATGACGAATGGATGGAGACGATCAGCCGGAGGCGGCGTACGCGCTGGATTGGATCGGCGGCGGTTGTGGCCGCGGCAGTCGTGACGTTTGTCATCCTGCGGCTGACGATTCCTTCACCGCCGCAGCCAAGGCCGGATCGGGTGGTCCTTGCAAGCGGGCAGACGAATGGTGCGGTCATCTACGCGAACATCGTTTACGAAGTCGCCAGCGGCAACACCGCGTCGTTAGCGTGGGGAAACGCGATCCTGCGGCTCGACAGCGGGGCGCGTGTTCGCATCGCGTCGCCTACCGAGCTCACGCTCGATCGCGGTGCCGTCTATGTTGATTCGCATCATGCCGGGGTGGTGATCCACACGCCGCTGGGAAACGTTCGCGATATCGGAACGCAATTCGAAGTGCGGCTGGCGCCGGACCGGATGCGCGTCCGCGTTCGCGAAGGGCGCGTCGATCTGCAGCATGGCGGCGCGACGCATTCCGCCGAGGCAGGCGTCGAGCTCGACGCTGATGCGCAAGGCGGAGTGACACCGCACAGCATCGCGCGGAACGGCGCCGATTGGGATTGGGTCGTGCGGGCGGCGCCTCCGATTCATCTCGATGGCCGCACGCTGTCGGAAGTCGTGGCGAGTGTGACGCGCGATGAGGGCGTGACGCCGGTGTGGTCGGATGCGGCGTCGCGCAATGCGGCCTCGATGCGGTTGCATGGCGATGTTCCGTTGACTCCCGTGGAGGCGCTCGACACGGCGCTCGTTGCCTCGGGGCTCACCGCGCGGACCGACGGCGCTCGTCTGATCATCAAGAGGAGAAAATGATGCTCCGCAAACTGGTTTTCATGGCCGTGCTGTGTCTGATTGCGGCTACGGCAGCGGCAGAACTGCGCGGCCGCAGCCTCGCCGAGGCGCTGCACATCCTGGAAGGTCGCGGATTGCGAATCATCTACAGCACCGACGTGGTGCGGCCGGAGATGATCGTCGGGATCGAGCCGCGATCGACGGAGCCGCGGCAACTGCTCGACGAACTGCTGCGCGAGCATCGCCTCCACGCGACGAGCGGACCGCACGGAAGCATCGTCATCGTGCGCGACGCGGAGAAACCTGCTCCGCGCGCCGCGAAGGCAAAGCCGCCGCAGATGCCGGTCACGCTCGAATCGATCGTGGTTACGCCGAGCCAGTTCACGATCTTCACCTCGGAACCGGAGAACCATCAGTTCCTCTCCCGCGACGAAGTGCGCACCGTTCCGCACCTCGGCGACGACGTCTATCGCGCATTCGACCGGCTTCCCGGCATCACCGGTCTCGACGTCAGCGCGCGGTTCAACATTCGGGGCGGCCAGGAGGACGAGACCCAGGTGCTGATGGACGGCGCGGAGATCTACGATCCGTTCCACGTCCGCGATCTCTTCCGCGCCTTCAGCACCATCGACGCTGAGTCGATCGGTGCGGTCGATGTACTCACGGGCGGATTTCCGCTGCAGTACGGCGGGCGGCTCAGCGGCGTCATCGACATTTCGTCGCTGAAACCGACCTCGCGGCGTCACACCGAAATCGGTATCGGCATTCTCAACGAGCGCATTCTCACGGACGGGACGTTTCAGGATGGCCGTTCCGAGTATCTCGTTTCGTTTCGGCGCGGTTACCTGCGCGAGTTGTTGAAGCTGATCGACCCGCAGAACAAGACCATCAATCCCGCCTACTACGATCTCCGCGGCAGGCTGGAGACGACTCTGAACGATCGCGCGATCGTATCCGGCGACGTCTTCGTCGCCGGCGACACGCTGAAAGTCAACGAGCCCGGCGGTCTGGCGCATGGCAGCTACAGCGACCGCTATTCGTGGGTAAACCTGCGCAATGCACTGTCGCCGAAGCTGTTCACGCAAACGGTTGCCTCGACGGGACGCATCGCCACCCATCGCGTTGGCAGCTACGGCGCGCCGTTCGACGAGGAAGAAGGCGCGGTCGATGATGATCACGCGTTCGAGTTCGTCGCTCTGCGCAACGACTCCTCGATTGATTTGTCCGAGCGCAACGTCTTCAAAGCAGGATTTGCGGTGAAGAAGGTCCGGGCGCGCTATGACTACGAGGGCCACGCGATCATTCGCGCCTCGTTTTTCCACGTCAATGACGGGATCCAGACGATCGATCGCGCCGCCAGCGTTCGCGCCGATGGAAACGATCTGGCCGTTTACGCGGCCGACCGCATCGCCGTGACGCCGCATATGGTGGTCGAAGCGGGCGCGCGCGTCGATGCGCAGAGCTACACGCCGGACGGCACGCATGTAGCTCCGCGGATCAACGTCGCCTACTCCCTCGGCGCACACGCCATGCTGCGCGCGTCGTGGGGCCGCTTCTACCAGGCGCAGGGAATCAACGAACTGCAGGTCGAAGATGGCGTCACGAATTTTCTGCCGGCCGAGCGCGCCGATCACGCGGTGCTCGGCGCGGAGTACGACTTCGGCCGCGGCTACAGCGCGCGCGCCGAGGGGTACGACAAACGCTTCACGCAACTGCGTCCGAGGTTCGAGAACATCTTCGACCGTGTCGTCATCTATCCCGAGATGCAACCGGATCGGCTGCGCATCGACGCGTCGAGCGGACGCGCCCGCGGCGGCGAGTTGTTGTTTCGCAAAGTCGGCACGCCAATCAGCGGATGGATCAGCTACGCGCGTGCCTCGGCGCACGACGTCCTCGACGGCGTTCCCGGGAGCGCGGGCGTCTCGCCCGCTGGGTGGGCGGGGGCGTCTCAAGCATCAACAGCGGGCGGGACGCCCGCGCTCCCAGTGACCGTTCCGCGGTCATGGGATCAGCGCGACACCGCGACATTCAATCTCGACTATCGCCTAGGCGCGCGCTGGAACTTCGACGTCGCAGGCGTGTACCACAGCGGCTGGCCGACGACGCCAGTCAACGGTGTGCTCGTCAGCAACGTATTTCATACCGTGGTCGGCGCGTACAACAGCGATCGTCTCCCCGCGTACCGTCGCGTCGATCTGCGCGCCAGCCGCAATTTCACGACGACGCACGGAGGCGTGAGTTTTTTCGTCGAGCTGTTCAACGCCCTCGGCATTCGGAACGTCTCCGGCGTCGCGGGCTACACCTTCAACGCCGACAGCAATCGCGTCATCACCGGTCACCGCAACTACGAAGTCGTGTTCGGCGCGGTGCCGTCGTTCGGAATCACGTATTCGTTTTGAGTGGTCAGTGGTCAGTGGTCAGTGGTCAGTGGTCAGCGAGATTGTGAGCCGCTTTCTGACCACTGGCCACTAACCACTGGCCACTCAAAGGAGCTCCATGCGCAAGAAAACGATTCTTCTTCTCCCGTTGCTCGTCCTCACGCTGATTGGCGCGCGGCGGCGCGCGGCGATTCCGCCGGACGGGCCGACGTTCAATCGCGAGGTCGTGCGCATCCTTCAGCAGAACTGCCAGTCTTGCCATCACCCGGATGACATCGCCCCGTTTTCGCTAATGACCTACGGCGACGCGGTGCTGCACGCGGATGCGATCAAGTACATGACGCAAACGGGACAGATGCCGCCGTGGAAGGCTGCCGCGGGATGCGGCGATTTCGTCGGCACGCGCTCGCTGGCGCAAAGCGACATCGATACGATCGCGCACTGGGTTGATGGCGGGACGCCGGAGGGCAAAGCGGCTGATTTGCCGACGCCGCGAACATTCGACGGCGGCTGGCCGGGCGGCAAGCCGGACGGGATTCTGGCGATGCCGAAGGCGTTCACGCCGCCTGCCGAGGTCGACGAGTACCGCTGCTTCTCCATCCCCGGCGACTCGACGAAAGAGATGCAGGTGACGATGGTCGACTTCCGTCCCGGCGATCGCGGCACGGTCCATCACATCGTTCCGTATCTCGACACCACCGGCGCCAGCGCGAAACTCGACAAGAACGGCGACGGCTATCAATGTTTTGGCGGTCCCGGTCTCGACACGGCCACACCGCTCGGCGCCTGGACGCCCGGCGCGCGACCGACGCCGCTCCCCGAGGGAACGGCGGTGCGGATTCCGAAAGGAGCGCGCGTCGTGATGCAGGTTCACTATCACCCGCACTTCGGCCGCGTCGCTCCCGATCAGACGCAGATCGGTCTGTACCTCACCACCGCGCCGGTCAAGAAGCAGCTGCACTACGACTTCATCATCAACGATCAATTCGTCATCCGCGCCGGCGATCACGATTCGAAAGTGGATGCGTACGGCGCCGCAGACACGGACGTCGACGTCGTCTCCGTCTACCCGCACATGCACCTCCTCGGCACGAAGACGAAAGTAGAGGCCAAGCTGGCCGATGGGACGACGGTCTGCATGATCGACGTGCCGCAATATGACTTCAACTGGCAGGGGCAGTAGTTTACAAGACGCCGCTCCACATCGCCGTCGGCGGCGTCATCCACGTCGAGTCGCACTTCGACAATTCGACGGACAACTGGCACAACCCAAGCTCGCCGCCAAAGGACGTCCGCTGGGGCGAACAAACCACCGACGAGATGTGCCTGGCGCTGATCGGATACACGACTGCGGACGGGAAGTGAGTCTTGGCGCGTGGGGAGTTGGGTGTGGGGAGGCGAAAGAAGAGGAACTCTGCCGATCTCCCACTCCCCGCTCCCTACTCCCCACCCCCCACAGGTTAATATTCGCGCGTGGCTATCCCCCCCGAAGTCCGTGCTGACGCTGAAACCGCGCTCCAGGAGTTCTGCGCGCAGAGCTCGTCCGCCGATGTCGCCGAATCATCGCGGCTCGAATTCGAGATCGCGGAGAACCATGTCGTGCTGATCGAACGTCGTCCGTCGTTCCTCAACCATCTCGAATGGACCTCGGTGCCGAAAGCGAAGTTCCGCTACTCGCCGGCGAAAAGCGTCTGGTCGCTCTACTGGCCGGACACAAACCAGCGCTGGCATCGTCTATCGAGCCAGAAGACGGACAAAGACCTCCGCGTGCTGCTCAAGGCGGTGGCGACGGATACGTCGGGCGTGTTCTGGGTGTAGTGGATCAGTCGATTAGTGGATTAGTAGATCAGTAGATTAGAGGGGTGCCTTCGCAGTGCCGTCCTAATCTACTGATCTACTAACCCGCTACTTCGCAGCCTGCATGAACGCGCACGAATCGATCGACTGAAGATCGAGCTGCAGCGAGGCCATGCTCTGGATGATCTCGATGCGGAACGGGATGCGCCGCGCGTCGTCGGAGAGCCAGATCTTCATGCCGCCCGGCCACTTCTTACCGCCGGGACCGTCGACGATTTCGAATCCGCTGGCGCCGACCTGTTGGCCGCCGATGTTGAACGCCTCACGGTTCGCCGGGCGCACGATGACCGGATACGACTTGCCGTCCGAGTAGATCTGCGTCGCGACCGGGCCGCGAATCGTGGCGGCGTTCTGGCGCAGGTAGTAGATCGCGCTGACGACGTCGTGGAACGCGCCGGCCGGAATGTGGTCGGTCTTGTCCCACTGCTTCTCCGGCGTCTCCTTGTGCATGCGCGCGATGCCGGCGTTGTAATCGAAGAGCGTCCGCTCCTTGCGCGATTTGTCCTTCCACGAATACGCGTGATACGTCATCAGCGTGCGCTGCCCCGACGCTTCGATCTGCGTTTCGTACGCGTAGAAACCGCTCTTGCCCGCGGGAGCGGTGATCAGCAGCGAGCTGTCGATGGCGGGACGGCCGGCGGCGGGATAGGTCGTCTTCAACTCACCGATCCCGGAGGTCGGAAACATGATGCCGGCGATCCAGGAAAGTCCGCCGTGCAGCTTCCACGAGTATTTGAACGACTCGACGTTCGCGGGGCCGCGGCAGTTGAGCTCGACCGCACCCGCCGACGGTATGAAGCAGGCGAGCGCAAACACGAGAAGCAAGTAACGGATCAGCTTCATGAACGCGAGGGAAAACGAGGGTAACGCAGACTTTAGTCCGATACCTGCAACGTATTACGTTCGATCGTGCTCAGCCGTTCCTCGACTTCGACGATGACGTAGTCGGGCGTCGACGATCCCGCGGTGACGCCGACCGTGCGCACGCCCGCGAACCATTCCGGATCGAGATCGTCCGCCCCCTGCACGAGATACGACGGCTTGGCCTCGCGGCAGATCTCCCACAGATGCTTGGTGTTCGCGCTTTTCTTGCCTCCGATGACGACGATCGCATCGATCTCGGGATCATGCGCGAGTACGCGCGCCGCATCCTGATTCTCCTTCGTGGCGTAGCAGATGGTGTCGCCGCGCTCGACGGAGTTCGCCCGCCGCTCGATGGCGTTGACGACGTCCTCGAACTCTTCGGCATTCAGCGTGGTCTGGTAGAAAACTTTCATCTTCGCGTACTGCGACCAGTCGATGGCGTCCGCGCCTTCGACGGTTGTGACGATGTGATACGAGCTCGGATCAAGGTCGTGCGTGTAACCAATGACCTCGCGATGCTTCGGATCGCCGATGAAGATGAGGTGATAGCCATCGTTGAGCGCTTTCGCCGCCTCGCGATGGATGTCGTAAACGAACTTGCACGTGGTATCGAGCACCTGCAGCCCCGCCGACTTGGCCTGCGTGTGAAACGACGGCGGCACGCCATGCGCGGAGAAGACGATGGTCGGCTCCTGCACGGCGTTGATCTCGTCGATGGTCCGGACGCCGAGCCGCTCCATCTCTTCGACGACGCGCTCGTTATGGACGACCTGCCCGAGAATCGCGCCGCGTCCCCCACCCGCCGCGAATCGCTTCACCTTCAGATCCGCGATCCGGACACCAGAACAGAACCCGTACTTGGCCGCGCGCTTGACGTTCATATCGGAGCAAGGAACGCGAGGGATACGTGGGACATTCTGGGGAGTTGAGAGGTGCGAGGAAATGTCGCGACCCGTTGCGCTCGTCTCCGCGACGGTCGCGCGCGCGCCTTCGCGCGCCACTGTAGTGTCCGAGGCCGGATCACACGCTCTGAGATTGACAGCATCGAAGTAAGACGCTATCTTACTTCCATGAAAACGACAATGTCATCGAAAGGGCAGATCGTGCTGCCCGCCGCGATTCGCGAGCAGGACCACCTGGAGGCCGGCGACGAGTTTGCCGTCGAACGTCTTGAAGAGGGCGAGTACAAGCTCGTGCGAAATCGGCCGTCGCCGAACGAAGGACTCGTCGATTGGCTGCTTGCCTGTCCTGAGAAAGACTTCTTCGTCCCGATTCCTTCCGAGTCGACAGACAATTTGTGAGATATCTCGTCGACGCGAACGTCCTGAGTGAGCCGACAAAGTCAGAGCCTGATAAAGGCGTCGTGCGATGGCTGAGACACTTTCAACGAGAGATCGCCGTCGATCCGATCATCCTCGGCGAAGTCCGTTTCGGAATCCTTCTTCTGCCCCGAGGGAAGCGCCGGGCAGGACTCGATGAATGGTTCCACGGGGCCGTTCAGCACATTTTCTGTGTGCCCTGGGACTCCGACACGGCGCTTCGTTGGGCGGAGCTCGTCGCGTCACTTCGCGCGTCCGGCACCGCGATGCCGATCAAAGACAGTTTGATCGCGGCAACAGCACTCGTTCACGGATTGATCGTGGTCACGCGCAACGGTGCGGATTTCGAAAAGGCGGGAGTTGAGATCATCAATCCGTTTGATGGTGATCGTCCGGCCTGACTTACCGTGCCGCCGCCTTCTGTCGCTTGCAGGCGCATGTGGCCACCCGGTTCAAACCGCAGGAAACCGTTCCTACAGCGCCTTCGCCGACGAGTTCTCGAGTACCTCCGCGACGATCTCGTACGAGCGGAGGCGCGCGGCGTGGTCGTAAATCGCGGAGGCCACGATGATCTCGTCGACGCCGGTTTCGTCGACGAACTGACGCAGTCCTCGGTGCACGGTATCGGGCGATCCGGCGAAGGAGCGCGCGAGCATCGACGATGCCTGCGCCTTCTCCTCGGGCGTACAGTAATTCTCGATGTCATCGATCGGCGGCGGAAGCCGGCCTCGCGTTCCGCGGAAGATGTTCGCGAACTGCTGCTGTGCCGACGTGAAGAGATGATGCGCCTCGACATCCGTCGCCGCCGCGACGACGTTGACGCCGGCCATCGCGTACGGCCGGTCGAGCTGCGGCGACGGCTTGAACCGCGCGCGATAAATCTCGAGCGCGGGCAGCAACGCGGCGGGCGCGAAATGCGAGGCGAATGCGTACGGAAGTCCGAGCTCCGCGGCGAGACTCGCGCCGAAGAGGCTTGATCCGAGAATCCAGATCGGGACGTTGAGTCCTGTGCCAGGAACCGCCTGAACGGTCTGTCCTTCCTGCAGCGGGCCGAGGTAGGCCTGCAGTTCGAGCACATCCTGCGGAAACGTGTCGGCGCTCAGCGGCGAGCGCCGCAGCGCGCGCAACGTGCGCTGATCGGTACCCGGCGCGCGGCCGATGCCGAGGTCGATGCGGCCGGGATAGAGCGATTCGAGCGTGCCGAATTGCTCGGCAATCATCAACGGGGCATGGTTCGGCAACATGATGCCGCCCGCGCCAACACGAATCGTCCTCGTCCCCGCCGCGACGTATCCGATGACGACCGACGTCGCCGCACTGGCGATGCCGATCATGTTGTGGTGCTCCGCGAGCCAGAAGCGGCGATAACCCCACTGCTCGGCGTGCCGCGCGAGATCGAGAGTGTTGTGCAACGCGTCCGAAGGCGTAGCGCCGGCGGTGACGAATGCGAGGTCGAGGACGGAGACAGGAGTCGGCATCGGCGCCGCGACTGTAGACTCCTCTTTCATGGCCAGGCAAGTTGCGCTGTACGGAGCCGTTGGCGGCGTCCTCATCGCGCTGCTCAAGTTCATCGAGTACAAATACTTCGTCCACGAATATTCATCCGAGATCTACGGCGGCCTGATCGCCGTCATCTTCACCGTCCTCGGCATCTACTTTGGCCTGCGTTGGACGCGTGCGAAGGAAGTCGTGGTCATCCGCGAAGTGCCGGTGCACTTCGACCGACCGTTCGTCCTCGACGCCGCGAAGCTGAAGGAAGTCGGCCTGACCGCGCGCGAGCACGAGATCCTCGCGCTGATCGCGCAAGGATTGAGCAACCGCGAGATCGGCGAGAAGCTCTTCATCTCCGAAAACACCATCAAGACGCACTCGTCGCGCCTTTTTGAGAAGATGCAGGTCAATCGCCGCGTCCAGGCCGTGCAAAAAGCCAAAGAGCTCGGGCTGATCCCCTGATTCATACTTTCGATTACCTCGAAATCACCCGAACGGGCGACTGCGCGGCGCCCCGTTCCGCCGTACCTTGCGCCGCGAAAGGAAACACTCACATGAAAAAAGTCGTCATCGTCTTCGGCCTCATCTCCGGCGTCATCTCCTCGGCCTTGATGTTCCTCACGCTCCCACTCATGAAGAATGGGACGATCAACTTCGACAACGGCGAGATCTTCGGCTACACCGCGATCTTTCTCTCCTTCCTGCTGGTCTTCTTCGGCATCCGCTCGTACCGCGAAAACAATGGTGGCACGATCTCCTTCGGCCGCGCCTTCAGCGTCGGCATCCTGATCACGCTGATCTCGTGCGTCTTCTACGTCGCGTCGTGGGAGCTCATCTACTTCAAGCTGATGCCCGACTTCGCCCGAGGCCACATGGACAAATACGCCGCGCACTCCATCGAAACGATGCGCGCGAAAGGCGCCACCGAGACCGCCATCGCCGAGAAGAAAGCGGAGATGAAGAAGTTGATGACAATGCTCGAAAACCCGTTCATGAACTCCGCCATGACCTTCATCGAACCGTTCCCGGTGGGGCTGATCGTGACGCTGATTTCGGCGGCGATCCTGCGAAGGAAGACGGCGCCGCCGCTTGCGACGATGGCGCAGGTGGTTTAGACCCACACGACGCGAGGTATAGTTCCGGAGTCCCAGTCCACCCTCCATCTGCATCTCAAATTCTAAGGAGATCGGCGATGCGCGCATCCTCGTGGTGTCTTGTGATTGTCTCCGTCCTCGCAGTCGTATCCATCGGAGTTGCGACGAGCTCCCGTTCCGCAAACGCGCAGCAGCCGCAGCCTCCCGACGTGGTGCGGCCACCCGTCACCTACAGTTGCCAGATCCCGTATGACGTCGTTCTTCCCGATCCAACGGACTTCAATCGCCAGGCGAACTTCGACATTTACTCGTGGAACATCTTTCTCGCGCTGAACTGGCCAGCAACCAACTCGACCAGCGGACCTGGGCCGTGCAATCTGCAGAACGGCGTCGCGCGCGATTGCGGCAAGCCATTGCCGTCCGGCGATTACGGTCCGACGGTTTGGGAAACGTACAAGCCCGATTGGGCGGTGTTTCGCGGCGACTCGCACAGCGGCATCGAGCCGGCCGGATGGAACTGCCCGCTCGATCCGCTGCCCGGATGCGATTCGCTCGACGCGCATGACGCCGCCGAGGCAAGGATGCCGGTGTTGCGGATGATCATGAAGGATGCGAATACCGCGCAGGAGTTTTTACAGGCCGGGACGTTCGCTCCGCTCATCGACCAGAAGGGCTCCTTCGTGCGCTACGAATTGCGCATGAATGAAGATGAGTTCAACTTCATCAACGCGAACAAGTTCTGGGACAGCCGCAACCTCAAGGCAGACGTCAACTTCCAGCCGGTCGGTTCGAATGACGACAAGACGATGGGCCCGATCGAGATCAAAGCCGCGTGGCGAATCCTGCCCGAGCCGAGCGCGCGCTACCACACGCGCACCGTCGAAATCGCGTGGCCGAACAAAGAGAAATCCGGCAAGTTTCTCTGCAAGCAGTACACGATGGGGTTGGTCGGGCTGCACATCGCGCACAAGACGAAGAACGCGCCGCAGTGGATCTGGTCGACGTTCGAGCAGGTCGACAACTACTCCGGCCCGAATCCTTCGTTCAATAACCCGGCCTGTCCCGCCGCCCAATGTCCGCCGAACCTGCAGCCGAAGGCTCCGAAAGGCGGCTGGAGCGGCGATCCGCGCGTGAAACAGACGCCGCCGACGCAGATGGTGGTCGGCCCCGATTCAGTTGCGACCGTGAAAGCGTACGACATCAACGCGCAGGTGCAGCAAAAACTCGCGGCGGCGGGATCGGTCTGGCAGTACTACCAACTCGTCAGCACGCAGTGGCCGTCGGTCCCGTATATCAAAGGGAAACCGGCGCAAGTGTTGAAAAAGGGAACGCTGATCAATCAGGGCGCCGGTCAGATTCCACACGACATGGCGAACGCGACGATGGAAACCTACCTGATGGGACCGAAGACGAACGACTCGAGCTGCATGTATTGCCACACGCTCGCAACGGATTCGTCCTTTACCTACAGCACCGATTTCAGCTACCTGCTCCAGGAAGCGTTCCCCGGCTCCGCGTCCGACAAGGTTTCGCTGAAACGCCGCAGCGAGCTCACGCACCTCTTCGGCCGCAACACCGCCCTCGGCGGACAACCAACGAAATCCGTTCACTGAAGGAGAACATCATGGCTGGATCATTCGCAGCGGACGTAGTGCCACTCTTTACGCAACCTTCAATCAAACACATGAATCGCATCGGCGTAAAACTCGACGACTTCGGTTACATGTCCGACCCTGCCGGCGACGGCGACTTTCCCGATCACGCGAACGCGCGCCATGTCTACGCACGCCTCGACGGATCGGAACAGCCACAAATGCCGCCGGGCGGGCCGTTCTGGGACGACGACATGCTGAAGACGCTCAGCGATTGGATGAACGTCGCGCCAACCTTCGAACCGTAATGCATCCACGCATGCTCGCCTTGCGCGAGGTCAATGCGCGCATCAACGGCCTGCGGGACATCATCGTCTCGCAGGTCGTGCGGCGCGGCGATGATGTGGACATCACCTTCGAAGCATCGCCGCCATTCGTGCTCCGCCTCCACCAGGTTCTGGCGCTGCGTGAACGCGGCGTCTGTCACGCGCGTCTCGTATCCGGCTTCGTCTTCGTCCCGGTGACGCGTTACGGACGCGTCGCCGCCGCCCGCGCCGGCGTGGACGCCGCGGACTGCGTCGAGGTCTGGATCGACGACGTCGTCCCGCACGAGCGCATCATCCACCGGTTGGCAGCGGTTGCGTTGGATGCAACCGTGATCGCGTCATAACCGCATCGATGCCCGTCCTATCTTGCAGTTGCTCTGCACGCGTCCGACCGTCGCGGGCGCGGGCATCGTGAACCAGGTGTCGTCGCCCTGATCGCGGCGGGCGGCCATGATGGCTTGTTTGATCGCGAAGAAGACGGATGTCGAGAGCACGAGCGGCGGTTCGCCGATGCCGCGCGAGGACATGACCGCGGAATTCGTCTGGTTCGGATCGCCGCCTTTCGCGATGGTCACGCGCAGGTCGACCGGGATCGACTTCGAGCACGGCGGTTTGTACTCCCACGTGCCGTTCGAATAGAGACGGCCGTCCGGCTCGTACATCATCTGCTCCGTCGTCATCAGTCCGAGTCCCTGCACGAACGCGCCTTCGACCTGGCCGACGTCGAGACAGGGATTGAGGCTGTGGCCGATGTCGATGAGGATGTCGGAGCGGAGCACGGTGGTCTCGCCGGTGAGCACATCGATCTCCACCTCGCTCGCGCCGGCGGCATAGACGAAGTAGAGGAACGCGCGGCCGTATTGGCTCGTCCCCTCGACGTCGCCGATGAGCGGCGTGTTGTAAAAACCGTCAACGGCGAGATTCACGCGCGCCGCGTAGGCGCCGCCGACGATCGACGGCCAGAGTTTTTTCCAGTTCGTCCGCCACCCCTTGACCTTGTTCTCTTTGCAATACTGCTCGAGACGCGCGCGCAGTTCAAGACAGGCATTGCGCACCGCGCCGCCGAAGAGGTCCGAGCCTGACGACGCCGCGGTCGGCGTCGCGTTCGGCATCGTGTCGGTCGACGTTTGTGCGACTCGGATGATGTTCATGTCGATGCCGAGGGTTTCGGCGGCGATCTGCATCATCTTGGTGTCGATGCCCTGGCCTGACTCCGCGCCGCCGTGCTGCACCATCACGCTTCCGTCGACCGCGTAGGCCACGACATACGCGACGCCCTGATCGAGCAAACGCGGTTGATAGCCGACGCCGTACTTGAGCGGGATCATCGTCAGGCCGCGCTTGCGCCAGCGATTCTTCTTATTGAATTTGTCGACCGCATCGCGGCGCTTCTCGAAGTCGGACGACTTCATCAACCGCTTCCAGAGATCGCGGATGTTGCACTGATCGAGCTCCTGCGCGTACGGCGTCGATTGCGACGACCGCTTCGTTCCATCCTGGTACATGTTCTTCCAGCGCACATCCTCGGCGCGCATCCCGCACGCGTGCGCGATCTTCTCGATCGCTTCCTCGCAGATCAGCGTGGCCTGCACGACGCCGAAACTGCGGAATGCGGTGTTGCTGGCGTTGTTCGTCCGCGTGACGTCGCCGCGGCTGTGCCACGTCGGCACGAAGTAGGCGCCGTCGGAGTGCTGCTGCGAAAGGTCCATGATCGGGAAGCTGAGGTCGTAGGTCGATCCGCCGTTCGAATAGAGCTGAACCTTGTAGCCTTTGATCTCGCCCTTCTTCGTGAACGTGGCGTGGAAGTGGCCTTGATACGGATGGCGCTTGCCGGTGACGTTCATGTCGGTATTGCGGTCGAGGATCAGCCGTACTGGACGATTGAGAATCCACGCGGCGATGGCCGGCGCGGGATTGATGACCAGCGGGCGCGCCTGCTTGCCGCCGAATCCGCCGCCGAGCGGACGCTGAAAAACGGTGACGGAGCTGTTCTCGATCTCCAGGAGCTGCGCGACCGAGGCCTGTACCGACGATCCCTGCTGCGTGCCCGAGTAGATGGTCATGACGCCCTGCGCGTCGGGCAGCGCGAGCGCTCCCTGCGTCTCCATGTAGAAATGTTCCTGCGCCTCGTTGCCCATCTCCCCTTCCACGACTTCGCATCCCTTCATCGGCTTGGTGGGATTCTTCAGCCACTTCTCGTCGCTTCCTTTGCGCGTGATGTACGGGATGTGCTGGTTGAACTTCTGGTCGGTGAAGAAATCCTTGTGCGCGACCGCTTCGTCAATGGTCAGCACCGGCTTGGCCGGCTTGAAGTCGATCATCTCGGTTTGAATAAAGTACGCGGCGCGTTGCGCGGTCCAGCGATCCTTCGCCACGACCAGACCGATCGGCTGGCCCCAGCAGATGATCTGTTGATTGACCGCGAAGACGACGTCGTCGCCGCCGAGCCCGAGGTACGGGTTCTTCTTGTTCGGGACATCGTCGGCGTCGATGTAGGCGACCACGCCGTCGAATTTTTCCTGCGCTGCTTTCAACGCCGCGCTCGCGTTTTTCTTGTAACCGAACGTGCCGCTGGCGATCTCGCTGATGACGAACGCGGAGTCGTAGCCGTGCGGCGGCAGCGGGATGTCCTGCGTGTACTTTTGTTCGCCGGCGGCCTGCACGAACGCGGTCGTCTTCAGGATCGGTTCACCGACCGGCCGCTCCTGGTGATAGACGCTGACGGTCTGCGTGCCGCCGGACAGCGGCCGGACGTACACCTCGCCGCCGGAGCGATTCTCCGGCTCCACTTCCTTCGGGAATCGCTCGTTGGCGACGTGCAGAAAGAATTTGTAGAACAGCGTTTCGGTGAGCGATTCACGATAGCCGTCTGGCAAGAAGTTGGTGCCCGGCATCGGAATAACGACTTTCGCGACTTCGTGGCCGAGGACGTCGAGCGCTTTCTGCAGCGTCTCGTCGTTCCACTTCGCGCCGATGATCGCCTTCTCAGTTTTCGTCATCCGCGACGGCAGCGCCGCCAGTCCGCCATAGAGAATCGTCGCGCTCTCCACGATCCCTTTTTTGTCGAGGCGGACGACGAAGCCGGCGTTCACGATGGCGTGCGCGTTCTGATCGCGATACGCGATCTTGAATGTCTCGATCTCATCGCCGGCCTGCGAGTACGGAATGTGGAACGACTGCGCGATGGCGTCGGCGGGAAGTTTTGAAACCGCCGGCAACTCGGCCATCGCGAAGGTGTTGCTGCCGCCGTCGTAGTCGCGTGACGCAATCGTGATCGACGCGCCGAGCGTTTCGAGCACGAGGTAAACGTCGGACGGAAACGGCGAATCGGTCTCCGCCTGCGCGCGCGTCATCATCACGTTGCCGCCGATCGAGCCGATGTTGCGCACCTGCAGATTGGCGACGTCGAGCAGGTGCGTGCGGAACGCCGCGAATCCGCGCGTCTTCTCCTTCGGCTTCGTCGCGATGAAGCGTTGCAATTCGTCGATGACGTTCTGCAGCGACTCCGCGGCGCCGATGTCCAAGCCTTCGCCGGAATCGCGGAATCCGAGGAGAGTGGAAATGGCGTGAATGTCGATGAGGATGTGCGGGTCGGCCACGTCGGCTTTGTAAATGCCGATCGAGGTGTTGCCGACGACCAGCTTCACGTTCTTCGAGTTGCCGCCGTTTGCCGCTTTGATCTCTTGCGCTTCTTCGAGCGTTGCCGGACGGAACCACCGATATCCTCGGCCTTCGCTTTCGAGCGACGACATTTTGTTCGCGTACTCGATCAACTCCGGCGGGAACTCGAGCGCCGGACGCGGTCCCGGCAGATGCTGTTCGATCGGCACGTCGGCGAAACATTTGTGATTCGTCGAGTACGTGTTGTGCTTCTTGAAATCGACGGCGAAGCTCTTCATCCCTTCGAGGATCGGGCGGTATCCGGTGCAGCGGCAGAGATGGCCGTCGAACAAATCCTCGATCTGCTGCTGCTCAGGTTTCTTGTTGTTGCGCAGGAACGTGAACATGTTCATCACGAATCCGGGCGTGCAGAAGCCGCACTGCGATCCGTTGTTCGCCGCGATCGCGTACTGCACGGGATCGAGTTTCTCGCGCGTGCTGCCGATCCCCTCGGTGGTCGTGATCATGGCGCCATCGAGCGAACAGAGCGGACGCAGACAGGAGTTGATCGCGGTCTCGACGACGCGCCTCTCGTTCGGCTCCCAACGCGAGAGCATCACCGTGCACGCGCCGCAGCCGCCCTCACCGCACGAGAGTTTCGTACCGGTAAGCCCGATGGCATCGCCGCGAAGCCAGTCGATGAGGAGCGTGGTCGGATCGGGATCGTCGATCTCGACACGGTTTCCGTTGACGTAGAAGACGATCGCGTGCGGTGTGCTCATGCGTTCTCCTTAGCCGTTGATGATGTCGAGGAAGAGGTCATAGAACGCATCGGCGTTCGCGTCGAGCATCACGTCAATCGATGCACCATCCGGATCTTCGACGAGCTGGCCGGAGTGATCCGCTTCCTCGTCGAGCTCCTGCACGACGCGCAGCTTCAGCGTCTTGCCGCTTGCGAGGCTCGGATCGGTCAGGACAGCCGCCGCGAGCGGATCCCAGAAAAAGAAATTGCCGCTCTGCACGAACGGGATGTCCGCCGTGAGCGTCTGGTAGATGAACGCGGCCTGCGGCGTGGTGTGGCGCTGCTGGATGCGATCGTAGAACGGCAGATTCAGCGGCACGTGATCGGACGCGTCGAGCGGAATGAGCGTGACCGGCACACCGGAGTCGAACATGTACTGCCCGCCCAGCGGATCGAGGAAGAAGTTCCACTCGGCGACCTGATTCGTGTAGTCGGGATCGACGACGGCGACGTTGCCGGGAACGTAGACCGCGCCGCCCATCATCACGATGCGCTCGATCTTCGGCGCAACATCCGGATAGGTGTGAAGGAGCGTGCCGAGGTTCGTGCCGCCCCCGATGCCGAGGATGGTCATGGGGGTGGGAGCGGCCATGAGCGTGGCGCGGAGAAAGTCGACGGCGCTTTCGCTCACCGGTCCATTGGGATTCGTCGGAAGAGGCACGTTGTAGGTGGCGTCGATCGGACCGCGGATCGATGCCGGGAAGACGTTGCTGTAACTGAGCGGCGCGTTCGTCCCCTTCGCCACCGGCACGTCCGGCTTGCCCGTCAGCTGCAAAAGATTGAGCGCGTTGCGCGTGCCGGGCGTGAGATGACACGCGCCGACGCCGGTGACGGTGATGCCGCGCAGGTCGACGTTCGGATGCATCGAGAGATAGAGGATGGCCATCCAATCGTCGATGTCGACGTCGGTGTCGATGAGCACAGGGATTCGCGTCATGTGTTCCGCCTTTCGCAGCTTGTCCGGATGTCCCGCCATCCTAAAGCGCGTTGCCTCAACCCGCAAGAATGTTAGGATGCAGATCCACCCAAAATTCGAAGGAGCATCCCCATGGACGTGATCCTTGTGCACGACGCCGCGATCGACGAGTACATGTCGCAGGTTCTCCTCACCACCATGCCCGGCATCAACCTCCTCGGCGCGATCATCGTCAACGCCGACTGCATCGACTCCGCGGCGATGCAGACCGCCTGGCAGGTCATGAGCTACATCGGCCGCACCGACATCCCGATGGGCCTCAGCAGCGCGCGCGGATGGAATCCGTTTCCATGGCAGTACCGCAGCGACTGCGTCCGCGAGTCGGCCATCCCCTGCCTCAAGCCTTTCCCACCGAACGCGGCGTGGCCACCATTCCCCGACGGCGACGCGTTACTGCAGTCGCTGATGGAAGATGCGGCAGGCCCGGTGACGCTGCTCGTAACCTGTCCGTTCACGCCGATCATGACCCTGCTCCAGAAGTCGCCGGACCTCGGCTCAAAAATCGAGCAGATCATCTGGATGGGCGGCGCCATCAACGTCCCCGGCAATCTCGATCCAACCACCGTCCCAACCCCACCCTGGAACAACTGCGCGGAATGGAACGCCTTCTGGGACGCCGTCTCCGTCGACTGGGTCTTCAACAACACAACCTGTCCAATCATCCAGTTCCCGCTGGACATGACCAACCAAGCCGCGATCACGAAGCCCTTCATGGCCACGCTGGCCGCGCAAGCCGCCAAAGGCTCCCGCTACTCGCAACTCGCCTTCGAGAGCTACCAGCTGGTCGACGCCGAAAGTTTCTACGACATGTGGGACGTCGTCACCACCTGCTGGCTCGCTGACCAGAGCTTCTTCCAACCCCCAACCACGATGAACCTGACCATCGACGCCACTCTCAACAACACGCAAGGCTGCATCAAACCGGCGGAATGCGGGCGGGCGGTGGAGGTGGTGTTGAACTACTCCGCAACGGGACAGCAAGCGTTCTACGACTACGTGGCGGCGCAGTTTGATAGGTAAGCAATTCTCGAGGGTTAGCATCACCGATGATGCTAACCCTCGAATCCACGGGCGTGAGCTGAAACTAACGAGATAACGATCAATCGTCGCGTCTTCGCGATCGGAGAAATTTATGGATCCTTCGGATGTAGAGATGGATTTTTCTCCAGGTAAGTCTGGGCTGTCGTCAATGGCGATGTCTATCTATGCGTCGGCCGACGACGATCGGCCGTCCGCAGCCGCAACCCTCATCAACAGCCGGTTTGCCGTCACTACCGCCGCAGTGCTCCCTCGGCAGGAATTGATCCTCGTCTCGGCCGATAGGCAGCGGTTCTCCGGCGAAGTCGTCCGCTCACTGCCGACGCTCGGCCTGGTGGCTATTCGTCTCACCGAGCACGCAGGATCACCCGCGATCGGTCCGCTCACGAGCGAAGGTTCGATTTTGACGATGTGGTTTGGCTCGGACGAACCTATGCAGGGCGAACTTCGGCCCTCGCCACGCGGTCCTGTCGCGTTCTTCCCGCGACGAGTGGAGCATGGTGCCGGAGCACCCGTGGTGATAGACGATCTGCTCGTTGGAGTGCTTGGCGCCGAAGAACTTGCGAGCGGCGGGTGGCCTGTAATTCCTGCTACAGCCATCACTTCCGTGCTCGGTCTGACGCCGCTCGACGAGGCGAAGATCGCTTTGACTCAACTCAGTCCGTCGGCTGTCCGCGTGTTGACGCACGCCTACGGGTCGGCCGGTGAGCACAAGATTCACACTGAGAATCTCGTCATCGGCCTTTACGAGAACCCTGACGGCAGTACACGTCGGATGATCGACGCTCGCGATGTCGACGAAGCGAGGCTGCGGCAAGTCCTGATCGGCGCCGCGAGAACCAAGCCGTTCTATCCCGGCGAATACCAGACGATGCCGATCGAGGCGCTACCCGAGATGTCTGACCACGTATCCCAGGCGCTCAGGACTGCACTTCGTATCGCAATCGCGCATGACGAACCGCGGATTCGCGCGCGCCACATCCTCTATGGCCTGCTCTCGATCGAGGACTGCGCCATTAGTGCTGCACTGAGGAGTCTCGGCATTCAGGCCGGCGATGTGCAGATGAATGACACATCTCTCATCTCCGGCTACGTTTCGGACGTAGCCGACGGTCGTGACCTGCTGGGTGTCGAACACGAGGCTAAGGCGCTAGCGAGCGTTCTCGGCGCGTCGAAGGTCGAGCCGCCGATCGCCGTCGGCCTGCTCGGTGCTTGGGGCAGCGGCAAGAGCTTCTTCATGCGCCAGATGCAGACCCAATTCGGCGACATCGAACGGCGAGGGCGGGCAGGCGATCCTGAGTGCTGCTCGAACATCGTGCAGATCTGGTTCAACGCCTGGCATTACATCGACACCAACCTCTGGGCCAGCCTGACTTCAGAGATCTTCGACGCGCTCGATGATGAACTTACGCGGCGCGGCGGCGGCGCGGTTCCCGCCGACAGCTCATCGGAACGCGCGCGGCTGCACGCCGAATCAGCTCAGGCACAATCGGAGCACGACGCTGCCTCCTTGGCGCGCGATGCTGCTGAAAAAGAGCTGGCGCAGATCGCCGAAACGCGAAAGAAGATCGAAGACGACGACCATGTCGCGGCCCGAGTCGGTCTGCTGACGATTGCCACCGCGGCTGCCGGCATCGCGGCAAAGAACCCGGACGTGAAGGTGGCCGCGGACAACGCGCTGAACGCCGCCAGGAATCTCGGCCAGAGCCTCGGTCTCGATGCCGCGAGCGTGGAAACCCTGAACGTGCATTGGGCGCGGCTTCGTGCGTTCCGCCTCGCCGTCGGCAAGAAATACGGCGCATACACGTTGCTCCTGATCATGAGTCTGTTTGTGATTTTCGGCGCGTTAACAGTGATTTCGGTAGGCGGCAGCGTGCACGTCGAGGAGGCGCTGGCATGGATCAGCAAGACCGGATTCGCGATGACGTTCGCGTCGCTCGTGGCACTGGCGGCGAAGTACTTACCCGCCGCCAGCCGTCTCGTGAACGCGATCGAGCCGTTCTTCCGCGCTAAAGACGAGATCATCGAGACCGAGCGGCGGAAGGAGGCCGCTGCCCTCGAAGAGCAGCGGCAGTTGGCCACGGAACGTCAGGCCCAGGCAGTAGCGCGCGAGGAGACGGCGTCGAAGAAACTACGCGAGGTCGGACGTGAGCTTCTTGAACTCCAGCCGATGCACCAGATGAAGAGCTTCGTCCGCGATCGGCGGGAAAGTACCGACTATACAAAGCACCTCGGTGTAATCGCACGGGCGCACGAGGACTTCGACCTTCTCAGCCGCTATCTCGCCACCGTGACTGCGCCCGACGAGCGCGGCATAGAGAAACCGCTCGTCGACCGCATCATTCTCTACATCGACGATCTCGACCGATGTCCGGAGAACAACGTCGTCGACGTGCTGCAGGCGGTGCATCTCCTGCTGGCGTTTCCACTGTTTGTCGTCGTCGTTGGCGTCGACTCTCAATGGCTATTGCATTCGCTGAAGACGCAGATGGCGCAGTTCAATGCGCCGGCCTCAGAGGATGACGATGCTCTCGAGAGCACGTTATTGGCTTCAACGCCGATCAACTATCTGGAAAAGATCTTCCAGATTCCATTCACGCTTCGGGCGATGCCCGAAACCGGTTTCGACGATCTGATCGAAGACCTAACGACGCCGGTTGATGGGCGCGTGGCGAAGCGTCAGGCCATACCGACGGCATCGCCGCACGTCGTGGGCGCGGACGCCGCATCGGAAACTGTAACTGCTCCGCTGACCGCTGGCAGCAACATGGAAGCGTCAGTAGCTGCGGCACAGATTCCAATTGTTCAAGGCGCTGTTTCGCAGCAGGCGCCATCTGCACCGCAAACGCCGCATCTAACCTTCACGCGGGCCGAAGTGGATTACATGAAAGCGCTCTATTCACTGATGCCGTCGCCGCGCGGCGTCAAGCGCTACGTCAACCTGTATCGGCTGATGCGAGGTCTGCTCGATGAATACCGCTTTGAGGCCTACACGGATGAGCGCAACGGCGAATACGAGGCGGTGCTGCTCCTCCTGGCGATGCTGACCGGTTACCCCAAGGAAACGACTGAGATCCTTCGACATCTGGTGACGAAGAAGATCTCATCGGCATGGTGGACGTTCGTTTCTGACTTCGTGAAGGAAAAGACGCATGCATTGCCCAAAGGCTCGCCGCGCGAACGCTGGATCTCGCTCGGAACGAAACTCGAATCGATTCGCCAGGTCGCAAAGCGACCTACCGAGACGCGCTCGTGCGATCACTTCGCGAAGTGGGCTGCGGAGACCGCGCGCTTCTCGTTCTACAGTGGCAGGCTAATGTCGGACCATCGCGGTCCGGCTGCGGCTCGGCAGGAAGTGGTGCCGTACGATCCGTCCGCTCCGTCGACGGCGCGGATAACAATCTAGGCTGGTCGTGGACCTCACGAGTGCGGAAAAAGAGAGTGAACGAAGCAGGCGTTCAACGTTCCGAAAGAGGCAATTTGAATGCGGAACTCTGCTCGAGTGGAAGCGCGCGGAGTGGACGTTTTCTTGATCGCAGCGGTAACCTTTTCGGCGATCACGCAAACATCGCGACAATTTGCTCGCAAACTAGCCCACCGGTTCGACCGTTGCGCGCGCGAGGATGACGACTTTGCCAGTGGTGCTGCGAATGCAGATGGTCAACCTATTGACGATGGAGCAGCCAAGTGATCGAGGCTGCTCTGGCGGACGGATTCGAACCCGCGATTTCCGACGTGACAGGAGGGCCTTCTAACCAACCAGACTACGACCCCGCGTTGGGAACTCGCTCGCCAACGTGGAGAGGCGGGGCAAGCGGCTTTCATGGCTAACCCCCTGCGGAGGCGGTCGACGCTGAATCACGAGCGGCAAGACGCTGTCGTTCCGCAGCGAAGAGCGAAGGGCATAACCTCCTCGAAGAAGAGAACTACTCCACCGCCGTGAGCTGATTGAACACCAGCCGCCACCGCCCGTCCTCGTTGATCCAGACGTGGAGGCTGCGGAAGTCGTGGGCGACTTTGTGGCCGCTGTAGGTGCCGACGATCGTTACGCGCGAGAGGACCAGCGTCGTCTTTCCGTGGGTCTTCACGATCGGGGCTTCCTCGTGGGTGATCGAGTCGATCGAGGAGGCGCCGGAACGGATGTCGGCGAGGCGGTCGGCTTTTGTCCGGAGCTGGCCGTGGCCGTTGACGAAGACGTAATCGTCCGCCCAGATCGCTTCGAGGGCGGCGAGGTCTTTCGACTTGAGGGCTTCACGGTAGTTGCGGATGGCGGCGTGCACGTCGGCGGGCGGCGCGGCGGCGATCGTGACGGCGGCGGCGGAGAGAAGGAGGAAGGCGATCCATTTGCGCATGGTGCGCAGTGTATGTCGCTCCGTGTAGTAGTCTCCGGCGTCTTCAGCGTCCGCAGCCTATCCGCGTCAATGAGTTCCCCTCACCCCGAAACCAACGTCCGCCACTGGGATGGAGTGCGCGCCAGCGTCCTGATCGGCCTGTGCTGTCTGCTGGTTTACAACGCAAACCTCCGTGCGATCAGCGCCGGTGACACCTACCCGGCGCGCTACCTGCCATTCGCCATCCTGCAGTACCACACGGTCTTTTTTGATCCGATCGCGAAGGTCGCTACTCAGGGGCGCGGCGATGGGGCGTTCTGGCTGGTGCAACGGCCCGGCCGCCATACGTTCTCGCTCTACCCCGTCGTCGTGCCGGTGCTCATCGCGCCCCTCTACATTCCTGCGGTGGCGTACCTGCATCTGCGCGGTGGGACCGACGCGGGGCTGGATCGCATGGCCAGAGTCATGGAGAAGCTCTGCGCGTCGTTGATCGCAGCGCTCTCCGCTTCGCTGCTCTTCCTGTTGCTGCGGCGTCGGGCGAAGGCGTCGATCGCACTGCTGCTCACGCTGGCGTATGCCTTCGGCACCACCACCTGGGTCGTTGGCAGCCAGGCGTTGTGGCAGCACGGGATGGCTGAGCTCCTGGTAATCGGCGCGCTGCTTTTCCTCACCGCACCGTGCACCGCTCCTCGGGCGCTTGCGGCGGGATTTCTGCTCGGGCTCATCGCCGGCAACCGCCCGCCGGATATCGTGCTCGCGGCAGCGTTGGGGATCTGCGGACTTTATTGGGCGGGCCGGCGCCGGGCGGCGCTGCTCGTCGCGGGAGCGGCGGTACCGATGGTTGTGGTGATGCTCTACAACCTCCACGTGGCCGGAAACATCGGCGGCGGTTATGGGCTGCTCGGCAAGGCCAAATTCTTCGATCATCCCCTGCTTTCCGGCGTCGGCGGAGTGCTGGTCAGCCCGGCGCGCGGGCTGCTCGTCTTTTCGCCGTTTCTGCTCTTCCTGATTCTGGCTTGGCGATATCGCCCGCGCGATCGCGAAGAACGGATTCTCACCCTCGCCATGAGCGTCGCCGTCGTCGTCCAGATCGTGCTCTATGCCAAGGCCGACTGGCGGGCGGGCCTCTCTTGGGGACCGCGCTACATGACCGACCTCCTTCCGTTCCTCATCTGGATGCTGGTGCCGGTGATTGCCGCGCTGCGCGGCATTGGACGCGTGGCCTTCCTGATTGCCGTCGGTGCAGCGGTCACCATCGAAGCCATCGGTGCCTTCTCGTACTCCGGCTCGATCGACGTACCCCTCTTCGCTGCCGACCACGGTTGGAAAACGCAGGACATGAAACCCGCGTGGCGCTGGCGGAACGCGCCCTTCATCGCGTCCCTCCGGCATGGCCTCGCGCCCGCCGATTTGGCGGTTCGGGTGAGCGGCAGTTTCGATGGGATCGAGCGCGATGGCCACGCGACTTCCACGATCGCCGCCGGGCAGGAAGCCTTCGCAGCCGGCTGGGCGCTGGCCGGCGACGCCATGCCAGCGCAAGTGACCGTCTTGATCGATGGCCGGCAGACCATCGCCTCGAGCACGTTCTTCGATCGCGCGGACGTCCGTCACATGCTGCCCGCGGCCAGTCCCGCCGGCTGGCGCATTCCGATCGACACCGCCGCACTCGCTCCCGGCGAGCACCACCTGACCGCATTCGTCTCGGCCTCCAGCGAGGGAGAAGGACAGTACCTCGATGAGCGCACGCTGACCGTAAGGAAGCCGGATCTCAACGACGATTTCCGGAAGGCGGCGACCCAACTTCGCGCACACCAGCAGGCTCCGGGATACTGGCTCACCGCGTTCACCGGCGAGCCGCGATTTCATGCGCCGCGTCAGGAGATGAACACGTTTCTGACCGCCCTCCTCGTCGATCTGCTCGACCCTTTGCCTGCGAGCAGCGGTTTCAAAGAGAGCCTGCAGCGCGCCCGATTGCATCTCACCAGCCAGATCGAGCCCGATGGCCTAGTGCGTTATCACGGTCTGCCCGACGCTCCCGGCATCGGAACCCTCGGCTGCGTCATCACACCCGATACGGACGACACGGCGCTCGTGTGGCGCATCGCTCCCGCGTCCGATCGCAGCCGGCTGCCGGTGGCGTTGGCGACGATCGACCGATATCGCACGCGCGAAGGTCTGTACCGCTCGTGGCTTTCGCCGAGAGAAAACTACCAGTGTCTCGATCCGGGCAGCGATCCGAACCCGACCGACATCGCTATCCAGATGCACCTGATCATGCTGCTATCCCAAGTCCGTCCGCCCGCGAGCCGTGCCCTTTGCGATGCACTTCGCGCACAGATTAATGACGATCGGGTCTGGGTGTACTACCGAAAGACGCCGCTGATCCCGATCCTGCGACTGACCGACCTTGGCCGCGCCGGTTGCGCGCTGGAACTGCCCGAGTCACGAATGCGCACGGACGTCGCCGGTCAGCAGATCTGGGGTTCCGTCGTACGGCTGATGGGAAGCTCGGCGCCCGACCAAGTAACGATCCGTGCGGTTCTGCTCGACCTCGCCCGGGACGACTTTGCGCTCATCCGAACGAATCCGCCGCTCCTCTACCACAACGACCTCACCGCGACCGTCTCGCGATACTACTGGTCCGAGGATGTGGGGTACGCGCTTTGGCTAAGACTTTATGAGGAATATGACCACCCCCGGAATGCCCCTTCCCACGGCTAAGACTTCGGCGCTTCGCTATTTTTCCTGCCTGCGTCCGCAAGACATCCTCGTTCTCCAGGGCTCGCCCCTGCTCGGCGCCGCGTTCGCGCTCCGCCATGCCGGAGTCAGGGATCTCCAATCCTTGGCGACTCTCATCGTCGCGAACGTCTTCCTGGTGGCGCATATCTTCATGTTGAATGACTGGTCCGGCCTGACCACCGATCTGTCCGATCCGAACAAGGCCTCCCGCGTATTCACGGCCCGCGGTGTCGGACGCAGGCAGATGGGCGGACTGACGGCCGGCCTGCTGATTCTGAGTCTTCTGCTCTTCAGCCGTCTCGGTCCGATCACGCTCGGTTTGTCGCTGGCAATTGCCACACTGAGCGCGCTCTACTCCCTCCCCCGATTCAATTGGAAAGGCAGACCGTTCCTCAACTCCGTAACCCATCTCGCAGGCGGCATCCTGCACTTCCTCCTCGGCTACTCCCTCGGAAAGGTCATCGACCATCGCGGCGTCGCCATCGCCACTTTCTTCGCCCTGATTTTCGCCGCCGGACATCTGACCCAGGAAATCCGAGACTACGACGGTGACGCAGCCAACGGCATCCGGACGAATGCAGTCAACTTCGGCCCGCGTCGCACGTTCGCCGCAAGCCTGATCCTTTTCACATTGTCCCAGGTCATCCTGCTCGTGCTGGCCCTCGAAGGGATTCTTCCGCGTCCACTGGCGATACTCGTAGCCCTCTATCCCATTCAACTCTTCTGGTCGATCGAGACTCTCCGCCAGGGGTTCACATTCGCGAGCGTAAGCCGTCTGCAGTCGCGGTACCGCGTGCTGTACGCCGTCATCGGCCTGGCGATGGTGGCCGCCCTGTACGGCGTGCGATGAAAATTGGATCGTGAAGTCCGCGGACGCTCGGGAGTGTTCCCCGGCTCCCCGTCTCCGAAACGTTGCCATCACGGAACACTCGACCCGCCATTTCTGGCACATGTCTTGTGTGCCGCCTCTGCCTGTTTCCGGCGTTCCCTATCTGATCATTTCGGCATCCGTGTCCTCGACATCCGGTGGGAGGCGACCGCGTCGGCCGTCCTCTCTGTAGTCTGTCGTCCAACCGTTTGGAAGGAGGTCTGCTGTGATTCGACGAGTCGTAGGCGCTGTTTTCCTCGGTATTCTGCTGGTTCCGATTCAGGCATTTTCCCAAGTGGATCCCGGTCCTCGAGGAGGGCCCGTGGATGCGGGCAATTCTCTCGGCTCCGTCAGCGTGGACAATCCCACTACCATCCTGAGTTTCTTCAACGATGGCAAGGCCCGCTTCATGGAGACCGACTCGGTCTCGCCCGGCTCCATTCCCGGCGAAAATGGCGCCGGCCTCGGACCGCGCTACAACTCGCGGAACTGCTCCGCGTGTCATATGCAGCCGGCCGTGGGCGGATCCAGTCCTCCGGTGAATCCGCAGGTGGCCGACGCCACGGCCGATGGGGCCACGAACACCGTGCCCTCTTTCATCACGCTGAGCGGACCGGTGCGCGAGGCGCGCTTCGTATTTTTTACCGACAGTTTCGGCAATCCCATCACCACGTCGCCGAACGGCGGGGTCGAAGACCTCTACACGATTGCCGGACGCAGCGACGCTGGCGGATGCACGGCGGCGATCATTCAGCAACCCAATTTCACCTCGGCGGTCGCGCACAACAACGTCATCTTCCGCATCCCGACGCCAGTGTTCGGCGCGGGCATCCTCGAGAACATCGATGAGACGACGCTGCTCAATTTCCAGGCGTCGACCGTGGGGAATCCGTTCGGCGTTGCCGGAACCTTCAACCACAACGGCAATGACGGCACGATCAGCCGTTTCGGCTGGAAGGCGCAGAACAAGTCGCTGGAGATCTTCTCCGGCGAGGCCTACAACGTGGAGATGGGCGTCAGCAACGAGCTGTTCACCCAGGAACGTCCGCTGCCGGAAGAAGACATGGCCTCAGGACTTCCCAATCCCTGCAAAATCAATCCGACGCCGGAAGATCACACGAATTTCAATACGACATCGGTCAAGACTCCGAGCGATGCCGTGCAGTTCGCGATGTTCATGCGTCTACTCGCGCCGCCCAAGAAAGAGAAAGCCATCCCAGGCGGAGAGACATCGATCAAGAGCGGCGAAGTTTTGTTCGGTCAGATCGGATGCACTACCTGCCACACCAAGATCTTCGTTCCAAGCCAGTCTGCAATCACGCCGGACCTCGGCGTTCAGGCTTCATTCGGCCAGTGGAGCGATCTCGAAATTCACCACATGGGAAGCGGCTTGGCGGACAACGTCTCGCAGGGCACCGCCGGCGGCGATCAGTTCCGCACGGCGCCGCTATGGGGACTCGGCCAGCGGATCTTCTTCCTTCACGACGGCCGCACGCAGGACCTGGTAGCGGTAGTCGCGGCGCATTTCTCCAGCGGCTCCGAGGCCAATACCACCAAGCTGAATTTCGACGCGCTGGCGACGCCACAGAAGCAGGACATCATCAACTTCCTCCGATCGCTGTAACGCACACGAGGTAAATGGAGCCGGACGTCCAACGTCCGGCTCCATTCCGCGGAAAGGAGAAACATCGTGCTGCTGCGTCGAACGTTTTCCCTTGTGGTCATGCTGTGGCTGTGCGTCGGCTCATCAGCGCAAACAAAAAATCCGCAGCACGCGCTGACGGCCGTACCGAAAGGCGCGATCCTCGTCAAAGGAACGGAACCGTCATCCAGCGACACGGTCACGCCATTGCCGGAAGAGGGAAGCGTTGTCGATGGGCGCTATCACAACGCCTACTTCGGGCTCACCTATCCGATCCCGCAAGGCTGGACCGAGCAACCCGCGGGACCTCCTCCTTCGGACGGCGGCAGCTACGTGCTCGCGCAGTTCGCTCTCTCGGATCCGAAACAACAACGAGTCAAGGGACACGTTCTGGTCACCGCACAGGATTTTTTCTTCAGTCCGCGTCCGGTCGCGAACCCCACGGAGCTCGTGGCCGCCCGGCGACGGAGCATCGGCTCAGACTACGAGATCGAACGCGGTCCCGACGAGGTCAAGATCGCCGGCCGCACGTTCGCTCGCTTCGCATACAGATCGCCGCTCGCGGGACTCCATTGGCTGATCCTGTCGACCGCTGCTCGTTGTCACGCGGTGACGTTCACATTCACCGGCACCCAGATCGCCGTGCTTGATGACGCCATACACGCCATGAACGGCCTCTCCCTCGGCCGAGACGACGATCCGAAATGCATCAACGATTACGCAACGATCGAGAACGTGATCGAGAAGGTAGACCCGCACCTCGGAGCGCGCCGTTTCAACACGATTCCGGTACGCATCATCGTCGACCGGGAAGGCCGCGTGAAGCACATCCACATGCTCGCAGCGTTCTCCGATCAATCGGCCACGATTATCGCCGCCCTCCGCCAATGGCGCCTCAAACCGTATCTTCGCGACGGCAAGCGGACGGAGGTGGAAACCGGTCTCGTTTTCGGTACGCCCAGATCCGTGATGCGAATTTCGGGGAGGTAGGGGACGGAGTAATCGAATCTGGCGGGGCCGACGGGACTCGTATTCGTACCACCTTCGGCGGCTCAGTAAGTTGTGCAAAACACGATACGCCAAAACTCCTGGAGTCTCAACTTTGCTCCGGTGAGGGTACGTATTGAGGACGTGGGATTGTTCGACCGACAGCCGTCAGAATTTACACCGAATAACTGTTGTGCCTGGCAAACGAAGGCTTGGCCCCCGTAGTCAGGCCCAGCTTCTCGTCGAGAGCATCGTCCTCGGCGTACTCGCTGGCCTCGCCGGCCTCGCCATCGGCTTAGCGAGCGCAAAGATCCTCGGCCACTTCACAGGATGGGAAACCGTAGTTTCACCATTGATGATGCTCGTGGCAGTCGGTTTCTCCGGCGCCGTGGGCGTTTTCTTTGGCTGCTGCCCTGCGCGCAAAGCAGCGGCGCTCAATCCAACTCAGGCGTTGCGGTATGAATAAACACGAAGCCCGCCGAAGCGGTTCTCGCTATCTGCGTTGCCACGGCTGAATTGACGGAACGTATTTCGTCGCGTCGCGGTCGTCGTGTTTTGGTTTTTCGTAGTGGTAATCGAGAACGAGCCGGAAGACGGTGTCGAGGCCTCCGGCGCTCGTGAGCTGCGGAACAATCGCGTGAAGCGTCGGCTGCACTTGCCGCGCGAGCTTGCGGATCGGCGAGTTGAATTCTGCGACCTCCGCGGCGATCGCCTCGGAAGGCGTCTTCGAGATTTTGTCGACGAACGGGATGATGGCGTCGAAGATCGTGTCCAGCCCGCCCATCACGATCTTCGACATACCGAGATTCTTTCGCACGGTCTCGACCTTCGGAACGGTGACCGACTTCGGCGAGGTCTTGACGCTGACGCTGCCCGTTTCCAACGCGAGCGTTGCTGCGTCGGCGGGAAACTCGAGCGGACTTTGTCCTCCTGGCAACCCGAACGCGGACGGAGGCACGCCGCTCGAACGAAGGAGTCGCTCGCTGTGCAGTTTGCCCAGGATGGAACCGAGGTCTCTTAGGGCTTCGATGCCGCGGCGATGCAGTGCCCAGAAGAGTAGTACGTATTCGGCTTTCTCCGGAATCCCGACCGTGAAAGGCGAGGCGAGGATGTCGACCGGGGTGGAGAGGTCGTTCAAGGTATCGTCGGCGAGGGCAATGTCATTGCTCTCGATCATTCTCAGAAGCTCGCGCGATGCTTCGCCTTCGAGCACGGTGGTCGTTCCGTCGATGTGTGCTTCACCAGCGGACGAGACGAGGTCTCCGCGCGTGACGTAGTGTGAGACTTTCGGTTTTTTTTTTGCCTCCGCGAATTGTTTCGCTGCAGCGAACGTGATGCCGGGCGAATTGAACGTGACAGTCTCCTTCACGAGCTCGGGAAACGTAACGGACGTCCATTGCGCCAAGGCGCCGCCGAGGCTGTGACCTGTGATGACCGTTGCGTTGCCCGGCTGTGTCTTCATCGCCGTCAATTGAGCGGCGATCAAGAGCTCATTCGCTTTGAACACCGCATTACCTACGCCGGGCGGATCGAGATCGGCCTTGAGATCGAGTTTGCTCTTCGGCTCCGTTCCGCGAAATACGAGAATTCGTGGAACCGTCGACTTCGTCGGGATCAGCGCGTACGCGAAAAATCCCGTTTTTGCGTGCTCGATCTTCTGCATTTCGTAATAAAGGCCGGAGCCCTGCTCGTCCGGCTTGGGAAGCGTTCGCAGGATTGCGTAATGATCGCCAACAGCCTGCGGCCGTTCGAGAGACTCGAAAACGTTCGCGGCGGGTTGTTCTTTGAACGATTGCTGGGCCCGATAGAGGAAACAGGAATCGAACTCGCTGTGATACGCGATTTCGTGCGCGAGCAACTCGTAGAACGGATGACCGGGGACGAAGTCGCGCGCGGCGCGCGTCGGAAAACTCGTCATGGGGACGGGCTGGCCGGCTGCTTGGAGTTGGACGACATTGCGCTGCTCGAGGACATGCGTCAGCTCGTGGGTGAGTAGTTGCATTCCCTCACGCGTGTGTGGCGCAAATCGGTCTCGCGAGAAGACAATGTGCGAGCCAACGGTATACGCGAGCGCACCGAGATCGTCTGCCGATTCGGCGGCCCGTTCGTCGGTGTGGACGCGCACGCGGCTGAAGTCGTGTCGGAAAAGCGGCTCCAGTGTTGCGCGGCTTCGCGCGTCGAGCGGCCGCGCGCGCGAGTCGAGCGCACTCCGAACATCGGCGGCGCGCGGTAACGGTCGCATCATTCGTTCTCGCATTGGCGTACAACGAAGGAGAGTCAGGAAAGTCTGAATTCCCTACCCCGGGGAACGGTCAACTTGCGAAATCCGACCTTGCCGAGCTCCAATTTCTAGCAACGCTTTGAAAACACGAAACGCCGCGAAGTCGCGGCGCACGAGAGCTTTCGAATCTGGCGGGGCCGACGGGACTCGAACCCGCGACCTCCGGCGTGACAGGCCGGCGTTCTAACCAACTGAACTACGACCCCGCGGTCGGAACTCGCTCGCTAACCTGTGGTGTGCAGGTGGCATTCCCGAGGACGGCGCATCGTACGGGCGCGTTCGCGGGGTGTCAAGATCAGGCGAGTGCGAAGTCGAGACGGAGCGTGAAGAGCGCTACCAGCCATCCGAGGACGATGACGAAGGTGGCGGTGATGGCGCGGTCGCGCGCGGGAGCTCGACCGGCGGCGGCGAGGAAGAAGAAGAGCGGGAAGTCGACGAGGGCGTAGCGGGCCATCGACTGGAGCGAGCCGGAGCTCATCGGCACGATGGCGGACAGCAGCGTGTACGCCGCGTACGACCACTGGCGGCGGACGAGGAACCAGACGCCGGCGGCCATCATTAATAGCGCCGCGATCGCGTTGAGGGCGACGAAGTTCCATGGCTTGCTCACCGCGAGGCCGCTGTTGGGGAAGGCCATCGAGAATCGCGATGCGGACGAGCGGCCCCATAGGGTTTGTGCGTGGACGAACGCGAGCGGATCGCCGGTGTGGATGTAGAGGTACGCGATGAACGCGAGCACACCGAGAGGGATCGCCAGGAGCCACAACTGCTGCGTCGAGAGGCGCTGGCGTCGTTGCAGCGGGAGCAACAGCAGCGCGGGAAGGAGGCTGATGCCGATCACGCGCGTCGCCGCAGCCAGACCGCCGAGGATGCCGGCGACGGGCCAGCGCTGTCGGACCGCGGCTAGGAACGCTCCCGTGGAAAGCAGCAGGAAGAGTGACTCCGTCATCGGGAGCGAAAAAAAGTAGCTCGTTGGAAAGAGGGCGATGTACCAGACCGCGCGTTCGGTGTCATCGTCCGAGGCGCCCATGGCGCGGCCGACGGCGGCGACGGCGAAGAGGGCGCCTAGCAGTGCGCCGTTCGATACGACCACGGACAGGATCCAGAACCACCGGTCGCTGCTCCCGCCCAACGCTTTGAGGAGAAGTGGATAGCCGGGGAAAAACGCCCAGGTGTTTTTCGGCGTCGCGTCCGGCGTCGGCGTTTCGTATCCGGTGGCGGCGATCTGGCGATAGAACCAGGCGTCGCCGACCATCATCATCCGCAGCAGTTCCGGCCATACGCGCCTGCCCACCAGCGACACCTCGGTGCGCCAGATGGTCTTGTAGTCTTTTGCGACGAACGTGATCTGCGAGCCGATGATCAGCAGGACGATGATCGCGGCCCGGCTGACGGCGAAGGCGCCAAGAACGCTGAAGATGGTCCGCCGGTGGATACGGCCGACATCGCTAGTTGCCTCCGGCTTCGTCAGCACCGAGGCATGATTTCACGTTCGTGCGGCTCAGTCAGCAGTGAGGCGCCGGCTTTTGACCGGGCGCTTGCGAACGATGCTCGGGGGGACGGAGAGTCGGATATTTGCAGTGCGGGAGCGAGCGGGAAAGACATCGACGTCGAAGCGGCCGGAATCGCTATCGTAGGTAACGGCTGACACGCTTCCTCGGATCGCAGTCACGACCGGCATCGCCGCCGCCCAACCGTGGACGGTGATCGACTCCTCGCTCGCCGCGAATTCGATTGTCGCGTTGAGCGTGCCGTCGTCGGAGAGTTCGCTCACGCGTTTTTTTCCGAGCGGGACGAACTTGCCGGCGTCGCCGAGGAAGGCGATGCCGGACTTGCCGACGGGAACGGCCACGAGGTACGACGGATCGCCGTGAATGGTCTGCGTCCACGCCTCGTCGCCGTTGATGCGCCGGCCGTGATCGGACAGCCAGTTGTAGACGTAGACCTTGCCACTGAGTCCGAGTTTTTCGGGCGTGAAGGTGAACGTGCGATCCTCGGTGCGCGGGTGCGCGAAGATGTAGAGCGCGCGCATCGGACCGTGATCCGTGTATGTGTACGAGACCAGCGGCTCGCCGGCGTTGTGCGCGTCGTTGAGGATGCTCTCGTCGGTCGGGACGGCGGGAACGTCGGGCTTGACGATGATGCCGTCCGGCCGCACGGCGAAGAGCAGGTTCTCAGCGTTCACTTCGCCGAGTCGGTCGCCGACGCCGACGATGCCGGCGGAGAGCGTCGCGATCAGCGTGCTGATTTTCTCGCCGCTGCCGAAGACGTCCGTGAATGGATAGACGCCGAGTGCCGACGCGAGGCGCGAGCTGTAGAAGAACTGGTCCCATTTGTCGCGCGTGAAGACGTCTTCGCTCACGCGGATCGTGGTCAGCTTGTCCAACTTCGTGCTCTGCAGAAAATGGCGCGGCGTGGCCATGCAGAACTGCATCGAGAGGCCGAACGTGTCGCTCATGCGGCCCATGTCGTCCATGAATGCGTTCTGGTCATCGAGGTTGTACGAAGCCGTAGCGCGCTCGTCGAGCCAATCCTGTTCGTAGCCGAAGACGCCCCACTCGCGCAGGTTCGTGCCGACCGTCGTCCAATAGGCGGGATCGATGATGACGTTGTTCGACATCTTGTACTTGTCGCGGTAGGGACTCTTGTCATCGATCCAGCGGGCGTGCGTGATGAGCGGGAGTCCGAGGTCTTTCTGGAATCCGCCGAGGCCTTTCGGGAAGATGTCGGGATGCGCTTCGTAACGCTGGATGCCTTGGCTGCCGGTTGCCGTGAGGCGATTCCAGTCGCCGTTCTCCCCTTTCGGATACCACCAGCTGTCGATCTGCATGTAACCGAGCGCGAGGCCGGCGTTCGCAAATTCGTCCTTCACGGCCAGCAGCGTGCCGGTGTAGCCGAGCGACGGCTCCCAATCGTAGTAATAGCCGGCACCGTTGTCGGTCCAGTAGCCGAGCGTAGCCAGCGAGGGATCGGCATCATTCGCGGGCCGCTTCTTACCGTTGAGGTCCGTGAGCGCGTGGCCCCATGCGTCGAAGGCGCGGTTGATGCCGTTGGAGACGACGAGGAGCGTGCGATGCGCCAGTCCGGCTGGGATGTCTTTGATGCGCGGGCTGATGCGGCTCTCGATCTCGTTGGCGTCGGTGAGGTTCAGATTCGCGACCATGAAATCCGATGCGGGCGAGAGCAGGAACGAATGGCCCGCGTCATCGAAATACACCCACGGACCTTCGCCGCCGGAGAGGTCGAAATGGAACTGCGACCACTTTCCGCGGAACGAAAGCCTTCCCGGAACCTCGGGCGACACGGACAGCCTCGGAAAGCCGTCAGCATTCGCGGCGGCCGTGGTGTAGCGATCGGTGAACAGGACCGCGGCGCGACTGGGATAGGTCCGGATCGAACCTTCGCGCGCGCCGAAGGTAAAGATGATCTCATCGAAGTCGCCAATGCCGTCATGACCGGCGACGGTTTTAAGCGCCGACGCGGATACCGGCAGCGTTCCCGCAAAAACCCAATTCGGATCGGCGGTACTGATCGTGTAGTGGCCGTTCTCTTCGACCGTGACCGTGATGCCGGTCGATTGCTCGTGAATCGTTTCCGCGGAAAGCGGAGCGGCGATCGCGAAGAGAAGCAGGGTCGACGCGAGCGCAAGGAGCACACGCGCAGACGAACACAAAGGGGCTGTGAGCCCGACGATCGTGCCTGCCATTGGGGGAGTTTTTGGGTTGGACCGGCACGATTGTAGAGGACGCTTTGATATCCGTCGAGGTAATTATTCGGCGCGGACTCCGAACGCGTAGAGGTTCCCCGCCAGGTCTCCCACATACGCGCGTCCTCGGGCGATGGCAACGCCACCGAATCCGGGGGCATCCATCTCGAATGACCAAAGAACGTTGCCCGTCGCCGCGTCGAGCGCGATGACGGTCGTTCCTCCGACGGCAAACACGACGCCGTTCGCGAACGAGACCGGCGCGACAACCGGACCCGCGAACGTGTGCCGCCAGAGGATTTCGCCGGTGCTCGGATCGAGCGCGCTGACCGCGCCGAGGACAGAGGTGTCGGTGTTGTCGCGCGGGATGCCGCCGCCGACGTAGAGCCGTTTGCCATCGAATGCAGCAGTCGAAAGCGTCCCTTCCCCGTTCTGCGGAACATCTCCTCGGATGGCGATCGGGGCAACCCACACCGGACCGCTCGCGAGGTCGTCCCGATCGAAGACGTAGTAGCCGCCGTCCTTCTGTCCGGCACCGACCAGTTCCCGTCCCGTCGCGTCGGTGAAGAGAGTCGGCGAAGAGCCCCAGTCGCCGTCCCAGTAGTCGCCGGAATCGTTGGGCAGCTTCCAGCGGTCCTCGATCGCGAAGGTATCGAGATTGAGCCGGACGATCGAGAATGAGTCGCCGTCTTCCCAAGCGTGCGCGGAGCCCGTGGTGACGAAGATGCTGCCGTGTTCCGCGTCGATCGCCGGCGACGTCCACACTCCCCCGCCGACGCGATCCTCGGGAACAAAGTAGCTCGATGTCAGTTCGACGCCGGTGGCGGGATCGAGTCCGACGATGGCGCCGCGCGGGAATGGGTTGTCGCAGTTGCTGGCGATGCCCTGGATCACCCTCCCACCCGCTACCGCGGGCGAGCACCATCCGTAGTAGCCGCCGATGACGGAGTTGTCGCCGAGCGATTTCCGCCAGATCACGCTGAGGTCGTCGGCCTTGAGCGCGTAGAAGGCATCATCGCCGCCCGCGACATAAACAATGTTGTCGACGATGGCCGGCGATGAGGTGACACCGAGCGTGTCCGGATTGCACCGGTCGCTCTTTGTTTGTCCGAGGTCGATGGAGGCAAGGACGTCGCCGGTCGCCGAGTCGAGCGCCCACTCCTCCCCGCTCCAGTCGCCGACGTAAAGCTTGCCCCGCGCAATCGAAGGCGCGGACGCGATCGGCCCGCTGAGCGTCTGCGACCAGAGGAGATGCAGGTTAGGCGCGGTGGTCGCGGAAATGACGAGTTCGCCAACTGCGACACCGTTCATCGAGTTTGACGCGCAGTAGCGGGTCCAGTCGTTCTCCGGTCCTCGGGACAGCCGGCGCCGGATGATAGTGCTCGCCTGCTCGTTGTTCTGCGCGCCACCGGACGGCAGCGCCCCCGCACAAAGCAGCAGAGCACCGGCGATTACAAACCACCGGCGATTCTTTCTCCCACGCATCCCAATCTCCTGACTCGCCGCCCACATCGCTCTGCACCCCGATGCGAACAACTAACAAGAGACTGGCCAACCGATCCGCCGTTGACGGCAGAGGTGTGTCGTTTGCGTGACAGTGGTTATATAGAGCGTGCTGGTCTTCTACTTGTTCTCAGCGACCGCTTTTTGCGACACGACGGAGACTCTCCGCAACTCGGACGTGAACGGCGATGTCGTCGAGCCGATCGGCCCTTGACGGCCAGCCCGGCTTGAGAGAGCTGACGTGTTCCCGCAATTCGTCGCCGACTCGTAGCGCCCCGGCGGGCGACATGCGCAATCGCTGTTCGGCCCATCGACGCCGCTTCGATTCGGCAACCGCCTGCCAGTCGCGCCGCGCGAAGGCGATGGGGTCTTCGTTACGCATCGCGGCAGGATAACAAAACGGCGAAGTAGTGATCGCTCGTCACACTACGCCGGCAGCGTCGCCGCTTCCGCCAGCCGCGGCGCGTTCGCGTCCTTGGCCGATAGGACCGGCTGCGCGATCGGCCATTCGATTCCGATATCCGCATCGTTCCAGAGGATCGATCGATCGGATGCGGCGTCGTAGAGACTGGTGCATTTGTAGACGAGGTCGGAGTCGTCCTCCAGCGCGCAGAAACCGTGGGCGAAGCCGGGGGGGATCCAGAGCATGAGTTTGTTTGCGTCGCTCAGCTCGAGGCCGAACCAGCGGGCGAATGATGGCGAGCCACGGCGGATGTCGACGGCCACGTCGAAGATCGCACCGCGCGTGCAGCGCACAAGTTTTCCCTGCGCGTTCGGCTCCTGGTAGTGGAGGCCTCGCAGGACGCCGCGGGCAGAGCGGGAGTGGTTGTCCTGGACGAATTCGCCGATTCCAATGTCGCGAAAGGTGTCGGCGCGATACGTCTCCATGAAAAATCCCCGGTCATCGCCGAAGACTCTCGGCTCGATGAGCAGGACACCGGGCAGGCTGGTTTCGCGGATGTTCAAGGCGGCGGATGATAGCAAGTAGTTGCTGGCGGCCAGTGGTCAGTGCTTTGGCCTTATTGCCCCGTGCACGCCGTGACTCGCCCAGTGCCTGCCGTGATTCGCCCCGTTCACGCCGTGATTCGCTCCGTGTACGCCGTGATTCGCTCCGTTCACACCGTGATTCGGTCCGTTCACGCCGTGATTCGCCCCGATCACGCGGTGATTCGCTCCGTGTACGCCGTGATTCGCTCCGTTCACACCGTGATTCGGTCCGTTCACGCCGTGATTCGCCCCGTTCACGCGGTGATTCGCCCCGTTCACGCGGTGATTCGCCCCGTTCACGCGGTGATTCGCTCCGTTCACGCGGTGATTCGCCCCGTTCACGCGGTGATTCGCTCCGTTCACGCCGTGATTCGCCCCGATCACACCGTGATTCGCCCCGTTCACACCGTGATCCGCCCTCCGCACCGTGTGCGTCGCTCTGCGCACGGTGTGTTTCGGTGTGCGCCACGGTGTGATTCACTCTGCGCACGTCGCGTTTCTACATGAGCGCCGCGAGTTTCCGCACGGAATCTTGGGGAACCGTGGCGCCTTCCTACTGACAACTGTCCGCTCGTTTGCGGTATTGTTTCCCCATGCGCGCGCATTTCGCATTCACTTCGAACGCTGTTGCGAGCCAGGCATCCGACGCCTTACGCGTCGTCGTCGTCAGCAGCGCGCCGCTGGTGCGCTCCGGACTTCGCACGATTCTCGGCGCGTTCGATGACCTCGATCTCACCGAAGCCGATCCGACGCGGCTGCGCATCGTCAACGCCGACGTGATGATCTGCGACGGCACGCTCCCCGACGTCGACGTCCCCGCGCTGGTGCTCGTCGTCGACGCCGCCGGCGCCGCGGACGCACTGGCGTCGGGCGCGCGCGGCGTGCTTGCGCGGACAGCTGCACCGCGGCGCATGCATGCGGCGTTGCACGCGGTCGCGGAGTCCGAAATCGTCATCGATGATGCATTCGCCGATCACCTGCTGCGGCATCCGCGCGCCGAGGTCGAGATGATTGAGCCGTTGACGGCGCGCGAGCGCGAAGTGCTGCGCCTGCTCGCCTCCGGCCTGACCAACAAAGAAATCGCACAGCGCCTCGGCGTCACCGATCACACCATCAAGTTCCACGTGAACGGAATCCTCGGCAAGCTCGGCGCGGCCACGCGCACCGAGGCCGTGGTCGAAGCGGCGCGGCGCGGCATCATCGCGGTGTAGCTGATGCCGGAGATCACGCCGGACGCCGATGAGGCGCACGCTCGGCAGGAGTGGCATCTCGCGGGCGTCATCTTCTTCGCGCTGATCGCGCTTCTCATCCTCTACGAAACGTTCGTCATCCTCGAGCCGTTTCTCGCGCCGATCATCCTCGGCGCAGTGCTAGTCACAGTCACGTTTTCGGTTTACCAGCGCGTTCGCGAACGGATGCACGGTCACGCTAATCGCGCCGCGGCGGTGATGCTGTTCCTCGTTACCTTCGTGATTCTGTTGCCGGCGCTGCTGATCACGATCCTGCTGGTGCAGGAGGCGAACGTTCTCGTGAAGCATCTCCAGTCCGGCGACGCCACGCGCGCGTTGCAGCGGCTCGACATCAGCAATCGCATGCCGTGGCTGAAGCGCATCGCTCCGAATTTCGATCCGGCCGCGATCAATCCGGCGCGCGTGATCATGCCCATCGTGCAGAAGGCGCCAGCGTTTATCGCGGAGCATGGCGCAGGATTGATCGGCGGCATCGCCGGCGTGGTGATCGCGCTCTTTCTCGTGTTGCTTTCGGCGTATTTTTTCTACGTCGAGGGCGAGACGATCGTGGCCGAGGCGGCGGCGCTCTCGCCGTTGCCGGCGAGGTACAACCACCAATTCGCGGAGAACTTCAAAGCGGTCGTCGACGCCACATTTCGCGGGCAGGTGATCACGTCGCTGACGCAGGGGATTTTCATCGGCATCGGGCTGGCGATCGCCGGAGTTCCCGGCGCGATCTTGTGGGGCGCCGTGGCGACGGTGTTGTCGCTGCTGCCGATCGTCGGCTCGGCAGTCGTATGGATTCCGGCGGCCCTCTGGCTCTACATCACCGCGACGATGGGTGAGCGCGGCTATTTCGGCGTCATCTTCCTGACGATCTGGGGAGTGATCGTCGTACCGATCATCGAGCACGTGGTGCGCCCGTGGGCGATGAAGGGGAAAATGCAACTCCCGGCCATCCCGCTCCTGGTCTCCGTACTCGGCGGAATGGAGGCCTTCGGATTCGTCGGCCTCGTCGTCGGACCTCTGGTCTTCTCGCTACTGATGTCGATCATCGACATCTATAAGCAGTCATTCCGGATTGCGGACAGCGGAGAGCCTTTATCCGCAGATTGACGCAGATGTTTCGCAGATGAGACCCGCGACTGTTTAGCCGCCCTTCATAATGATCGGCGGCTGCGACTTCTTGAGGTCGCGCACGAGGCGGTCGAACGCGGCGGTGTAGTCGTCGTGCGATTTCCATTGGCGGAAGTCGCCGATGTGTCGTTTGCGGCGGATGTCCGCCGCCCATGGCTGGTTCGAGGTGAAGCCTTCCTCGTCGATGGCGATCGGGAAGAGGACGTCCTTCCCTTCTTTCTGCTCGCGCTCGAGCGCCGACTCGACTTCCGTTTCCACCCAATTGCTGTTAATGGAGTTCGCGGAGAGGATGATCACGAGCTTGTCGTGGAGGCGGATTGACTCGTCGATGCGCGATCGGAATCTATCGCCGATCTTCAGATCCTCGGGCGCGAACCATGTTCGGACGTTCTTGCCCTGCAGGTCGTTGTAGAGCCGGCGGGCGAATTCGTCGTCTTTCGACGAATAGCTGAGGAAGCAGGAGTAGTACTCGATCGCTTTTCCGACTAGCGATGCGGCGTATTGGATGAATTCATCGGGGACGCCGGAGTCGCGGAGGAAGGCTTCGGGAAGACCGCCGGATTCGAAAAAGGTATCGATGCCGATTGAGTTCTCATATGCCTCTTCAAGCGCGTCAAGGCCCCGCACAAATCGGAGCGAAAGACTTGCGAACGTGTCCCACTTGAGACTCGCCTTGGTGAAGTCGCTTTGATCCAGAGTGCACATCGCGAATAGGCTGTTGGTAATGTCTGCACGTCGAAAGTTGCAACTGCTTAGATTGGCGTCGATGAACACACAAAAGTCAAGGTCGGCCATCTCGAAGGAACAGTCATCGCAGAGCGCGTCTCTAAAACTCACTTCCCTGAAATTCACAAGCGAGAAGTTCGTGGACCGTAGATCGCAACCATCGAGCGAAAGGTAATGGAGGTTCGCTCCCGAAAAGTCAGGCCTCTCCTTGCTCTCTTTCCGCCACTTGTTCCAAGCCTCCCACCCCTCCTTCAACTTCGCCACATGCTCTGGATTCGCCATGCGCGAAGTCTACTGCCGTACGAAATTTGCCGTCGTTGGCCGCGTTGCGAGTCCTAACCTTCGTAACTGTTCTCCGTCCAATACGTCGAATCGCATGAACGTGAAAGCCTGGGTCTCGTGCGCTGTGGTCGTGATCGCCTCCGGATGCTTCTCGGGGTATCGCTCCGTGGCGGACTCGAAATCGTTGCGCGTGCGGCGGGGGACGTTTGCCAGCGACGTCGTCATCACCGGCGAATTGCGGGCGGCGCGCGGTGAGGAGCTGGCGGTACCGCGGTTGCCGCAGTGGCAGACCTCGATCAAGTGGATTGCGCAGGACGGCATCGAGACGAAGAAGGGCGATCGCATCGTGGAGCTCGACAACTCCACGTTCTCCACCAACCTCGACGCCAAGCGCCAGGCCGTCGCGCAGGCCGAGCAGCAGTTGCAGCAGAAAGAGTCGGAGTGGAAGGCCGACACGCTCGACAAGCAGCTCGACGTCGAGCGCAAGCGCGCCGACTACGACAAGACCAAACTCGATGCGGCGGTGCCGAAAGAGATCGTGTCACAGCGCGACTACAACGACCGGCAGATCAAGTTCAAACGCGCCGAGGTCGAGTTCGCGAAGGCGGCGGATGTGCTGAAGTCGCAGCGGACTTCGGTCAAATCCGATCGCGACAACCTTCTGCTCAGTTTGCAGAAAGCGCAGCGCGAGCTTGCCATCGCCGAGAAGGCCATCGATGAGCTGATCCTGCGCGCGCCGCACGACGGCATCGTGGTCATTCGCGATCATCCGTGGGAAGGGCGCCGTCTGCAGGAAGGCGACAGCGTCTTCATCGGCTTTCCTCTGGCGCAGCTTCCGGACATGACTTCATTGCAGGTCGAAGCGGACCTCGCCGACGTCGATGATGGCCGGATCGGTGCGGGCATGCCGGCCACGATCGTTCTTGACGCGTATCCGGGCATGGCTTTTCCGGGACGCGTCGCATCGATCTCGGCCGTGGCGCAGGAAACCAGCCGCACGTCGCTGCGCCGCACCTTTCGCGCGATCGTGACACTCGACCGGCTCGATCTGGCGCGCATGCGTCCCGGCCTGTCAGCGCGCGTGGTCGTCCACGCAATGCGGCAGACGAATGCGCTGCTGGTGTCGCGCGCGGCCATCGATTTTTCGGGCAGGAAGCCTCGCGCATATCGACCTGACGGGAAACTCGTCGACGTCGTTCTTGGTGCGTGCAACGCGCAGGAGTGCGTGGTGAAAAGCGGATTGAATGAAGGGGAGACGCTGGGGCATGCGTAGCGCTGCGAAGAGAATGAGGATTCGTGCTTCCCTGACTCGCGGCACATTTCGCGAAGCTTTGGAGTGCGGTGGCGATCGAGCCACCGCTTTGGGAGGGAGGGGGACCGACCCTCGAGAGCGGAGCAAGCATCACCCGCGCCGAGTGGTCACGATTCCACCGCCCTCCCAAA
>DASYJF010000076.1:0-71658 GCA_035996815.1 Thermoanaerobaculia bacterium | reverse complement strand
GGGGGGGGTGGGGTGTGGTAAGCGGTGGTTGCGGTTCAGACTTCGTATTCGAACCGCCGAGCAGCTTTAGCGCAATCTAACTCCCACTCCCCACCCCCACTCCCCACCCCCCGTGTAGAATGTCGCGGCTCGCCGCGAACGGGCGAGAGATGGAAACAACCTCGGCTTCGCGCGGCGTTACGAGTGGCGAATTATGCTCGACGGTCACGTGCTCGTCCTCAACAGGGTTTTCCAGGCGGTGCAGATCACTTCTGCACGTCGCGCGCTGACCCTGTTGTACAAAGGCCAGGTCAAGGCGGTCGACTCGGAGTACCGCACGTACGACTTCGAGAACTGGGCCGACATCCCCATTCAGGCTGATGAGGATCACTTCGTCCGCACACCGAGCCGCAACATCCTGATTCCGCACGTCGTGCAGCTGCTGGTCTTCGACCGCCTGCCCCGGCAGGAAGTGAAGTTTTCGCGCGGCAACATCTATCTGCGCGACGGCAATCGCTGCCAGTACTGCGGCAAGAAGTTTTCGTCCTCGGAGCTTTCCCTCGACCACGTCGTGCCGATCTCGCGCGGCGGCAAGTCGTCGTGGGAGAACGTCGTCTGCGCATGCCTTCCGTGCAATGTGAAGAAGGGCAACAAGCTGCTGACTGAGACCGGTATTCAGCTCAGGCGGCAGCCGGTGCGGCCGAAATGGCATCCACTCCATCGCCTGCAGGGACGCAACTTCCCCGACATCTGGAAGAACTTTCTGGATGAGGCGTACTGGAACGTCGAACTGAAGGATTAACCGCAACTACTTCGCGGCGAGGTCCTTCAGCTCTTCCCCTTCATTCACGAAACGGTTGATGGCGACGCCGTACTGCTTCTCGTAGAGGCTGCGATAACGGCCGCCGAGGACCATCAGCTCGCGATGTGTGCCGCGTTCCGTGATCTCGCCATCTTCGAGGACGAGGATCTGGTCGGCGTTGCGGATGGTGGAGAGGCGGTGAGCGATGACGAAGGTCGTCCGCCCTTTCATCAACGCGTTCAGTCCGTCCTGGATCAGCGCCTCGGACTCGCTGTCGAGCGATGACGTCGCCTCGTCGAGGATCAGAATCCGCGGATTGGCGACGATGGCGCGCGCGATGGCCACGCGCTGCTTTTGACCGCCGGAAAGCCGGACTCCTCGCTCGCCGACGATCGTGTCGTACTTGTCAGCGAAGCCTTCGGTGAACTCGTCGACGTGCGCGATCTGCGCGGCGCGAAGGACTTCCTCGCGCGACGCGGTCGGATTGCCGAGGGCGATGTTTTCGTAGATCGACTCAGCGAAAAGGAAAGAGTCCTGCGGCACGATGCCGAGGTGCGAGCGATAGTCGCTGAGGCGGAAACTGCTCAGCGGTTTGCCGTCGACAAAGAGCTCGCCCTCGGTCGGCCGGTGGAACGCCGCGATGAGAGAAATCATCGTGCTCTTGCCGGATCCCGAGGGACCGACCAGCGCGATCGATTTGCCCGCGGGCGCGATCAGGTTGATGTTCTTCAGCACCGGAACGCCGACTGTGTACTCGAACCAGACGTCGCGGAACTCGACGCTGCCGTCGATATCGGGCGTGGCCGTTTTCGTCGCGTCCTCGTCGTCTTCGCGCGTTTCACCGAAGACTTCGCGCATCCGCTCCAGCCCTGCAAATGCCTCGGAGAGCTGCGTTCCGATCGACACGATCTGCACGACCGGTCCGATGACGAGCGTGAGGTAGAGCGTGAAGGCGATCAGGTCGCCAGGCGACATCTTGTGATCGACGACCTGATGGCCGCCAACGAACATCACCACCGCGCTGACGGCACCGACGAGGAATGTGGTCATCGCGCCGGCGGTGGAGATCGTCCGCATCGTGCCGACGATGAGGTTGAGCAATTTCCTCGCGCCCTCCCCGAAAACATTCTCTTCATGCTCCTCGGCGGTGTACGCCTTGACGATGCGAATGCCGGAGAAGCCTTCGGTCAGACGTCCGGTGACGTCGCCGTACACCTCCCCGCGCTTCCTGAAAAGTGGACGCGCCGTCGAGAAGGCCCAGAACATGATTCCGGCGAACGCGAAGAATGCCAGGAAGACCATCGACGCCAGACGCGGGCTGAAATGGAAGAGAAAGAATGATGCGAAGCCTGCCGTGACGATGCCGCCGACGACCTGCGCCAGTCCGGTGCCGACGAGGTTTCGGATGCCTTCGGCGTCGTTCATGACGCGGGAGACGAGCACGCCTGTCTTGGTCGAGTCGAAATAGCGGATCGGAAGGCGCTGGACGTGCTGCTGCAACTTCGTCCGCAGATCGGTGATCGAACGCTGCGCGGCGATACCGAGTATCTGTGCGAGCGCGTAGTCGGTGATGCCGCCGAAGAGAGCGACAGCCGCGCTGATCAAGGCCAGCTTCGGCAGCAGCGCGACCTGCCCTTTCGCGAGCACGTTGTCGTAGAGCAGCTTCGAGAGATACGGCAGGACGATGCTGGAGAGCCGGTTGGCCAGCAGCAGCGGAATGCCGATGGCCAGGCGCAGGCGCGAACGCCAGATGATTTCGCCGGCATCCTTGAGAACGGCGCGGAAGCGCGCCTTGTCCATCCGTTTCTTCTTGGTGTCTGGTTCGGCCATCAGCGGATTGTATGGGAGTGGGGAGTAGGGTGTGGACGGTGGGAGTCGAGCTCGAATCGCAAACCTTGCGACGCCTCTTCCCACTCCCCACGCCCAACTCCCCACCCCCATGGTTCACATCTTGCTAAACACCCCTCCGAACGGAGTGCATCAATGACGTTAGTGAATTCGCTCTGCGCCGAAATCAGCATCTACCAAGGCGTCGGAGAACAGACAGGTGTGATGGTAGAAAGAAGCGCGATCCGCGGCAAAAAGGGTCTCTGCAAAAGCATGCGCGACCTGGCCATCAAGTCGCGCGTCCTCGGCGACGGTTACTACTACATCCCCATCGAGCTGTGGCCGAAAACGACGGAACCCGTGGTCGTGCACAAGCATGACTGGACGGTCATCGGATCCATCCCTCGTACCTCGCGCGCCGAAACAAAACGTCCCAAACGCGCGCAGGCTGAACAACTCTAATCAAATTCATTTCCTGGAGTGCTCTCGATGAAACGTTGTTTCGTTGTGCTGTTTGTTGCCGCAATCGCCTCCGCCGCATTCGCGCAGGAGGAAGAAGGGACCGGCGCCGCCAAGGGCGCGCAGGTCAATACGACAGGCAAGGGCTACACCGCCGCGTACGTGATCGACGCGGGCAGCCGCCGCGTGCTGTTCGAAGAGAACGCGCACGTCCCGCTGCCCACCGCGTCGATGGCCAAGATGATGACCTGCATCATCGCCATGGAGCGCATCCAGTCGGGCGAGATCAAGCTCGATACGCCGGTGACGACGTCCGCGCGCGCCAGCAAAATGGGCGGCTCGCAGATCTTCGCGCGCGAAGGGCAGGTCTTCCCGATGCAGACGCTGCTCCAGGCCACGATGATCCGATCGGCCAACGATGCCGCGGAAATGATCGCGGAGAAACTCGGCGGATCCGCCGAAGCGTTCGCCGATCTGATGAACGACAAGGCGCGCGCCCTCGGATTGAAAGAGACGACCTTCTACGATCCGCATGGCCTTCCGAACAGCGCGGATCCGAAGCGCATTAACGTTTCCAGCGCGCACGATCTCGCGGTGATGGGGCAGGAGTTGATGAAGTACCCGCTGATGCGTGAGTACGCGAAGACGCCCTGGGTTCCGTTTACGAACGCGACCTACACCTCGGGACTCACGAACCCGGATCACATGATCAACCCGAAGAGCAAGGACTACTACGGCGACGCCACCGGCATCAAAACCGGTTACTCCGGCCCGGCCGGCTACTGCATCACCGCCTCGGCGAAGCGCGGCGATATGGAAGTGATCGCGGTAGTGATGGGCGCACGCGCACCGTCAGGCGCCGAAAGCTCGTTCGGCATCGCCGCGCGCCTCTTCAATGACGCGTTCGCACACTGGCGGCAGCTCGTGCCGTTGAAGAAGGGCACGGTCGTCGGTCAGGCAAATGTGGCCGACGGACAGGCGAAGACGGTCAACGCCGTCGCCGCGATGGACTTCCGCACTCTCGTACAGCGAGGGCAGGAAGGCGGCATCACTGTCCGCTTCGTGCCGAGCAATCTGACGGCGCCGGTCCGGGCCGGACAGCAAATCGGAATCGCGGTCGTGAATCAGGGCGGACAGCAGATCGGACGAGTGCCCGCCATCGCCCAGACCGCCGTCGCCAAGCAACCGGGGTGGAAGAAGTTCTGGCCGTTTTAGGTCGGCACGGCCGACAGCGTTGGTTGCCCAAGGCTCGGCCAACAGTACGTACTAAAAGCAGATGACCCGGCGGTCTTCAACTCGATAGTTGCCTGATGCCAGTTTCGCCAACGCCTCCACGTACGCAGCGTGCTCCTGTTCGAGGATGCGCGCGGCGAGCGTGGAGGCGTCGTCGTCTTTGCGGACTTCGACCGCGCGCTGCACGATGATCGGGCCGGCGTCCAGGTTCTCATCGACGAAGTGGACGGTGCATCCGGAGATTTTCACGCCATACGCGACCGCCTGCGCCTGCGCGTCGACCCCAGGAAACGCCGGCAGCAGCGACGGATGGATATTGAGGATCCGCATCGGATACGCGGCAACGAACGCGGGCGAGAGCAGTCGCATGTAGCCGGCGAGCACGACGAAATCGGGGCGGGCGCTTTCAAGAATTGTCAGCACTTCCGCCTCATGCGCCGCGCGGCTGCCGAACGCGCGATGGTCGACGACATGCGCCGTCAATCCGAGCGATCGCGCGTGCTCGATACCGGCCGCGCCGGGACGGTTCGAGATGACGCAGACGATCTCCGCATCGAGCTCGCCGCGAGCAATCGCGTCGTAAATCGCGGCAAAGTTGGAGCCGCGGCCGGAGAGAAGGATGGCGAGACGCATGTTTTTAATGGTCAGTGGCTAGTGGTCAGTGGCTAGTGGTCAGTGGTCAGTGGTCAGTGGAGGGTGAGCGGAACTACGCTTTTTCTGACCACTGACCACTGACCACTGACCACTGGCAACTGACCACTCACTCGATCCACGACGCGAATCCTGCCGGCGGGCGGTCGTAGACGACTTTTCCGCTTCCCTTCACTACGTTGCCGATGAAGAAAAACTTCTGGCCGATCTGTGCGAAGTGGCGGGCGATCGGGTCGACCTGATCTTTTCCGGCGATGAGCACCATGCCGATGCCCATGTTGAAAACGCGCAGCAATTCGTCGTGATCGACGCCTCCGTGCTGCGCGAGATAGCGGAAGGTCGGCAAGACCGGCCACGAACCGAGCTTGATGTGCGCGTCGAGAGAGTCGGGTAGCACGCGCGGGACGTTGTCCGTCAGACCTCCGCCGGTAATGTGCGCGAGCGCATGAACGGCACGCTGCTCGACGAGCGGAATCAGCGGCTTGAGATACGAAACGTGCGGCGCCAGCAACGCCTCGCCGATCTTGCCAATCTCAGGCAGGATTGTTTGATGATCGTGCCCGAGCTGGTCGAAAAAGATGCGCCGCGCCAGCGAGTAGCCGTTCGTATGCAGGCCCGCGGATGGCAATCCGATGAGGACGTCGCCTTCGCGCACGTCCTTTCCGGTGAGCATGTTCTTCTCATCGACGACCCCGACGATGAAACCGGCGATGTCGTAGTCATCGTCGCCATAAAAGCCCGGCATCTCGGCCGTCTCACCGCCGATCAACGCGCAGCCGTTTTCGCTGCACGCGCGCGCCATGCCGCGCACGACGTCCGTCATCACCGCCGGCCGCAGTCGCCCCGTCGCGTAGTAGTCAAGAAAAAACAGCGGCCGCGCGCCTTGGACGAGGATGTCGTTGACGCAATGGCAAACCAGATCGTAGCCAACCGTGTCGTGAACCTTCATCGCCTGCGCGACGCGCAGCTTGGTGCCGACGCCATCCGTCGACGAAACCAGAACCGGTTTTTCGATGCCGTCGAATGACGCGCGAAAGAGTCCGCCGAACGATCCGATGTCCGAGATCACCGGCGGCGTAAACGTTCCCCGCGCGATTCGCCGCACCTCGCGCAACGCCTCGTCCTGCGCATCGATGTTGACGCCGGCATCGCGATACGACGACTTGTTCCCCACGCCGCGAGTCTATCAAGCCACCGCCTTTCTCCGCGGCTCCGCGCCTCCGCGTGCCTATAATCGCGTCCCCTTGGCCCAGTTCCTCCTCATCACCACGCTCCTCTCCATCGTCGGCATCATCGCCACCGGCGTGCTTGGCTTCACCGCCTCGCCGGGCCACATCGCAACGCACATCTTCTGCGCGCTGGGCACCGTGATCGTAGGACTCTTCTCGCAATCGATGACGATGTTCTTCTTCATCGGCACCGGGAAAGAGATCAAGGACGCCGCGAAGAATGACGCCGCGGTCGTACAGCGGACTAAAGACTTCAAGACGATCGTCTTCCCGACCGCGATGTACGCGATGGCCGCGCTGATGGTGACGTTCATCATGGGCGGCGGCGTGGCCTCCGGCAAGACACCACACTGGCTTCACATCACTCTCTTCGCCGCCTCGGCCGCGATGTACGGCCGCGCCTACTGGGTGCAGCTTCAGGCGATGCTGGAAAACGCCGCGCTGATGGAGAAGTACCTGCGGGATGAGGGAAGTGGGGCGTGATTTCGATCTTCCACCCCCCACCCCTTCGCGGTTTTCGATGTTTCACCACATAGGGAGAACGCCTCGCTGGCCTGGGTTGGCCAGCCTGTGCCGAGGAATTCGCGGGTCGAGGTTCAGGACCTTGCCCGCCCGCAGCCGTTCGATCTTTCGCCGCAAGACGGCGAAAGTCTCCCAGTAGAGAGGATGGCGTGGGGCCAGACTCGATTCGCAAGAGCGGAACCGAGAGCGAGATGTGTGACCCATCCTCCGAAGGTGTGAAGAAATGGTGACGCCGTCGATTACACAGGCGTCTCGGTCCTCAGCAGCACAGACAAGAGTGTCGGTGACACATTGACCCTGCCGATACCCATGCGTGGTGCCAGCGGCGAGAGCTGATGTGGCACAGACCGGCACTGAGACTCTTGAGGAACGACAGGCGGCACCTCGTAACTGCACAGCCCAAGGATTGATCGACGACAGGCTGCAGCGTTACAGACGACAGGGCGAGGCCTGAGAACGACAGGCCGGCGCCTGTCACTCGTCAGTCCGTGGATTGACCCACGACAGCCTCGGACTGAGCGACGACAGGCCAAGGCGTGACAGCGACAGGGCGGGGCCTGTCACTCGTCAGTCCATGGATTGACCCACGACAGCCTCGGACTGAGCGACGACAGGCTAGGGCTTGTCAGCGACAGGGCGGGACTTGTCAGCGATAGGCGAACGCTTGTCAGCGACATGTAACACCCCACTCCCCACTCACGCCACCGCGTTGCGCATCGCCGCTCCGGATGACGGCAGCGACACCGTGATCGACGTGCCCGCGCCTTCGTGCGAGATGACTTCGATGCGGCCGCCGTGTTCCTGGACGATGCGGTAAGAGATGGCCATGCCGAGGCCGGTGCCGGTGGGGAAGTTTGTGCGGAAGGGTTGGAAGAGGCGGCGCTGGTCGGCGTCGTTCATGCCGCGGCCGTTGTCGCTGAAGGTGATGTTGTAGTGATCGGCAGCCGCGGTGGTGGTCACGCGAAGCGTTCCGCCGTTCGGCATTGCCTGCACGGCGTTGCGGGCGATGTTCCAGAACACCTGCCGGATCTGATCGCTGTCTCCGATGATCGTGTACGACGGCGGCACGATGTCGTCTTCGATCGTATGTCCCGCCGTCAGCTCCGGCGAGTTGCGCATCAGATCGAGCGTCTCGGCCAGACTTGCGGCGATGTCGAATTCAGCGGGACGTTTTTCCTGCGGCTTCACGAAGCGGAGAAAGTCGGCGATCGACTTATTCAGCCGCTCCGACTCCTTGAGGATGATCGACATCAGCCGCTGCTCCTGCGGATTCAGCGCGGTGGACTTCTTGAGCACCTGCACCGAGCCGGCGATTGCGGCGAGCGGATTGCGGATCTCGTGTGCGATGCCGGCCGAGAGCTCGCCGACGGCGGCCATGCGGTCTTTGAGCCGCAGCTCCGCCTCCAGCGTTTTCATGTCGGTCAGGTCCTGAAAGATGAGGGTGTAGCCCGACGCCGCGCCTTCGATCGTGTTCAGCGGCGTGACGGCGAATCCGATCGTGCGCAGCTCGTCGCCGATCGCGACGTCGTGTTTTTCGCGGCGGATGACGGAGCCGCCGGTGAGCGTGTCGCGGAACTCGTCCCACTCGCCGTCCGCGTAAAATCCGAGTTGCGCGATGGGCCGGCCGACGATCGCGTGCGCATCGCGTCGGAGGATGAAACATCCCGCGGGATTGATGAACGTGGCCACGCCGTCGGGGGAAAGCGTGATCAGTCCCGACGGGATCGATTCGACGACGTTCTGATTGAGCGCGCGCAGCTCAGCGAGGTTCTGCCGGTTGGCGTCGAGTTCCTGGGAAGTCTTCTGGAGCTTCTCCGAAAGATAGGAAGTCAGCAACGCCGTCGCGTAGAAGCCGGCAAAGTTCGTGGCCATGTTGAGGTAGAGCCGCGACGACGTCCACGGCGTCGGCACGAACCACGATTGCTCAGGCAACGGGATCACGCCGTACAGCATCAGGTCGCCAAGGACGCCGTAGAGGATGACCGCGCCGCTGGCGCTGAGGATGCCGCCGCGGCGATAGAGCAGCATCGACGCGGTGATGATCGAGACGAGGTAGAGGAACGAGAACGGCGAGTCGAGGCCGCCGGTGAAGTAGACCAGGACCGTTTCGACGACGAGATCGCCCGCAACCTGAATGATGAGATTGATCTTTCGCGACGCGACGTAGCCGACGCCGATGTAGAGGAGCGTGAGTCCGTACGTAATCGCCGCCGTCGTGTAGAGATAGTTGATCGGCAGCAGTTCGCGGACGGTGTATTGGATGATCAGCGCCGCGAGCAGCAGCGTCGTCACGACGACGACGCGGATGGCGATGAGCATGCGGGCGTCGGAGGGCATTTAGCTCTTAGCTGTTAGCTCTTAGGAGAGCGAGGAACATTACTGTGGTCATGTCGCTGCATCGTTAGCGTAAAACAAAAAGGGCGACACTCGCGCGTCGCCCCTCAGAGCTAAGAGCCAACAGCTAACAGCTCGTCACCCGATCTGTCCGATCAGCGTGAACATCGGCATGTACATGGCGATGACGATGCCGCCGATGGCGACGCCGAGGAAGGCGATGAGGACCGGTTCGAGAAGTTTCATCAGGCCGGCCACGGCGGTGTCGACTTCATCCTCGTAAAAGTCGGCGATCTTCGAGAGCATCGTGTCGAGCGCGCCGGTCTGTTCGCCGACGGCGATCATCTGCACGACCATGGTCGGAAAGACGTCAGTGTCCGAGAGCGGCTCGCTGATGGTCTTGCCTTCCTCGACCGACTTGCGTGTAGCCATAATCGCGTCTTCGATGATCGAGTTGCCGGCGGTGCGGGCAGTGATCTGCAGACCGTCTAAGATGGGAACGCCGGACGAGGTGAGAGTCGAGAGCGTTCGGCAGAAACGGGCCACGGCGATCTTGCGCATGAGCAGGCCGAGGATCGGCATTTTCAGGATGATGCCGTCGAGGACGCGCTTTCCTTTGTACGTCTCGTGATAGCGGCGCAGCGCGTAGATCGTGCCGGTGATGACGATGGCGATGAGCCACCAGAAGTCGGCGATGAAGTTCGAGAGCCAGATCACGATCTGCGTCGGCATCGGCAGCTCGGCGCCGAGGCCTTTGAAGAGGGCCGCGAAGACCGGGATGACTTTCCAGAGAATGACCGCCACCACGATGCAGGCGATGGAGATGACGGCGACCGGATAAATCATCGCCGACTTCACCTGGCTGTTCAGCTTCACCGACTTCTCGATGTACTGCGCCAGGCGCTGGAGGATGGTGTCGAGGATACCGCCCGCCTCGCCCGCGGCGACCATGTTCGTGAAGAGGTCGTTGAAAATCTTGGGATGCTTGCGCATCGAGTCCGCGAGGTTGGAGCCCGACTCGACATCCTGCCGGATCTGGATCAGCGCGCGCTTGAAGGTCTTGTTCTCCTGCTGCCCGGCCAGGATTTCGAGGCACTGCACCAGCGGCAGGCCGGCGTCGATCATGACGGAGAACTGGCGCGTGAAGATGGCGATGAGCTGGGGCGGAACGCCGCCGCCGAATTTCGGGAAGGCGATCTCCTTCCCTTTCTCGCGGATCGAGGGCGCTTCGATGCGCTGCCGGCGAAGGATTTCGTTCGCCGCTTCTTTCGAATCGGCGTTGAGCACGCCGCTCTGCATCGTTCCGGCGCGCGATCCTTTCCATTCGAATGTAGGCATCATCTCCTCCGTGAATGTCTAGGTTACACGGACCGCGGGCGCGTGCCGGTCGGAGCCGTGGTTCCCTGCGGCGCGAGCGCGCCGGCGCCGCGCGAGATCATTTCCTGAAGCTCGTCGGGATTTGACGAACGCGCCAGCGCCGTCTGCAGCGTGATCTGTTTTTTGAAGTACAGCGTCGCCAACGACTGATTTAAAGTCTGCATTCCGTACTTGGCTTGGCCCGTTTGCATCATCGAATAGATCTGATGCACCTTGTCTTCGCGGATCAGATTGCGGATGGCGGCGTTCGGAATGAGGATCTCCATCGCCATCGCGCGGCCCTTGCCGGTGGCGTGCGGCAGCAGCGCCTGGCAGAGGATTCCTTCGAGCACGAACGAGAGTTGCGCGCGGATCTGCGGCTGCTGGTGCGAGGGAAAAACGTCGACGATGCGGTTGATGGTCTGCGCCGCGGAGTTGGTGTGCAGCGTGCCGAACGTGAGGTGGCCAGTCTCGGCGATGCGCAGCGCGGACTCGATCGTCTCGAGGTCGCGCATCTCGCCGATCAGCACGACGTCGGGATCCTGACGCAGCGCCGATTTGAGCGAGTTCGCGAACGAGTGCGTATCGGCGTGCAGCTCGCGCTGATTGACGATGCAGCTCTTGTGCGAGTGGAGAAACTCGACCGGATCTTCGATGGTGATGATGTGCTCGTGCCGCTCGCGGTTGATCTTGTCGATCATCGCGGCCAGCGTCGTCGATTTGCCGGAGCCGGTTGGACCAGTGACGAGAACGAGTCCGCGCGGCTTGTTGCAGATCTCCTCGACGACGGTCGGAAGACCGAGCTCGCGAAATCCGAGGATCTCGTAGGGGATCTGGCGGTAGACGGCGGCGGTGGCGCCGCGCTGGTTGAAGATATTCGCGCGGAAACGGGCTAGCCCTTTGATACCGAAGGAGAGATCGAGCTCTAGGTTCTCTTCGAAACGATGCTTCTGCGCGTCGGTGAGCACGGAGTAGGCGAGCTGCTTCGTCTCCGGCGCCGTCAGCACGGGCATGTCGAGCGGCACGAGCTTGCCGTCGATCCGAATCTGCGGTGCGGAGTTGGTGGTGACGTGCAGATCCGAGCCGCCGCGCTCGACCATGGTCTTGAGTAGCTGATGAAGTGTGACCGGCATATTTTCTCCGGGGCGTGGGGGGGTGGGAGTGGGGGGTTGGAGTTCGTTTTTCTCCCACTCCCCACTCCCAACACCCTACTCCCCAATCACAGTATCGTCTCCCGAACGACCTCTTCGATCGTCGTCGTGCCGTCTTTGATCTTGATCAGACCGGAGCGGCGGAGGCTGATCATGCCGTTTTCCGCGGCCCGTTTCTTGATGTCGATGGCGGTTCCGCCGGAGAGGATCAGGTCGCGGATGGTGTCGTCGATGGCCATCACCTCGATCAGCGCGACGCGGCCTTTGTAGCCGGTGCTGTTGCACTTGTCGCAGCCGCGGCCCTTGTAGACGGTGAACGTCCCGACCTCATCTTTCTTGAAGCCGATGTTCATCAGCGCCTGCGGCGTCATCTCCACCGGCTCCTTGCAGTTCGCGCAAACGCGGCGCGCCAACCGTTGCGCGGCGATGAGCTGCACGGAGGTGGCGACGAGAAAAGGCTCGATGCCCATGTTCATCAGGCGGTTGATCGTCGAGGGCGCATCATTCGTGTGCAGAGTCGATAAGACTAAATGCCCGGTGAGCGCGGCCTTGATCGCGATTTCCGCGGTTTCAAAGTCGCGGATCTCGCCGACCAGGATGATGTTCGGATCCTGCCGCAGGAAGGAGCGCAGCGTGGCCGCGAAGTTGAGGCCGATCGACTCTTTCATCTGCACCTGGTTGATCCCGGGCAGATTGAATTCAACCGGATCCTCGGCGGTCATGATGTTCACTTCCGGCGAATTCACTTTCGACAGCGCCGAATAGAGCGTGTTCGTTTTCCCGGATCCGGTCGGACCGGTCACGAGCACCATCCCCCACGGTTTGAAGATCGCTTCCTCGAAGCGCACCAGCGACTCCGGCTCGAAGCCGAGCTTGGTCATGTCGAGGCGCAGGTTGTCCTTGTCGAGAAGCCGCATGACGATCTTCTCGCCGAAGAGCGTCGGCAGCACGGAGACGCGGAAGTCGAGCTCTTTGTTTTTGTCATTGAGCTTCATCTTCAGCTTGATGCGGCCGTCCTGTGGCAGGCGCTTCTCGGAGATGTCGAGCTTCGCCAGGATCTTCATGCGCGAGGTGATCGCGTCCTTCAGCTTCAGCGGCGGGTTCATGATTTCGTAGAGCGTCCCGTCGATCCGGAAGCGCACGCGGAACTCTTTCTCGTACGGCTCGATGTGTATGTCGGATGCGCCGCGCTTGATGGCGTCCGTCAGGATCAGGTTGACGAGCTTGACGACCGGCGCTTCTTCCGCCGAGTCGGCCAGCGCGGCGAGGTCGAATTCTTCTTCCTCTTCCAGCACCTCCAGATCGGCGCTCTCGGACTGCTGCAGGTCTTCCATGACCTTTTTCAGTTCGAGCGACGAGGTGGTGCCGTAGTACTTGTCGATGGCCGCCTTGATGCCGAGCTCCGACGCGACGACCGGCTCGACGTTGTAGCCGGTCATGAACTTGATGTCGTCCATGGCGAAGACGTTCGTCGGGTCGGCCATGGCGATCGTGACCGTGGCGCCGGTCTTGTTCACCGGCAGGATGTTGTACTTGCGGGCCACGTCGGGCGGGATCAGCTTGATCACCGCCGAGTCGATCTCGAAGTGCGCGAGGTTGATGGAAGGCACGCCGAACTGCTGCGACAAACACTCGGTAATGTCTTCCTCGGCCACGAATCCGAGCTTGATGAGCGTCTCGCCGAGCTTGCCACCGGTCTCCTTCTGGAGTTTCAGGGCATCTTTGAGCTGATCGGTGGTGATCAGGCTCGCTTTCGTCAATAGTTCGCCAAGACGTACGCTCATAGTTGGGTGGCCGGTGCGCGTCGCGGGGAGCGCGCCGGATTCGGTCGGAAGTTGCGGGGCATCAGCGATTTCGGTTCGTGACCGGCGAGTTTACGCTCCGCCGGACACAAGCGTCAACGCGCGTTTATTTTGTATCAGATGCATGACGTCGACGACGGCGACGTCATGCATCGACTTGGTCGTTGCGTATGACGACACGACCCAATCGAGCTGGCCGTACGGTCCGTTTCGCGCGGGATCGGTCGGACCGTAGAGGCCGATGAGAGGCGTGCCGAGAGCGGCAGCGAGATGCAGCGGACCTGTGTCGGCGCCGATGACGAGCCTGGCGTGGCGCAACACGAACGCAAGCTCGCGGAAGTTGGTCGGCGGCGCGATTTCGGCGCCGATGGCTCGCGCGAGTTCTTCTTCGCCCGGTCCCCAGACGACAAGAGCGTTACTCCCGATGCGTTTTGCTAACTCCGCGAATCGCTCAACCAGCCACTGCTTTCCAGGCTTGCCCGCTCCTGGGAGCAGAACGACACGATTTGCGAATCGCGCCAGTTCACCGCTCGCGTCGTTTGCAAACGGAGCGAAATCGACCTCGGGTACGCGAGAGATGGCCGGAACGAACGTGCGCGCGAGATCCACGTTCCATTCGACAACGTGCTTCGACCGATCGATCGTCGCCGGCCGGTTGACGAAGAGCGCGGCCGGCTTCTCGCGAATGACGTCGCGTGCGAAACCATAGCGATCGCGCGCGCCGCTGACGCGCGCGATCAACGCCGACTTGATCAGTCCCTGAAAATCGATGGTGGTCGAGAAGCCGCGAACATCGCGCCGCGCGGCAGCGATGCGCGCAAACGACCAGCGCTTCAGCGAGACGCGAATCGCGTTCACGCGCGCGACAGTCTCGACCAACTCCGCATACGCCGGCTCGACCGCCCATGCGATCTCGGTCTGCGGCAAGGCCTCGCGCAGCGCCACGACGGCGGGCATCGTGTGAATGACGTCGCCAAAGGCGGAGAGACGAATGACCAGAAGGCGCGGCGGCGCGGCGTCGGTCATCGCCGCCGCATCGTCTCCAGCAGCTCGGTCGTGGAGTGATCTTTCGGATCGCCAACAATCGCGACGCGCCCGCCATACGTTCGCACAACCGCCGCTTCCGGCACGCTGTCCGGCGTGTAGTCGGTCCCTTTGCAATGCACGTCCGGCTTGAAATCGCCGATCAGCCGTGCCGGGCTACGCTCGCGAAAGATGGTCACGTACGAAACGCCGCGAATCGCCGCGATGATCTCGGCGCGCTCCGCCTCGTTCATCACCGGCCGCCCTGCACCCTTCAGCTCGCGCACCGACTCATCGCCGTTGACTCCGACGACGAGGATATCCGCTTCCTTCGCCGCTCCCTGCAGATAGCGAATGTGCCCGACGTGCAAAACGTCGAAGCAGCCGTTCGCAAACGCGATCGTCCGTCCGGCAGCACGCTCGCCCGCAAGCGCTTCATCGAGCACACGTTCACCGAGGATCGGCGCGTTCACTCGGGCAGCGCCTCGTCGCGTTCGATCGCGCGCCGCAGTTCGTCGTTCGATACCGTGGCCGTTCCCATCTTCATGACCACGATCCCGCCCGCATAGTTGGCGATCTTCGCGGCCTCGGCGAACGAGGCGCCAGCCGCCAGCGCCAGCGTGAACGCGGCGATGACCGTATCGCCGGCGCCCGTGACGTCCGCAACCTGATCGGTGCCATAGACCGGGATGAAAATCGGGTCGGCGCGCTCACGTTCGAAGAGCGCCATACCGCGGCTGCCGCGCGTGATCAGCAACGCTTCGCTGCCGAGCTTCTCGCGCAATGTTTCGCCGGCCTGCCGCAGCCGCATGTCGTTGTCACCGTTGAAGAGCGACGTTCCCGCCGCTTCCGCCGCTTCTTCTTCGTTCGGCGTCGCCGCGGTGATGCCGGAGAATCGCAGCAGGTCGTAGCGCGAGTCGAGCGTCACCGGCTTTCCCGCCGCCGCGGAGGTCAGCGCGCCCGCAAGCGGCTGCGTCACCGCGCCGTAGCCGTAGTCGCTGATCAGCGCGGCGTCCGCGTTCGCCATCCGCTCCTGCAACGCGCCGCCTAGTTGTTCGGCCTCGGCTTCGGTCAAGTCGCAATGATCCTCAATGTCGTATCGAACGATCTGCTGCCGGCTGGCGTGCGGCATTCCGCCGAGGATGCGCACCTTCGTCGGCGTGTTGTAGCGTCCCGCGCGGACGACGCCGGCACAATCGATCCCCTGTTCCGCCATCGAATCGAGGAGCTGTTGCCCCGGTGCATCGTTGCCGAGAACGGACACCGGCATCGGCACGCCGCCGAGTGACTGGATGTTGTTGATGGCGTTGCCGCCCGCGCCGAGGAGCGTGTCGTCGCGATACTGGCGAAGGATCAGCACCGGCGCCTCCCGCGAGATCCGTTTCGGCGTGCCGTAGATGAACCGGTCCGCGACGATGTCTCCATACACGACGATCCGCCGCCCCTTCATCCCCTCGGCAATCTGCAGGAGACGCGTCCGCGCAAACACGCGCGAAGGATATCGGAATATCGTTGCCGCCATGCCCGCGCTGATCGAAGGCATCGACTTCTACTACGAAGGCCCGTTCCTGGTCTTCACCGAGAAGTTCCTCCGCGACCGCGGCTACTGCTGCGAATCCGGCTGCCGCCACTGCCCGTGGGGATTCCGCAACGATCAGAGAAGCGACGTGCCGGCGGGCGAGGAGACGGACTGATCTCCTCCGCGTTCCGCGCGCCCCGCGTGAAACCGTTCTCACGCGGAGGCGCGGAGTGAAACCAGCCCCGACATTTCTACGAGGACGTTTCAACGACCTGCGGAGTCAGATCCGCTTGCGCAAGCTCCTGCTTTTCAACCCCGCTCAAAATATTCTCGATGTCGATGAGGAGATAGACCTCCTCCTCGTACGGGACGATTGCGATCAGAAGCTCGCCGCGGATTCCGCGGATGATCGGCGGCGGCGGGAGGAGTGCGTCCGTGCTGACGTTGACGATGCGGCGGACGGCGTCGACTTTGATGCCGATGATGCCGGCGCTGCTGTATGTGATCAGGACGAGCGGCTGGTCCGATCGTTCCTCCAGGTGCGGGTAAAGGCGCGAGCGCAGATCGACGATCGGGATCACTTCGTTACGCAACACGATGATGCCTTCGATGAACGGCGGCGCGGTCGGCACCGTCGTCGAGCCGGTGTACGGGATGATTTGCCGCAGGCCCATGATGTCGAGCACGAACGTCTCGAAACCGACGGTGAACGTGATCAGCCGCAGTTCGACGGCGCGGTCGGGCATGGCGTTCATTGTATGACCGACAATAGCGCGTCCCGCTCCGGCGCCGTGAGTGGTTCGCCGAGGCGCTCCAGCTCCGCGCGCGTGGCAGTGCCGATGCCGCGTAACGTGCCGATCGTGTAGAGCGTGACGTGATACGGCGGACGTTCGATGACCGTCTGGAATTCGCGTTCGAGTGCGGCGAAGAACTCGTCGGCGCCGCTGACGTCGCACATGCGGATGATCGTTCGTGTCTTCTCTTCGCGCACGTGCCAGAACTCATCCCGAGGCGTGATGCGGAACGTGAGCCGCCGCGCCGCGCGTTTGATGACGTCATCAGGATCCGGCGTCAGGAGCCGCATCGTCGTGGTGCCGGCAAGCGTGATGTGGAACTCGCGTTTGGCGCGCCAGTCCGCGCCTGCGAAATGGATCACGTCCGGAATCGGCGGATGGTCGAAGTGGACGATCGCGCCGCCACCGCGCCGCGTGAAGCGTCCGCGCAGCGCGATCATCCCCGCACGCGGAAGCGGCGGATTTCTTCGTCGAGACCACGAATTGCCTCGGAGAGCAGCGTCAGCGACTCGCCCATTTCCATGGCGTAGTTGCCGTTGCCCTCGGCGATCACGCGGACCTTCTCCATCGTCGCGACGATCTTTTCGCTCTCCATCGCCTGGCCGGCTGCGACCTGGAAAATCTCGTGGATCATGTCGATCATCCGCTCGGCCGACGCGGAGATCATCGACGAGCCGGAGCGCTGCTCCACCATCGCCTGGCGCACGTACCGCGTGACTTCACGCATCGACTCGACCGCGTTCATGATGTGGTCCGAGCCCTGTGCCTGTTGCGTCGTCGCACTGTTGATCTGACTGACCAACTCCTGCAGTCGCCCGACCGATTGCGTGACCGTTTCGCTTCCCTTGGCCTGTTCGCGAGTTGCGGCGGCGATTTCTTTCCCCATCTCAGAGGCCTTGGTCGACGACTCGAGAATGTTGTTGAGCGCCTTGCCCGCCTCGTGCGAGAGCGAGACGCCGTCTGCCACGAGCTTCGTGCCGGCGGACATCGACCGTAGCGCGTTGCCGACTTCGTCCTGCACCGAGCGGATCAGATTCGCGATCTCTCGCGTCGACGATGCGGTTCGTTCCGACAAATCGCGAATCTCGGCGGCGACGACAGAGAACCCTTTGCCATGCTCGCCGGCGGACGCGGCAAGGATGGCCGCATTCAGCGCGAGCAGGTTGGTCTGTTCGGCGATGTCTTCGATGACGTTGAGGATTTTGCCGATTGCCGTGGAACGTTCGCCGAGGCGCGTGATGACGGCGTTCGACTCGGAGACCGAATGGCGAATCTGCTCCATGCCGTCGATCGTCTCGCGCACAGCTTTCATCCCCGACTCGGCGGCGTCAGCGACGGCGAGCGCGAGGTCGTACGACTTCGCCGCGTTCGACTCGACCTGTGCGATCGACGCGCTCATCTCGACCATCGACGACGACGTATCCGTGACGAAATTCGAAAGGAAGTCGACGTTCGAATCGACCTCGTTGATCGAGGTCGCCATCTCTCCGGTGGCCGAGGCGGTGTCTTCCACGGAGTTGTAGAGCGTGTCGGTGTGACGGCTCACTTCTTCGATCGACGCGACCATCTCCAGCATCGACGACGACGTTTCCTCCGACGCCGCGGAGAGCGCCTCGACGTTGTCGGTGATCTTGCGGACACCGTTGTTGAGCTGATCGATGGAGTGGTAGGTGCTGTCGATCATCGAGCGCTGCTCATCGACGCGCTCGGCGACGGTGCGCGATCGCGAGCCGACCGTTTCGACGACGGTCTTCAACTGCGCTTGCGAGCGAACCAGTTTGGAGACGGTCTTCTCCAGGTTCGCGGCCATTGTGTTGAATGCGGAGGAGAGATCGCCAATCTCATCGCTCGATCCGATTTCGGCGCGCTGCGTGAGGTCGCCGTTCGAAAGATTGCGCGCGTTCTCGGCGAGATGGAGAACCGGCCGGATGATGAAGCGCGAGCCAATCCACGCCAGGCCGATTGCGATGACTAACGCCACGAGCGCGACCAGTAGGTTAGACCAGCGCAGCCTGTCGATGACCGTTTGAGTTTCCCGTTCGTTCGCTACTAGTCGGAACGATCCGCCGCCGCTGGCGAATGGAGCGGTGAACTGATGCAGAGGTTCACCGGCTGTGTCGCGTAGATCCGTCCGTCCTGTGTCCAACGCCAGACCAGCTGGCGGCGTGCCTTGGGAAGCCACGATGCGCCCGTCCGCTGCAACGAAGTCGGCATAGTCGATCCATGGCCGCGATTTGACATCTTTTGCGATCGCGCGAAGCTCGTCGAGCCTGCCGTTTTTCATCGCGAGATCGCCAGCGACCGAGATGGTGCGGGCGAATGCTTCGGTGCGATCCAGCAAGTGGTTCTGTACCGTGCTGCGCACTCGCCACTGTTCTACGCCCACGACCAGCATCGCAATGAGGAACGTTTGCAGGACGAAGGCGAGAACCAGTTTGGCGCGAAGGCCGACGCGATTTCGCGGGAGTTCCGATGGAGCGCCGGAGAGCATGCGGATGGCCGGAAGTGTAGCGTATGGCGCTGCGCTATCATCCGCGCATGCCCCTCATCCGTTGCGCGAAGTGCGGGCAGGCGTACGACGTGCCTGGCGTGATCGCCGTCCGCCTGCCGAACTCAATCGCCACCTGCGCGTGCGGCGAATGGCTCTCCGGCAGCAAGGCCGCGCTCCTCGCGCGCCTCGGCAATCCCGAGGGCATAAAGGAGGTCGACCTCGAGCCGTACAAGGTGGAGCGCAACGACACCCCGGCGGCTGTACCGGCCATTGATCCGCACCAGGCGCCGACGCTCGGCGTTCCGCGATCGATCCGTGTGATTGCCCGCGGTGCTCATAATCCGATTAACACCGTCTTCACGATCGGTCTGCATCCACTTTGGATCGGTCGTGCCGGATGCCATGTGGAGCTCGCGGAAGCGGAACTGTCGATCCGCCATTGTTCGATCTCGATGAACGGAAGCGATCTCGTGGTCCGCGACGCCGATTCGCACATGGGCACGTTCCTCGACGGACAACAGATCAAGGAAGCTGTGATCACCGACGGCATGCACCTTCTGCGCGTCGGCAGCGCTCTTGTGACGATCGAGCCGACAGATGAGAAGGGCATTGCCGTCGAGCCGATTCGTCTCGACGTGAAAGCGCCGATCGAAGAGGCGGAACTGCTTCACAAGATCACGCAGCGCACCGCGGCGCAGAAGGCGTCGGCGCGGCCGGTTCTGATCTGCATCGGCGGTCCGCTCAACGGTCAGGAGTTCGAGGTTCCGCCCAGCGGTCTCGTCGTCGGCCGCGAAGGTCACGTGCGCGTCCCCGACGAGTTTCTTTCACGCCGCCACTTCGAAGTCGGACCCGATCCCGACGGCGCCATTCGCGTCCGCGACCTTGGCAGCCGCAACGGCACGTATCTCAATACGCTGCCGGCCCAAAACACGAAGGTGCAAAGCGGCGACGAGATTCGAGCAGGCGTGAACCGCTTCCGCATCGAACACCGCTGAACGGCCAGACCGCTGTTGCCGTAATCACAGCTTGACGGAATCGCGCCGTCTTCAGATACTCCGCCGATCCAGTCGAGTGGGAGTGTGCGGAATGAGCAGGATCGCCGAAGACGCGGCGGCCCGCATCGTGCGGTCGCTGTCCGCCTCATTCAAGAAGAAACTGACGATCGTCGACTCCGCGTCGGCAGACGCTGCGCGCTCCTTCGCGTTGACGCAGTCGACTTCGGTCGTGTTCGAGCAACCGCTGGGTGCCGCGTCGCGCGAGCTCGTCAACGAGATCGCGTTGCTGATCCGCTTCGCCGATGAACGCGACGAGCGGGTGCGCGAACTGCAGGAACAATTGACGAACGTTGAATCTACCAACGCTGAGCTGCTTCGTCGGAACAGCGCGTTGTCCGAAATCTCCGCACGCGATGCGCTCACTGGCCTCTACAACCGCTGGTACGTGATGGAGAAGATCGACAGCGAGATGAACCGCTCCCTGCGTCATCGCTCGCCGGTGTCGCTGATCATGCTGGACATCGATCACTTCAAACGGGTGAACGATTCATTCGGCCACAGCGCGGGTGACCGCGTGCTCCGTTCTGTCGGCCAGGTGCTGCGAGACAGTTGCCGCGTCTACGACGTTGCCGGCCGCTACGGCGGCGAAGAATTCTGCGTCGTTCTGCCGGAGACGAAGGTCGGCAACACGACCGTGGTCGCCGAACGGATTCGCGAGCGGCTCGCGGCGAGCCGCTTCGAAGTCGGCAGCGACTCGGTCGTTGTCACCGCTTCGATCGGAATTGCCGGAATTGACTCAATCGAATCGGAAGCCGCGCTCAGCGCCTCGATGCTGATCGACCGCGCGGATCAGGCGCTGTACTCCGCGAAACATCACGGCCGCAATCGAGTCGAAATGTGGGACGCCGGGATGCAAGGCGCCGAACTTCTCCACTGAGCCGGCACGGCCCGGCGGCGCTGGTTGCCCAAGGCTCGGGCCAACAGTGTATCGAGCCAGGCAGCTGGCTCAGTTCCGCGAGGCCATCATCTGCCAATCAGGATCGTCGCGCATGTAACGCGGCGGACGTTTCTGCCGCGGCTCATGAACTTCAGAGACTGTCTCGATCATCAGCTGGAACTTGGCGAGCAATGAACGCTGCGAATGTTTCGGCAGCGACTGCAGCTCGTCGATGAGCCGCGCGGTTGCAAATTGCTCCGGGTCGAGCTCCCACGGCGCGATCTGTTTCTCCACGCCGCCGCCAAAGAATTCGGCCTCGGTCATTTCATAGACCGCGAGCAGCCGCTTCAGCTGACAGAGCTTCATCGCGCCGACCCGCTCGCCCGTTTCGAACGAGCTGATGGTTTTCTCACCAACACCGGAGAGACGCGCGGCATCCTTCTGGCTCAGGCCCTTGAGGCGGCGGATTTCACGAAGTTTGAGTACGAGATCCATGTTGAGTCCTCACTTTCGCGATCAGAAACGGCGCATCAGACCGACGACCACTCCCTGCACGGCGACATCGCGCGCAGCGGCGTAGATCGGATGCATCATCGAATTGGCAGGCTGGAGGCGAATCTTTTCGCCTTCGCGGTAGAGACGTTTGAGAGTGACTTCGCCGCTGACGTTCGCGACGACCATTTCGCCGTTCTCGGCGCGTTCGCGCCGGGCGATGATCACGTAGTCGCCGTCCATGATCCCGTCGTCGATCATCGAGTCGCCTCGCACCTTGAGCACGTAGTTCTCGCCGCGGCTGGTGAGCCGCTCGGGGACGGTGATGGTTTCGTCGGAGATTTCGACGGCCAGCGGCTGGCCGGCGGCGATGTAACCGAAGAACGGCAACTCGAGAACGCCAGCGGACGCGGCGTCAGGCTTCGCTGCCTGTTCGACGACCTCGACGCCCCGCTTCTGATTCCAGTCCCGCTTGATCAGCCCTTTCTTCTGCAACAACGAAAGGTGCTTGTAGACGGTGCCGTACGAAGAGAATCCGAAGTGATCGCAGATCTCGCGGTGAGTCGGAGTTACCCCCCGCTCCTTCTGGAAGTCCCGGATGAACTGCAGGATGTCGCGCTGACGCTCAGTCAAATACGTCATTTCCGCCTCGTTGAAGCAATGTAGGCGGTAACGGAGCGAAAGTCAAGCGTAAGTTACGCGAAAGTGCTTGAGGTCGTCGGTTGGCTTAGAAAGCCGTCGTAGGTTTCTTGGAGGCGTCTTTCTTGCGCTGCTCCCAGTCGGCTGTCTGGATCAGTGCAAAGTTGAAGCGATCAGTACCGTCGCCATGCAGCGTGATGAGCATCGAGGCGTTCCGCCATTCCGATGACCTTGAGATGAACTCGTACGGCACATACGGGCCAAGCGGAACTCCCAACATGTTGTATCGCGCGGAGCGAACGCCCTTGTTTCGCATCTTCCAGGTCGACGTGGGGGGACCATACTTGTCTGAAAACGCCGCAAGAAAGTCGTTGTAACTCGGAGTTGCTAGGATCGCTCCCATGGATGTTTGCGGATAGAAGCGCACAGCGACTAGTTTCCCGTCGCTGAATTGATAAAAATCTTCGACCGTGACGCCATTCACGATGAACCGAGCTTCGTTCTTGATCGCTCGGCACTCGCGGTAACGAGCTCCGTCGTAACTCTCATCGCGACACTTCACTGGTCCGAAAGCCGCAGCCATGTCTTTCTCTGACGCGCCGAACGCCAAGCCACGGAACGCGGAAGGACTCTGCGTCCAAGGGCTGCTACTCTCGGCTTTGTCAAATACTTCGAACGTTGACGACTCCTGAGCGAGCACGCTGGCCGCGAGCACCAGACTCAGGGCAAGGGCGAACGATTTCGTCGTAGCACGAGCTTTCATGCGCTGTAGAGCGACCTGAATTTGTTTCCCAGCCGATTGGCTACGCTTCCGTTGCGCCGAGTACGCCGCCCACGCGCGCAACCTCTTCGCCCAGAGCTACCCGATTTTCCGGACGTCCTTGGCTTCGAGGCCCTTCTTCCCTTCGACCACTTCGAACTCCACGCGGTCGCCTTCGCCGAGTGTGCGGAAGCCTTCAGCGATGATGGAAGCGTGGTGGACGAAGACGTCGGGGCCTTGCTCACGCACGATGAAGCCGTAGCCTTTTGCGTCGTTGAACCATTTGACGGTGCCTTGTTCTTTTTCTGCCATGGCCGCCATTCTAGCCGGAGATGGCGTGATTTAGAGCGGGCTCGAGGTCGGGATAGGCAAATTCGAATCCCTCCTCCTGTGCGTGCCTCGGCAGAACGCGATGTCCGCCGAGGAGCATCTCGTTGGCCATTTCGGATCCGAGGGCGAGGCGAAGAGCGAAAGCGGGTGTAGGAAGAAGCACCGGGCGGTGCAGGACGCGGCCTAGGGTGCGGGCGAGCTCGCGGTTGCGCGCGGGATTCGGCGCGGTGGCGTTGTAGGTGCCGCGCGTTGCATCGCGATCGATCGACCATTCGATGATGCGCAGGATGTCGTCGCGGCCGATCCAGGGCATCCATTGCTGGCCGCTGCCCATCGGACCTCCGGCGCCGAGGCGGAACGGGAGGAGAAGTTTGGCGAGTGCGCCGCCGTCTTTCGCCAGGACGACGCCGAAGCGGAGGACGACGACGCGCGCAAATGGCTCAGCACCTCGCGCCAGCTCTTCCCATCGCTTCGTGACCTCGGCGAGGAAGCCGATACCGGCGGATGAGGTCTCGTCGAGCGATTCGTCTCCCCGGTCGCCGTAGAAACCGGTGGCCGAGGCGCTGATGAATGTCCTCGTGTGATCAGGCTTGCGCGACATCGCCTCGACCAGCGCGCTCGTGGCGGCGACGCGGCTCTCGATGATTCGTTTCTTGCGCTCGGCGGTCCAGCGTCCGCCCCCGACGTTTTCGCCGGCGAGGTTGATGACGACGTCCGCGTTGGCGGCTTCGTCGGGCCAAATACCTTGCGATGGCGGTTTCCAGCCGACGGCGCGGCCGGCGCGGACGTTTGATGCGTTGCGCGTCAGAACGGCGACGTCATCGCCGCGGGCGAGGAGGCGGCGGACGAGCGGCTCACCGATGAATCCGCTGCCGCCGGCTACGACGATTCGTTTCATCCGCCCATTCTGCTCCCAAAAAAGAATCGCCCCGCCTGAGCGATGGCGGGGCGAATCGAGGAGAGGGTAGGAGATCAGGTCTTTTTCGCGCTCACAATGTTGGACGAGCGCTCCGAGGAAAGGTTTCACTGCACGCGCGAACGCGCGGACACGCGGCGCGGATCGGTCGCGGCTTCCGGTTTTTGCAGCGCGGCGAAGGCGATCATCGCAGCGTTATCGGTGCAGTAGCGCTTCTCGGGGAGACGGACGATGACGCTTTTCTTTTCCGCCCATGCGACCAAACGTTCGCGTACTGCCGTATTCGCGGCGACGCCGCCGGCGACCGCCACTTCCGTTGGCTTTGGAGCATCCAGGCGGGACCAGATGACCTCCAGCCGGTCGAATAGCTGATCGATGAGCGCTTCCTGGAACGTGGCGCAGAAATCGGCCAGCAGTTGCGGATCGCCGCTCGCGCTGATGCCGTGTTCGCGCGCGAGGCGGATCGCGCCCGCTTTGATGCCGGAGTAGGAGAAGTCGGCCGACTTCTCGTTGAACTGCGGCAGCGCGAAGTGGAAGCGCTTGCGATCGACGCGGCCTTCGTTCCCATGCTTCTCGATCTGCGGACCGCCCGGATACGGCAGGCCGATGAACTTGGCGACCTTGTCGAAGGTTTCGCCGATGGCGTCGTCGCGCGTCCGGTTGAGCATCGTGATGACGCGATCGCGAACGTCGTAGATCGATGAATGACCGCCGGAGATGACGAGACTGAGAAACCGTTCCGGCAACGGGATCGACGCGCCTTCGCGTTGCAGATACGGCGAGAAGATGTGGCCTTCGAGGTGATTGACGGGAACGAGCGGGATGCCGAGGCCGTACGCGAGGCCTTGCGCGCCGGCGACGCCGACGAGCAGCGCGCCGATGAGTCCGGGGCCGGCGGTGACCGCGATGCGATCGATGTCTTTCCAACTCAACTTCGCGTCGGCGAGCGCGCGCGTAATCAGCGGAAAGAGATGCTGCAGATGCTCGCGCGAGGCGATCTCGGGGACGACGCCGCCGAATGGTTGATGACGTTCGATTTGCGAGGCAATGAGGTTGACGCGCACGCTGCCGTCGTCGTCGAGGGCGGCGACCGCGGTTTCATCGCAGGAGGTTTCGATGCCGAGGATCATGTGGGAGTTCGGAACCTTGCAGCAGGGGGAACGATTTCACGCGGAGACCGCGGAGGGGCGGAGAGCGCGGCCTATAATCCGCGCTCCGATGGCGACCGATGAGGAACTGAATAAGCGCTACGAGCCGAAAGAGATCGAACAGCGGCTTTACGCATTCTGGGAAGAGGGCGAATTCTTCACGCCGCTCCTCGATGGCGAACGACCGAAGTTTTCGATCGTCATCCCGCCGCCGAATGTGACCGGGCGGCTGCACATCGGCCACGCGCTCGTCAACACGCTGCAGGACATCCTCGTGCGGTGGAAGCGGATGAGCGGTTTCAACACGCTCTGGCTCCCCGGCACCGACCACGCCGGCATTGCCACGCAGATGATCGTCGAGCGCGAGCTGAACAAGCAGGGCATCTCCCGCTTCGACCTCGGGCGCGAGAAGTTTGTGGAGAAGGTGTGGGAGTGGAAGGAATCGTACGGCCACCAGATCGTCGATCAGCTCAAACGCCTCGGCAGCTCCGCCGACTGGACGCGCCTCCGTTTCACGCTCGACGAGGGCCTCGCGCACGCCGTGCGCACGGCGTTCGTGAAGCTGCACGACGACGGTCTGATTTATCGCGGCATCGCCATGGTGAATTGGTGTCCGCATTGCCGCACGGCCATTTCGGATGTGGAGGTCGAGTACGTCGAGCGCGCTTCGAAGCTGTATTACGTCGACTACCCGGTGGCCGATTCAGATCGCCTGCTGACGATTGCTACGACGCGTCCCGAGACGATGCTCGGCGATACAGCACTCGCAGTGCATCCGGACGATGAGCGATACAAAGACGTGATCGGCCGCGACGCCATCCTGCCGATTGCCAACCGGCGCATTCCGATCGTCGCCGATCCGATCCTCGTCGATCCCGCTTTCGGAACCGGCGTCGTCAAAGTCACGCCCGCACACGACAAGAACGACTACGAAGCCGGCAAACGCAACGATCTGGATCAACTGCAGGTGATCGACGAGGGCGGCAAGATGAACGACGCCGCGGGGCCGGACTTCGCCGGACTCGATCGCTTCGAGGCGCGCAAGAAGATCGTCGAGATGCTGCGCGAATCGGGCGCGTTGCGAGAGGTCAAGGATTACACGCACTCGATCGGCATCCACGGCAAGTGCGAGACAGTCATCGAGCCGATGATCTCGCGGCAGTGGTTCGTGAAAATCGAGCCGCTGGCGAAGCCGGCCATCGACGCCGTGCGCAACGGCACGATCCGCATCCTGCCGCAGAGCTGGGAAGCCACCTACTTCAACTGGATGGAGAACATCCACGATTGGACGATCTCGCGCCAGCTGTGGTGGGGCCATCGCATCCCGGCGTTCTACTGCGCGAACGGACACATGACAGTGTCGGTCGACGATCCGGCGTCGTGTCCGCAATGCGGCGATGCGCAAATGACGCAGGAGACCGACGTACTCGATACCTGGTTCTCGTCGGGACTTTGGCCCTTTTCGACGATGGGCTGGCCGGACGACACCGCCGACCTGCAGATCTTCTATCCGACGGACGTCCTCATCACCGGCTTCGACATCCTCTTTTTCTGGGTGGCGCGGATGATCATGTTCGGCCTGAGATTCACCGGCGAGGCTCCGTTCAGCCAGGTCTTCCTCAACGGCCTCGTGCGCGACGAGCACGGGCAGAAGATGTCCAAGACGAAGGGGAACGTGATCGATCCGCTCGACGTGATCGACGAGTTCGGCGCCGACGCGGTCCGCTTCACGCTGGCGATCTTCGCCTCGGGGCGCGACATCCCGCTGGCGAAGTCGCGCATGCAGGGTTACGCGGCCTTCGCGAACAAGATCTGGAACGCGTCGCGATTCGCGATGATGCACATCGACACAACGATCGCCGCGGCCAAGCCGATCGACCGCGACGAGTTGAAGAGCGTCGAGCGTTGGATTCTTTCGCGCCTCAACCAGACCACCAGCAACGTCAACCGCGCGCTCTCCGACTTCCGCTACGACGAGGCGTCGAACGCGATTTACCAATTCTTCTGGCACGAGTTCTGTGACTGGTACATCGAGATGGTCAAGCCTGTCCTCCTCGGCAGGCACGGCTCTGCCGACGACCAGCTGCGCGCGAAACGCGTACTTCTCGAAGTGCTTGACCGTTCGCTACGGCTCCTCCATCCGTTCATGCCGTTCATCACCGAGGAGATCTGGCAGAAGCTGGGCGGCGTGGAGCCGTCGATCATGGTCGCGCCGTATCCGGTGGCGGAGGAGACCCTCGAAGATCCGCAGGCCGAGCGGCTGGTTCGCGCGGTTCAATCGATGATTACAACGATCCGCGACGCGCGTGCGCAACGCGGTTTCACGCCGAAGGATCGTTTCAAACTTTACGTGCGCGCCGAGGGACGCGACGCCGCATTCTTCGATGCGTATGCGTATCTGCTGATCGATCTTGGGCGTTTGACGGAGGTCATCGTCAACACCGATCCGCCAGCCGGCGCGCATCACGACGTCGTCGAAGGCTTCACCATCGCTATCGAGTTTCCGGAGAAGGTGGTCACGAAGGAACAGCAGGAGCGGACCGAGCGCGAGCTGGAGAAGAGCCGCAAGGAACTCGAATCGCTCGACGCGAAGCTGGTCAACGAGCAGTTCATGAAGAATGCGCCGCCGGCCATTGTCGAAGGCGCCCGTGCGCGCCAGGCGGAACTGCGGGCGCGTATCGAGAAGCTGATGCAGAATCAGGGATGATCGACACCCGCCGCATCGTCGACCGCTTGACTACGATCGAATCGATCGCAGTGATTCCGCGCGTGGCGTCGACGAACCTTGTGGCGCGCCGGATCGTGAACGAGTGCATCGAGAACGAGCTGTCGCTGCCGAAAGGGATCATCATCGCCGGCGAGCAATTCGCGGGGCGCGGCCGCAATTCGCGGCAGTGGTCGTCGCCGGCGGGCAAAGGGATTTACGCGACGACGCTGCTGCCGCTGCCGGTCGACAAGCTGCCGCTCGTGCCCCTGGCGATCGCCAACATCGTGGCGTCGTACCTGCGCGAGGTGTTCGGGATCGATGCGCGCATCAAGTGGCCGAACGACATCCTCGTCGGCGGAAAGAAGATCGCCGGCATCCTGATCGAGGCGCGGATCAACGAGGAGCGAGCGTTCCTGCTGATCGGGACGGGCATCAACGTCGAGCCAGTCCCGGACGATAGCCGCCCGAACGCGATTGCGATCTCGGAGCTCACCAGCGATTTTCACGGCATCGACGTCGCGACCGAGGCCTTCATCGAACATCTCGACAAGCGCCTCGGCCAGCCTCTCGAACGCGACGCGGTACTCGAAGAATGGCGGCGCTATTCGATTCACCAACACGGCGATCGCATCCACTGCGTCATCGGCGAGCGCACCGTCGAAGGAACGTGGGGCGGGATCGACGAGCATGGCCGCGCGCTTCTGCGCAGCGGAAACGAGACGACGGCGATCAGTGCGGGCGACCTGATTCTGATCTGAAAACGGGCAATCCACGATCCGTGGAGTGACGCTCGGCGCTGCGTTTCGCACGCCGAGGATCGTGGCCGGTGACGGCAGCCGGTAACGGTCGTTACTGGACAAAAACTCAGTATCAATTGTTACTTCCACATGTGCCGAAAGCGCGCGAGGCAGCAATCTTCGGAGAAGTCGTCCGCGGCGTCCGCAAAGGACGCGCGTGGACGCAGGAGGACCTGGCGGAGCGTTCCGGCCTGACCACGACGTACGTCGGACAGGTGGAACGCGGCGACAAGGTTCCCAGTCTGACCGTCGTTCTGAAACTGGCGCTCGCGCTGGAGGTTTTGCCGTCGGACATGCTGCAGACCTTCGGCTTCGCCATCTTGCGCGAAACCTTTCGGTAGCCCGCGTCCTCCACGGCATGCGTCGTGAACCTCGGCCATTCGTGGCAGAGACGGAGTCGCCTCACCTTTTTCCGCGTGCGCGTGCGCGGCATCGCATCTTCCGCGGTCTCAACGAGCGGCAGGAACACATCTTTACCTGGATCGCCGTCGTGGTCGTGCTGCTGTACGTCACGGGATGGATCGGCGCGATCCACACCGCGTACGAGGACCAGCGCGAAATGGAGCGCGAGGCGAAGGAGGCCGGCGTCAAGTTGCCCCCTCCGCCGCCAGCTCCGCCCATCGCGACGCAGATCTTTCAGCCGGACGCACCGACGACCGCGTTCATCGACGACGCCATGCTCGGATTTCTCAATCCTCTGCGCGGCCACAGTGGGAAGGTCTACTTCACTACCGTCACCCCCGGCGCTCCGATCGCGTCCGGAGCGCCCGGCGGCGCAAAAGCGGTGCTGACCGAAGGCCCCGACAAAGTCTCCTCTGATTTCACCGCCCCCGACCAGCCGGGCGTCTACAAGATGGCCGTGCAACTGAACCAGGCCATGCGCCAGCTCGACAACTTCAACGTCATCACGCTCGTCCCGTTTTCCGAAAAGCACGCCGGCCACATTGGCACCTACTACCTCGGCAGTTGGCCATTCGAAAGTGGCGGAACGCCGAAGACGCCGGCCTACGCGAATCCGAACGGCTTCATCGAGGTGACGCGGGAGAACGCCGACACACCTATCTCGGCCCATTTCAAGCTGCGCAACTTCCTCACCAAGGATCAGCCGAACGTCTGGCCGAAGTACCTGCTGCTGAATCCGAAACTACTCGACAAGCTAGAGCTCACGATCCAGGAGCTGGAAGCGATGGGCCATCCCGTCCACCACTACCAGATCATGAGCGGCTTCCGTACGCCGGAGTACAACCACGGCGGCGGCAATACGCAAGGGCGCGCGAACCTGAGCCGGCACATGTACGGCGATGCGTCCGACACGTTTGTCGACAACGACGGCAACGGAATGATGGACGACCTCAATGGCGATGGCCGCGTCGATGTGAGGGACGCCGAGGTCGTCATGGCGGCAGTGGAACGCGTGGAGAGAAAGAATCCGTCGCTGGTCGGCGGAGTTGGCGTTTATTCCGCATGTTGCGGACATGGCCCGTTCACGCACATCGACGTGCGCGGCTATCGCGCAAGGTGGCGCGGAACGGGCAGTGGATGAGTTGAAAGTGGCCAGCGGTCAGTGGCCAGTGATCAGGAAAAACGGCGCATCGCGTTCGATCCTGACCACTGACTACTGGCCACTGACCACTACGCAGGAGGTACCGTGGTCGAAGCAGTAGCAGCAACCAAACCAACAGCGACGTGCCCTGAATGCGGCGCGGCGCGTCCCGATCCATCGCGCGTCTGTCCGGCGTGCGGCGCGCCGCCGATGCGCGCCGGCGACAAGCGAGCGCTTGACAACGAAGTACGCACCGAGGATCTCGAGCCGTACGTGGCGCTGCGCTACATCGCGCGATTGTTCAAAGTGCTCGCGGTGCTGATGCTGATCATGCTGCTCGGCGAAGTGATCACCGGCGTCGTTACCAGCGGCGTCGCGGCGTTCATGACGCTTTTGGGCGAAGCGACGAGGCTGCTGGTACTGGCCGGACTGCTCTGGGCCGGCGGCGACATCACCATCCTGCTCATCGACGCCGGGCACGATCTGCGCGTCGCACGCATCCTGCTCGGCCGCATCAACGCGGCCATGCACGAACGCGAGCAGCGAGAGAAGAAACAATAGAGGTTGCGCGATGGCGTAAGCCGGCGAACGCAATGGAGCGCTGGCGTCCTCGCCGGCTGGCTCGGCGGCGTCTCGCCGCCGAACCGGCAACCCTCAAATTTCGCTGGTAACACAACGGCCGCGCAAGCCTCCCATTCGGCAGCGAGGACGCAGCCGAGCCAGCCGGCGAGACGCCAGCGTTCCGGCCGCGCGCGCGACAGACGCCTGAGAAGCTGTACGCCCCTACGCGCCCAGTTCCTTCTTCCGCGCCGCCATCCGGTCGCCGAGCTCCTGCAGCTCGGGACGGCTCAGTACCTTGCGCGCCTCGGGGAACATCTCCTTCTCTTCTTCGTCGGCGTGATGTTCGACGAGTTCCTTCAGGACCTTGCACTTCGCCGCGAATTCTTCGACAGCCATCCCGCCCTCTTTCACTTCCGGCAGAACGAGCTTGACCACGTGATGCTCTTCCTTCGCCTCGAAGTACATCTTCTTGTCGTCTTTCGATCGGACAGCGTCGCGGAAGGCGGGATAGAAAATCTCCTCCTCGATCGTCGTGTGGATCGTCAGCTCTTTGTCGATCTGCGCGACGAGCTTCTGAGCCCGTGGACCGCCACGCATCGACGACTTCTCGAGATCTGCGAACAGGCCCTTTACTTTCTTGTGGTCCTCTTTGAGAAGGGCGATCGCGTCGGGGCCCTTCTTCGCCGATTTGCTGCTTTTCTTTGTAGCCATTGAATCCTCCTGCTGAGGAGCAAGATCAATAGCCGTGCCGACTTACGAAAGCGGCATGATGGCGCGCGTCATCGTCTCGCGGATCTCGCGGAAAACGTTTTCCGGCGGGATGCCCAGCTCGCGATGCCCCGCCACGCGTTTGAAGAGATTCTCGGCTGCCTTCTCGTCGAGCAGGCGCGAGTCGACCGTGCGGTTGTTCAGCTCACAGAACGCGAACAGCGACGCCAGCGCGACGCGCCGGTTGCCGCCTTTGAACGGACTGTTGATCAGCAGCGCGAAGAGAAACGCGGCCACTTTGTCGGGGAACGTTCCGTACGCCTCGCGGCCGAGCATCGTCACCTGCGGCCGTTGCACCGTGTTGAGCAGGCCGAACTGCGACTCGACGACGCCGGGATGCGCCTGATTGCCGCCAAACTCGATGCTGACCGCGCGATGAATCTCAACCAGATCGGCGACACTGAGATAGTGCGTGCTGCCAACGTCAGTCGGTGAGGCGGCGGAAGGCGTTGGGATACTTCTTGACGGCGCGGTTGAAGGCGCTTTCGATGGCTGGATTGGTGAAGGAGATGGTTTCGGGCTCGGCGCGGGCGGCTTTGCTGTTGCTTTTCGCGCTGGCTTTGGCGCTGCCACTTTTGGCGCCGTCGGCTTTGGAGGCGCCGTTTTCTTTTTTGCTGCCGGCTCGGACGGCTTTGCCGCCGCCTTTTTCTTTTGCGGAGCTTTTGCTGCTGGTTTCTTTCCCTGAGGTTTTGGTTTTGGCTGCTTTGGCTTTTGCTTTGTCGCCATCTTTCATTTCCAACCTCGGCGACGCATGCTACGACAGCTAAGTTCCTGAGTCAATGGCGTTTACGCGCGCAACTAGCATTCCGCGTATCGCTACAGGCACCTAAACTGCTGAATTTAAGCGAGTTATGGATTGCACCGATTCGTGTGCATTTATTCGACGACCACCGGCTCTGCCGCCACTGCACCCGCCTCTTCGAACTCCGGCTTCGGGTCGTACGAGAGGAACTCCTTCGCTTTCTCAGTCAGCGAGAAGTTCTCTCTCGCCGCGTCGGTAGCAAGCATTCCCTTGTCGACCAGCGAGAACGCCGGCGCCTCGCCGCCGCCGGCCGGATGCTTGATGGCCTTGATGGCCGCGACTCCAAGCGACTCCACCGCCAGCCTCCGGAACTCCTGCAACACCCGGATCTCCTGCTCTGTCATCCCTTTGATCAGCATGGGCGAATTCTACGGGATGACTACGCGAACCGGCACTGTTTCTCCAACCCGTGCCGCCCAAAATCTTCCTCCTTTCGCCCGCCAGCACGAGCGGGATTCGCGCGAAACAGTTCACGTCGCCGCGCGCGAACTTCGAGGCGGCGCGCATGTATCGGTCGCCCGAGGGCGTGCCGATCGCGATGGCGTTCGCGTTCATGAGCTCTCTCTACTTCCGCGGCAAGATCGGCTACGCGATGCATTTCGCGCAGCCGTCGCCGGCCCTCGGCGATCACGGCGTCTACATCATCGCGCCCGGCTTCGGACTCGTTCCGCCCGACTGGCGGGTCACGCCGGAACGGATGAAGGTGATGTCACGCACGCCGGTCGACGTCGCGACGCGCGCATACCGCAAGCCGCTCGAAGAGCACGCCCGCGCTCTCGCGAACAAACTGGAATCGGACGCGCAAGTCGTTCTCCTCGGCAGCGTCGCCAGCGGCAAGTACGTCGACATCCTCTGGCCCGTTTTCGAGCACCGGCTGCGCTTCCCCGCCGCCTTCGCGGGACTCGGCGACATGTCGCGCGGCGGTCTGATGCTGCGCGCCGTCCGCGCCAATCGCGAGCTCGAATGCACCACGCTCGACGCGCCTCGGCATCGCACCACCGGCAACGGAAAAATCCCCGAGGGCTGGTGAGTCTGGCGTAACCGCTGCACAATTCGCGGTGTGGCCGCCGCAAAACGTCTCGTCATCGATCCCGACGCCACCGATCTCACGCTGCAATTCGGCGCGCGCGAGGTGCGGCTCACGAATCTTCACAAGCTGTTCTGGAAAACGCTGAAGATCACCAAGCGCGATCTCCTGCAGTACTACGCCGACATCTCACCGTACCTTCTGCCGCACCTCGCCGGCCGCGCGATGGTGATGAAGCGCTACCCGAACGGCGCCGAGGGCGATTTTTTCTACATGAAGCGCGCGCCGGAGCCGCGGCCGGAGTGGATCGAGATCTGTCCGATCATGCATTCGGAGATGGTCAACTTCCCGATCGTGCAGGACCTCCCCTCGCTCCTCTGGCTCATCAACCTCGGCTGCATCGATCTCAACCAGTGGTACGCGCCCTGCGACGATTACAACCGCCCCGACTACCTCCACTTCGATCTCGATCCCGGTCCAGGCGCCGATTTCAAAATGATTCGCGAAGTGGCCCTGCGCGTGCGCGACATCCTCGAGCACCTCGGCATGCCGGTCTACGCGAAGACGACCGGCTCGAAAGGGATTCACGTCTATATCCCGATCGTTCACGGACCTCTGCAGAAAGAGGTCTGGACGTTCGCAAAAGCGATCGCCATCGAGCTGGAGGCGCGCCATCCGAACATCATCACCGCCGAGTACCGCAAGGTGAAGCGCCCGTACGCGCGCGTGCTCGTCGACTACAACCAGAACGCCTGGGGCCGCACGTTAGCCTCGATCTACTCCGTCCGTCCCACGCCATTCGCCGGTGTCTCGACGCCGGTGACGTGGGAAGAGATCGAAGAAGGCATCGACATCCAGGACTTTCGCATCGACAACGTCCGCGAGCGGGTGGCCGAGGTCGGTGATTTGTGGAAGCCGGTCGCGGTTGGGAAGAAGAGGTTTGATTTGATGAAGGTGTTTACAGTGCCGCCGAAGAAGAAGTCCGCGAAATCAAAAGCTTGATCACCACAGAGACACAAAGAGCACAAAGAGTCTTCTCTGTGCCTTTGTCGTGAAAAGCCTTTTTTTAAAACCAAACATGCCTATTCCAAAAATCACGACCGCCAGCTTCCCCAAGCTCGATCTCCCCATCACGCCGCTCTACCCGCCGATGGAGGCGAAGCGCGTCGACAAAATCCCGTCCGGCGATGGATGGCAGTTCGAGCCGAAGTGGGATGGTTTCCGCGCCATCATCTTCAAGAGCGGCGATGACGTCGCCGTGCAGTCGAAGGCTGGACAACCGCTCGGTCGGTATTTCCCCGAGGTCGTCGAGGCGATGCGCGAGCTGAAGATGAAGGATTTCGTCATTGACGGCGAGATCGTCGTCCCGGTCGGCGGACGGCTGTCGTTCGATGATCTGCTGCAGCGGATCCATCCTGCGGAGTCGCGCATCCGCAAGCTGGCCGCCGAGATCCCGGCGCATTACTTCGCGTTCGATCTGCTGGTCATGAAAGGGAAGACGATCGCCGAGAAGCCGATTGAAGAACGCCGGGAACTGCTCGAGCGATTTTTCGAAAGCGTCCCCGATGGATCGTTGATTCGTCTCTCGCCTGCGACGACAGAGCGGAAAGTCGCGAACGACTGGTTCAACAAATTCGGCAGCGCCGGACTCGACGGCGTCATGGCCAAGCGACTCGGCGAGCCGTACCACTCCGGCGACCGCGAAGGAATGGTCAAGGTTAAGCACCTCAAAACGGCGGACTGTGTTGTCGGAGGTTTTCGCTACCTCGAAGGGACGCGCGCGGTTGGCTCGCTGCTTCTCGGTCTTTACGACGACGAAGGACGCCTCGTCCACATCGGCCACAGTTCGAGCATCAAGAAATCCGAGCGCGACGCGCTCACGAAACAGCTCGAAGCGCTTCGCGGCAAAAATCCGTTCGAGGTGCGCGTTCCCGGCGGACCGTCGCGCTGGGCCACCGGGAAAAGTGCGGAGTGGGAGCCGCTGCGGCCGGAGCTGGTCTGCGAAGTCGAGTACGACTACTTCTCGCAGGGCCGCTTCCGCCACGGCTCGAAGTTCCTGCGCTGGCGGCCGGAAAAGAAGCCGCGCCAGTGCACGATGGAGCAGGTCACCGGCAAGCCCGGAAGCTCGAAGGGCGACTTCACGTTGATCGCGTCGTGATTCGACGACTGCTCGCTCTTCTGTTCTTCATCGCCGCAAGCAATGCCTTCGCGCAAAGCGTGCAGATCACGCAAAAGCCAGCATCGCTGGTTTACGGCGATCTTGCCGTGCCGGTGTCGACGACCGATCCCGTCGTGCGCGTGGCGCTCTTCATCAACGGCGTGAAGTACTCGGAAGGCTCGGGCCGGATGATCGTGCTGCCGGTGAAGATCGGCGACTACATTCGCCGCCTTCGCATCCGCGCCGTCGGCTACGACGCGCAGGGCAACGTGGCCGGCGAGGACGAGATGGTGGTCAACGATCCGCGTCCGCCGTTCCGCGTCCGGCTACACGCCAATCGCGGTGTCCTCGAAGCGAGCGTTGTCAAACCGCAGCAGCTCGGAATCAACGGCGTCGATTTTTTTGTCGGCGAAGAAAAGATCGCCAGCGTGACAGCCCCGCCGTACACCGCTCCATTCGATGGCGCGAAATTTCCGAACGCCGTCTATGCACGCGTGGCAGTCCACGCCAGCGATGGCAGCGAAGCGAACGATGTCTTTTTCTTCGGAACGAATCCGAGCGAGCAGGTCGACGTCTCCGTCCAGCAGATCCCGCTCTCCGTCGTCGGCGGCGACCGCGCCCCGCGCGCGAATGAACTGACCCTGCTCGACAACGGCACGCCGCGAAAAATCGAAGCGCTCACTCCCGCCTCCGATCAGCCGCTGTACGTGATCCTGCTGATCGACTACTCCGAATCGATGCTCGAAGAACTGCCGGTCGTGAAGACAGCCGCGCGGCAATTCGCGCAACGACTGCTCCGTCCGCAGGACCGAATCGCCGTCGTCGGCTTCAATCAACGCACATTCTGGCTGACGCCGTTCACGAACGATTTCAACGCCGCCGCGGCATCCGTCGATCGCGTCAAACCGTCCGGCGAGACGCATCTCTATGACACCGCCATCGAGATGCTGTACGAACTGCAAAAGCAGCCCGGACGCCACGCGCTGGTGGTCCTCACCGACGGCGTCGACCAGGGCAGCCACTTCACGCTCGATCACCTCGTCCATTACGCCCGCTACGCCGGCGTGCCGATCTACCCGATCATCAAGAACAAGATGCTGACTCGCTGGATGCGCTTCGGCGTCGGCTACGTCGAAGCCCACCGCCTCCAGAACATCGCAAAGGACACGGGTGCAACGTACTTCATCATCAAAGCCGAACGCGAGCTGCCCGACGTCTACGCGAAACTGGCGCAGGAGCTCCGCAATCAATACCAGCTCGCCTTCTACTCCGACCCGTCGGCAGCCGATCAATGGCACGCGCTGGAGGTGCTCTCGAGCGCGGGCCAGCAGCTGCGAGCCCCGCGCGGCTATTTTCCGTAGAGCAGTGGATTAGTGGATTCGTAGAGTAGTGGATCAGTGAGTCGGAACGCCGGTCCCGGATTAGTGCCAGGACGAACGTGTCACCTCTAATCCACGATCTACTAATCCACTGATCGACTACTCCGATACGCCGCCTGCGATTACGGATTCTCGGGCTCCGGAGCCGCGCCTTTCTGTTTGCGCCGGCGACCGCGCGGCCCGAGCGCTGCTTTCATGGCACGGACGTGAGCGACGAGCGACGCACCTCGCGGGTTACGAATCGCGGTCTTGGCCAGGCTGTACACCTGCAATGCCTGCTGCACGACCTCCCACCGCTCCCGCAGCATGTTGTAGCGAATGTCCCGAGCCAGCGTCTCCGCCGCGCGGGCGACCGCCTCGAACCGCAGGTTTCGATAGATCACCTCGCGAGTCCTGGCGGGATCGAGACCTGTAGGCGCCTGCATTGACGGGTCGTGCTCCACCGTGAAGGCGCTCGCTTCGAGGAAGGCCTTCGGAATCGTGCCGGCGGTTCGCATCGGCGTGAGCCCTTCGACCGGCGTAGGGACGAACTCCGGCAGGATCTCGTACACCCCGCGCAGTTGCTCGAGCGCCCGCTCGATACGGGGATCAAGATCGCCGGTATCCGCGGTCCGGTCAGCGATTGTCTTCATGACGCGTTTCCTTTTGCTCATGTCGTTTCCAGATCGTCTTCATGCGTAATCAGAACGCATGAATGCGAAATGATAACGCGATCTTGCGAAATAATTACGACTGAATCCGTAACTTTTCGCACGCATACGTACTTATTACGCACGTATACGAATCAGATACGGACGAATGCGGAACTTTTACGCATTGATCCGAAACGATTGCGCATTCGCTCGTAGACGTTTCACGCGCAGCCGCGGGGACGCTGCGTTCAACCGGTTTCTCCGCGTCTCCGCGTGAATGCGGTTTTAAGAGGCGCCTACTCGCTCTTCCCGGATCGCCTCGAGCTCCGCGATTGCTTCGAGATCCTTCATCCTGCCTGCTACTCGCCTGGCAACGATCAGCGTGTCGAGATCGAGGAACAGATAGGGTTTCCCGGAGACGTCGGCCCTGGTGGCATGAGTAAGGACAACGGGGAACGACCCAACCCCGGCCAACTCGCCCATGAGATCGATCGCGCCTTTCGCCGTCGCAAATTTGAAGTTCAGACCACGTTTCAAAGTCTCTTCGTTGAGTCGAAACGGCAACCCCGGAGGTGCATCGCGAGGGTAGGCCTTAAGTGGAGCGAGCGCGGCAATAAGGCTTTGCAGATTCTCGAAGGATCGGTCGTAGACGATGTCCAGGTCATACGTGATCCGAGCCGCGCCATGCAATGCCGCGGCGACACCACCGACGATGACGAACGAGACGTCGTTTTCGCGAAGAGCGGTGAGCAGCGCTTTGAACTGGGTGGTCGCCGGATGGGAACCTGGTGAATGAAGCTGCTGAATGAAGACGATGATGCTCTCAAGGGCAAAAAGGCGCTCGTCGTGTGATTTGCGAAGGTTCTCGCGGATCATCGTCCGGTCGATGCGACTCTTGAGCAGTTCGACGACGGCGTCGGCTGATTGATCAGATGTGGCGTCATTCATGCGTGTGTGTGGACTTTACACCGGCATCGTTACGCAGGAAGGGCACCCCTATAGTATGATGCATTCGCTCACTTCGATTTCTACGTCCATTGCCACAGGAGACTTTCCCAAAATGACAGGTCGGACGAAAACCGACAGACAGGCTGTCGGATCCGGCCTGCAGCATCGGCTTTGCCTTTTTTTCCTTCTCGTAGTTTTCTGTGTAGGTGCGAACGCTGCTCCCCTGGCTGGCGGAAGCCTCGACATCACCGTTCACAGCACCGTACCGGGCCACGACCCGGTTCCGGTCCATGGCGTTTACATGGCGCTGGTCCGTCTGGACCAGCCGGCGCATCGGCCCTCCGTCGAGGCGATGGTTGACGGTGACACGAAATGGGAAGGCATCGCTGCCGGACGTTATGTAGTGCTGGCCGAGGCCCCATCGTTCTATCCGGCGGTGCGCAGTGTCGAAATCGCCGACGGGCGTAGCGGTCAAGTCACCATCGAATTGCATCCACAAGTCGAGCTCATCGGGACCGTTGTCGATGGCGCAGGCCGGCCGGTCAAGGGCGCCACAGTCCGCACCCCACGAATCGTTCCGCCCTTCCTGCTGGGCAATTTGAGCCATCTGGCCCGGCAACATGCTGGACATATGTCGACCACGACGGATGAAAACGGCTGGTGGAAGCTCGAGGTGCCGATCAAGGGCAGTTCCATGCTCGTAGAGGCGCCCGGGTACGAGGCGGCGTGGGTGATATGGGATCCGGCGAAAGGACCGCTGCCGCCGACGACTCTGCAGCGCGGATCGTCGCTGCGCGTTCTGACCAATCGGCCCGTTCCTGAACTGATTCTTACTCTCGTTCCGACCACGCGAATCGAAACATCCATTCCCGCCGACTGGCAAGACAGGGTATGGGGGCGGGAAGCGGAAACGACGGCCATTGAATGGAAATCGCAGCCCGCCGGCGAGTACGACCTCGTTGCCAGCTGGCCCGAACCAGGGCGATTTACCTCACCTGTGATCCTCCGGCACGTAACCCTGAGCAGAAACGACAGCAAGGAAATCCGAATTACGTTGCCGGATATCCCACCGTTGGCGTCCAAAAATGTCCGTGTGCTCGTGCCCTGGGAGACGGCTACCCAAGGTTTGCATGCGTTTATTCGGACGGCAAATGGAGCAAAAGAGGTTCCGGCGGCGTCCGAAATTGTGTTCGGTGGACGAGTTCTTTATGCGGACGCGGATGTCCCGCCGGAAGACGTCTTCTTCACAAACGGAGGAGAAGTCATTCTGGGCGTCAAGCGAGGACATATCGAGGAGAACGAAGAACAGGCTCCGGCGGTTGCGGGAATCAAGTTTCCGAAGGCGGACGGAACATTGAAAGTGAGTATTTCCGAGCCTGCGCCACTGCCCTCTCACGGGAACGCCAGGTTCGACGAATGCCAGGGCGACATGAGTTATGTGTTGCCCGTCAACGTGCGGAAGAACGGAGATGTCGCTCTTCCATTGCTGGTCGGCTGCCGCGCGCTGCTGCTGCGCTTTGAGAGCTTCTCACCTGTGGTCATCCGCGCAGCGCCTCGCCCCCGTGAACTGGTCTGGCTCGGAGCGCATCGCCTCAAGGCCGCCGCGTCCGCGCAGATTCACGTCATTCATAAGTCGGATGGCACGAACGCTGCCGAAGCCCTGGTAACAGCGTTCGTCAATCGAGGTCCGGGCGATTTAATCGTAGCCGCCAAACAGGTCGCCGGAGGAAACGGCTGGCTTGTGATGGAGGGCCTGCCGGTCGGCGAAGAGATCACGTTCCGCGCTGAAGATTCGACGAAACTCGCGGGAACCGTCACCCGCACTCTCGATCCGGGAAAGCGCGAAGTCATCGATCCGCTGCCATTGCCGGAGTCCGGATCGCTCACTGTGATCCCGCGTTTCGGAGATGACTTCAAAAACAACAATGCTGATGCCGAGATCACCGACGTCATCGCTCTGGGTGAAAACGGCGGGAAGCCGGACAGCCGGTCTGCCGAGCTGACTCGCGATCATCAGGAAGCCGTATTCCCTGGCCTGAATCCGGGATCCTGGCGGATTCTCGTGGACGTTAAGCTGAGTGGCTTGCTACAGCAGGTCGATGTCACGACCCTGACCATCGAGCCGGGCGATAAGAAAAAACTCGAACCGGTGATCAAGCCGCTCGTTGTGTCCGGGCTCCTCACCTCGCATGGCCACGGAGTGAAAGCCTCGATCTCGTTTACCGACCCGCCCGGCCCGGGTGCCACCGTTCGCCGAGTGATGTCGAAGGAGGGGGGGGGCATTTCGCACAATGCTACCGCGTCCCGGCTTCTACGCCGTCGCGGCACGCCGTTCGCCGTCGGATCCGGACACCGAGCTTGCTCCGATTCAACTAGACGAGACATCCCAGAATATCGAAATCGAGTTGCCCGAGGGCTCGCTGTCCGTCCGCGTGTTTTCCGGAGGCAAACCTGCCGCCGATGTCCTGATCACCGCCTCCATGCTCTCCGGCACTCCTGAGCAGAGCCAGCCTGAACAGAGCCAGCTCGTTCAGCTCGAGCGAAGGGAAACGACGAATTCGATCGGCGAGGTCCAGCTCGACGAGCTGCAGGATGGGACGTGGCTGGTCAGAGCGCGGGGGAAAGATGAATCGGTCGCGGAAAAAACGATCGCGGTATCAGCGGCGAAACCCGCCTCGGTCTCTCTCGACCTCGATGCCGGTTCCACACTCCAGGGAACCGTGGTCGACAACGCCGGTAACCCGGCCGGCATGGCAGAAGTGGACTGCATCTACTCCGGGAGTGACCACATCCCTCGAACCAGCTACGTCGAGACGGATTCCTGGGGCAAGTTCTCAATGCACTTCCCGAATCCCGCGCCCGAGCGGCTGCAGTGCGGTGTGACCGCGGTCGATGGCGCAATCGGAACGTTCATCACCGCTCCGGTGAGCGATGCACAGTTCGCCCTCCCGGCGGGCACGTCCATGGTGACGATTACGAATTGGTCGGATCGCGCAAGCAGGGATCGGTTCTGGCTTCTCGCGCCAGATGGCGGGCTATTCGATCTCTCGTGGGCCGCTCACAAACTACGTAGGATGGATGCTCCATTCACCATTCCCAAAGTTCCCGCGGGATCCTGGTCCGTAGTTCGGGTCGATTCGGCAGCGGCATTCGATGTGCTCGCCAGTGGCGGGGCCGGGGCGCTTCCCAATATAGCCAGAATCCGTATTGCTTCGGGGGAGCATAAGGACATCAGTATGCAAAGCGGCGACACCTCCGGCAAGCGGTAGGTGCGACGAAGAAAGGCCAAAGGAGAGTTTATGGACGCGAATAAGGTAAGGATGTTCATGTTGGCTGCGGCCGGGGCCGTGGCACTGGCCACGGCGACGAGTGCCGTTGCTTGTGAGCAGTGTCTATCAGACAATCAGCACTCAGGAAACTCGGGCATATGCTGGGACGGTTTTACGACCGGCGGAAGTTGCTCTGGTGGACAGGACGGCACATGGTGCACCGTTGGTCCACAAAACTGCCACGATTCTACTGACAACGACGCCACGGCCTCTTGTCAATATAGGCAGTGGTTCAATCCCATCAATTCCTGCAGTTAGTAATCGAGCCTCCAGTTGAACGGGCTGCGGAGCTTGCTCCGCAGCCCCGTCTTTACTGCAATCCCGTGGTGACTCTATTGACACGTGAGATCGTCGCCGGCTTTCCTTGCAACTGGTTCTTGTCGGCGGCATGCGGAAAGACAGCCGTTCCGCCACGATGGCCGGGTGACGGGAGACCTTCGATCGATTCGTGAGCGCCGGAGGCCGGTATGCTGTCACTTAACGAGCTCCTTGCCGGCACAACGATCCTCCGAACAGGCGGCGATCCTGAGATCTTGTCGGTTCGTGTCGCGCCCAGCCAAATCGCAGAGGGCAACGTCTTCTTTAAATTGCGATCGTGGCTGTTCCGCATCTCCGCGGCTGACGCGACTCGCCAGGGAGCCAGGTACGTCGTGCTCGAAGCCGGCGACGAAGAAGAGGCGACGCTTCCGGCGAACGTTTCCTACGCAATCGTCGACAACGTCAATCGAGCCTTCGCCCGCGTATGTTCGCGGATGTTCGGGGATGCGCATCAGCAACTGACGCTCATTGGGGTCACCGGCGCAAAAGGAAAAACCACCGTATGCCATCTCATCGAGGGTGCTCTTCGCGCGTCCGGTCTCCGGACGGGCCTGGTCAGCTCCCTCGTTCTCCGTTTACCGGAGTACGAGCTTCCTGCCACCAGTTCGACGCCGGACGCGCTGTCAATGCACAGCTTTCTTGCGGCTCTCCGTGGGCAGGGTGGTACGCATGCCGTTCTCGAGCTCACGTCGTTCGGCGTCGAAGAGGAACGGCTCTTCGGATTGCAGTTCGATGCGCTTGTGTTCACGAATGCCGGCACCGGCGGTGGGGCAGCGCAACAACTTGCAAACGTCCGCCTGTTCACGGACACGGGCTTCCATAAATCGCCGCGGACGCTCTGTGCGTTCAATAACGACGACCCGGGCGGCCGCGAGCTCGCCGGTTCATCGTTGGGCCGGGTGGTGACGTTTGGTTTGAGCGCCGCGGATGTAGCGCCGGAGCGCTACTCCCCCGATGCCGCGGGTATTGCCTTGCGGCTCAATGGTCAGGACCTTCGATTCCCGCTGATCGGGCGGCACAATGCCATGAATGTTCTGGCAGCGGCGGCAATCGTGGCCGGCGTAACGCAATCGGAAGAGGCCGTCCTTCTCCTACAGCAGGTGGGGGCGCTGCCTGGACGCATGGAAAGACTGCCGACCGCGATCGGCGTCGATGTTTACCTTGATCAGGCATACGCGCCGTGGAGCGTGGAGGTCGCACTCGCCGCGGTGCGGGAGTTCGCCGGGTCCCGGCGGATCGTTTGTATGATTGGCGGCTCGGCTGGAACCGACAAGGGGAAGCTACAATCGTTGGCCATGGCCGCGCTGAAGGGCTCAGACGTCTGCATCCTCACCAGTTATGAGCCGGGGGACCAGCATCCGGCCTCCCTTGTGATGGCAATGCTCAAAGGCGCTGCTCATGTGGCACCCGGCCGTCTGAAAGCAATCATTGATCGCCCCACGGCGATTTCCGCAGCGATCCGTGAGGCGTTGCCCGACGGTATCGTTGTTCTCATGGGAAAGCGCATGATGGGGGCGGAGCTCCGGATTACCGATCGGCAGATCGCGATCGACGTGCTGCACGAGATTCGCAGCCGCTCCACCGCGGAGCCGTTCCGACATCTTGATCCGCGGTCAAATTGACGCTGTCTCCTATGAATTCACCGGACCCCCAGATGATTCTGGCGACGCTTGTGGAACGATATGGGCAGCCGTGCTTCTGTTTCTTTTTCGGCTCCCACGCCTTTGACCGAGGAGACGCCGAATCCGATATCGACGTCATTGTCATCCTGACCAGGGTCGTTCATGCGTATCGCGAGACATTTTCGTCGAACGGCTTTCTGTTCGATGCGCACGTTCACGATCCGGAAACTCTTCACTTCATGATGCGATTGGAGCAGAAGGATGGCCTTGCCCTATTGGCAGGTGAAGTCGATCAAGCACGGGTATTGCCGCAGCCCTGTGAGCTTTCGTCGAAATTGAAAGAGGCGGCCCGGCAAACAATCGCATTGGGGGCGGCTCCCCCTCCCAGCTGGAATTGGTTTCGGCGTTACTTCAGCTCGGTCTTATCGGATCTGGAACGATGCGCCGATGCGGATGAGCAATGGATCATGGCAATGGACTTGTACATAAAGATCATGGAGATCTTTTTGCGGTGCCAAGGCCAGTTGCTTAACGGTCAGGGGCGCTATCTCGTCCGGTCCGTTAAAAAACTCGATGCGGCTTTTTTTAATCGCGCACAAACCGCATTGGCGCGATTGTTCCAGGATCGATCAGTTTCCTCACTAATCCTGGTAACGCGTGAGGTCCTCGACCTCATTGGCGGACCGCTGACTGCGGGATATCGGCAGGATTACCCCGAAAAGTTCAGGTTGCCACTTGCCTGAACGCACCTCTGAAGAAACGCAGACGTTTCAGACCTGGAGTTGAATTCACTCACTTACGCATTAGTCCTGGCCGATTGCGCATTCATGAAAGACATTTTCACGCGGAGCCGCGGGGACGCGGAGCGGGCTACGGGGTTTCTTCGCGCCTCCGCGTCTCCGCGTGAACCGCATCGTGAAGCGCCTGGATACTGGCCGTCGAAGCCTCGATATCCGGCTGGCGTCCGTGTTTGCGGAGGGCGTCGCTGGTCGTGGGTCCGATCGAGGCAAGGAAAGCACCTGCGATTGAAGGAGCCGACGCGAAGAAGTTGTCGACCGTCGACGCGCTGGTGAAGGTGACGACGTCGATGTCGTGGAGCTCGTCTGCATTCAATGCGACGGGAACGGTTCGGTAAGCGACGGCGAGGTGCACCTCGGCACCACGATTCCGCATCTCCTCGATGAATTCGTCCCGCCCCTCGGCCGCACGGATGACGGCGATGCGGACGCCGTGCAGGTCGGCGTCAAAGTGCGGAATCAGAGCGCTGGACATGAACTTGTCCGGAACGAGGTCCGGGGCAATGCCGCGAGAACGAAGAGACGCCGCGGTCGTTTCTCCGACGCAGGCGATGCGGATGCCTGCGAGGGCACGGGCATCCTCTCCTTTCGCGAAGAGGCGTTCGAAGAAGGCGGAGACGCCGTTGATCGAGGTGAAGACGAGCCAGTCGAAACGTTCGTCAATGGCTTGATCGAGGGACTCGTACGATTCCGGCGGCGCAATCTCGATCGTCGGGAACTGGATCACCGTCGCGCCCGATTCTTCGAAAAGGCGTTTCAGTTCCGAGGCTTGCTCACGGGCGCGCGTGACGACGATGCGCTTGCCGAAAAGAGGTTTGGATTCGAACCAGTTGATGACGTCGTGCAGCTTCACGACTTCGCCGACGACGATGAGCGCTGGCGTCGGCAGGTTCGCTTCAGAGACCCTGGCTTCGATGTTCGCAAGCGTGCCGGTGACTGTGCGTTGCTCGGGCGTTGTTGCTTTCGAGATGACAGCGACCGGACGATCGGGCGAGACGCCGTTCGCGGTGAGCTTCTCCGCGATCGTGGCGAGGTTGCCGAAGCCCATCAGGAAAACGATCGTGCCGTCGAGCTGCGCCAGCGCTTCCCACTTGATACCGGCCGAGGCGTCCGCTTCGTGGCCAGTGACGAGTGTGAGCGAGGTCGCGTAAGAGCGATGCGTGACCGGGATGCCGGCATACGCGGGACCGGCGAGCGCTGACGAAATGCCGGGGACGATCTCGAATGCAACGCCGGCCGCGGTCAGCTCTTCGGCTTCTTCGCCGCCGCGTCCGAAGACGAAGGGATCACCGCCTTTGAGGCGGACGACCGTCTTCCCTTTCTTCGCTTCATCGATCAGGAGTTGATTGATTTGGTCCTGCGGCAGCGCATGTTTCGATGCGCGCTTGCCGACGTAGACGACTTCGGCGGTTTTCGGCGCGCGGTCTGCGATTGCGTCGGAGACGAGCGCATCGATGGCGATGAAATCGGCGCGGGCGATGATGTCCGCGGCGCGGATCGTCAGGAGCCCGGGATCGCCCGGACCGGCGCCGATGAGGAACACTTTGCCCGTCATCTCGGCTCCCACAAGCCGCCGGAGGTGGCTCGGACGGTAGCCGGTGGTCGGGCGCGAAGCGCGAGACCACCGGATCCACGTGCAGCGATTGATATCCGACCGCGGCAGCGGTCGCGGAGGGAAATCACGACACTTGGTATTTGATACGCGACCCCTGCCGGGGTCGATGACGCCAGGCCGAACGGATTCCGGTGGTCGCTCGCTTCGCTCGGACCACCGGCTACCGTACGAGTCGCCTCCGGCGACGTATACATCGTGTGCTCGACAATCATCGCGTCACCACCAGATTCATTGCACCTTGATTGACCAACTCCCGATACACATCGTCAATCACCGCATCCGCATCGTGCCCGCTCTTCGTCACGCGGCTCGAACGATCCCCCTCCAGCTCTCCAAAGAACGCGCGGATGGTGATGTCGCCATCATCGAATGTCGCGTGAACCGCACACGCGGAGTAGCAGTCGAGCATCGTTCCGAACTTTTGCAGCACTCCTCGTTCGCAATGCGCGGCGAGCGTAGTGGGCGCATGAGTAATCGACGACGCAAGTGACGCCGCATCGCGCAATGTTTCGATCGCGATGATCCCCTGGCCACACGCCGGCAACATTTCGTCGATCGAAAAATACGACGTGATCTCGCCGGCGCGGCCGAGGCGGAGAAGGCCGGCGGTGGCGAGGATGGCGCCGTCGTAGAGGCCGGCGCGGAGTTTGTTGATGCGCGTGTCGACGTTGCCGCGGATGTCGTCGATGCGCAAGTGCGGATAGAGCGCGCGGAGTTGCGCGCGGCGGCGCGGCGCGCTGGTGCCGACGACACCTGAGCGCAACGATGCGATCGGCGTTCCTGCGAGATGAACCCAGGCATCGCGCGGATCGGCGCGTTCGAGAAAACCGGCCAGGACGAATTCGTCGCCGATGATCGACGGCACATCTTTGAGGCTGTGTACGGCCATGTCGATTTCGCCGCGGAGCAGCGCTTCTTCCAGCTCCTTCACCCACAACCCCTTGCCGCCGATCAACGCGAGCGGCACGTCCTGGCGCTTGTCGGCAGTCGTCTTGAACGGCACGATCTCGGGACGGTAGCCACCTTCCGCAAGGCGCTTAGACACCTCGTTGGCCTGCCAGAGCGCGAGCTGGCTACCGCGCGTGCCGATGCGGACGTTCACGCTCATCGCAGGCCAAAAATCTTTCGAATGGTTCTGCGCAGCGTCTCGCGCTCCGCCGGCTCCTCGGCTTCCTTCAGCTGGAGGATCGGGTAGTGGAGGATCTTGTTCACGAGCTGCGTCGACAGTTGCTCGACGGCGGCGCGTTGCTCCGCGGTCATCGGTCCCATCCTGCGCAAGCACTTCTCCAATTCGCCGGCGCGGATGTACTCGAGCCTTCCCTGCAATTCGACGATGGTTGGGACAGCGTCCTGCGCGACGAGGCGGCGGCGGAAACCGTCCACCTCGCGCTCCACGATCTCCTCGGCTTCATGCGCCTTCTGCATGCGCAGCTCGCGGTTCGCGTCGGCGACTTGCTGCAGATCGTCGATGTTGTAGAGGTAGGCGCCGTCGATGCCGGCGATGGCCGGATCGATGTTGCGCGGCACGGAGAGATCGATCAGGAACAAATTGCGGCGGCGACGCGTGGCCAGCGCGCGGTGCACGTGATCGCTCTCGATCACGAAGTGCGGCGCGGCAGTCGACGCGATCACGATGTCGCACGTCGCAAGATACGGCTCAATATTTTCAAACCGAACCGCCTGACCGTGAAAGCGTTCCGCCAGCTCGATGGCGCGATCGTGCGCGCGGTTGGCGACGAAAATCTGCTCCAGTCCGAACGCCGACAGATGCTCGGCGGTCAACTCGCCCATGTCGCCCGCGCCGATGAGCAGGACCTGGAGACCGTGAAGGTCGCCAAAGATTTTCTTCGCCAGTTCAACGGCAGCGTACGGAACCGACACCGCGTGCTCGCCGATGCCTGTGTCGGTGCGGACGCGTTTTGCGACACGCATGGTCTGGTCGAAAACCTGCGAGAGGAGCGAGTCGAGCGCGCCGCGCTCGCGGCTGGCCAGGAATGCGGCGCGAACCTGTCCCGCGATCTGCGGCTCGCCGAGGATCATCGAATCGAGTCCCGAGGCAACGCGGAAGAGATGCTTGAGAACGTCGCCGTGGCGGAGGATGTAGACGTGTTTTTCCAGCTCGGCGCGAGCCGTTCCTGCGCGCTGCGTCAACCACGCCACGATCGGCTCGATCACATCCTCGGCGGCCGCGGAGACGATCGCTTCGACGCGATTGCAGGTCGAAAGGACGGCCGCGCCGTTGATGCCGTCGAGCGCGCGAAGATCATCGAGCGTCTCCGCCATGCGCGACGGAATGATGCTGAGCCGTTCGCGCACATCGACCGCGGCCGTGCGGTGGTTCACGCCGACGACGATCAGCGGCATGCGCGCACCTCACAGACAAGAGTGTCTGTGCCACATTCACGCATGATGAATCCCCAGAATCGCCACCATGATCGCCACGAATGCGCAGGCGCCGATCACGGCTGTGCGGCGTGTTCGATAGGTGTCGTTGATGTACGCCTGCAGCACGATCGCGAAGAGGATCCAGGCGACGACGGCGCCGACCTGTTTGACGCGCAGGTCCATCAGTTCGGCCGTCGTGCGATACGACCAGAGGATGCCCGCGAGGATGCCGAGAGTGTAGATGCTGAATCCGATCGCCAGCGCGCGGTAGCTGACGGTCTTGCAGACGTTGAGGCTGGGAATCCAGTCCCACAACGCTCCGCGGTTCTTTGTTTTCAGCGCCCGGTCCTGCGCCCACGCGAGAACGCCGAACGCGAGTCCGATCAGCAACCCCGCGACACCGATTGTTGTAAGAAATACATGCGTAATAAACAGTCGTGAAATACCAGTAGGGGTTTTGATGAAGGGATCGTGTACGACGGCGGAAACCGTCAGCAGCATCAGTACGAGCGGGTAGACGAAGAACGACGCCGCATGCACGCGGTAGCGGATGAAGAGACCCAGCTCGATCGCGAACACGAGCCACGCCGTGAAGCCGGCGGCCTCGGGGAGGTTCGTCAGCGGCGGATGATGCGTGCGGACGCAGATGGTTCCGATCCAGACCGTGTGCGCGACGAAGCCGGCGATCATCACGCCGAGGGCGACGTGCTGCGGGCGCTTCTCGCGTGTGAAGAGCGTCGCCAGCGCCAGGATGGTTCCGGCGGCGTACAGCGCGAGCGCAGCGTAGAGGGTCAGGTTGGGGCTCATGGGCTCGGCGTCAGCTTCTTGCAGTAGACGACCTTGTCGTCTTCGATGCGATAGAAATCCTTAATTCGTGAGATCTCATCGTAACCGCTGCGTTCATAGAACCGCATCGTCGACGCGTAGCTTTCCTTCGACGACGTCTCGATGAGCAGCATCCGTCCGCGCTTCCGCCGCACCTCGTTTTCGACGAAGCGGAGCAGCAGTTGCCCGATGCCCTGTCCCTGCCGCTTCGGATCGACGGCGATCCAGTAGAGATCGAAGACGCCGTCGGTGAGCGGAGTCGGACCGTGGCAGACATAACCCTGTACGGCTGCGCCATCGGGCTCTTCGAGAACGTGAACGATGTAGTCGCCCTTGGCGGGATCGTCGCGGGCCTGGTCGACGAGGTCCATCGCGCAGACGACTTCTTCTTCGGTGAAATGCGCGGTGGCAACCAGGATCTCGTGAATGCGCTCGCGGTCGCGCGCCTCGGCGGGACGGATTTTCATGGGCGATGGGTTGCGGCGGCGGCCATGATAAGCGCGTTGAGAAAATCAGCGAACGCGATGCCGGCCGCGTCGAGCGCTTTGCGGAAGCCGCTGCCGCGTCCGATGTCGGGGTTGGGATTGATGTCGACGATGAATAGCTCACCGGCCTGCGACTGCCGGACGTCAAATCGGGCGTAGCCGGACAGGCCGAGAGTTGACGCGGCGCGAAGGCAGATTTCTCTCAGCTCATCGCGTGTCGTGTCGCCGATGAGCGCCGGCGTGCGATTGCGCGTACCTCGATCCTCGCGCGAACCATCGGCCCACTTCGCTTTCCATCCGACCACACGTTCATTGCTCGCGAGGTCGTCAGCGAACACGATCTCGCCCGGCGGCAGAACCACCGCGCCAGTCGTTGCGAAGTAGATGGCCTGATTTAGCTCGCGTCCGTCGATGAACTCCTCGACGAGCGCGGGCTGGTGATAGGTCGCCTCGACGTACGTTGCGCGTGCTTCGATTTCGGCAGTCGACGAAATGACGGACGCCGCGTCGATCCCGATGCCTGCATCCTCGCGCGACGGTTTCACGATCCATGTCCCACCTTCCTCGCCATGCCAGAAACGCGGCGTGGCGATGCCGCTGGCTAGGAGGATGCGTTTGACGAGTTTCTTGTCGGTGCAGATGCCGAGCGCGATTGGCTCGCAGGATGTGTGGCGGATGCCAAGCATCTCGAGCCCGAGCGCGAAGTTCTTCTCCCAGTTCGGATGACCGAGAACGCCTTCGCAGAGGTTCACTACGATGTCGTACGTTTTCAGTTCGACCAGCGACGCGGCGATATCGTCTTTGACCGCGACGAGTTTCGCATCGAGCAGTTCGGCGATTTCGCGCGCGGTGTCGATGACCTCGGCCTCGCCGAGCTTTTCCGTCTCGTTGAGGTGCGGCTTGAGATGGAGGTCGTCGTTGTACGCGACGGCGATTTTCATGCCGTCCACCGTTTGATCGCCGTTTCGACAATTAGGCCGATGAGATCCGGATGCGAGATTCCGGCGAGACGCGCCAGGATCACGAGGTCGCTGTTGACCGGATGAACGCCGGGCAAAGGATTCACTTCGACAAAGTTCGCGACGCCGTTGCGGTCGCGGCGAATATCGATGCGGGCCACGTCGCGAAGTCCAAAGGCGGGCCAGACTTGCAGCGCGAGATCGGCGACATCCGGCGCGTTGACGAGTCGGTAGTCGACGCGATTGAGGTAATCGCGCTTCACGCCGAGCGAATAGATGAAGTCTTTTTTGCTTCCGCGCGGAAGCACCTGCATCACGCCGAGAACGTCGCCGCCGATGATGCCGACGGTGAATTCGTCGCCGGGGAGGAATTCTTCGACGAGAACTGGTCCGTATTTCGAAAGCCGTTCGATCGCGGCGTCGAGTTCGTTTTGATCGCGGCAAAGGGAGCGATCGGTGATGCCCATCGACGAGCCTTCCGCGGCCGGCTTCGCGAAGACGGGGAACGCAATATCAGGCACTGCATCTGTGCTGGTGGCGGTTACGAACCATGGCGCCGTGGCAACGCCGGCGGCTTTCGCCACGACTTTCGCCAAGGCCTTGTCGAGCGTCAGCGCAATCGCGAGCGCGTCGGAGCCGGTACACGGAATTCCGAGCATCTCCAGCACCGCCGGCGCCTGCGACTCGCGGCCTCTTCCGCCCACGCCCTCGGCGATGTTGAAGACGCCGTCGACGCGCTCGCGCTCCAGCGCTTCGAGCATTTTCAATCCCCATCCGAGACGGACTGGTTCGTGGCCTGCGGCGCGGATGGCGGATTCCAACGCCTCGATCGTCTCGACCGAGTCGAACTCTTCGAACTGATCGCCTTCAACGTTGGCAGGCTTGAGGTTGTACGTCAGGCCGATGCGCATGGGGGTGGGGTGTCGAGTGTGGGGAGTCGGAGAAGAGGCATGTGATCTTGCGGGGCTCTTCTCCCACTCCCCACTCCCTACTCCCCACTCCCTTTCCTCTTCTTGATATTCACTCCGCGCGGGATGTCGCGAATTGGCTGCGGTTCGAAACGGTCCGCGGTGCGGTTCAGCAGCTTGGCCACGCCGCGTTCGTCGATGTGTTCGCGGTCGCTGCAGCGGTCGCATTCGTGTGATGCGGACGGCACGTCGTCGTAGCGGCCGATGACGCCTTCGAAATTGCGGTAGACGACCGAGTCGCCGTACTGGCCGAGGAGATAATTCGGCATCAGCGGAATCTTGCCGCCGCCGCCGGGAGCGTCCATCACGAATTGCGGGACCGCGAGCCCCGAGGTGTGGCCGCGCAGGAACTCGATGATCTCGATCCCTTCGCCGACCGAGGTGCGGAAATGCTCGGCGCCCATGACCTGGTCGCAGAGATAGAGGTAGTACGGGCGGACGCGAATCTTCATCAGGCCTTGCACAAGATCGCGCATCGTGTAGGGGCAGTCGTTGACGCCGCGAAGAAGCACAGCCTGATTGTTGACGGGGATTCCGGCGCGGAGCAGGCGGTCGCACGCGGCGGCGGATTCGGGTGTGATCTCGTTCGGATGATTGAAGTGCGTGTTGATCCAGACTGGGTGGTACTTCTCCAGCATCGCGCACATTTCTTCGTCGATGCGCTGCGGAAGAAAGACCGGAACGCGCGAGCCGAAGCGGATGATCTCGACGTGCGGGATCGCCCGCAGCCCCGCCAGAATTTTTTCGAGATACGTGAGCGAGAGCGACAGCGGATCGCCGCCGGAGACGATGACGTCGCGGATTTCGGGATGCTCGGCGACGTACTGAATCATCGTTTCGATGCGGCGCTGGCCGGTGGTGCCGTCTTCGTCCACCCACTTTCGTTTACGCGTGCAGTAGCGGCAGTAGAGCGGGCAGTACGAGGTGACGAGGAACAGGCAGCGATCGGGATAGCGATGAACGATGCCGGTGACGGGTGAGTCGCCTTCTTCGTTCAGCGGATCCCACGTCAGCTCGCCAGGATTGAGCAACTCTTCGACCGTCGGGACCGACTGTAGGCGAAGCGGATCGTTCGGGTTATCGAAGTCGATGAGACAGAGGTAGTACGGCGTGATGGCAGTGCGATAGAGCTCGAAGATGTCGCCGAGGCGTGCGGTGGTGATTTCATCGAACGGGAAGAGCGCGGACAGCTCCGCCAGCGTGGTGACTCGATTTTTCTGCTGCCACTTCCAATCGTTCCACTGCTCATCGGTGACGTCCGGATACAGCCGCGCGCGATTGGAAAGGTAGGTTTGAAGATGGCTGGGGCGGGATTGATGCGGGGAGAGTGGAGATGGCTCTTCGGAAATCGAAAGAGAGCTCATGGCACAGATCCTTTCCGTCGATGACTGGGGATTTTTCGGAGCCGGATGAGAGAGGGTCCGGGGCGGTATGTAAGGGTCATGATGTTCAGCTCACCTTGACCGGCTTTAGCAAATCCGTTGCCGCGTACGCTTCGAACTGATGGAGCGCGTCGCGCGGAATCCACGCGGTGATGAGCATGGCGCCATCAGTGACGCGCTGTTCGTAGACCTCGGCCAGTTCGTGAAGCCGGGCGATGACACGCGCGTCGTTGTGCGGAATCTCGAGATGCAGCACTTCGCCGTTTTCGAGCTCGCAGTCGCGGATGATGTCGATGAGCCGATCGATGTTGCGGCCGGTGAGTGCGGAGACGCTCGCAGCGTTCTTGCGCCGCAGCTCGAACGCGTCGGTGCGGTCAGCCTTGTTGTAGACCTCGATCACCCGATCCAGATGAACGCCGAGGTCGCGCAGGACGTCTTCGCCGACGGCGCGTTGATCTTCGAACTGCGGATGACTGGAGTCGATCACATGCAGGACGAGATCGGCCGCCACCGCTTCTTCCATCGTCGAACGGAACGAGGCTACGAGATGGTGCGGAAGTTTCCGAATGAAGCCGACGGTGTCGATGACGACCGTCTCGCGCGGCATGTCGAATGCCGCCTTCGATGACTTCGCGTCGAGCGTGGCGAAGAGTTTGTCGGCCGCGTCAGCGGTTCCGCTGGTGAGGCGATTGAAGAGCGTCGACTTGCCCGCGTTCGTGTAGCCGACCAACGCCACACTGTAGGCGGCGTTGCGCGATTTGCGCTGCGTCTCGCGGATCCGTTCGATCTTGGTCAGATCTTCTTTCAATCGTGCGATGCGGTTGCGGATGATGCGGCGGTCGAGCTCGAGCTGCGTCTCACCGACGCCGCGCGTGCCGATGCCGCCGGCCTGCCGCTCGAGATGCGTCCATGCGCGCGTCAGTCGCGGCAGCATGTATTCGAGCTGCGCCAGTTCCACCTGCGTGCGCGCCTCGCGGCTGCGCGCGCGGCCCGCGAAAATATCCAGAATCAATCCGCTTCGATCGATCACCTTGACCTCGGTGATCTTCTCGAGGTTGCGTGCCTGGGCGGGCGAAAGGTCGTCATCGAAGACGATCAGCTTCGCGCCGCTGTTTGCAGCCAGCGACTTGAGCTGCTCCGCTTTTCCGCTGCCGACGTACGTGGCGGGATCGGGACGCGGCCGTTTGGCGAAGACGCGATCGACGACCGCGCCGCCGGCGGTCTCGATCAGTTTTTCAAGTTCGGAGAGGTGTTCTTCGGCGACGCTGCGAGTGAGGTCCGGAAGAATCAGGGCGACTGCGATGGCGTTTTCGGGCACGTGCTGTTGGGAAAAGGATGATACAGAATTTTTTGTGAATGAAAAGAAAAAGGCGCCGCGATTCGCGGCGCCTTTTGCATTGAATGCAAATCGAAATCAGCGGTGGTCGTTGAAGAAAGTCCACTGCGCGACGGGCACATTGGCCTTGAGCTGCATCGCCTGCAGGTAACCGTCGATCGCGGCGACGATGGAGACGAGTCCGGAGACCGTGCCGCAGGTGAAGAAGAGTCCGAGAACCCAGGCGATGACGGCCACGATGCCCTTCATCTTCTGGCCGATCATGAAGTAGCCGAGGCAACCGGCCACTACGAGATTCAGCACCGCGATCAGCACCGGATCTTTCGGCGGCTGCTGCGGGTAAACGAGATCGCCGCCCGGAGCGGCAGGCGTTCCCCCCGTCGGGGGCGGCGGTGGAGGTGGAGGGGTGTAGGAACCGCCAGGCGTATCCATTGATGATCTCCTTTAGTGCGTGTCGGCGAATTCGCTGATGACGGGGAAGCGCATCCGTCCACCTTTGAGCGCCTTCATGATGGCCATGACGATGACCGCCAGGAATCCGAGTGCGAGGACGCAGTGGATGACGGCGATGCCGCAGCTCACCACCGAGGGCATGAAGTGTTCGACGATGGCGATGACGATCCAGAGAAGAATCCACGCCACGGTGAGACCGAGTCCGTTCTTGGCGTGCCACTGCACCTCTTTGTCATCCTTCTTCACCAGCAGCGGGATCAGCGCGAGGATGCCGAGGTAGGACAGCACGAGCATGATGGTCCGGTCGCTGTTCGGCGCGACACCACCGGGCGGAGGCGGCGGAGGCGGTGTGTAACTTCCACCGGGGGGAGGCGGGGGCGGCGGCGTGTAGGACGGAATGTCGCTCATTGCTTCTCCTGTCAGTTATCGAGTTTGGTTGATGGTTCGCCGCGATTCTAGCGGCTTTCGGAAAGCGCGGTTAAACGTTTTTCCGCGGCGACGAGAGGGAACACGCAAAGCGCGATCGAGAGTGTGACCGCAGTCACGAGCGGGATGAGATCGGCGGCCAGTGCGTGATGTTCGAGTCCAAAAAAACGTGAGAAGAAGTAGCGCGTGACCGGCTTGGTCATCAGCATCATCATCGCGCCGACATATGCGAGCGCCGCGCCCATGTAGGCGAAGCCGCCGAGCGAGAGGCCGACCTGCAGCGGATTCTCGGCGTTGAAATCGGGAGCGAGCGCGCCGAGTCCGACGCCCATGCTGACCAGCGTCATGCCGAGCATCGAGGCGCCGATCAGCGTGAACGTCCAGACGATGCGATTCGCGTCGAGCAGGACGTCGGCGAACGTCGTCAGCAGAATCGACAGGATCGTCAGCGGTGCGCCGTAGACGAGCACTTTGACGAGGAGCAGTCGCCGATACGACACCGGCGCGCTTTGCAGCATCCAGAATGCTTTGCCTTCATAGGAAATGGATGGGTACGCGAACCGGAGGCAGATCGCGGCCACGATGAATCCGGCCATGCCGAGGTTCGCGTAGGCGACGATGGTGGCGCGCGCGTCGCCGCCGAGCGGCAGCATGCGGATGTTGTAGAGGTAGAGGAAGAGCAGCGCGACGAAGAGAAAAAGCTGCGACCACTGCGCGACGTCGCGCGTGAGGGTTCGCACTTCTTTGCCGATCATGGCCCGCGTCGGCGGCGAGAACGGCGTGAGGATTCGATCGACGAAATTGGTGATACGGGCCGCGCCGAGTGCGGCCGGCGCCATGCTTTCGCGTGCGCGCACGAAGGCGGGAAAGTAGATTTGTCGGGAGATCAGAATGAACGCGCCGAAAAGCGCGAACGCTGTGACGGCGATTTTCGGCGGCAACACGCTCGCGGGACGGCCGTCCGCCATCGCCACCATCGAGTCGGCCAGCGCCGTTCCGGGATACCGATCGAGCGACGGCAGCTCGACGGTGCGAAGGACGCGCGTCACATCATCGGTATTGATGCTGGCGAAGAGCCGCTCCGGCCGGGTCATGCGAAACGCAATGACGCCTACCGTCAACACAATGATCGCGATCGTTGCCACGATCTGACTGACGCGCTGGATCGGAAAGAAGCGCACCAGCACGACGATGACGAACGCACCGAGCGTGACCGGGATGGCCAGCAGCAACGCCAGATTGATCAGCGCAATCGGATAGAACCGCATCGGCGTGTGATAGCGCTGCGCGAAAGCGACGAACATCGGGGCGATGAAGAGATAAACCATCGTGGCGCTCTGCGCGAACGTTTTCGCCCAACGGCTGACGACGATGCGCGTTTTCGACAGCGGTGCAGCGTGGAAGATGTCGAGATCGAGATCGCTGAAAAACGCGCCGATGGCCGCGGTCATGGCCGACGAGAAGAGCATCACCACCGCGGCGAGAAAGACGAGCGCCAGCAGGTTGCGCAGCAGCCCGAGCGCGAAGAACGGCGTGGCCTGCTCGATCTTGGCCATGGCCGCGAAGAGCCGGCGGAAGAGCGCAAAGTCGCCGTACAAAAACGCGGCGAAGAGCGCCGAGACGATCGCGGTCCGCGTGATCGTCGCCGCGTTGAAGGGGCGGAGTTTGGAGAGCGCGATGCGGAAAGGCCACATCATGGGAACGCGGGCGTCCCGCCCGCATGTGGCGTTTGCGCGAGACTCGACAGCGGGCGAGACGCCCGCGTTCCCAGGCTCACACGATCCTCTTCACCTCATCGAACCACTTCATCCCGCCTTCCTGCCGCATGGCACGTGCGCGCGAGCGCTCGATTCCGAGCTCGATGATTCGCTCGATCAGGCGCGGGTACTTCAGCTCTGTCGCTTCCCACAGCTTTGGATACATCGAGATGTTGGTGAAGCCCGGGATGGTGTTGATCTCGTTGAGGTAGAGGCGGTTCTTGCCGCGCTCGAGGAAAAAATCGACGCGCGCAAATCCCGCTGCTCCGATCGCTTTGAACGCGGCGACGGCGAGGTGGCGGAACTCCTCGATCTTTTCCTTCGGCAGCGTCGCAGGAATCACGAGCTGCGTCTTGTCGTCGACGTACTTGTCCTCGTAATCGTAAAACTCGCGGCCGGCGATGATTTCGCCGGGGAGGCTGGCCTGCGGATCGTCATTGCCGAGAACGGCGACTTCGATCTCGCGCGCATCGATGCCGCGTTCCACGAGCGCTTTCTCATCGAAGCGGAACGCCTTCTCGATCGCCGCGCCGAGGTCGACGTCGTTCTTCACCTTTGTAACGCCGACCGACGAGCCACCGTTTGCCGGCTTGACAAAGTAGGGCAGGCGCAGCGCGTTGTTGACGGCGCGCAGAATCCGCTCGCGCTCGTTGTGCCAGTCGTGCTCGTGTACCTGGACGAACTCGACCAGCGGCAGTTTGGCGGCGGCGAAGGCGTGCTTCATGTGGCCTTTGTCCATGCCGATGGCCGAGGCCGTGACGCCGCTGCCGGCGTACGGGACGCCGAGGAGCTCGAGGTAGCCCTGCAGCGTACCGTCCTCGCCTCCGGTGCCGTGGATCAGCGGGAGGGCGCAATCGATTCCGGCCGTGCGCACCCACGACTCCATCGAAAAGTCCGCGTCGCCGGCGACGCTGGTTTCGTTGACATCGAGAATCTTCGCGCTCCGCTCCGGCGTCACGAAACGGCCGTCGCGCGCGATGCACATCGGCACGATCTCGATCCGTTCCTTCGGCGCGGCCTTCGCCACGGAGCGCGCGGAAAGGATCGACACTTCGTGCTCGGCGCTGCGGCCGCCAAAAAGGAGAAGGGTGCGGATGGCCATGCGGGAGAGTGTACCTGTCCTCCGGAAACGTCTACGATCCGCGTTCTTAGGAGATTTCGATGAAGCGATTTGCATTCCTTCTGACGCTGCTCTTCACCGCCTTCACGCTGTCTGCCGCACCGATCACGTTGCGCGTCGATGCGACGAATGTGGCTTCGAACGTCTACCACGCGCATCTGAACATTCCGGCCGCGCCGGGACCGATGACGCTCTTCTATCCGAAATGGATTCCGGGCGAGCATGGGCCGACTGGGCCGATCAACGGACTGGCCGGATTGCGCATCACCGCGAACGGACAGCCCGTGACGTGGCTGCGCGATCCCGTGGAGATGTTCGCGCTGAACGTTGACGTTCCGGCCGGGGCCACGTCGCTCGACGTCGATCTCGACTTTCTCGCGCCCGCGCCCGGCGCGAACTTCACCGCCGGCGCGTCGACCACGCCAAGGCTTGCGCTGCTGAGCTGGAACACGGTCCTGCTTTATCCGCGCGGCGTGGCCAGCGATTCGATTCAGGTCGATGCCTCGCTGCGCATTCCCGCCGGATGGCTGTATGCGACCGCTCTGGAGACGCGCGGACGCAACGGCGACGAGATCCACTTCGAGCCGGCGTCGCTGACCACCGTCGTCGACTCGCCGGTAGAGATCGGGCAGGTACTGCGCAAGATCGATCTCGTCAGCCATTCGCCGCTGCGTCACACGCTGAACCTGCTGTCGGACAGCGCCGAGGCAACGGTGACGCCGGATGACTTTGCGACGCAGTACGGAAGGCTTGTCGACGAGACCACCGCCGTCTTCGGAGCGAATCACTATCGCCACTACGACTGGCTGCTCACGCTGAGCGACAACGTCGCGCACTTTGGTCTCGAGCATCATGAATCGAGCGATGACCGCGTCGAGGAATCGACGTTGCGCGAAGACGTCAGCCGCAAGTGGGTTTCGGGCCTGATGGCGCACGAGTTCGTTCATTCGTGGAACGGCAAATACCGCCGCCCTGCCGGTCTGGCCACGAACAATTACGATAAGCCGATGACGGGCGAGCTTCTTTGGGTCTACGAAGGCCTGACCGAATACCTCGGCGATCTTCTTCCGGTGCGCAGCGGCATCCTGACCGCCGACGACTATCGCGAGAACCTGGCGCTGACCGCCGCGCAGATGACGCAGCACACTGGCCGGACCTGGCGGCCGCTGCTCGACACCGCCGTCGCCGCGCAGCTTCTGTACGACGCTCCCGGCGCATCGACCAACTGGCGCCGCAGTGTCGACTATTATCCGGAAGGCGAACTGCTCTGGCTCGATGCGGACATGACCATCCGGGCGCAGACCGGCGGCAAGAAGTCGCTCGACGATTTCACGCGCTCGTTCTACGGCGGCGCCAGCGGACATCCCGATCTGAAGCCGTACACCTTCGACGACATCGTCAACGCGCTCAATGCCGTGGCGCCGTACGACTGGCGTGGATTTCTAAACCAGCGCCTGACATCGATGTCTGCCACGCCTCCGCTCGGCGGCATCGAGCAATCCGGCTGGCACCTCATCTACAACGACAAGCCGAATACCGCGCTGCAATACCAGGAAGGCCGCTCGAAAGGCGCAGACCTGAACGCGTCCCTCGGCTTCAACATCCGCGAAAATGGCTCGATCGGCGACGTGGTTCCGGAGTCGATCGCCGCCCGCGCCGGCCTCGCGCCGGGAGCGCGTATCGTCGCCGTCAATGGCCGCGCGTACAGCATGCCGCGTTTGCGCGACGCGCTGAAAGCGTCCAGCAAATCCACGACGCCGATGACGCTCATCGTGCAGAACGGCGAGTTCTTCACGACCGCATCGATCGACTACCACGGCGGCGAACGCTATCCGCATCTGGAACGGACCACGGGCAAGGCGGATTGGATGGAGACGCTGATTAAGCCACTCGCGCCGCCGGCTCCGCCAGCGAAGAAGAAGTGATCAGTAGATTAGTGATTAGTGGATTAGTTAGGACGAAGCATTGATTTCCTAATCCACTGATCTACTAATTCACTACCAAACGAAAAGGGCGCGGTCGCCCGCGCCCTGCTGTACTGCGTTACCGACCAGCGAATTAATCTTTGTGCATCCGGCGGTGATGATGCTTCGTGGTCTTTGCCGTCGTGTCGGTGTCAGTGGTGGTGGTCGTGGTGTCGGTCGTGGTCGTCTGCGTCGTTTCTGTCGTGCTCGAGCTCATCGGAGCGGGAGTCTCTACGATGACGGGCGTGGGAGCCGGAGCCGGCGTCTCAACAACCACAGGCGTCGGAGTTGTCTCGACAACCACCGGCGTCGGCGCAGGCGTGATCACGGTCGTGTCGGTCGTGGTCGTGCTGGCAGTGGTATCCACGGTGGCAGGCGACTGCGTAATCGTTACGTCAGAAGTGCTCTTCTTGGGGATGAGGTTTACGTTCGTGTTCGTGCCGATTCCGGAGCCGTTACCGGTTGAGCCGACCGAGCTGCTGGTGTAGGCGCGGCCGCTGTTGTCGACCGCCGCCGGGCCCGAGATCACGGCCGGAGTGGATGACGTGCCGACGCCTTCCGTATTTGCGGGCGCCTGAACCGTCGCAACGGTGGTCCCGCTGCTGTCCGCCGTCGCCGGCGTCTCGGTGCGGATCTGACCGTAGCCCTGATCAGCCGCTACATCGTGGTGTGCACACGCGCTCATCGCGATCACGAGCGCCGCCGACCCCAAGCCGGCAACTGCTTTTTTTAGAATCGATTCTGTTCTCATTTTCCTGCTCCTTGCTGCCTTCGAACGGCAGCCGTTAATGCCTCGCGGCAGTGAACGGAAGAGCAACTAGCTTGCCTGAATTGATTTCAATAACATGTGTCCCCATGCCTGAGCGCGTCTGGAAAGTAAGTGAGCTCATCCGTCAGATCAACGTCGAGCTCTTTCGTTACAACGACATAAGCGTCGAAGGCGAAGCGACCAATGTGGTCCGTTCCGCGGCCGGTCATATTTATTTTTCGATCAAGGATTCCAAGGCCCAGATGCGCGTGGTGCTTTTCGCCACGAACTCGCGCTTCCTCCGCTTTCGCATAGAGAACGGCTTGCAGCTCGTCGTCCGCGGACGTCTGACGCTCTACGAGCAGAAGGGCGAATTCCAGCTCAACGCGGTTGCCGTCGAACCGGCCGGACTCGGCGCGCTGCAACTGGCGTTCGAGCAGCTCAAGAAACAACTCGCGGACGAAGGCCTCTTCGATCCCGCGCGAAAGAAGCCGATTCCGATGCTGCCGCAGCGCATCGCCATCGTCACCAGCCCGACCGGCGCCGCCATCCGCGACGTCCTCAACGTCCTCGGACGCCGCTTCGCGGGACTGAGCGTTCAGATTTATCCGGTCCGCGTGCAAGGCCGCGAGGCCTCGCGCGAGATCGCCATCGCCATTCGGCACCTGTCGCGGTGGCAGTTGCACGACGTCGTGCTGATCTGCCGAGGCGGAGGCTCGCTCGAAGATCTCTGGGCCTTCAATGAGGAGTCGGTCGCGCGCGCCGTCGCGGCCTGCTCGATTCCGACGATCTCCGCGATCGGCCACGAGACCGACTTCACTATCTGCGACTTCGTGGCCGATCTGCGCGCGCCGACGCCGTCCGCCGCCGCCGAAATTGTGATCCGCGCGAAGAGCGAGATTTGTACGCAGATCGATCACATGACACGGCGCGTGCGGCACGTGGTCGAGTCGCGCGTTCGCAACTATCGCCACGAGCTTCGCCATCTCGCGTCGTCCGATCGCCTCGGCCTCCTTCCCCGCCGCATCGCATCGCGCCGCGAACGCCTCGACCGCAGCCGCGTCACACTTTTCCGCATGCTGGAAGCGCGTGCCCGTTCGATGCGCGCGCGACTGGCGGCCGTCAACGCCCCGCTGCTTCGCTTTCCCGCTCAAGTGACCCGCGAACGCGAACGCCTCCGCTCCACCGCCGCCACCCTCGGCGCCGTCTCGCCGCTCTCGGTCCTCTCCCGCGGCTACGCGATCGCCTTCTCACGCACGAAACGCGGACGGCGCAAGCCGATCATGGATGTCAACGCCGTCGCGATCGGCGACCCGATCGAAGTGCAGTTGAAAACAGGCCGCCTCGCGTGCACGGTTGACGGAAAGACCATGGGGCTTGAGACTGTGTGGCCCACAACAGGCGAGTGATGGCCCGCAAGTCGAACGAATTCGAAAAAGCCTTTCAGCACCTCGAGACGATTGTGAAGCGTCTGGAGTCGGAGGAGATGCCGCTCGATGAGTCGCTGCAGCTCTTCGAGGAGGGCATTCGCCTTTCGCGCTTCTGTAATCAGAAACTCGAGGAAGTCGAGAAGAAGATCGAGCTGATCCTCGCCGACGCCAAAGGGCAGCCGCGCATCGAGCCATTCGAGAGCGAGGAGCTCGATGAGCAGTCCGAGCTGCCATCCGAGGACGATGAGGAGTGAGTGAGCTCGGCGACTACTTGAATTCGAAGCGTCAACTCGTCGATCGCGTGCTCGACGCGAACCTTCCTCCAGCCGACACACCCCCGGCCGTCATTCACGAAGCGATGCGTTACGCAGTCCTCGGCGGCGGCAAACGAATTCGTCCGATCGTCGCCATCGCCGCGGCGGAAGCGTGCGGCGCGAACGTCGACAAACTACTCGTCCCGATCGCGGCGCTGGAGTTGATCCACACCTATTCGCTCGTCCACGACGATCTCCCTGCCCTCGATGACGACGACCTTCGCCGCGGACGCAAAACCACGCACGTCGTTTTCGGCGAAGCGATCGGCATCCTCACCGGCGACGCGCTGCTCACCGAGGCCTTCTCGTGGCTGGCACGGCCTGTCGTCGGAGTGGACGCGGCGCATCAGCTTCGCGGAATCCGCGAAGTCGCGATCGCCGTCGATTCGCAGGGGATGATCGGCGGCCAGGTTGCTGACATCATCGCCACAGGAACGGACGAATCGACGCCCGAGCTGCTCGACTTTATCCATCGCAACAAAACCGGCAAGCTGCTGACCGCGTCCGTCGTCCTCGGCGGACTGCTGGCCAACGCTTCTGACGAGAAGATCGAGGCGCTCCGGAGTTACGGCAATGCTGTCGGCCTGGCCTTCCAGATCGTCGACGACCTCCTCGATCAGGAAGAAGACGCCGCCACGCTCGGCAAAACGGCTGGGAAGGATGTTGCACAAGGCAAGCTCACATACCCCGCGCTTTTCGGCACGGATGCAGCACGGGCCAGGGTCGAGTCGCTCCTCGGCGAGGCTCTCCGCAACGCTGCTATCATCGCCGGCCGTGTGAACTATCTCCCCGGTATCGCGCGTTTCATCTGCGAACGGCGATCCTGAGAGGCGCCGCACCTGCCATGACGCTCCTCGACACCATCAACTCACCGCAAGACCTCCGCAAACTCGATCGGAAGCAGCTGCATGAGCTGGCAGGAGAGATCCGCCACCGCATCATCGAAGTCGTTTCGAAGATCGGCGGCCACTTCGGCGGCAACCTCGGCATCGTCGAGCTGACGCTGGCGCTGCACTACGTCTTCGACACGCCGCGCGATCAGGTCGTCTTCGATACCGGCCATCAGACTTATCCGCACAAGCTGATCACCGGCCGCCGCGATACGTTCGACACGATCCGCATGCACGGCGGCATCTCCGGCTTCTGCAAGCGCGAGGAGTCGGAGTACGACGTCTTCAACGCCGGCCACGCTTCGACCTCGATCTCCGCCGCCCTCGGCATCGCCGTCGCGCGCGACATCAAACACGACGACTACCGCGTCGTTGCCATCATCGGTGACGGCGCACTTTCCGGCGGCCTCGCGCTCGAGGGTCTGAATCAAGCTGGCCATCTCAAGCGCAAGTTGATGATCATCCTCAACGACAACGACATGTCGATCTCGACGAATGTCGGCGCGATGTCGGGCTATCTCAACGGGATCATCAAAGGGCAGACCTACAACAAGGGCAAGGATCTGGCGCGCGGCATCATGGACCGCATCCCGCTCGTCGGCGGCAAGCTTCACGGCATGGCCAGCGACATGGAGCAGCTCTTCAAACACATGATCGTGCCGGGCACGCTGTTCGAGGAGCTCGGCTTCAAATACCTCGGGCCCTTCGACGGCCACGATCTCGATTTCCTCATCGACCTCTTCGAGAAAAACAAGGACTACAACGGCCCACTCCTCGTTCACGTGATCACGAAAAAAGGGAAGGGCTACGTACCGGCGGAGAACCGTCCGATCTGGTCACACGGTGTCTCGCCGTTCGACATCGACTCGGGCGACGTAGTGAAGTCGACCAAGTCGTCGCCACCGAGCTACACGGCCGTTTTCGCCGAGACGCTCATCGAGCTCGCCAAACGCGATCCGAAAATCGTGGGCATCACCGCGGCGATGCCGGATGGCACGGGGATGGACAAGTTTGCGAAGGCCTTCCCCGATCGTGCGTTCGACGTCGGCATCGCCGAGGAGCATGCGGTGACGTTCTGCGGCGGCCTGGCCACGCAGGGGATGAAGCCGATCGCGGCGATCTATTCGACGTTCCTGCAGCGCGCCTTCGATCAGGTTTTCCACGACGTGGCGATCATGGATCTGCCGGTTGTCTTCGCGCTCGACCGCGGCGGCATCGCCGGCGCCGATGGGCCGACGCACCACGGAATCTACGACATGGCCTACCTGCGCATCTTCCCGAACATGGTCTGCATGGCGCCGAAGGACGAGAACGAGCTGCGGCACATGCTGAAGACATCGTTCGAAACGGGCCATCCGACGTCGCTACGCTACCCGCGCGGCAACGGCTTCGGCGTGACGATGGACGCGGAGCTGCAGTCGCTGCCGATCGGCAAGGGCGAGGTGATGCGCGAAGGCAGCGCCGGCGCGATCTTCGCCATCGGCAACGAAGTCTGGCCGTCGATGCAGGCGGCCGAGATGCTTGCCAAAGAAGGAATCGAGGTCGCGGTCATCAACGCGCGCTTCATCAAGCCGCTCGACGATGAACTGATCGCCCAGTACTGCCGTCCTTTCGCGAAAATCATCACCGTGGAAGAAGGCTCTCTGGCCGGCGGATTCGGCTCGGCCATCATGGAGCGCGTCCAGCAGCTCGGTATCCGCGACGTCGCCTTCCACCGCATCGGCATCCCGGACGAATACGTCCACCACGGCGCCCAGGAAGTCCTGCGCGCGCAGTACGACCTCGACGCGAATGGGATCGCGAAGCGGGTAAGGGAGTTTGTTAACGTCGGTTTGGCCGAGGATGAAGTCGATCCGCATCTGCGCGCCCTGAATGCAAACGGAGCGACGCTCGGTGAAGTTGCCGAATACCTCTTCAAAGATGTGCCTAAAGAAGAGTTGGACCGCCTACCCGGAGCGGATCACGTTGATGAGGTGGTGTACGGCCGTCGCACCGCGACGAAGTAATGCACGGCCTCTTCGTCGACCGGAACGACCATCACTTCCGCCAGGAAGGGTTCACCGTCGTCAACGAATGAAGAAGCAGCGGCTGGACGTCGCCCTCGTCGAGCGCGGTCTTTGTGAGACGCGGTCGAAGGCGCAGTCGCTAATCATGGCCCGGCGGATTCTGGTGAATGGCCAGCATGTCGACAAAGCCGGCGCGAATGTCGCGGACGACGACGAGTTGCGCATCGAGGCGCTGGAGCATCCGTGGGTCGGACGCGGCGGGATGAAGCTCGCGCACGCGCTCAAGGAATTCGGGATCAGCGTCGACGGAATGATCTGCGCTGACATCGGCGCGTCCACCGGCGGCTTCACCGACGTCATGCTGAAAAACGGCGCGAAGAACGTTTACGCGGTCGACGTCGGCTACGGACAGATCGACGTTTCGCTTCGCAACCATCCGCGCGTGATCAATCGCGAGAAGGTGAATGCGCGTTACCTCACGGCGGCGGATTTCGAGGACGTCATCGAGTTCGTTTCCATCGACGTCTCCTTCATTCCGCTGAAGCTGATCCTGCCCGCGGTGGCCACGTTTCTTAACGGCGAGTTGGTTGCGTTGATCAAACCGCAGTTCGAAGTCGGCAAGGCGGACGTCGGAAAAGGCGGAATCGTTCGCGATGAAATCAAGCGCGCCGCGGCTGTCGATGCGGTCGTCGGCTTCGCGCGCGAGATCGGTTTCGACGTTCGCGGCGTGATCGAGAGTCCGGTCAAAGGCGCCGAGGGAAATGTTGAATATCTGATGCACGCGGGGAATCTGGCGAATAGGGCCATCTAATCAGGGCAGCCGGATTCCGGCGGTGTGAGCTGCGCTTCGTCTGGGTCGCGTGGCTTAGCCAATGGGTCCGGCTGCACTTTTAGGGACGCAGCCGCAGGTATTCGCGCAGTCCTTCTTCCCACGACTCCGGTTTCACGCCGGTGATCAGTTCGTAGCGCTCTGTCGAAAGAACTGAGTACGCCGGTCTCTTCGCCGGCCGCGGAAACGCATCGCTCGAAACGGGAGTCACCATTGCCTCGTCGCCGACGAAAGCGCGCGCGAAGTCGAACCACGTGCACTCAGGCCCATCGGCGTAGTGGACGATTCCTCGCGCGTTTCCGTCGCCGTGTGCGCGTTGCGCGAGACGGACGATCGCCTCGGCAAGATGCGGCGTGTACGTCGGGCGGCCTCGCTGATCGTTGACGACGCGCAGCGGATTCGTTCCTTTGCGGACCTGACTACGGATCGCTTCCACAAAGTTCGGACCGTGAGCGCCGAACAGCCATGCGGTGCGGAGGATGATGTGCTTTCGCGCGCTGCTCGCGGCCTGTTCCCCGGCGAGTTTCGAACGTCCGTACGCGGACAAAGGTGCGGGCACGTCGTTGACTTCGTACGGCGTACGCTTGGAACCGTCGAAAACAAAGTCGGTCGAGATCTGAACGAGCAGCGCGTCGACGTTGTTCGCCGCATCCGCGAGGAACTCGACGGCGGATCCGTTGATCGCGGTCGCCAATTGCTCGTTCGCTTCCGCATCGTCGACTCTCGTGTACGCCGCACAATTGACGATGACATCCGGTTTCGCACCGCGAACTGCCTCGCGCACCGCGGCCGCATCGGTGATGTCGAGATCAGATTTCGTCAGCGGCAGGACAGTCTCACCGCGCGACTCCAGCGCGGCACAGACGTCACGGCCCACCATGCCGCCCGCTCCCGTGACGAGCCAGCGCAGCGTCACGCGTACTTGCCGCCGTCGGTCTTGAGCTGGACTTTGATCTGGCGCGGCTCGCGCGGAACGATCAGGCCGAGGGCGAAGAACGCGTAGAGGATGCGTGCGTTGTCCGCGGATGCAAGCGGCGGCGTGTTCACCAATTCGTAGAGGACCTTGCGTCCGTCGACAGCGTCGAGCAGTTGCTGCTCCTCCGCTTCGAGCACAAGCCCCTCGGTGTGTCCAGCCGAGCGGCCGAAGAGCGTCGTCTTGATGCCGAGGCGCGCCACGAGTCCACGTGCATCAGCGACGCGACGGACGCCGTGCAGGATCGCCATCGGCACCGGGATATCGACCTTTATGAACTCCAGCCGTTTGTCGCGGCCGGCGGTGAAACTGACGATGCCGGAATCCCAGCCGAAAATCGGCCAGATGATTTCTTCGATCTGCCCGCGCACAGCCGTGAACAGCTCTTCCGCCGAAAGCGCCTTCATTTCGACGAGCGTGTTGCCGTGGCGATTCCCGGTCTCGCGTGCGCGTAAGACGCTTTCCTCATGCTGGCGGCGCGTGATGCGGCCTTCGCGGAGGAGCTTGTCGCCGAGTGATTCGGCGAGCTGGTTGGTCGTTGCGAAAACAATCTGGCCGTGATCGAGATAGATCCGCTTGATCTCATCGCCGCGTTTGCAGTCGACGCGTCCCGGCGCGCGGTATCGATGGATCTTCACCAGTACCTCGGCCAGAGGCATCTGGGAGATCTCCGTTTGATACAGAGGTGCTGCGGGTTCCGGCGTCAGTGGCAAAGCGCGGCCCTTCGAAGCGTGTTTACGCGTCCTTCTTCTCTTCGACCTGTGGCGTCTTCTTTTCTTCGCGACCCTTCAGACCGTCGCGGAAGTTCGAAATGCCTTCGCCGAGGCCCTTGCCGAGCTGCGGAAGCTTTCCCGCGCCGAAAATGACGATGACGATGACGAGGATGAGGGCGAGCTCAGGAAATCCCAGACCAAACATTGATTAAGCCTCCGAGTTGATTGCCGCGGCGGCCCCTGCTCCCGCATCGACGAACCTGCAAAGTGTAGTACGAATCGGCGATTTGCCGTCAGAAGAAGCCCCGATGGCGAATGGATTTCGCCTCGGAAAACGGCTGTTACCATGCGCCCGAATGATCGACCTCACCGGACTCAACCCGCAGCAGCGCGAAGCCGTAACGCACGGCGAAGGGCCGCTGCTCGTCCTGGCCGGAGCGGGGTCCGGAAAGACGCGCGTGATCACGTATCGCATCGCGTGGCTGATCGGCGAGCTCGGTGTGCATCCGACGAACATCCTCGCTGTAACGTTTACGAACAAAGCCGCCAGCGAGATGGTCAGCCGCGTCGGTCACTTGGTGCCGGGCAGCGGAGCACGGTCGCACGGCAACCTCTGGATCGGAACGTTCCACTCAACGTCGCTCCGGATGTTGCGCCGCTACGCCGACCGCCTCGGCTACACGAAGTCGTTCGCCGTCTACGACACCTCGGACCAACTCACGCTCGTCCGCCGCTGCATGCGCGAGCTGCAGATGAACGATGAGGCGTTCCCGCCGCGATCGATCCTGAACCGCATTTCGGCCTCGAAGAATGAGCTGATGGGGCCGGCCGAGTACGAGAAAGGGAACCTCGATTTCTTCGGCTCGCGCGTGTCCGAGGTCTATCGGATGTACCAGCGCCGGCTCAAAGAGTACGACGCGATGGACTTCGATGACCTCATCGGAAACTACGTCGCGCTCATCGACAAGAATGAAGACATCGCGGAAGAGATCCACAACCGGTTTCAGCATCTTCTGATCGACGAATATCAGGACACCAACCGCGCGCAGTACATGCTCATCAAGGCGCTGGCGGGAAAGAAGCAGAACATCGTGGCGGTCGGTGATGAGGATCAGTCGATTTACAAGTTCCGCGGCGCGGACATCAACAACATCCTCAATTTCGAGCGCGACTTTCCGGGCGCGCGAATCATCAAGCTCGAACAGAACTATCGATCGACCGGCAACATCCTCGACGCCGCGACCGGCGTCGTCGCGAACAACATCGCCCGCAAGGGGAAGACGCTCTTCACCGACTCCGGCAGCGGCGAGCCGGTGCGCGTAGTGACGTGCAGCAACGAGCGCGAAGAGGCGACGTTCGTCATCGACAAGATGACCAGCATGCGAGCGCGCTACAAGCTGTCCGATTACGCAATTCTGTTTCGCACGAACGCGCAGTCGCGGCCGTTTGAAGAGGAGCTGCTGCGCGGCAACATCCCGTACTCCGTCGTCGGCGGCGTGAAGTTTTACGAGCGCGCCGAGATCAAGGACGTGCTTTCGTTTCTGCGGCTGGCCATCCGTCCGCACGACACGCCGTCGATCGAGCGCGTGATCAACGTGCCGTCGCGCGGCATCGGCGACACGACCATGAAGGCGCTAAACGATCAGTCCACGGCGCAGAACATGACGCTGTGGACGGTGATCGAAGGCGATCTCTCTTTCCTGCCGCCGCGCGCATCGAAGGCGGTGAAAGAGTTTCGCGAGATCGTGCACGATTTGCAGCGCGCGGCGAACAATCCGCTGCCGGAGCTTTACGACTATCTGCTGCTGCGCACTGGCTATCGCCGCATGCTGTCGGAATCGCGCGACGTGCAGGATGAGTCGCGCCTGCAGAACATCGACGAAATGATGAACTCCGCGCGCGAGTACTCGGAGCAGAACCCGGGAGCGGCGCTCGGCGATTACCTCGACTCGCTGACGCTGATGTCGGACCTCGACAAATACGAATCGCAGAAGGGCGTCACGCTGATGACGCTGCACGCGGCGAAGGGTCTCGAGTTCAAAGTGGTCTTTCTCACCGGGATGGAGGAAGGAATCCTGCCGCACTCGCAGTCGAAGGATTCGAGCGAGGATCTCGAAGAGGAACGCCGGCTCTGCTATGTCGGCATGACGCGCGCCCGCGAGCAACTCTGGTGCGTCCACTGCCTCGAGCGCCGGCTCCACGGGCAGTTCCGCGAACAGAGTCCGTCGCCGTTCATCACCGAGATTCCGGAGAAGGTGCGCGAAGAAGTACGCATGGCCCGCGCGCGCTACGTCCCCGACGCACCGTCGTGGCGCGAGCGGCCGATGAAGCAGTCTGATCGCTACAGTGACCGCTACTCGGGCGAACCGCGCCGCGCGCAGCCGTCGTCGTATTCGCGTCCGTCCTCGCCGCCGCCGCGCATCGCGTCGCCCGCTCCCGCACCGCCGCCTCCGCGCAAGAACGATTCGGTCAACGGCGTGTTGTCGTTTTTCAAAGAGTCGCCGGTGCAACTCGATCCCGCTGCACTCCGTCCGGCCACGGCGCCGAGCGCGCCCGCGGTGATGAAGCGCGGTCAGCGCGTGCGCCACGAACAGTTCGGCGACGGCACGATCCTGACGATGGAAGGCTCCGGCCCCGAGGCCAAGCTGACCGTTTACTTTGACCGCGGCATCGGTTCGAAAAAGTTCATCGCCAAGTATGCGAAGTTAGTGCGGCTCTGAATTCGCGGGCAGAAGGTAAATCACTTCGCCGCGCTTCGACATGCCGAGGTCTTCGCGGGCGATGCGTTCCACGGCGAAGGTCGACTTCTTCACGCTGTCGATTTCCGCGCGGAGGCGGGCGTTCTCTTTTTCGAGCTGGCGGATCTCGGCGTTCAGCGATTCAACGCGTTTGCGCGACTGCTGCAGCTCCGACGTCGCGCGGCCGGTGACGAAGAGCGAGGCGATGCCGGCGAGGATGAGAATCGCCACGAGCATCACCGCGATGCGGCGGATCGCTTGCGTGGCGCGGCGCGGAGAGCGCGTGGAGATGGCCGGTTGCATGTGTGAAGGTAGTGTCGCGGGTCGGTGCGGTGGTGTCAACGCCGTATAATTCGCCGCGGTGACGCGCGACGCCGCACAGAACCCTCTCAACGAGCGGTACGCCTCCAAGGAGATGTCGTACCTCTTCTCAGCCGACTACAAATTCCGGACGTGGCGGCGGCTCTGGATTGCTCTCGCCGAGGCGGAGCGCGAGCTGGGGCTGCCCATCAGCGGAGAACAGATCGCCGAGCTGAAAGCCCACGCCGACGACATCAACTACGCA
>DASYJF010000075.1:0-70695 GCA_035996815.1 Thermoanaerobaculia bacterium | reverse complement strand
TAGCGACCCATCCGGCGCCTGCAGCCGAATCCACGGCCCAAAGATGTCTGATCCGCTCCCTACCCTGCCGAGACAGACCGCGATCCCATCATTCTTGGTTGCGGTGAAAGTCCACGCATCCAAGCCTCCAACCTGAAGCACCGCGACGTGATTGCCACCGTTGCTGAGGGCGCTCTGGGCAAGCGCCACTCCCGGCAATGCCGCAACGACGGTCACCAGGATCAAAGAGAACAGGACCGACGCAAGGTTAACTCGACGCATATTTGAACCCCCGAAAATCGGGAAGTATATGGGCAAGGCCTGAATGACGCAACGAAAGGGTCGTGGGTCAGTTTGAAATTGTGAGGACCAACGCGCTGCACTCCAGCAATTGCGGCGGGAATGGCGGATCGGATTTTTGCGACGGGTGATTAGGTCGTGTTGATCGAATCCAAGAAGCAAAGCTTCCGATGGCTTGGAAGCCAGCAGCGAGGGGCGACTGCAATTTGAGCATGAGGCCGCGGTCTCTTGCTTTTGTGGGGATCGTCAGCGCTCCGCAGTGCGGGAACGCTCTGTGCGGCGAAGTAGGCCGTTGACGCCGACCGTCTCATCGACTCCCACCACAAGTCATTTCGAACCATTTGGAAACGGCCCCGGAAGAGGCTCCATGAGTGCACTCCATCGGCGTGACATCGAACGATCGATGAAGCGAAGAAAAGGAGCCTGCGAATGAACGACTTTGATTCTCACAGCGAGCAAGGCGATGCGTTGCGCCTGCGCTGCGTTCGCCAAATTACCGATGCGGACGACGAGACCCTCACCATCGTGAGCGCTGTCTTGAACCGCGTGCAGTCCAACCCCCAACCCGTGCGCCGCCCGCGGCGTCGGAATGCGGCCTCTGATGCCGAGGCAGGTGCCAAGTGAAGCGCCGGAGCCTCGTCGTTGTTCTCATTCTCGTCACCCTTCTGGCGGGACTCTCTGCGAGTTGCGGCTGGAGCAAGCGAACCGTAGTTGACTTGGGTCTCATCGATTCGCCAGCGCCAGCGCCGCTCGTGGACGACGTGGCCTGCGATGGCAGCCGAGGTTCGACGTGCTCGGCAACAACGCTTGCGCTCGCGTTGCGTCCTGCACTTACCGCGGCAGCGTCACGGCCGGGAAGCATCGTCCGTCTCTGGATGCAGGGCTCTACCGTCGAGAAAGCGCGGATCGTGTGGACGGCGACGAGCGTAAAGCCGCTGCGGTCCGGACGCCGCGCCGTGCAGGATGAGGAATCGCGATGGGTCGCGACGGGCTTGCGCGATGCGCTCTCGGCCGCCCGTCCTAGCCTCGGCTGCCACGCGTTTCGCTCGCCAATCGCGGAGACCGTGACCCGCGTGTCTTTGGCAACCGCGCCACCCGATGCCGAACGCTGGATCATGATCGTGAGCGACGGCCTGGAGGTCTCGGACTTCGCGAATTTCGAGTGCGCGAAGTTGCCTCGTGCATCGACGTTCGTGCAGTCGCTCCAGCGCAAGCGCGTGCTCGGACCGGCTTCGCTCGCCGGAATCCACGTCCGGATGTGCTTCCTCGACCTCGCGCCGGTCGACGGCGGCCGATGTCCCATGACCGTGGCGCGAGCCATTGACGTACGCGCGCTCTGGGCGGCGGCGCTTGCTGCCGCAGGTTCACGCGATGTCCAAGTCACGGAAGGCGTACCCACCCTCTCAAATGAAGCTCCACAGAACCGAACGGAGAACAACCCATGATCGTACGAAGTGCAGTCCTCAAGCGCGCCCGCGAAGATGCAGCGCGCGGCATCTACCAACCCGACTCCTACGTAGTCGCGAGCCAAGGTCCGGAACCCTCGTTTGATCCGGTCCAGAACCTCCAGCACGCGAACGTCGGCAGCCATCTCCAAGACCCGACCATTGCCGAACTTCAGGAGGACATGCGACGCGATGAGGACGAGCTAGCACACCATCCCTCGGCGCACCTCCTTCTCGTCTTTCTCATCGTTCTTCTCTTTCTCGAAGCGGCTGGCGCGATCTATGTGATGAAGACGATCGGGCTCGCGAACCCCGAGCGAATTATCTTCGGGTTGGCACTCGCGGTCAGCATGTTCTTCACGGCGTGGCTCGTCTCGAGAACCGAAAACCGCCTCCTTTCGATGGGGGCGCTCGTCGCGCTCGCGATACTCATCGCCGCGCTCTCGGTGATCCGGGTCGATGACAACGCCGTCGAAGGAGGCTCGAAGGCCGTTGGTTTCGCGACGGGGGCCATCATGACGGCGGTGACCATTGGGCCGGCGCTCATGGCCGAGCACATCCTGCGCCTCCTCGCGCCGGCATTGCCGCTCATGCGGCGCGTGCGTGCGTCAACTCAGGCGCCGCACCAAGCGGGCGTCGTCGTCCCGGACGGGCGCGACGCACTTCGTGACGCGGCTCGCCAAACGCCGCGACGAATGGCAACAAGAAGCAGCAAGGCGTCGCGCAATCTACGACGTCGCGTACCGCGCCGCCCGCGCGGAGCTCGGCGGCGAGGAGTCGCCCGGTGAGTCTTCAACCGCTCTCGAACTCGTACCTCGTTTTTCCTCTCAATCCACCAACCAACCTGACCAGCAATAAGGAGACACCATGCCAACGAACGCACCTATCTACCCTTCTTCGAAGAAGTCCCAATCCGAGCGAGCGCAGGTCCCCATAGTGACCATGGGTGCGCACCGCGGCGCGCTGCTCATGCAGCCCGCGTTGCAAGAGTTCAATCGCGCCTCGAACCGTTTCACGCTCGCGCCGATTTACGTCGACCCGGTACCGAAGCGGGCACAGTCCCTCGTCATCCAAGCGGAACGTCGCGGCATACCTGCGCGCGGCGTCGAAGCGCGGGGCGAGGAGATCCTGCCTTCGCGCGAGTTCAAGCACCTGCCGCTGATCCTAAGCGTCGACAACCCAGAGGCAATCGCGACCGCACTCGAAACCACAGTCCTTGCTGAGCGACCGGTCCTCATCTATTTCCTCATCCGCCTGCCGAACGACGAGCTCCTCGGCTTCCGCGCCGTCCTGCAGCGCGGCGACGAGGAGCACCAGAAAGTTGGCGCGCGATTCTTCCGCCGGCTGGCGCAAGTGACGGCCCGATCCGGCGCCGCTGCCGTATTGGGCGCGCAGGGACGGCCCGAACACCTCACCCTCGAGCCGACATATCGGCAGTGGTTCGCGGACCACATGAACGCGAACCTCACCAAGATCGTCGCCAAAATCCGCCCCGAGAGCGATCCCTTCGAAGTCACGACCGATGGCAAGACGACCATGACACTTCTCATGCGCGAGAGCCCGGATGGCTGGAGTGATCCCTCGGTTCTCGCGCGAGATGTCGTCGAGCGGCCAACCGACCCGATCGCGCGCGGCCATGACTTCTCGGTCGCTGAGATCGGTCCGGACGGTATCCGGTTCCATATCGCCCGGATGCGCGCCTTAGACGGCAAACCCGCCATCAATGCCGCGGCCGTGGTCGATCCCAACGCCTACGAGGCAGCAGACGTCGCGCGACGTGAGCGGGCGGAGCGGGAAACACAGGAAGCGTTGCAGCGGGCGGAGCGCCACAGCGTTTCGCGCACGCAGCCGGTCTTCACGACGGACTGAATTCTGATGCTGAACCTTCTCATTTGTTACGTGATCGCCGGAGCCTGTGTCCTCTTCATGGTGTCCTTGCCGCTCGGCAAGATGGAGGTGGCGGGCAGGCTCCGGCGGATGAGTGGGGCGCTCATGCTCCTCGCGTTCGCGCCGTACGTGTTCGTCGATCTCGTGCGAGCGCTTGCTCATGATTCGCCGCACGTTGTTGCGCCAGGAGGCTCGATGACGGGCGGCGGGCTACTTCAGGTGGTGGGCGCGCTTGCCCTTCTCGCGCCCATCGCCTACCTGATCTTGATCGTCCGAAAACGGCTCACGACAGGTCCGAAGGACAGGGAGAGCGAGTGGAAGCACGTTCGCTCCTCCGGCAAGCGGCCGGTCGAGCACGACCGGCACGAGGAGCGGGCGCCGTCGCTCTTCGACGACGAAGAGGAATCGTGAGCCATGGCCGGCATCCTCAAGTCCCTCGCCGCTTCTACTGCCGCTGCCATCGGCCGGACCGACCTCGCACTCAAGATCGGGAAGAGCACATCGTACGCGCGCGCCCTCAGGAACGAGCATGCCGGAATCGGTGGTGAGCCGCCAACACCCGCAGCGCTCTACGCCGCTGCCGCGCAGCGGATGGACGGCCCGCGGCCGATGACGTTCGGCACGCTGCCCTCCGGCGAGCGGGTCACGGTGCGCAGAGAGCTTGGCCTTATGAGCGCCCTCATCTTGGGCGCCACCGGCATGGGCAAATCACGGCTCTTGATCGCATTGCTCTTGGAGCCTCTCCGTAAGGTCATCGATGACCTCCGCCTCGACACCCACCGGCAAGCTGACGTTGGCGTCGAGCTGGAGCTTATCGATCCCAAGTTCGAGACATTCGATTTGTTCCGCAAGTACGTGGCGGCGCTGTGGCTCGGCGCGAACGATGCCGGCCGCGAGCTCCTTGAACGATCGGTGCGCGTCATCGACTGGTCGCACGAACGAGTCACGCCGCTCACGCCCTTCGACAATCACTTCGCGGAGATTTCGAACGCCTACCTCGCGCACCTGCGCGCTGACGTGACCACGCGTACGAGCCCGCAGTCCTACACGGACGCCATGCGGCAGCTCCTTTATATGTTCGACTGGCTCCTGATCGAGTTGCGGTATCCCCTGAGCTACCGCTTCGCCGTCCGGTTCATGCACGACGCGGGCTTCCGCAAGGGCGTACTAACGCGCGTTCCGGAGCCCGAGGTCCGCTACTACTTCGAAAACTTTGATCTCACGGTGCCGCGACAAACCCGCGACGGCTTCTTGCGCCGCGTGCAGTACGGCACCAGCTTCCCAGAACTCCGCGCTTCCTACATTCCGCCGGAAGCGATGGACAAGCTCGGCCTCACGAAAGAAGCGCCGATCACGCTCGTGAACACGGCGTGCACGACGACCTTGCCGCAGGCCCTCGGCTACGAGCGGGCCGCCTGGCGCGCGACCGATGTTCTCTGCGCCGCGCCACGCCGCGACCCGCGCCGTCCGAAAACATTCGTCCTCGAAGAAGCGGTCAGGTTCCTGGAGGATGCGAACGCCGATCACGTCTAGACGCTGCTGACAGCACTGCGCACGCTCCGGAGCGTCAACATGGGCATCGTTCTCACGGCGCAGGATTTCTCGAACGCGGTGCCGGCGAACGTCGCGCGCACGGTGCTTCTGAACACGACCTGGATCGCCGGGTTTAGAGCGCGCGAGGATGCGCAGATTTTCTGGCCGCATGTCGTGGGCGTCCCGGATGACCGTCGCACCGAGAGCGCAAAGCGGGACGCATACCTCAGGGAGATGGCGGGACTCGCGCGGCAGCGCTACCTCCTTCTCGTCAAAGGCAATCCGGCATTGCCGTTGCGCGCGCCGGACGTGACGAAGCCAGGCGACGCGCTCGGCGTGTCGGAGAACCAGCTCCTCGATGTCTTCAACCGAGAGATAGCCGCGAAGTCGATGCTCCCGACCGCAACTGCGATGAAACTCATTGCGGAGTGGGAAGCAAAGTTCGTAGAGCAAGGTGAGGTGAGACCTTCCGAAGCGAAGAGCGCTTCTCGCAAGCCCTCGATCACGAACCTCGCCGACCTGAAACGCTTCTTCACGACCCCGGAGGAGAAATGAAGAAGTTGACCATCGCGTGGAACGCCACGCTCGCACTCCTCTACGTGCTGGCGCTGCCGATCTACGCAGCGAAATGGCTGCGGCGAGCGGTGGAGTCCCTCTTCAATCTGTCGGAACTCCGCAAGGGATTCATCGACTGTCCGCACTGCGGCTTCAGGAACCCGCTCGACATCCTGGCGCTCTGCCGCCGCTGCGGGATGGCCGAGTTCGGGTCTCGGCTCTACTGCACGACCTGCAAGCAGGTCACGAAGGCGTTCCCGTGCGACCGCTGCACGGCAGCGATCAGGGTGTTGTGATGTCCGCGATTCGTTTTCATCACGCTTCTGAAGGCTCGACGCTCCGATCGGCCGACACCTTCGGAACTTCTTCGACACACGCCGGGCAAACCGCCTGTGCGTCCTTCAACCCAAACATCTTCTTGAGCGAAAGGAGGCTGCCGCATTTCTTACCGTTGTCTGCAAAGCAAGCTGCTGTGCATCACTCATCAACACTATCTACTCACATGAACATAACCATTAACCGCACCATCTCAGCAGAAACAGAAGACGGACAGCTGCTCGATATCCCGCCTTCGGCGTGGGCCGACGTTGAAAAGATCGCCAACGAGGAGTTCGGCGCCTTCCTCAACATCCACTTCCACAAAGAACTCGGCGCGTATCACGGCGGGCCGCTCGTTCCGTTTCCGCACTTCTTGATTGAAGCCACGCTTGATCAGAGTCAGATGAGCGCCTTCATCGAGCGAATCGATCCCATCATCAACGACGTAGTCGCATCTCACACACAGCTGCCTTTGCTCGCAACGAAGTAACGAAATGCTCGCACACCTCCAACGCTCGAGCTGCACACGGTCCTGTCGGGGATGCCCGACGCGCGAACGTTCGTTGCCGCCCCGCTCTTCGCTCCTCGCCGAGCGGCCCGGCACGAAGAAACGGAACCGCGTCCGCCAGACCCACGGGACCGTGTTGCAGTCTGTCGCCCACGTCACGAAGCATAGCCATCCGCCACGAACTGACGAGTGTTCCCGATGGACATCCTTGGTCAGATGAACGGCACCTCGGCTGCGGATCAAAGAGCCGCTAACGGTTCAGCAGGTCGACAGACGCCGCGCACTCAGCGGGGATCGGATCCCCGTAACAGCGCGCTAAGTCCCCGTGATATCGGCGCACTCCGGTTTGTCGGCCAGGCGGGCGAGCTAGCGCAGTACCAATTGCACGAGCAGGTCTTCGGCGATGTAAGCGGAGTTGTTGTGTCGCGATTCGTTCAGCGCGCGATGAAACGTGATCTCATCGCGACCACGCGCTGGCGTGGTATCGGGATCAACCGATTAAGGCTTACGGCTCGTGGCCGCTCTTACCTCCTACAACACGGGGTCACTGCCGACGAGCTTTTTGTACTCCGCAATCCGATCGCGGAAGGCCACATCGAACACCAGCTTTGGATAGTCGACACACTCGTCATCCTCGGACGAGCTGCGCGGAAGCCGGACCTGCTGCAGCCGGCCTGGGCATTGCAGCGGCGGTTCACGCCGCGGCCAGTGGCAATCCCCGACGTCTTGGCGTCGTTTGTCAAGCCGCCCGAGCAACCAGCGCTTCTCCTCGGCGTCGAGATCGACCGCGGTTCCGAGAACCTTGCCTCCATCTTCCTCCCGAAGCTAGAAAAGCTCTGTGAAGTGCTTTCGTCCTGGGCGGGGGGCGCTGCGTGCGCCATCGTCGTGCTCACGAACAGCGTACGGCGGCGCGACTCGTTGCAGACCCGAGCAGGGGCGTTACCGCTGCCGGTGATCATCGAGTTGCTTCCGCAGGTGCCCGGTCGTCCTGGTCTCGCTGAGCTGGCGACGACCTTCAGCTTCATCGAGTAGGAGGATTGAGGCGCTCATTCTCCCTGTGTATTCAACTGTATGAACGAGTTAACAAGACCAACGCAGTAAGTCCTTCTGCGACAGCAGTTAGCATGCGAGTCTAGGTGGCGCCTTCTGAACCAGTGACGGCTGCAAATAGAATCACCGAAGCGGAGGCATCATCACCTTGGAGAGCAGCGACGAGGGCTACGCGCCGCTCGTCTTTCCTGTTGACGATCTCGCCGTGCGACTCATCGGGATCGTCATCGCACGGGAAGGCACCTTCCCCTGACCTCGCAGTGGCCCGTGTGCCTCATCTTTGGTCTCCGGTTCCTACTTCTTCAGCGTCGACGCCATCTCCTTGATCGCTGCCTCGCGTCCCTTCTCCTTGGCGACCTTCTGGTACTGCTTCCTTCTGCTCGCCGGGAGCTGACGGATCAGACCCAGGTAGCGACCTTGAAGCTGTCTGGATGCGAGTTGCTCGGGCGTAATCACGGAACGACGCCGCATCTTGCGCCCAGGACGCTTCGCACCTGGGGGTGGCGGAGGAGGAGTCGGAGGCGGGATGATGACCGCCGGATCAGGAGGCGATGCAGCGCTGACTGTTTTCAGTCCTTTGCCCGGTGGTCGACCCCGACGCTTCGGGGCGGTCTGGACGCCTCCCGCGACCTCACGGAGCATGTTGAGACGGCGCTCAAGGTCGCTGATCTCCCGATGCATCTCGGAGACGTAGCGACTCACGTCGCCGGGGGAGATGCGCCGCTCCTCGATAAGCCGATCAAGGACGTAGGCCGCTTGTCCTGGCCGAATCTCGGGAGCAGGGACATTCTTCCGTGGACGCGCCATCGGCACACCTCCGTACCAACCTCGGCTAGTCTACGCGCGATGCGGTACGAGAAGCGAGGGTTGGCACCTACTGTAGCGGCTGCGGGAAGCCCATCCCGCCGTGGTTCAAGGACGGGATGATCGACGAGGAGGAAGCGCTGCCTACGAGGTCTGGCTGGATACCGCGTGTCCTGCATGCGGCGCGATGCCGCGCACGTCTCTTCCTAAACCTGCGAACACAACGCACTGAAGGCCAGCCGCCCTCTGAAGGCACCCGCAGCTAAACCGTCAGACTATCGGGGCTTCGCGGGCAAAGTCGTTAGCGCAGCCGTTTCGGATTGCGGATTCGGCACGTCGCCTTGGAAGTCTCGAATCTGGATTCGCAAGTTGGCGATGTCCTCCTCCTCGTTCTCGTACTGTTTCTTCAAGATCGTGGTTAGCGTCGCCGCCACGCCGCTCTTGTCCAGCGTCTCGAGGTAGCGCTGAGTAGCCCTCGTGTGATTTTCGGTCTTTGTGTTGAGTTCTGCTCGGAGCGCCGACAACCGTGCACGTTGCTCCTCGGCCTTCTTCGCCTCCGCGTTTGCCCATTTGCGTTGCGCCTCGTCGGCCATGACCGTGCGCAAGTACCCGAAGATCCGCGCGCGGTGATCGACGCCGAGCGTCGGTTGCAGGGCAAGGTCAACGTACTTCGTGCGAAGGTCTCGCTCTGCGGCGGCGTTCTTGTCCTTCCTGTCCGCGCTGTCAGACTCGTGCTTGGCTTCCAGGGCTTGGGCCTGGGCCGTGAGTTTGACCTTCTCCGCGAAATAGCTGGTGCCGACCAGGCTGGCCAGCGCCGTGATGATCCCAACGACAATTCCGGATGCTTTCGTCCAGAACGCAAGACTCCGCCACCACGGAGTAGCGGGGCTCGCCGATTCGACAGACTCGCTCTGCCCAGAAACTTCGCCCCGACGTACTCCTCCTGCATTCGGCGCTTCCGACATGGCGTCTCCTTGTTCTTCGGTTGAAAGGTTGTTCTGACAGAATAGCTCTGTGTCCCTACGGAATGCCATCAACGTTGCCCCGTGCCAAACAAGCAGAAGGATGCTGCGTAGAACCAAGAGGAAATACCGCGGCACGGATAAGTTTTACCCCTGATGCATGGACCGAGCGGGTTCGGGACATGTCTCTTCGATCTTCGCGACCGCAGCTACAACCCGGTGCGGACGTCAGGCTCGGAGAGGGACAAGCAGCCGGTTCGGGATTTGCGCTGTGGCGCGCCGGCATTTTCGTCACCAGTCTAGGGCAAGGGCCGACGGCCTCCGGCAACCAGGGAGTGACCGATAGCTGCGGCAGGACGCGGTACGGTGACTAGATCCGCTCATACCCGCCAATATCTCGCGTGAGCACTGCTCGCGGCGAACTTGGAGCGGAACATGTCTCACGGCGTTGCCACCTTCCTCGACCAGCATTTCGTCCTCGCGCTTGCTGTCTCGACGTTCATCGTCCTGGCGCTTATCCTCGGCGCCCTTCACGAGACGGCGCTGATCCTATCCGTGCTCCGCGTCTTCGTGCGCGCGCTCAAACAGCACCTTCTGCACGTAGCGCGGGAAGTGCGCGGACTGTGGGCTGAGCTAACTACGTGGCGTGACAGCGACCCGTAAACTCACCAGCTCCACCGGTCCTTCAGTGTTCGCTCTGCGCGCAATACATAGGTGAATGCACCCTGTTGCGTCTTCTCCGGCGCGGCACCAAGGACACCGCCGGCGAGTGTGAGTAGAGCTGATGCGAACTGTCCGTGCTCTGCGGCCCACGTTGCTCCGGCAATTCCGAGCCCCAGCCTGGCGAGCGGTTTCCGCCATCGGCGCCATGCCGCCATCCGCAGCGCTACACCTTCCTGTGCGAGTTCTTCACGTCGGTCGATCATTCGCGACTCGCGCTCCATTGCGTCGTTCAGAAGCGAGAGGTCGGTCGCGAACCGTCGTACGTTCTCTGCGTATCGCCGGAAGTCCTGTCCGTAGCGCGCGCGGAACTCGAGGATCTCCGCAACAGGGACACCCTTGAGATCGACACCGGCTGCTTCAAAGTCCATTTCCACGATCCGATCAGCCAGCGCGAACGCCGGGAGCCGCAGTGTCTCGGTCAGATCCTGAACCGTGCGTCCATCAGGCGTCACGGGATGAAGATCGAGTCCGTATCTGCTTCGCGCGACCGATCGCGTAAGTTGCGTAATCATCGCAGCCAAGACATGAGCAACCGTCGGGTGAATGCGGTAGAAGCCGCGTTCACTGCCTGAACGCGCGAGTCCAGCCTCCACGATCGCTTCGACCATGAAATCAGAGAATCGCTGATCCACGAAGTACCCGGTGCGCGTGCCATCGAAGTAGGTGTAGTCGGACCCATCCCTCGGGACGTGTGCGAATGCGCCGTTCACCAGGAGATCAACGATGCCGTTGCCGAGTTGCTCAGCGAAGGCGCGATCCACAAGATCCTCAGATGGCAGCCATCGAACGAATCCTTGTTCCGCGAGGAGTTCGATGTCGCTGTCCGATGCGCTGATACCGCGCCACGTCCGCTCCGACGCTTTCACCGCAATCAGGTCGAAGAACAGGAGCGCAGCCTTCCACACCGACTCGTCGACCGATCCCATCGAGTAATCGAACAGAAAGGCAGCCGACTGCAGAACAGGCTGACCGGCAGCGACGTGCTCCGATTCGTCTACGTGCACGCTGAGTAGGATAGCCGCACCTTACTTGCTCAGAGCCGAGTCTTTCGGCATAGCTGCGCTAGATGCGGTCGCGCGAAGATGCGCGGCCGAGCGGGTGCGGTATCACGGCTTCTGACCCCATCAGCCGTAGACGAAGCGTGTCGTACCCCTCCGGTACCCCGTACCACTTCGATCCCCGCAAGAGAAGCGGGACATTCTGCGAATCGGCTCCGCGAAGGAGCACGGGAATGAATCGATCATTGCGGCTTCCGGCGTCGTAGACCTCTTGCGTGATGAGGAGTCCTTCGTAGGTCGCACCAAGTCCCTTTCCGGCTTCCTCCGCTCCATCGAACCGCCGCCGATAGGTGGGCGTACAGACAAGCAACACGAAGTCTGCAAGTTCGATCTGCTGACGCATCCAGCGAGGGAATCCTGCGGACGGGCTGCTCTCAAACTGGTCACACCAACAATCAATCCCGTCATCACGAAGCCGTTGCGCCAAGGCGAGTACATCGCGTTCGTGCTCCAGCGAGTCGTGGCTGTAGCTGATGAAGACGCGCGGGATCGGCATGTGGTCTCGGTCGAATGCCATCCTCGGCGGATCGCTCATCGCGAGTGGACAGGAACGAATGTGCAGCAGGTGCTCGATGACCTCGAGTACGGGGGGCGCCGACGCAATGCGCGCTTCTGCGGTTTCCAACTCCTCTGTCTTGCGCGCGAGTTCTGACCGCCGGTGTCCGTCATGCTCGGCTTCGATCCTGGCGAGTTCCGCGCGGAGCGATGCTTCCTTGGCAACCGTCTCCTCATGAGGCGGCAGCGGAGGTTCCCACGCTCTCGGAAGTGCGTCGACTGCATCGCGGTAGCCCGCAGGGAGACGCCCATGCCAACGCCGTTCGTGCGCGTAGACGTGACCCGTTCCCCGATTCTCAATGTCGTCGATCGTCTGTCCTATGTTCTCAAGCGGTACCCGGAGATCGGGAGTCGCCCGCAGATCGTTGAATGCGGCGCGAAGGTTGTCGATGCCCGAGTACACGCGAAGCAGGTACTCTTGCGCCGAGAGGTCAGCACGGAGCTTCCTGATGGCCTTTACCGCCAGCCGACAGTCCGACGGCAGCGCGTAGTTGTCTTCTGCGAGCTTCTCGATGCGAAGACCCTCGACGGTGCTCCTAAGTCGATCGAGTCCCTTTTTCTCTTGCCACGCACACCGCGCCTTCGTTTCTTCGACGAGGTGCCGCAGATTCCTCGCAAATTCTGCCGCCGGCACATCTCCGATCGGCCACACCACCATCTCCGATGGATGTTCGAGATCCGCGAAGAAGACCAGCACCGGAAACCTGTCGGTTCGGATACCGAGGAATCGCGCCAGTTCGTACGACTCCGTTGTTTGCGTCCGCATGAACCGGAGGAAGCGTTCTGCTGTCTCTCCTTCCTGCTTGACCTTGTTGAGAGTCGGATGCTGCAACATTGAGGAGACGCCCGCGAGGTCGATGATCCTGACTGGTGCTTCACCGATTCGTGCTTCATGCCCCGGTTGGACGCCGACGACGAGTACGTCTTCTCCTGTGATGTCGTTCAGTTCGTAGAACAGCGACATGTACTCAGCAACGAACCGCTGATCGAGGGTCGTCGCGAGGAGCACCGCGTACAACTTGTAGCCGCGCCGCGACTCCTTGTACGCGGCGTCGGTGAACGCATCTCTCAGCGATTGGAGGCTGTAGTCCATCGGCGGGCGGGCGATCTCTCGTCTATCTGAGGAGTGACGCGCAGCGCGGATTCCCTACCCGTGAAGCGGTAACGATCAGAAATCCTTGCCGGACTTGAAGCGCAGCGGTTCCCGCAAGTCGCACCCTTGTCATCGGTGATCCATGCGGCAGCGCCGGGGCGATGAACTCCCGACTGCGCTTCGCCGTGTTGATGCGCGCTCGCGATCCGCGCGCGGCGCAGCTACTTGCCGGTGCCGCTCGTGCCGGCCGGGGAGGATGACGGCGTGGGTGCCGGAGCGGGAGATGGTGCCGGGGGAGGAACCGGGGCGGTTGGGATCAGCGCCATCACGGGTTCGGCGCCGTGCTTGAGGTAATCGCCACCCATACCCGTGGTGGCGATGTTGATGATCTTCTCGTCGGCCATGTTCGTTACCGTCTCGTGGTCTGCGTCGGCGTCTGGACCGGGTTCGGGGTCGAAGGTGTCGGTGGAGTCGCCCGCACCAGCGGAACCGGGTTCGGGATCAGCATCGCGGGTGTCGGCGTTTCGCCGAAGTCCGTCGACGACCCGGAAGGCAGCACCATGTTTGTGTTGTCGTTTGGCATGTCGTCCTACTTGGTCGTGGTCTGTGGCGCAGGTGCCGGTGCTGGCGGTGGAGGCTGAGGAACGGGCGCGAGCATCGCAGGGGTGGGCGTTGCGCCCTTCTGCACTTCAATACTCGCTCCACTGGTCGTTACAACATTCATCTTTCCGGGCATCGCTTCTCCTGTGATTTCGATCTTGATCGGCGTTCCCTCTATTTTACTCGCTTCCTTTTTCACCGGCCAGTTGAAGATCCCGAACAAGACGAAGAAGATGATGCCGCTGACGAACATCCCGCCCGAGGCGTAGTTCAGATAGCGCGTAAGGTTCGTGAAGCGGTTCTTCGGCGCCGCTTCCTGTTTCGGCGTGTCTGCGGCCGTTCCCTCAGTAGCGGCCTTCGTTTCAGCCGCGACTGCCGCAGCCCATTTCTCGTTCACGACGTCGATCTCTCGCTGGAATGCAGCCTGGCTTGCGAGAAACGACAGCACCACGAACAGAACCGCAAGGCCGAAGAAACTCCACGCCACGTAGAGCAACACGGGAACGGCGGGCGTCGGGGCGATCTTCTCCACGAAGGTGATCGAGAGCGCGATCGCGCCGGCCGAGAAGGTGAGGATGGTCTGGTCGTAGCTCTTCGATTGATCGGTCTTCGTCCCGATCAGGCGGTTCCGTTCCGCCGTGGCCGACTCGAAGAATGCGGCCTGCTCCTGCTTGTACTTGTCCCGCTTCTTCTCGTAGTCCTCTGCGGCCTTCACCGCTGGGTCAGGAGGCTCGGGCGGCTCATTAGGTTCCTCGACCACCACGATGTTCCGCAAGAGCAGTCGTCGTCCTGCGCCGAGCGATGTGCGGTGTTTCAGGATTGGCCGCTTGTGCTTCTTAACCGACCCTCCGACCTCGGGAGGCTTTGGCGGCTGGGGCGGTGGAGGAGGAGGTTCGGGCTGCTGCTCAGGTTCTGCCGGTGGTTCCGGCTGCGGGGTCGGGAATGGGTCTTGATCCGCCATTAAAGCACCTCGGTCTCGTGGCTGGTATCGGGGCGTTGTCACTCCTCGACAGCCGGCATTTACTCCTCGTCGTCATCCACGTCCAGCCAGTGCTCATCGACGCCGAAGAGGTTCTCGCAACGTTAGTCCATCTGAGGGTGTGATCCGGTCGTTGATCACCCACTTCCTGCGGGAATCGTGTCAGAACTCCTTGGTACGGCATCGCTGCTACCGGCTGGTGGACAGGCGGACTTCTGTCGTCGCGAGCTTCCACTGGTGGTGCCGCCTGCGCAATCGTGGTGCTCACAACAACCTGCGGCGTCGCGACGGGCTGCGCACCCGAGCAGAAGTGTTACAGCTGCCAGTTATCGTCGAGATGCTTCCGACCGCGCCAAGCCGGCCCGGCATTGCTGGCTTGGTGACAACTTCAGTTCCTCCGGTAGGCGTTCTCCGGAGTGTATTCGTGTGTGTAGAGGTATTAACAACCTGCAGTCAGGAAGTGGCGTATTCACAGGCGTTTAGGAGCGAAGGCAACCCGGGCGTTTCTGACCGAACCATTCATTCAAAGAGCAGTTAATATGGCCTCGACGCCATCGTACGTTTGACGCGCGTGCGTTTGCACACGGCATGATTCCAGGACTTCACCTGTACTGGTCTCCCACCACGAGAGATCCTCGGTTGCCTGAGCTCCGTTGATAGATTCATCGTGCACCCTTGTGATGACGGAACGCGCAGGAACGCGCATGTTGGGATAGATCTGAAGCCCGGCCCTGCGGGCCGCGTCATTCCTCGACACCTGAATTGCGCGAAGTGCGAGCGTGGTGTCATCGGCCGACGTCGCCCGCTTCTTCGGAGCCCTCTTTGCGCGGAGCAGGAAGCACGGGCGAGGGCAGGCGTTGACCACGCCAAGGGTTGCCGCCTGCCAACTCGAGTTCGGGCAAAGTTTCGCCTTAACCGATCGCACAATCTCAAACGAGACGCCCTCGCGGACGAACGGCTCGACGAGGGCGCGATGGAAGGCGAACCGGCCAGCAATCGCGTCGACGATGCGTTCTTCGGCGTCCTTCTTGCCGGCATGCGTTCGTCGCCAGGAAATCCGCTGTTGGTCTGTCAGGACAAGGAGATGAGCGAGCTCATGCCACTGAGTGAAGTACCGCGCTTGGCTCTTCGGACCGCGACAGTCGATGACCGAGACGTAACGCATGCCGAAACGCGGATGATCTAGGCGCAGAGTGATGCCGAACGTTTCGTCGTCCAGTTCAGTATCGATATTGACGAACGCTCTTTCGCCGTCTGCCAGGTAGCTCGCTTTCAGCGCCGCCAACTCTCCGCCAGACTGGACGAACTCGAAAGTCGATCCGAGATGATTCGCCACGAGGGCGAGCAGCTCATCAAGTGACTTGATTTGGCCATATTTGGCAAGGAATCCAGCGACACGTTTCTCGCAATACTGAAAGATCGCCGCGAGCGGATCGCCGCTTAGCCTGAGGCTCAGGTCACGAGCTAGGACCTCGGCCTGAAGTTCAAAAGCCCGATTCGTCATCCGAATGCCTTCTTGAGGGCCGCGTGCAGGCTCTTCCAATCATCTTCGTCAAAGCGCCTTCGACCGCGGTCAGTTCGCTTCGCCACGACCGAATCGTGTGTTTTGAGAACCTCAAGCGTCTCGGCGTACGTCAAGTGAAGCTCCTCGGCAGCACGGGACAGTTCCGCCGGAATGACGACGGGCTCGCTGACCAAGGCCTCATGTTCTTCCCCCCGAAGAAGGAAGTCGACGGAGGCACCGAGTGCGTTCGCGATCTTGAGCAAATATTCAGAATTTGGGCTCCGTTTGTCGTTTTCCACATCGCTGAGAAAACCTTTGCTGACACCGCTTCGTTCGACCAACTGATCCAGCGTCATCCGCCGTCGTTCTCGCACATCGCGGATTCGTTCACCGATGGTCGCCATGTTCACCTCATCAAACAATGATAACCCGAATGGGGCTCGTGGGGTCGATCGGGACGTTGATTTAAAGCTTGACGTTGTTCGCAGTTGGTGTATAAAGTTCGCATACGCGAACATGCCTGATGAAGCTTGGAGGCCTGAGAATGATCCATCAAGTACCCAAACCTACGCTGAAGAATGAGTGGCATATTGAGGCAGAGGGCGTTCTCGACAGCCGTCTCCTTCCGGATGAGGACTTCACCTCACAGTGGGAGGCGATCATCGTCGATCAGGCGGTAAAGGACGAGCTGCTCTCGCAGGGAGTGCTGAATTTCACGCTTCGTGGTCGCGTTGATCGGGCCTTGGTGCCGCTCCACGGCATCCTTCTCCTCGTCGGGCCGCCCGGCACCGGAAAGACGTCGCTGGCACGCGGACTCGGCTCACGCGTCGCGGCGGCGCTGGCCAGCATGGGAGCATTCCGCTACATAGAGGTGGAGCCGCATGCTCTAGCCGGCGCTGCTCTCGGTCGGAGCCAACGAGCCGTGACTGATCTCTTCAGCCAGACCATTTCGGAAGCCGCCGACGGGCCGCTGATCGTCCTGCTCGACGAGGTTGAGACGCTCGCTTCCGACCGCTCGAAGATGAGCATGGAGGCGAACCCCATCGATGTCCATCGAGCAACGGACGCCGTGCTGGCGCAGCTCGATCACCTCGCACAAACGCGACCGAACATTCTCTTTATCGCGACCAGCAACTTTGCTTCCGCAATCGACCCAGCCCTTCTTTCACGTGCCGACCTTGTGAGAACCATCGGTTTGCCAAACGGAGAAGCTTGCCGCGAAATCCTCCTCTCGACGATTGACGCACTCGCCGCCGCTTACCCGAAGCTGTCGGGCCTGCGAACCGACAAGGACGTGGCGGCGGCAGCAAAGCAATGCGTCGGCCTAGACGGCCGCCAGATCCGCAAGTTGGTCGCTACCGCATGTGCACGTCGGAAAGAGGTGGCGTTGAATCCGGAGCTCTTGAACGGCGCAGACATTCTGAGCGCGGTAAAGGCTACTCGTGCCGAACAACGGAAGAAGGAGCAGCGGCCATGAGCACGTTTGCACGCCGCGTGGATGCCGTGCCGGCACGGCTCGCCACGGAAGTCTGGCAACGGATCGTTGATCTTGTCGCTCCGACCAATCAGGCATCTCGGAACGAGCTCCACGGCGTCGCCGGAATCGCGGCTTCGCTGATTACACGTGAAGCGATGAAGACCTCCCCCGTGATCGTGGCCGGCGATGGTCCTCGGGTGCGCGTGTACTGCATCTACGGCTCGGATGCGATCGAGGGCGAAAAGGCGAACGAAGCATCGCTCCCCAGCTCACCCGCCGAAACTGACGCCTGGACCCTGTCCCTGCCGTGTCCGGCGGATGATCTGGAATGGATTTCAGCAAGCCTAAAGAAGCGGTCGAGTCGCGTTACCGCACGAGACTTGACCGAAACTGATTTGCCCGAGGCGGTCGAGGAAGCACGATCGGCGTCTACAGCGACAATCAACGTGGAGTCCTTCCTTCAATCATGAGCACTTTCGTAGCCGTAAACACCTATACGCATTCCGTCACGTTCGTAGCGAACAACATCTTGATGTGTCTTCAGGACATTGTCCGGCGGAGCGGGCTAAATCCCGAGAAGATCGCTTCGGATTGGGAGGTTCTCGAAAGAGGTCTCGCAAAGTGGCTTCAGACGCAGCACCTGCAGACTGTCACGCTGGAGGTCAATGATCCGCGTATGAACGTCCTCATTCACCGCTGGGATTTTTCGATCACGTACGCCTGGAGCGGCGGATCAGGTGGAGGATTCTGGGTCGATACAGATCAGATCCGCTATTTCATCCTGAAGCAGGGCCTAGCTCCGTCGGCGGCCGACTACCGCATCATCGTCGACAACAAACCGGGCTATCCAGAAGTCTTAGGTTGGGGGGCAGCGACGTACCTCTCGACGGAAGGATTCGTCCGTCAGAGCATCGGCACCACGATGGACGCCGCTGGCTTGGGTGCCGCAGCAACGTACTACCGGAAGAGATGACCATGTTGACAATCACCGAAGCCTTTCGCAAATTCAAACATCGGCTCGAATTGAACGACAAAGAGCAAGCAGACGCATCACGTCGGCAGAAGGAGATCCGCGCCCACATGGACGAGAAGTTCGATGTCGGAATGGATTTCTTGACTGGGTCGTACAAACGCTGGACGAAGACCAAACCACTCAAGGACGTCGACATCTTCTGTGTGCTCGGCGAAAAGGAGCGGCATTACCGGTCGAAACCGCCATCGGTATTGCTGCAGGCAGTTGCCGACACCTTGGCCGAGAAATACGGCTCAGACAACGTGAAGGTTCAGCGACGCTCCGTGAGCGTCGATTTTAGGATCGCTGTGACCGACGATCTAACCGATTACAAAGTGATGAGTTTCGATGTAGTTCCAGCATTTGCAAAGGATGATCACTACGAGATCCCGGATACAGTCTCGTCGTCCGGTTGGACCGAAACAAATCCGAAAGTACACGAGGGAAAAGCGGTTGAGGCACAACGGGCATATGATGGCGAATGGAAGGGGCTCGTCCGGATGATGAAATACTGGAACAACCATCACGACAAGCCACTGACACCGTCATTCTTGGTCGAGGTCATGGCTCTCGAAATACTGCATCAACCCTTCGGGGGTAGCTTCGACCGCGAAATGCAAGGATTCTTCCACGCACTCGCCGATCGGATCGACGACGAGTGGCCCGATCCTGCTGGTCTTGGACCCGCGGTTTCCGACAGCATGGACGCTACGCGACGCAAGAAGGCGCGGGAGGTGCTAGGCGCGGCGGGGGCGAGTGCGACCGAAGCGATTCGGCTAACCAGAGAAGACAAGATTGGCGCCGCGCTTCAGGCATGGCGGAAGCTCTTCGGACCATTATTTCCGCTTTCCTAACGCGAATGAATCCGACTCAACTTGTCCTCCTTCTCGACGCTGAAGGAGAGATGTCGGTGGACGCCGTCAAAGCCTTGCTTCCGGACGCCAGGGAAGATCGGCGGATTGTTGCCTATTCGGCCACGAGCGCTCCGCAGATTCGGCGCCAAGGAGCCACGGCGACGCCTGTCGACTGGCATGGCGTTGCGAGCGGTGTTGCGCAGATGGTCATTCGCGCAACGGACGAGCGCGCAGGCATCAGCGGCGACATCGAAACGTATGTCGCCGGCCAAGCGCCTTTGCCGGCATTTGTGCATCTCGGGTTCGAGCTTGGCGCTTGGAAGGGGCGGCAAGTTATCCTGAATCGCCGAAAGGATGGGCAGTGGGATTCTGTGCAGGTAGCACGTAGCAAGGGCTCTGATACGTTTTTCGAACACCGGGGACTTCCGCTGCCAACCGCGGCAGAAGCGACCGGGCGAGTGGCTGTCTTTGTGACGACGATCGGCATGCCAGAAGCGCCACGATCCGCGATTCGAGACTTCTTGCAACGGCACGGTGAGGACCTCGCCGGCATCGTCGAGGTGCGAACCGATGCTACCAAGACTCTCGATTCCACGAATGGTAGTGGCGTAGCGCAGGAACTTGCTGAGGTGATCTCGGAAGTGCCGGGGAGCTACCCCTATGCAGGAGGTCTAGCCGTCTTCGTGGCCGGTCCGGCGACGCTCGCATTTCTCGTGGGGCGCGCAATCAATCCTAATGTCAATCGTGACGTGCTCCTAGCGAATTACACGCCCGGTGCAGGTTATGAATTCGCGTACCGTCTGCCATGGCAGGGCGTCGGCGTGGCGGGGATCAGTACAGAGCCCGAAGCAGTGGCAGCGCGACAAGAGGTGCTGACACACGTCGTTTCCGCTATCGATGATCTTCGTGGAACGCTGGATGCTTCTGATCTCGAACGCCTAGCGGCGGCGGAGCGTTCCAAATTCATCGAGCGCCTTAGAGGCTTGAATGTCCAGCATGAAGCGGTAGGAGACGCTTTCAAACTCTTTGTACAGAAGGGTGACCTTAGCCTGGGCGCCGGCCTGCTGGACGCTCTTCGCGGCGTCGCCGATTCAGATCAGCGGGGAATCGCTCAACTACTGGTACTTCACGAGGTCTTTCACTTCGATCAGAATCTTCAGTCCACGAATTTCGACGATGTGGGTCGCGCTGGGTTCGCTCTGGAGGAAGTCGATTTTTGGGCCGATGTATTCGCAATCGACGTTCTCAGCCGGTGGTCACGGCGGACTAATGAGACGACTTCCAAGCCGCGGGACACGCTGCTGCGGTGGCTCGACCTAACGCTCCTTGGCATCGAGACTTTCGATCGCTCGGAGCAGGGGGCGAGCCTTACGCGGCTTGCGGAGCGGCGCCTGCGGCGCTACTTGACGTGGCACATGCAGCGGGCGAGAGCGGAGACGGTTCGGTCAATCGGCGACGCCGACGCCCTGTTGCGCGACCGGCTCATCGTGGAACTAGCGCCGCTGACGGGCTATCTCGACGATCGGTTCGACAAGTATGTCGAGCGATCAACGGCCGACACCGAACTGTTCGTGGTTATCCGGGGCCAGCTTATCCGGCGGGCGGCTCAAGCTGCGTTCGAACCAAGTACCTTCGTTGATTCGGTACGCTCCTTCAGAGGTGCGGTCATTCAGAAGCAGCTAGAGTTCGTCCTCGGCGAGCATAGCGAGGTCCTAACGCCCTGGGCACCAAAGCGTGTGTCGATCTAATCTGCGACACGACGGAAGCACGAGAAGGCATAGGTTGAAGTCTGCTGAGCGACCTCCAGGTGGCAGGCACGGTGCCGGCGATTGGAATTTAAACACTACGCAGCAAAGCTATGACCGTCAACGACGCATTCACCACTTTCAAGAGCAGCCTCGAACTTCCCGAGAAGAAGCAGGACAAGGCCGCCGCAGCGCAGAATGAAATGCGCCAGAAGCTGGCTCAGCATCTCAGTATTTACGACTCTTTTCTGGCAGGCTCGTAATCGCGGCACACGAAGATTCATCCGCTAAGCGACATCGATGTGTTGCTGGTTCGGAACCAGTATCGAACGGCTCTGAGCGCGGATGGTAACGGTATTGGTCCTAACCAGGCTTTGGAACAAGTGCGTGCCGCGGTGAAAGCGGCATATCCGAAAGCGACGACAAAGCTTCAGTCACATTCGGTGAACGTAGAATTGCCGGACGTGGACTTCGGTTTCGATTTGGTCCCAGCGTGGCTGCGCAGCCCAGACGGCTACTGGATACCCGATAGCGACTCTGGTGGGTGGTTGGCAACTGACCCCATCGCGCACAACACGCTTCTCACCGCTGCAAACAAGGATGTCGAAGGAGTGTTGAAACCGACCATCAAGATGGTCAAGCACTGGAATCAGCAAAATCTGAATCTCTTTCGATCCTTTCATCTCGAGCTCGTTTGCAAGGCTATTCTATACAAGGATCTCGCAAGCAAATTCTACGATCTCAATGTACGACTCGTGCTTCGCAGCCTGGAAACATTCGTGGGTGTCCGCATGATGGATCCGGTCTATGGTCAGTCCCGTGTCGACAAAACGCTGACGCCGCAAGAACACAGTGATCTCATATTCCGTATTCGGGGTGACTCACAGCGGGCGGAGCAAGCGTGGACACTTGAGAGCGGAGGGGATCATGAGGGCGCCATCAAGCTTTGGCAAGAGGTGTTCATCTCAGGATTTCCCTCCTAGGTAGCCAACGTCATGCTTTAACCTTTGCAGAATCCAGCAAACGGCACGAGTGCCGGCAGGAACCGCCTGCCGAGGCCTGTAGAAGAAGCTAGAAGCTATCCGCTCCACGTTTGCGAAAGCAGCCCCCACGCGCAGTTAGTCTCTTGTCCAAGCAGGAGGAATTTGATCCTGACCGAGCTCTCAATTGAGTTTTGGCGGTGGTAGGCGCCATGCACGCGATGCGGCCGGTTATCCGGGCCCTGTCGCGTCGCCAGAAGAAGAAGCGTTCCAATCAACTGCCGTCGCAGAGAAGAGGGAAGCCCAGGGCGAAGAGATAAACGACACGCGACACCAACTGCTGCACTTGCCGGCCTGCCTTGACGCGATCGACCGTTGGTCTATTGTTATGACGTAAGGAAAGGGAGCGACGGCAGTCAACACAAACAACACATGGAGGCCAAAGAACACATTACTCATTCCTCAGAATCAAAGGAGGATTGGATTTGCATCTGCGGAAACCGACCAGGCTCTGACGGCTTCTACCCATGTGACAACGACGGGAACGAGGTAGAACCGACGCCCTCGGACTGGAAGACCAACTGGTACGCTTGTCTTCGATGCGGCCGAATGATCGACCAGGACACTCTCGAGGTGGTTGGGCGAACTGAAAGCGTCAAGCTTCTCATTTGACGTGGGGACCATGCGGCAGTAACGTAGCCATACGTAATCATATGTGGTCCGATAACGAGTCTGAAATCGATCTGCTTCAATACGCCTACCTCGCGTCAGCGACGGTTCGCATCGTTACGGATCAGGCGTTGTCTCCGACGACGATCGGTGTTTTCGGTGACTGGGGCGGTGGAAAATCGACGCTGCTAAAGCTCATTCAGAAAGAGCTCGAGAAGCAGGAAGGCGTGCTCGTAGTCAGCTTTAACGGCTGGCTATTCGAGGGATACGACGACGCCAAGTCCGCACTCATGGGGACGATTCTCGATGAGATCGAGGACCAGATCGCGTCGAAACGTACGCTCTCCGAGAAGGCAAAGGAGCTACTGAAAAAGCTCGTCGCGCGGATCAACTGGATGAGAGTGGCGTCGGTCACTGGCAAGTATGTGGTCCCGGTCCTCTTAGGTCAGCCGCACATCGCGGCGGGCGCGGCAGTCGGCTCCGCGATTGCTCAACCCAAGGAGAAGGAAACGCCGAGTGTCGATGACCTGGAGAAGCTGGCCAAAGCTGCGCCCGATGGTGAAGCCAACATCAGGCGGAACATTCGTGACTTTAGACGCGACTTCGCTGATCTCCTGAAAGCCGCTGAGATAACGACTTTGGTGGTGTTCGTTGATGACTTGGACCGGTGCTTTCCGGACACCATCATCGAGACGCTGGAAGCGATCAAGCTCTTTCTTTTCGTGCCCGGAACGTCGTTTGTCATCGCGGCTGATCCCCGAATCGTGCGGTATGCCGTGAGATTGCGATTCCCTGAACTGCCGGGAACGGAAACGGAGGTCGGAAGGGACTATCTGGAAAAACTGATTCAGATTCCGCTTTCGATTCCCTCTCTGAGCGCCGCAGAGATTGAGTCGTACATGAATCTTCTCTTCGCCCAGAAGCGACTGCCCGGCGCAGCATTTCATACGGTGTGCGAACACATCGCGGCGTTCAAGCCCACGAACGTATCCGATCGCGCCTTTGACGCGACGGTGTGTCGTACCGTGCTTGTCGGGCAGCCGCTCAAAACGGAGCTGGAGGACGACTTCAATCTCGTGTTGCAGATCGCGCCCGTGTTGGCAAAGGGTCTAAGCGGCAGCCCTCGCCGGACAAAGCGGTTCCTGAACACATTGCTGCTGCGGTTGGATCTCGCAACAGATCGTGGGCTCACGCTCGATCGGCGCGTCTTAGCCAAGCTCATGTTGCTCGAATACCTTCGCGAGCCCTTCTTCCGCCAACTTGGAGCTCTCCAGGCGGCCGAAGATGGTCGCCCGCCAGAACTCGCTGCTGCCGAGCAGAAGTTCCGCACCGCGATTGGGGGTGCTGAAGAGGAGGTCTCGGCGAGCGCAGAGGAAAGACCCGCTGGCCGAAAGCGAGTTCCGGTACCGGCGAAACTTGAATCAGCTGATGAATCAACCCATCTCGAGGTTGAGATATTGGAACAGTGGGGTTCGGACCCCTGGATGAGGGAGTGGTTCCGAAGTGATCCTCAGCTCGCCGGCGTCGACCTCAGAGCATATTTCTACGTTGCCCGTGAGAAAGTTGGCGAAATCGACTCGCCGCTGCGACTCAGCCCGCATGCAATCGAGGTCCTCAACCGCCTGCTCGATGCAGGAGAGATCACACAGAATATGGGACTGAAAGAGGCTGGCGGACTCACCGAGGCGGAAGCGGCGGCTATCTTTCAGAATCTCGTGCAGCGTTTACGGCAGGCGCAGGTGCTCGATAAGGACTCGGTTCAGCCGTTGGTCTTCAGGTATGTGCAGAAAAGGCCGGAGCTGCTACCGCAACTTGTCGCGGTCTACGGCGATCTTCCGGAGTCGAAGCTTACGACCGGAACGGTTCCGGCGCTTTGGAAGTTGACCAAGGAGACGGCGGCAGAGGGTTCGGCGCGAACGCTTCTTGGGCGCTGGTCCAAGTCGGGACGAGGCGATCTGGCCGGTGCGGCAAAGGCGGTACTCGGCGCAGCGACGCCCAAGGTTTGACGATGGGCACTTCTTCATCATTCAAGGGTCCCGTCGGCCGCAATAACCTCCTGCCGCCATGGGCACCACCTCTGCCCGAGCCTCCGTCGCCGCCACCTTCCCCGCAGAGCGACGCTGCAACAGCTGACGGCATTCCCGGTGATGCTGCGCCGGGCCCCTCGGTGCCCGGACCCGAACCTGTTTTCAGGGCACCGGATGTCTCGTGGAGAGGCCCGAAGTCGGCGTTTTCACATTTCGTGAGTGGCCGCACGCAGTCGCCGCGGTCGGCTTTCCGATCCTACGTGCGAGCCCATGGCGGCTCGCGGCAGGCTGCCCACTCTGCCATCGCGTCCCGACGATCCACCGCGCGGCTCATGGGATTCTTCTCGGACGTCGCCCGAGGTGGCATCGTTGAAGCGGCTCGCCGCCTTGGTATCCAGGACTTGATCGGGCGCGATGTGCAGTTCGTTCTCGCATCTCTAGTCGACCTTCTCGCACCCACGGGGTCTCTACTCGAAGAGGCAGCTGCGCGTTCCGCGGTCATCGATACATTGTTTGAGTTCTGCGATCACTACGATGTCGCTGCAGACGGTATCCAGGCGCTGAACGCCATCTCTGCACAGGATCTGGGCGAAGCGCTAAAGCTCACGGTGTGCAACGTCGTAGAGGCCCGGTTCAAGGAAGAACTTACGAGTCGCGTAGAACGCGCCGACGTGTCAGAGCAGGACGGCGATCGCATTTTCTCCCAGATCGGAGAGTTCGTTCGGGGAATGATTGATCTGCGTCTGGACAACCGTGACCTCCTCGGGATGGACTGGGGAGGAGACGAAGGGGCTGCGTTTGTCGAAAAGCTCTACGCAGACACCTACCTAGTCTTAGAGACCAAATGACCTGGAAAATTTTAACAATCGCGGGCGCGCAGGACGCATATGAGGCTCCGCAGAGAGCCGACGATAAAGTGCTGCGAGTACCCTTCAACGTTCCCGGTGATCCGGATCGGCTGCAGTCATCGATCGTAGAGCGGTTTGCCCAGTTCGCGCTCACGATGACACCAGCAGCGGAAGATCTCCTGAACTTCGCAATCGCGGCATATACCGCGGACGTTCGCGTCTCGCGGCACGACGCCTTCGATTCATGGACGCGCGACTTCGAACTTCATTTGTTCGTGCACGATGTTGCGACCTGGGAACGGTGCCGCGCCACGGCGGAAGAACTTCTGTCCTTCCTGACGGGTGATCATTGGGTCCTGTGCCTCCGGCCTACTCCCGATACCTACACGAGGGAGGTTCGGGAAGTAGACGAAGTCACACCGGCAGCAACCGAAGTCGTCTGTCTATTCTCCGGAGGGCTTGACTCATTTGTCGGGGCACTGGACGCCCTGGACAAATTCGGGGCCGTGACCCTGGTTGGACATCATGCTCAGGGAGCGGGGGCAACGAGCAAATCGCAGTCCGATGCGATCGAATCGCTTCGGTACTCTCACAGGGCGGAGGTCACGCCATTTGTTCAGCTCTGGCTATCGCCGCCGAAGGGCGAAGCACGTGCTGCGGAAACCACCACCCGAGGCCGATCGATTTTGTTCTTGGCATTGGGGGCGAGCGTGGCCGCCGGAATGGGTGCGAAACGCCTCATCGTCCCGGAGAACGGGGTGATTTCGCTGAACGTGCCGCTCACGCCATCACGGCTCGGTAGCTTCAGCACGCGTACGACTCACCCCCACATGATCGAGCTATTCAGAGCGGTTTTGAAGGAGATTGGCGTCGATGTCACCATCGAGCTGCCGTATCGCTTCGCGACAAAGGGCGAAATGCTACGACAGTGCAGAGATCAAAACACACTCGCAGCCGGTCTTCCCCTCACGATGTCATGCGCGCGCCCTGCCGCCGGCCGATTCGATCATCATTCGCCGAACAGCCATTGCGGGCGGTGTGTGCCGTGCATCATCAGGAGGGCGGCGATTCTGGCTGCCGAGATGCCCGATCAGACAGAGTACGTCGTGACTGACGTTGGCGTCGATCTGCCGGGCTTAAGCGGCGATGATATCAGGGTGCTACGGCTCGCGTTGGAACGCTTCTCGAAGCGAGCTCCTGGAGTGCGAGACATCCTGAGATCCGGCCCGCTGCCGGGAACGGATGAGGATCTGCGCGAGTATTTGGGTGTCTTCGTGCGGGGCCTGTCCGAGATCCGCAACCTATTCTAGTAATTCATGCACGACGCGCACTGCCACATCGACCTGTATCGATCGTATCGGGAAGAGCTTGCTGCGATCGCGCAAGCGCGAGTGAGAACAATAGCCGTTACGAACACGCCGTCGGTGTTCGACGCTATGGAGCGCCTTGCCGCCGGTAACTCATTCGTGTATCCAGCCGTAGGTCTGCACCCTGAACTGGTTCCAGAACGAGCACATGAACTGCCGTTGCTGCTTGAAAGGCTGGAGCGTGTCCGCTTCGTGGGTGAAATAGGGCTGGACTTCGCGTCGGCGACCGCGGACAGAAAAGCTCAGACGCGGATCTTGGAACGCATACTGGCTGAGTGTGCTACCCGACCTGGCAGAATACTCTCTTTGCACAGCAGGAATGCGGCCGCCGAAGTGGTGCGACTGGTTGGGCCGGGATTTCCAGGCGTTGCGATACTTCATTGGTTCTCGGGTCCATTGAAAGTGTTGGAGAAGGCCGTGGCCCACGGGTTCTACTTTTCCATAAACCCCGCCATGACCCGATCCGATCGAGGACGTGCGATTCTCGCTGCGCTTCCGCGGAACCGTCTGTTAACCGAGTCCGACGGACCATTCGTGGACATGGAGGGTGCTCCGGCGCGGCCGACTGATGTGAAACTCGTAACGAGTTATTTGGCGAGCCACTGGGGCATCTCCCCGAGCGAGGCGGAGGCAGTAGTGGACGCGAATTTTGATGCGATATTGACGCCAGCGGCGTGAGGTGACGAGCGCGGTGGGGGCTGGTGCGGTTTGCGCACGCGCGCCCATCGCTCGCCGGGGCTGCACTCGCGTTGGCTCACACGTGCAAGACGTTAGGTTGGGCGAGCAGTCCGCTGAACGGGCTGTTACACTCGCCGCTCGATGGTAGCGACCAAAGCTGATGCCATAGAGAAGCGGATCCGTGCGATGCATCCCCTCGACTTCGAGGAACTATGCGCCGACTTGGTCACGGAACTCGGATTCATCAATGTCCGCCGTCAAGGGAGTGGAACCCAATTCGGTCGCGATATTGCAGCAGAATTCGTAGCAAGCCGAATGGAGTCGTGGTTCTTCGAATGTAAACGCTACGCAAGCACGATTCCACTAAAAGAAGTATCGAACAAGTTACTCTGGGCTGACTCTCAGGAGACGCTTGATTATTTCGTAATCGCCTCGAACGCAGAGCTTAACAATGACTTTCGGCAACTCGTCAATCTATCATCGCGGCGGCCGTTCAGAATCCTGACATGGACCGGAGTGACATTCCGACGCCTGCTTGCGTCATGCCCGAGGACTGTCTCATCGTGGTTCGGTGGGTTAAGTATCGGCGAGCAAATTACTGCGGTCGACTTTCTTCGCGAACAACGAGGAGCCGAAATTGACAGCGCGTCATCGTCGGCCGCGCTAGACAATGAGACTATTATGATCACGGTCGGCAGGTCGGGTAGGACGCCAGGCGCTGACCCATGCTACGTGGTAATTACCGATTACAACGGACACAAGATCGCCTCAATCGCACTCAAACGCGGTCGAAGGGTTCAGCTCAAGCTACCGAAAGCGGCGCTCGGAAAACCCGTTCATATAACTTATGATTTCGAGCCGCATGCGTACTTGGCTCGACACTACCCGAGCGACGAGAATCTTCTTCTCGTGTCGGAGTTGTCTATACCTTCAGAGTACCTCAAAACTCGGGTAAGGGCGGTCGCGAGAGTTCCGATGGCGCGGTGGCGGCAATACACGGGCGCATTCTGCCGTGAGCAAGAGTGACGGCGCTTGCGGTCTGTAGCAGAGCCCGACTGGCGTTAGGCGGCTGACGTTCGTTAGATGTGATTCTGCCGCACAGGAAATGTGTTCGCCACTGGAAATTGCCGTGCCACGCTCTGTGACTTGACTATTGCGGTCAGGGTGCAATTATTAACGCAAGCCAACTACAGAATATGTCAAAGCCAATAATCGCCATAGAAAGTGAGATGGAGACGCTTCAGCGAGATCTTGCGAACGTGAGCAAAGTCCTCGTTGGCGTTGTGAGGCAGACTAAGAAGCTCAAGCTAGGCGCCGATACGCATAAGAAGCTCGTGGCGGTTAAGGCAACGATCGATGAGTTATACAAACACATACAATAACAACAATGCCCGAAAGCTTGAGTGCCCGTCTGGCTAAAATCAAGGAAGAAGCAGCGCAAAGGGCCGAGACAGTTGAGGCCGCACATGAAGAAGCACTTGGAGAAAATGAGTCGCGTGAGGCTCGGACTGAAGCAGAGAAAGAAGATGCTTTGCGTTCGGAACTCAAAGTGTTGGAGGCACGGTTCACAGAGGTGGAGGGAGAAGCGCGTGACGCTGAGTCGGCAAGCGCCGAGGCGAAGGGGATGCTCTCCGACGCTAGCTTGGGCGACGAGGAACGGCAAGCCATAGCCGCGATCGTAGAAGAAGCGCAGCAAAAGGTAGCTGAGTTCACGGAGCTGCAGGGGCGGAAACGAGAGCTGGAGGCCGAGATCGCGGCGCTGAAAACGGCGCCAGACGAGGCGGGAGAGATGCCTGTGCCTGTACCCGATAGCGGAGTACCGGTGGAGACGACTCCTGTCGCGGAGGGTGATGTTGAGCTTAGTAAGGAGCCGGCCGAGGGTGTACAGGGTGACAAAGAGCCAGCCTACGGTTTCGAAACAACTCTGTCGAATATGCACTACATGGAACGGCAACTAGATGAAACCGAAGAAAGAATACGAGTGATCGAATCGCTGCCTAAGGGTAGCGCCGAGCAATACAGCATTCTGGCGAAACTTCAAAACGACGAATGGGAGAGTGGTATTTTTCGAGGAAACTCCTTTATTAGAGGTTTCGGAGATCCTTGGGAAAAGCAGATAGAAAATAACTTAAGGTACGATATCGACGCGGCCGAAAGAGATAAGACAGCTTCTCCAGAAGGGATTCTGGCCGCGAGAAATGAACTCGCGGCGCTGAGTCAGCGCCGAAGCGCTGTCTTTAAGAAGTGGATGGACACGATATGGGCTGCTAAGGAAGCTAACGAAAGCAGACCATCGGCTGAAAGGGCAGCAGACAGAGAGGATTTTGAGAAGAGGAAGGCGGAGGGTAAAGCCGCGTAGGTCAGGGCTTGCCGGTATCTCGGTTGGTCCGTCCTGAAGGCGTTGAGCCCGACCCGAAAGACAAATCACTTCTATAGCTCCTTTAGCTTCATTCGCTTCGCGTTGCCGTGGCGGATGGGCATGTTGGGCATGCCTGTGGAGTCTTCCCGATAGACCGCTCCGAGGGCGGCCGCAGGCAGGACCGTCTCGGGTTTGTGTTTCGCCCTTCCGGTTCCGGAGGCAACTGCACATTCTTGCCCTTGTATTTGAACGCGCATGCAAAGAGCTCCTGGGTCGAGGCGCGGCACTGCAAAGCTGTCAAAATCAGGCACAACCTTGTGGTGCCCTACATTGACATCAACCGTGGCGAGGGTAAGCTCTAGGGCATATGCATCCCCGCGCCCTCTTGGCCGAATTGAGCCTCCTTGGCATGGAACACGAGCGGCCGTTCGTAATCGGCGCCTTGAAGTTCAGCGAAAAGACAAGCCGCCTGGACCTCGATCAACTCGCGGCGGAGCCGCGAAAGGAAGCGCAATATACGCACATCATGATCCATGGCGAGACCCGAGGCCGTTTCGAGCGCGTGCTCGGATTCTCCTACGAAGTGGCCCCGTTCTACGATCTGAAGGTGTTCTTCGAGACGTTCCAAGAGGAACTGATAGGTTCGCTGCGAGAGCGCTTCGGGGAGGGGCTGGTTGAATGGGAGATCGTAGGCGCGATGCATGTAATGCGGCCAGTGATTCGCGCCCTCTCTCCCCGCCAGAAAAAGAAGCATTCTAAGCAACTGCTTCCGAAAAGAAGAGGGAAGCCGGGTGCGAAGAGATCAGCGTCGCGTGACTGACCGAACACCTCCGAACGTTGGTGAGTCCGCCTCACAGGATGTTCGGGTCCGCAACCCCTGGTTCTCAAGGCTTCCCGAACATGCTGAACATAACGAACATTGCGGCGACCATCCCTCGGACGCTGTGATTCACGCTGCCTGATCGAGGGAGTCGGGCCGGAGTTTGTCGAGAAGTCTCTTCACGCGCGCGACGAACTTGATGACTCGTTCTTCGCGCCTGCGGGTTCTAATGTCGTCCAGTACTGCCCACAGTTCTGGAAATGAGGGCATTCGTTCGAACCGGCGGAAGGGATAAAGCCCGTCGATCTTGAGTATTCTGGCTTTGAGCAGCGGGTTCGAACCGGCCGTTTCGATGATGAGGCGACGGATCTCTTCGTCACCCTCCCGAAACCACTTTAGGGCGCGATTGCTGAAGGAAAGGAAGAGTTTGGCGGGTTCGAACGCCTCGGCCGGATTCTCCTCGGCGAGCTGCTCCTGGAGCTTCATCCGGTCGCGGTCAAAGGTCTCCCGGTCCGCAAGAAACTCTTCCTCGGTGATTTGTTCCCGTACCCGCAAAAGGCGGAGGTTGCGGAGGGCATTCTCGTTCTCGCGGAGCGCCTTCTGAAGGGCGGCGTATTCCGCTCCCGCACTCGTCTCGACATTCTTGGTCTCTTGCGCGATGCGGGCGAGGGCAAAGGCGTGGAGCTCGTCCGAGATCGTGATGTCCGCGAGGAATTGCTCCATCCCTTCTTCGATCTTGCCGACCGGCGCATAGGGCTCGCGGCACATCGCTTGCGGGCGGCGCTTGGTGCAGTGGTAGTACACGTATCGTCTCCCGGAGCGCTTGATCTTTTCTTCGGCGGTGACCATGAGACCGCAGCTCCCGCATCGGATCATGCCGGTGTAGGCCCAGGCGTTCCGCTTGGGCTGCGGTGCGCCCGCTCTTCCCATCTGGCGTTGGACCAGCTCGAATTGGGCGAGGGTCACCATCGGCTGGTGCTTGCCGGGGTAGGTGCGGCCGTCGAGCTTCAAAAGGCCCGCGTAGAAGGGGTTCTGGAAGAGCAGGTGGGTAGCACTCCGTGAAAGCGGGCCGCCGCCGAGCTTTCTGCTCTTTCTGGTCCTGAGGCCCCACTCGTCTGAAGCGATTCTCTGGATCTGGGCCACCGTGTAGGTACCCGTCAAGGCGAGCTGCCACATCCGCTGCACGATCGGGAACCGCTCCGGGTCCGAGATGATCGTGTTCGTGCTCCGGTCGTTCAGGTACCCCAAGGGCGGCCGGTTGGACGACCAGCCGTTCTCGATCTTCGTGCGGATGCCGCGCTTCACGTTCTCGGAGAGGGAATCGACGTAGTACTTCGAGTTCGCGAACACGATCTGGAGCATGAACTTGCCCTGCGGCGTGTTCTCGAAGGTGTAGGTCGCGAACTTCAGATCCTTGAGCTTCCCGGTATCCAAGAGATAGATGACCCGGCCGCCATCGACGGAGTTCCTGGCCAGCCGGTCGGGATGCCACGCGATGATGCCGTCCGCTTCGCCGCGTTCGATGCGGTCCAGGATGTCATTGAAGATCGGCCGGCCCGGCGCCTTTGCGCTCTTGGCTTCCCGGTCGGTGCGGATGATCTCGATGCCGGAGACCCCCACGAAGCGGCGCTCGTTCTCCCCCTGCTGCGAGTCAAGGGAGGCGACTTGGTGGTCGTCGTCGTCCGTCGACTTGCGAGTGTAATGAAAATACCGCATGAGAGTTGTAAGGGGATTGGGTTAGTCCGACTTGTCTTTCACAGTAGCATCCGCCCGACTCTTTGCAAGTCGCCGCTCTGCCATCTCGGAAGGTGTCGGCATCGCGAGGCGTAGGTAGAGGAGTACGAGACGTGTTGCCGTGGCTGTTGCCTCCTCACGAGACAGCTCCACACCCTCCTTCTTTGCGAGGGCGATGAATTCGTCGATGTCTTCCTCGCTCAAAAGCATCGGAAAAGGATGCCGTGAGAGTCGCATTTCTCCAAGGCTCAAGAGCGTGCCGCTTCTGGCAAGGTCTTATAAGAAACCAACCACTGCCGGCAACTCTGTGAGCCTTTTGCGTTTTCAAGTCCCGCTCTAAGGTGAGCGGCATGTTAGAAAAAATCACCAAGCGCGACCGGGCGCTCTTCTACCACCGCCAGCTCCCGGACTCCCAGCGGGCGTACCTCAAAGGTCGCGGCATTTCTGATCAGACGATCGACCAGAAGCTTCTTGGCTGGAATGGCAGCCGGATCACCATTCCCGTTTTCGGCCGCGACGACGAAGTCCTTCTCTTCCGTTATGCCAAATCGCCGGAGGACAAGAGCAACGCTCCGAAGATGCTCTCGGAGGTCGGCTCCGGGGTCGAGCTCTATGGATGGGAAAGCCTCATGCGGAAGCCCTACCGGATCGTCGTCTGCGAGGGCGAATTCGACCGCCTGGTCTTGGAGTCGAACGGCATCCTCGCCGTCACCTCAACCGCCGGCGCCACGGCCTTCCTCGCGGAATGGTCGCCCTACTTCGAAGGCGTTCGGCGGATCTATATCTGCTTCGACCGGGATGATGCAGGAGCGCGGGGCGCCGAGACCGTCAAATCCATCCTGCCGCGCGCAACCATCGTGACCTTGCCGCAAGAGGTAGGCGAGCGGGGCGACATCTCCGACTACTTTGTAACCCTCGGTAATACCGTGGCGGACTTCGAGATCATTTTGGCCACTGCGGCCGCCGAAGAGGAAGACGCTGCCAATCCAGCCGGAGACGAATACCGTCGACGGGAGCAGTCGCCAGGCCAGAAGGCAACAGACCGTCGCGCCGAGCGGCTGAAGCGTGCAATCCCGCTCGAAAGCGTCGTGCGGCGGTACACCGAGCTCAAACCATCCGGCAACAAGCTCCTTGGACGTTGCCCCTTCCACGACGACACCTCGCCCTCGTTCGTCGTCTATCCCGTAACGGATACCTACTACTGCTTCGGCTGTCGGGCGCACGGCGACGTGATCGCTTTCATCCAACACAAACGGTCGAAAACCTACCATCAGGCGCTCGATGAGCTGGAGCGTCTCCTCTACACCGATGACGAATTCAGACAAACCGCCTGAAGAGAAAAAGGAAGTCGTCATCCCAACCGCCTCAGCGGTTCTTCCAAACGGCGAATTGGTAGAGATGGTCTATGACCCAATCAAGCGCCAAACACAGTTTGTGTGCGGGACCGAGGACGCCTGGAGGTATGAAGATAGTGTTCTTCTCTCACCTACTGAGCGCCTCGTGCCGTTTCGAGCAAGCAACAACCTCGTGAAACACGATGTCGTCCTCTTTCCGGAGGAGCCGGAGGACTACGGGCACGAGGCGGATCTCGTTGCCCTCGTCCGTACCTTTATCCACCGCTACGTGGATGTGTCGGCAGAGTTCGAAGAGATGGCAACGTACTACGTGCTCTTCACCTGGCTCTACGATGCCTTCTCCGAAGTTCCCTATGTTCGGGTTCGTGGAGGCTATGGCAGCGGCAAGACGCGGTTTTTGCTCACGGTAGGCTCGATCTGCTACAAGCCGATCTTCGCCTCCGCGGCCTCAACGGTCTCGCCGCTCTTCCGGCTCTTGGACGGTTTCCGCGGGACGCTCATTTTGGACGAGGGAGACTTCCGCGTGTCTGACGCCAAGGCGGAAGTGGTGAAAATCCTCAATAACGGAAACGCCAGGGGCTTTCCCGTTCTCCGCACGGAAGTCTCCCAGAAGAAAGAGTTCGACCCGCGGGCCTACCACGTGTTCGGCCCGAAGCTCATCGCAACGCGCGGCTTCTTCGAGGACAAGGCGCTCGAGAGCAGGTGCCTGACCGAGGACATGCGCGGCGGGAGGCTTCGGGCAGGGATCCCCTTGAACATGGGCGACGATTTCAGGGATGAGGCAAGGAAACTCCGCAACCACCTCCTGCTCTATCGCCTGAGGAACTTTGCCCGGGCACGGGAAACCCTCCGCGCGGCTGCTCGCGATCTGGAGCCGCGGCTCGAACAAATATTCGGGCCGCTGCTCTCCGTGATCGACGATGCGGCCGCGCAGGAGCGTCTGATCCGGACGCTTCGCGGCTACAACGAGGATCTCGTGGACGAGCGGAGGCAGAGCGTAGAGGCGCAGGTGCTCGCGGTCATCCGCGACTTGGTCGAGAAGGGTCCCCATGAGCGGCTCTCGATCCTGGACATCACAACGGAGTTTGTCGCGCGGCACGGCAGCGAGTATGAGAAGCGCGCATCGCCGCGGTGGATCGGATCGATCGTACGGCGCCGGCTGGGACTCCGGCCCATACGCTCGGCAAGCGGCGCTTTCGCGCTCCGGCCCGAAGACGTGGCCGAGCTCCGCGCGCTCTACGAGCGGTACGGCGTAAACGCGAACGCGGCAGAGGCGGCGACTCCTGAGGAAGAGGATCAAGAAGTTCCGGCTAATCCATCATGACCCCCGATGCCAGAGAACGAACCCCTCACCTATGTCGGCCGTATCAACTGGCGGGACCACCGGCGTCCTTTTGGCCTCAAGGCAGAGGACAGGAAGGCGCACGTCTACATCATTGGGAAGACCGGCACTGGCAAGTCGAGCCTCCTTGAAGCGATGATCCGGCAGGACGCCCTTTCGGGAGCGGGCCTCGCGCTCTTCGATCCGCACGGGGATCTCGCGGAACGGATCGTGGCGTGGCTGCCGGAATCGCGGCGGGCGGATCTCATCTACCTCGATGTCCCGAACCCGAATCAGCCATTCGGGTTCAATCCGCTCGCAGACGTCCCGGTGCTCCGGCGGTCGGTGGCGGCAAACGGCATCGTGGAGGCTATGAAGAAACTCTTCGCGGATTCTTGGGGTATCCGTCTCGAATATATCTTGAGGAACTCCCTGCTCCTTCTCTTGGACCAGCCCGAGGCTACGATCGCGGATGTGCTGCGGCTCTTCCACGAGCCCGACTTCCGGAAGGAAGCGGCGAGCCGGGCGACGAACGAGCAGGTGCGCCGTTTCTGGACGACGGAGTTCGATGCCTACCCCGGCCGCTTCCGCGCGGAAGCGATCTCCCCGATCGAAAACAAGCTCGGCTCCTTCCTGGTCGATCCTTTCGTTTCCCGCATCCTTACGACGCCCGCAAGCACCTTCGATCCTCGGCAGGTGATGGACGAGGGCAAGCTTCTTATTGTGAATCTCGCCAAGGGCAAGATCGGCGAGTCGCCGGCGATGCTCTTCGGGGGTCTTCTCGTTACGGCTTTGGCGCTCGCAGGACTTGCCAGGGCCGACACACCGCACAAAAAACGCCGCGATTTCTATATGTATCTCGACGAATTCCAGAGCTTCACCACGCTTTCGCTCGCGAACATGCTGGCAGAATTGCGAAAATATAAGGTGGGATTAGTACTCGGGAATCAGTTTCTTGAGCAGCTGGCACCGGAAGTGAGATCCGCGATCCTCGGGAACATCGGCACCTTGATCGTTTTCAGGGTCGGTGCCTCGGACGCCGCGAAGCTCGCGAAAGAACTTCGTTCCGATCTCGCGGTGGAGGATCTCACACTCCTGCCGAACCGGAGTTTCTGGATACGGCTCATCGTCCGCGGCGAAGCGTGGCCGCCCTTTACAGGCGAGACGATCGGCCTTAGAGACCCTTCCTCAAGGACTGAGCGGGCACCTCCCCACTATTGACAGATTCCGTAATTCATGACATAATAATATCTGTGAATGGTATGCAGGCTTGTGCCATAGTCCTCGGCTGACCCGTCCGCGGTTTCGGCCCAATAGTTTCAGCGTTTCCCCGACAAGACTGACCACAAGCGGCAAGTTTGTGCGTCTAGGATTCTTTTTTGTCGGGGGTTACGCTCTCTCCCAAATGTCCAAACTACCTCATTACCTCAAAGCGGAGCGCAAGCGCGCATCACTCACTCAGACCGATGTAGCGGCGCTCTTCGGTATCGAAAGCGCATCGAAGATCTCGCGCTATGAGCGGGGAACGCGCTTGCCAACCTTGAAAACCGCCTTGGCCTATGAGGTGATCTTCGGGCGGCCGGTCGCGGACCTCTTTTCCGGCACGTATCGGAAAGAGCGAGGAACCGTGGCCCAGCGTGCGCGGAGGCTCGCAGGGAAGTCCATCGCTCGGCGGAAGCCCTCCTTTCTCGCCCGTCGCCGCGAGTCACTCAAGAACATTTCCTCCCGATGACGAAGATCAAGGACAAGCGCTCCATCGTGGCCGTTGATCCCACCTCGCGAGGAGTCTCATACGTATTTTTCGAGCGGGGCGAGCTGCTGGACTGGGGGCACCACGGGTCAATGCTCGACGAACGGAGCGGACTCGTAGCCTTGGACCGATTGCTCGATGGCTGCGCCGCTGACGTCCTCGTCCTCGAAGATCCGGAAGCTCCGAGCGTGAGGCGCCGGCCGCGGGTCAAAGCCTTGCTGCGATCCATGGCGAAACATGCCAGGCGGCGCGGCATCGGTGTCGTCGCGGTCTCGCGCGAAGAGGTGATTCAGGCATGGCGCCGCCGCGAGGTCACGAACAAGGAAGCGGTTGCCGAGGCGCTCAGCGCGGAGTTTCCGGAGCTCGAGCCCCTCGTGCCGCCTCGAAGGGTATTTACAGAGAGCGAAGCGCTCAGCACGAACGTCTTCGATGCCCTCGCACTCGTGCTCCACGTCTTCGGCTCGTCGTCCGCTGACGATCTCGCTGCCTAACGCAGCGAGCGGTCAGCGGAGGAATCCTCCTCGCTGAGCCCTTCGACAACCGAACAAGAAAGGAGAAAAGCAGTATGTCCAGCGCAAGCTGTGTCCAAAGCAGCAGTCCGTCCGCTAAAGCCAACGCTCCCTGCCTCCGCGCCGGCTCCGGCGAACACAAACCTCAACCTAAAGAAGAAGGAGGCATCAGCCATGACTGAACTCGCTATCTCTCCACCCAGGCCGATCGCCGGCCTCATCTCCCACTGCGGTACCTCACTCATCGGGCGTCAGGATCTCCTCGGACTTCCGACCCCGGATGCGACCGATACCCACAAGCCGATCGCGCATGCGACGCTCGTTGGTGCTCTCATCGAAGCTCTCGGCTATCGCCGTCTCAACGTCGTCGAGGATCAGTATGCGGTGTCGCCGGACGGCATGCGCATGTTCGGTGTGCTCGCCCTCGACATCGAGGAGAACGGCGTGCGCGTCTCGATCGGGATCAGGAACTCGCACGACAAGTCCTGCTCGGTCGGGATCACGATCGGCTACAAGGTTTTCGTCTGCGACAACCTCGCCTTCCACGGCGACTTCCAGACCCTGACCCGCAAGCATTCCAAGAACCTCGTGATCCAGGATGTCTTCGCGGTCGCGATCGACCGCATGCATCGCAACTTCGCCCCGATGCTGAACCAGGTGAATGCCTGGAAAGGCTATGAATTGCCGGATGCGGCGGCGAAGCTCGTCATCTACCGGGCATTCATCGAAGACGATCTGCCGGTCCCGAAGCACCTCGCGAAGGACGTGCACCATCACTACTTCGAGCCCGAGTACGACGAGTTCCGTCCGCGCACGATGTGGAGCCTCTCGAACGCGTTCACCTCGGCCTTCAAGGAACTGGAGCCGGTGCCACGCTTCAAGGCCACGGCCAAGCTCGCGCCGTTTCTCGACGGCATGCCGCAGTTCGGCGTCGCTTTGACATCTGCGGTTCCCGCTCTGGTGTCATGAGAAACGAAGAAACGTGCGCCATCACCGACGCGAACGCGTTCTACGCGCAGTTGAACCAGTTTACCGGTTCCACCGAGTTCTATCCCCATTGGCTCCGGGGTTTTCGCTACACCGAAGGCGTGTGCTTCCTCGCGGAGCGCACCCGCTGCTACTGGCTCATCGATCTCATTGCGATCCTGCAGGTCAGAGCACTCAAGGATGCCTGGCTCAGGGAGTTCCAACTGTGGGAACTCTTCGTCAAGGGCGGCAGCGCGATCCTCACCTGCTCGCGTGACAGCGAGGACGTGGCGTTCCGCGAGGTCATCGAGACGACGGATTTCCCGATCACCTACGTGCATCTCTACGTGGAGGGCGGCGTGCTCATGCTGCCCTCGGAGCACTGACACCTCTCGCGGCGCGACCTTGAATCGGCGCACGCACCTCAATGCGGCGTCTGTTCCTATCCAGGCCTGAGTTCCAAGGCTTGGCCGGCGACGAACTCGCGCCGCAACGTGAGGGGTCAGCGGCGAAGAACCGCTGAGCAATTTCACAACAGAAAGGAGAGAGGCTCATGCCTGACCTGATTGCGTTCAAGAGCGGAAAGGACCAGGCCGAAGAGACGCGCATTGCGCTTGTCGAAACCGTGACCTGTATCGAGTGCGGCAAAGTGGAGACGGACGAGCAAGCGTACGACGAGGGTTGGCAGATCGATCCCGTTGTTTGTCCCGATTGCCTCCACTGGACCCTCACGCCCGAAGGCGAGTGTTGCTGCGGAGGCGCTTCATGACGGCGATCCGCGCGGCGCCACGGATGAGGCGTAAGCGGCAACGGATTCGCGCGGAGTTCATGCGCATCCCCTGGAACGCGAAACAGATCGCCTGCGATAGCTGCGGCGAAACCGAACCCGTCCCGTCCGATCTGCTTCTCCGCTTCCGCCTGAAGACCTGCCTGAGCTGCCTCACGGCGCTCGCTCACTAACCCACTGACAAAGGAGCGAACACATGTTCCCTGATCTCACGGGCGTGGCGGAGCTCTGTCCGACGCGGGGAGCCGCGACGGACAGGACACAGCTCACCGCCGCCCTCGTTGCTCTAACAGCCGGAGGCCCCTGATGCTCTTCCGAGACACCTCCGGCATCTTCTCTTACACCCGAGGCGTGAACGGCGTCTGTCAGATCCACGGCCTCTACTGGTTCCGTGACTTCATCGCCGCGCACCAGAAACGTGTGAAGAGGGACCCGCGCTTCAGGAAGGTCCAGCGATGGGTCCACAAGGTCCAGTTCCGCCGCGCCACCATTTACTGCTACGCGGGCGATTCCGACGACAACCCGCTCATCTTCCCTCAGCACCTCTACTGCGACGTCACGGAGCCAGAGATCACCTTCTACCTCGAAGGCGATGTGCTCAGGACGAAGGAGGAGCGCGATGCGGTGTGAGAAATGCGGCGCCCTGTACAGCGCGGTCATTCACATCACACGCGTCCCCTTCGTCGGATGGCTCTGCATCGCGTGTGCGGAAGAGATCACAAAGAGAAAGGAGGGAAAGCCATGCTCAGGTACGAGCGCTACAAGCGCCGCTTCTGGGCCGTCTACGAAGACGACGCTCTCCTCTGCGTAACGGTCTACCTCAAAGGCGCGCTCAGAGTCATCGAGCGCATCACCGGCGTCCGGCCGGACCGGCCCGTCCGTAAGAAACGCGCGCCGCTGCCCCCGATCTACCGCCCCGAACCCTCGCAACAGCGCCAGTGGATCATCCACGACCGCTAACTCTTCGACGAGCCGAACTAGGAAAGGAGTACTGCTTGAACAATCTGAACCGCGTCATCTTGACCGGCTACCTGGGCAAAGACCCCGAGATCCAGCCTGCCGGAGCAACTACCGTTACTAAATTCTCCGTAGCCGTAACCGACCGTTGGAAGGACGGTTCCGGTGAGAAGCAGGAGCGAACGAACTGGATCAACATCGTTGTCTGGAACGGCAACGGTGAGAACGTCGCGCAGTACCTGAAGAAAGGCTCGCACGTCCTGATCGAAGGCTCGCTGCGCGTCTCGGAGTGGGACGACAAGGAGTCGGGCCAGAAGCGCTGGAGGACCGAGGTCCACGCTTCCCAGGTCATCTTCCTCGACAAGAAGGCCTCTGAGGCTCCCGAGCTTCAGGTGCCGCCGAGGGAGAGGAAGACCCGAAAGAAGGCCTAGATGGACTTCACCCCACGAATCCTCGTCTGCACCTGCGCTCACCAGAAGCGCGACCATCTCTGCAGCAAAGCCAACCCTTCCGGACCCTGCACCCTCTGCGCCTGTCGCACCTTCACACCCGAACGGATCTGCAAGTGCGGACACGGCCAGAAGGCCCACAAGGACAGAACCGGGCGGTGCCACGAAGCCGACGGCTGCAAGAAGTTCCGCCCCGAATAAATCAACAGGGCAAGAAGCCCGGAAAGGAGTCTGCGACCCGCGGAAGTCCCCGAAGCATCATGAAGTATCACCCCCGACAACTTTGCCGGGGGTCTTTTGTCGTTCGACTGAGCGGGCCTCCAGCTTGTAGGGCGGGCCATTCGAGCTCGGATCGGGAACCATGCGAGTCAGCGAAAAAGAAAGTCTCCGAAACTGCACATCTCTGTGTGCAGTTCGGTTTGACTCCGATAAGCGCCGAGCTACGGTCTTCGGACGGCCGGCCCGCTCGGACGTTCCAAGCCAGGGCTCACACACCCGCGGTGCCTTGTAACCCGGCCGGGCCGTCCGTCTTGCTTATGCAAAAGACATCTATCGTCATCTTCGCCGAGATCGAGAACGGGCAAGTCATCCAGGAGAACGCCGGAGAGGCGCACCTTCCGTCGCAGCTCCTCGAAGTTCACGAGCAGGTGTTCCGCTACCGGGGCTCCCTGCCTTCGCTCGGCATCGAAAGCGGCGATCTGCTCGTCGTGGAACCGAGGAAGAAGGCCGCGACCGGGGAACTGGTCCTGGCGTTCTGCGGGCCGAATGCCTTCATAGGCCGCTGGTGGGCGAAGCACGGCCTGCGGCAACTTCAGGAGACCGGCCAGAGCATCGAAGGCGAGCTCCGGATAGCTGGAGCGGTGACCGTCATTGTGAGGCAGTCATGACAAAGCTTGAAGCGTTCATCAAAGCGAAAGGCATCAAGCCCGCTCATCTAGCGTTGCATTCGGAGTATTCCCGTCAACACCTTCTGCGCGTCCGCATGGGACGCATGGAGCCGACCCGGAAATGCATCAAGGCGATCGTTGCCGCGTGCCGCCGCCTTGCCCGCGAACCCGTTACAGCCGCGGATCTTTTCGATATCGATTGACCATGACTCGGCGTTTCATCAACTGCCGTCCCACCTTCATCTGCCTCTGCCTTCACCAGAAGCGCGAGCACTGGCACACGAAGGAGAAGCCGCAGGGACCCTGTTTCCACTGCGGCTGCCACGGATACACGCCCGAACCGATGTGCAGCAGTGGGCATGGGAAGAAGGCGCATGCGAGGGCCAAAAGCAAAGAGTTCTACCTGTGTGGATGCAGCGGATTCGGAGAGAAGACAGCATGAGCGACCAGCAGAAGTTACGCGACATGTTCGATGAGATCGTGCCGCTCCTCGATCAGGTGCGGATCATGTACCGCTTCATGGATCTGGTCGGCGACTACAAGGAGTGCATTCCAATCCAAGCGCAGCTTTGGGGCGAGTTTAGCGACATCCTGAACGACGAGTTTGCGCCACACGCCTGGAGGCTGGCGGCGTTCATCGTCGAATTGCTGGAAACGAGGCCGGACGCGTTTCCATACGGCGCTTTCGAAACGAAGAGCGCTGCCGGACAGAGTCGTTCAGAGACACCGCGTGAGGCCGTGAAGGAGTAAGCCGGCCACTTTTCAAGTTCAGCACGCGGCGTCACCGGTGTCGACCAAGGAATGGGTGATCTCCACCCTCTCGAGCGAAGCCGCGCCACTGGGCAACGGATTTCCGCATTTCCTCGGCCCTTGGATCACCCAAATCAGCAAGAAGTTGAGCTGCCTGTTCACGGACAGTGAGGCCCTCCTCAAACCCCTCTGATTCGAAGTGATTCCCATTCACAAGAAGCATACTCAATAGCACCAGCGCGCGAACTTGAACCTCACGGTCGCCGCAATGCCTCAGTAGCGGAATGGCTTCACGAAAGTATTCCACGGCGGACAACTCATCGCTGTCCATCTGCAGACAAGCCAACTCAAACAGGGCGCGGCCCTCTGTCCAGGTATCAGAAAGCACTCGCGCCAGACGCACTGACTCGCGCGTCAGTTCTATTGCGCGCGCTATGAAGCCTTCAGCGTTCTCCTTGGTCATCGCCTCGTCTTTTGCGGCGTTACGCCAACCGATAGCCTCGCTCAGGATTTCACCGGCCGCGTCGGCGTGCGGCTCGGTGCTTGCGGTCCGTCGGCTCTGTTCGTACAACTGCTCGGCGCGCTGAGAATCACCCAACCGCGCGCTTACCAAGGCTAGCCTTCCGGGCGAACTGTAGTGGGAATCTTGCCGCGCGCTGATGATCTCTAGAAGTCGGTCACGGTACCCTTCCGCCTGCGCTGAAGCGCCGATGGCGAGAGAGCTGTCGATAAGATACCGGAGCGTAAGCTCAATAGCGTTAGCTCGTTCAGGCCCTTCAGATATTACGCGCATGCCTTCTAGCGCTAGCTCCAAGAATTGAATGGCTTCGCGATGCCGTTTAATTGAGATGCAAAGAACGCCTAGGGAATGAAGTAGAACAGTTTTCCGGTATGATGTACCCGGCGACAACGCCATTGGCGAAAAAAATTCTATCAACAGTGTCCCCAACTGTGGCGAGGCAGTACCGATTTGGCCGAGAGCGTATAGAGTCTGAGTCAAAATTATTATATTAGAAAGATCGCGTAGGAATGTAGTCAGGTGGCGTAGAGCGCCTAGCGCGCGGCGAACCTCTCCAATCTGGGCGGAAACAAATGCGAGCTCGATCGAATTGTATGCCATGGCTTCGTGGCCACGGTGACTATGCAGTCCGCGTGTACCACTCTCAAGCCAGCGCATTCGGTCCTGTGGCATTAAGCGGTGAGTGAGAGCCTCAAAGGTCCATCTAGGGAAAGTGACCATAAGCCGACGAGCAAGCTTGTCGTGATCTGCGTTGGCGGTCGCCCAAGCGTGCGCGCTCAGCACGTTCTGCCAATCGATGTCAAGTTGGTGGTCCGCTTGTAGCGGATTGCGCCGAGCGGAACCTGCGCGGCGCAAGACTGTTCGAAAGTATCGGGCGTGACGAGCAAAAACGTTGCGTCGGAGGGCGACATCGGACAGGCGTGTATCGGCAAAGGCGCGAACGAGACTGTGAAGTCGGTATCTGTCAGTGGCAGCGTCATAATCGAGCAAGCTAAAGCGGGTAAGCGTGCTAAGAGATTCAGAGGCAACCTCTCTCGGGAGACGCCATATGGCAGCGGCAGCCGATGAAGCGAAGCCATCGGCAAAGACGCTGAGTGGCCCAAGTAGCTCCTGACAGTGCGCGGGTAGTAGCTCGAAACTAAGAGTCAGGGAGGCTTGGATGCTGATCTGCGTAGATGGGTCCACGAGCTCAAGGCGACGTCTAGTGTCTGCTAAGCGGCTTGTGTAGTGAATTGGTGAAAGATCAGGCGACTCGGCGAGCGCGCTGCCAGCAGCACGCAAAGCTAGAGGCAAGTATCCGCAGAGCGCTGCGATTCGATCCGCTTCCAGAGTGGAATGCGGTGCGATTGTAGTGAGGAATTGCCGCGCTTCCCGCGGCAGCAACGGGTGCAATTTCCTCAGATGGAGGCCTGATAGCACGAAGTGTCGGCGCGACGTCAGAATGAGAAGGCAATTCTTGGGCGGAACGATTGATTGAATCTGACGCGCGTCCGCTACATTGTCGAGAACCAACAGAGTAGGCTGGTCGTTCAGGATGGAGTAATAGAGGCCGCTTAGTTCAGCCGTAGCGCCGGATATGGTCTTCTCGGGTCGATAGGCCCGGATGACGTGTGTGAGGACATCCTCGGATGTTAGCGGTTCGTGGGTGTCGCCCCGAAGGTTCAGATATATCTGCGCCGGATACTGCACGGCAAGGCGCTCCGCGAGAATCAGTGCAAGGGCCGTTTTGCCCGTGCCGCCGAGTCCTTGCAGGCCAACCATCGTTACAGCGCGCTCCTGGATTGTATCGAGGAGTTCGGCAATGAGTTGGTCCCGCCCCGCGAAGTCTCGCGGAGGAGGAGGTAGCTGGCGGGGAAGCGTGGCGAGAAGAGTGTTGCCTGGAGATAAGTCTTGGCGGTTGGCCTCGGTCGGCGCGAGGGCCGGCGCAAGAGCCTGATGTTGGAATTCGAGATAGAGCCTTTTGTCGTCGTCGCTCGTGCCAGAAACTGATCGGTCTCTCGCGCGGGGTCCAAAAAACACAAACTGAACCGGCGTACCGTCAATCGACGTAAGCACCCGTTTACCGGATAGCCGTTTGGCGAGCCGTTCCGGAATGTGCCCCATGGATTCGAAAGCCGCCCCCTCGATTTTTTCGACGAGTTTGGCAATCTCGCAAAAGTGCGTTCCGGGCGGCTTCGAAGCGCGTACGTCCTCGAGGAGGGCCTTGAAGAGGCGATCGAGAACTTGATTTGTAATCTTGCCTTCGTCCTTTGAGACGAAAAACTGCTTCGAAACCTCTTCGATCGCGGAAGCGAGTTGATAGCTGGTAAACGCCACGGGCTCAAAAGATTAGCGGATGACTGAGCACTTGTCATCCTCATGTCAACGTCGAGGACAATGCGTTGTCAGGACGCACGGCCCACCTTCATCGCAACGGGGACCTGACGAGGCTCCCCGGAGACGAAGTTGCGGCGGATGTGGGCGGTGCGACCTAGGCGGCCCTCCTCCTCCGACCGGAAAACAAAAGGACACCGAGATCGGTGCCTTTGATGAGTGGATCAGCGGCCCAAGGGCGCTGTGGTTAAGTTGGGACCGACCAGCCGTAGGACGCCGGCCGGCCCGGGCCCAGCATCTGCCGGACGCTGATCCACGAGGAGTCCCTGTGAAAGACTCGCGGACCAGCGGCGACAGCCGCCGTCGAGGAAAACCATCAGTAGAACGCTGTAGTTATTGTAACCAACTGACGATTCTTGTCAATAGCGACCTCAACCGTTCAAACAGGGGCGCCGAACTGGTACCTCCGCCTGAGACGGCCGCAGGCGATTGCGGCCTCAAGGAAAAGGCGGCGCCACTCGGCTCCAGCAACCCTGTTGATCCCGTCGATGAACTTCAAGCGGCGGACCTTTCAAGTATGGCGGCCGCGGGACCTTCGGCAATCGAGTCGTTCGGTCCCGAGCCAGGAGACCCACCGGTCCGGGTCGAAATGTCCGGTCCGGACGGCAAACCCTTCACCTTCATGCTCCGCTGCGGTCTTTTCGCCGCGGGAGGTGAGCGTGCGTAGCCAACCGTCGCAGTTTTCACCTCTTTCGAGTCGCGCGCTGGAGCAACTCGCAGAACTTGACCGCAACAACAGGAGCGCCGGCGCTGACCTGCGGATGGAGGCCTACCGCATCGTGAAGGATCAGCCGGATCTTCGTCGCTGGCTTGAGGAGAGCGATCGGCTCGCCCAGGAACTTCGCGGCTCTCGAAGGCTGCGCCGGCGTCGCCGGCTCGGGATACTCCGTTGGACCGAGGGACCTTTGCGTGGGTTGCCGTACTTCGAGCCGCTGGTCTACCCGACGTCTTTCGCGCCGGAATACCGGGTTAAGCCGCTGATGGACGAGTTGGAGTACATCATCATTCCAGGGCGTATCGAGGACGGCCGCTGGCGGCCAGCGAAGGACGAGTTGATCTTCGACGAGGCCCGCGCGATCGCGATGATGAAGGCAGGGACGCTCTATCGCTTGACATGCCGGGAGGGCGCTGTGCCGGGATGCATCCGGCGCAGACTGGATAACGACAAACGCTCCCACACCACCGAACTCCGATTCGATACGGTGGAGTTCATGGGCTGGGCCGTCGTCTTCAGGGCGAACTTCAAGAAGAAGTAATGTGATTGGTTGGCCGCCACGATCTGTAGCGGCCAACCATCTTCGTTGCAGTTCCTACCGAGCACGGTTGAGTGCGTCGCGTACCCGCTCCAGCACAATCTGATCTGGTCGTGCGTAGCGTTCGGTGGTCGTCGCGTTTGTGTGGCCCATGACCTTCCCAATGAATCGCAGTGGCAGGCCAGCCGTAGCCAAGTCGCACCCGAAAGTGTGGCGAAGATCATGGAACCGGCATCGCCTAGTAATGCCAGCAAGGCGCTTGGCGATTCTGAAATAGCGGCGCATCGTCGATTCGCCGTATGGCAGGCCCGTGTCAGTGATGAAGATTGGATCGTCGGTGGAGATTTCCCGATCTGCAAGGGCGCGCTGAAGAGCGAGCCGGCACTCCTCCGAGATAGGAATGACGACTTCCTTGCCCGTCTTCTGCTGGACGAAACGTATCCAGCCTTCCTTGAAGTCGACGTGGTGGCGCGCCAGCGCCCGAAGGTCTCCGGAGCGGATGCCCGTTTCGAGAGCCGCGACAAAGAGATCCCGGGATGCTTGGAAGCGTAGGAAATACGCGCGCGCAGCATCGCTGTCGTCGCGCATCCCGGCCCCGTGCGCTCGTCGCGATCCGAAGCGGCCATCCGTGGCCTGCCTGGGTTTCCCCTTCGGCATCGTTTCGGCGAGAAACCGGCGGAAGCCCGGCTCGTCGTTGAACGCTGCGAGGAAGGCCGCCCGCTCTTCGGCGTTCAATTCGAGACACGGTTTGTTGGCTTTCTGCTTCTTGAGTTTTTTCTTGAGCGGCAATTCCGCGATGACGTCGAACTCCACCGCGTACCCGAGGAGGAGTGCCGCAAGCGTCATGTACTTGTTGACCGTAGCGCCGGCATATCCCGCAGCCATGAGCGACGAACCCAGGCGATTGAGAACGCCCGAGGTGATCTCAGTGAGCCGCAGCGCGCCGAGCTGCGGAATCAGGTGGCGGTCGATGCTGTATCGGTAATCGATCGCGGTCTTCTCTTTGACGTTCGCTTCGATCGACGGGAAGTAATCCGTGATGAACTCGCAGAACGTCGGAGCCTCGGGCGAAGGGCGGCGAAGTCCTTCGGCGGCTCGACTCCGGAACGCGGACCAGAGCCCTACCGCCTGGTCATACGAGGCGGCACGTACCGTTGCGCGTTTCCGGACCCGGCCAGCCGTGCCGGGCACGTACATGGAGAAGTGCGCGACGCCGGCAGCTTCGTCGTAGGTGAAGCCAACAAGCCGGTCGTACCGCTGACGCACGTGTTTCACGCGCTTCGGCGTCTTGGTGCGACGCGGGGGCGTCGCTCGGCCTTCCTCTGAGCGAGAGCGCGGCGCACCTCGTCGCGGTCGTAGAGGATGACGCGGTCCGAGAGGCATTCTTTCGGTTCGGGGAAGAGGCCGAGCCGCGTCCATTTCGCGATCGTCTGTGGGTTGACGCGGAGCGAGGTTGCGAGTTCGATGCGGGAGATGAGGTTCTTCAGGTCCATGCGCCGGAGTGAATGCAAGGACCCCTTCCCGCAGATCGTCTCGTTCCAAACGGAGCGAAACGATGTCGTCGCGACGCCGATTAGACGCGCGATTAGACACTTGGGCTGAAACGGCGGAAGAGGCGGATGAAGAGGGTTCGGCTAAGTGCTTCGTGCGGAAGTTGTTAAGTTTGGCTGTGGCGGGAGGACTCGAACCTCCGACCACCGGATTAACAATCCGGCGCTCTACCAACTGAGCTACACCACAGTGTTCGATGCGAGGGCGGGCATGGTGGACGACGCGATGCGCTCGTGTCAACGCTGAATATTGACGCTGCGGTGTGGGTTCACTAGACTCGCCAATCTTCTGAGAGGGCGACGTAGCCAAGTGGTAAGGCAGAGGTCTGCAAAACCTCCATTCGCCGGTTCGATCCCGGCCGTCGCCTCCATTCCTGTTCCTCCCCACTTCAACTTCGCTGCGACGGTCGTCTCCCATGGCTGGTATCTGCTCGCTCCGTTTCGCTGGGCGCGCGAGGAGCAGACGCTGCATCGGCCGGAGATCCTCGGCGGGAAGGCGGTGGATCTTCGGATCTCATTCGATGGCGGTCTGCGCGTCGACGGTGCCGAGGACAGCGATGAGCTTCGGCGCAAGTTGGGGCGGATGTTCCAGCTGGGCATCGATACCGGCGAGTTCGTCGCACTCTCGCGCAACTCGCCAGCGCATGCGTGGGTCAAGTCGTCGGGATTCGGACGCCTGCTCTGCAGCGCGACGCTGTTCGAAGATGTCGTGAAGATCATCACCACGACCAACACGATGTGGCGTCAAACGATCCGGATGACGGAGCTGATCGTCGAGAAGTGCGGACGGAAGACGAAGTCTGGACGCACTTTTCCGACTCCGGAAGACGTCGCGCGCTTCTCCGCCGACGAGCTCCAGGAAGATTGCCGCCTCGGGTATCGCGCGAAGACGATTCATGCGCTGGCAATCGGCATCGCGGATGGTTCGATCGACATGAACGCGCTGAGCGATCCGGCGCAGAGTACCGAGGAGTTGTTCAAGAGTTATCGGGAACTGCCGGGGATTGGACCGTATGGCGCGGCGCATCTGCTGGCGATGGACGGGCGGCATGACTTCATCGCCGTCGACACCGAGTTCCGGCGTTTCGTGCGCGAGCGCTATCACGGCGGACGCCCCGTCTCCGATCGCACGATGCTGCGGCGCTACGCGAAGTGGGGGCGCTGGAAGTATCTCGCCTACTGGTCGGAACTGTGGGAGTCGGTGGCTGCCGGTTTGCAGCCACTCGAAGCGCAGAAGGACGAATAGGATACGCCTCGCCGCGCCGCTTCGGAATATTGACGTTCGCGGAGGGCGTACTACACTTCCTCGGTACGTGGAACGAACCCTTGGACGACAAAATCAAGCAGCTCCTGCAACAGCTTGGGACGGCAATCAACGATTCAATCTCGAGCTCGGAAGACGTCAACGAACACATTCAACGGATCCGCGACGAGGGCTACAACCTCTACGTCGTTCTCGATGCCACCATCGGTCTGAACCGCCTCGGCGAGGACGACGAAACGCCGCCGCCCGATCCCAAAGCGGGCATGCTCGTGAAGAGCGACCGCGAAGTGCAGTTCCGCATCGACGTGAACGACCTGGCCATGCTGCGCGCAATGGGCATCGATCCGACCCGAAAGGTGAGAGGCGCACGTCGACCGGAGCCGCTCGCGGCGACCAATGACGACGAGTAGCTCCGCTCGTGGCCACCAGTGACGACGAGTAATCCCACGAATCTCTACGATCTCGCACCGCCGCGCCTCGAGCAGGCGCTCGGCACGATCGTCTCGCCGCCATTCCGCGTGAAGCAGATCGAGGAGTGGATGCACGTCCGCGGCGTCGATTCCTTCGACGCCATGACGAACATTCCGAAGGAGGTTCGCAGCGCACTGGCCGAGCACTACACGATCGCATTTCCGGAGGTCGTCGAGCGGACGACGCCGGCGGCGGATGAAAGTCAGAAGTATCTCTTCGCGTTACGCGACGGCAATCGCATCGAGGCGGTGTACATGCCGATGCGAGACAGAATCAGCGTTTGCCTCTCATCGCAGGCGGGATGCGCCGTCGGCTGCACGTTCTGCGTGACCGGCTTTTTCGGCGCGGGACGCAATCTGTCGCCCGGTGAAATGCTCGGCCAGTTCTTCACGATCCAGCACGAGCACAACGTGCCAATGGAGTCGATGAACGTGGTCTTCATGGGCATGGGAGAGCCGCTGCTGAATTTCGACAACCTCGTGACGACGCTCGATGTGCTCTACCGCAACGTCGCGCCGAAACGGATCACGGTGTCGACCTCGGGCATCATCCCGGGCATCGAAGAGCTGGCGAAGCTGCCGCGGCGCCCAAACCTGGCGGTGTCGATCAACGCGCCCGATCGCCGCCGCCGCGAAGAGATCATGCCGATCACGAAGAAGTATCCGCTGGAGGAGTTGATCGCGTCGCTCAAGAAGTACCCCTCCGAAAAAGGACGCGAGCTCACGATCGAGTACGTCCTCCTCGCCGGCTACAACGATTCGCATACCGACGCGGTGGCGCTGGCGAAATTGATCCACGGCCTGCGCGCGAAAGTAAATGCGATCCCGTTCAACGAGGATCCGAACCTTCCCGCGTGGATGAAGCGGCCGAAGGAAGGGTCGATCGATCGCTTCGTTGACACGCTCGTCCGCAACGGAGTCCAGGTGACCGTGCGGCGTTCGAAGGGGCGCGACATCGCCGCGGCGTGCGGGCAGTTGCGGGGCAAGTCAGCGGTGAAGATCCGCCCCGCGCGCTAGGCCAGAGCGAAGGTGCGCAGCGGCGTGTGGATCGCCCCTTTCGGATTCAGTTCGCTGGAGAAGAGCGTCACCGAATCGATCGGGATCGGATCCGATTTGAAATCGCGCAGAGCGCCGTTGAAGATCTCGATACAGGCTGGCGGCCATTGATCGCGGATGCGGAAGAGCGTGAGGTGCGCGCGAAAGTCGCCGCGCTCGAGCGGCACGCCCGCGGCTTTGACGCCGCTGCGAACGGCATCGGCGACGGCGCGGAACTTCTCCTCCGGTCCGGCACCGACCCACGCCACCCGCGCGTGACGCGCATTCGGAAAAAATCCGCTGCCGCGCAGGTGTCCTTCGAAGCGCGGAACGCTGGCCAGACTTTCTTCGACGCACGTAGCCAGCGTTGGCAGGAGCGACTCCGGTTGCTCGTCGAGAAACGCGAAGGTGAGGTGCTGCGTCTCGGGACGAACCCACGCCGCCGGCGGCAGCTTCGATTTCACCATCGCAATGCGGTCGCTGATCGCGCGGAGCTCAGACTCCGGGAAGGAGATGGCGATGAAGAGTCGCATTGAATTGGCTGGACGGCGGACGAATTGTAGTCGTCAATCCGCCTGGCCTGCCAGAAACTCTGGAGTGAAGATGCGCTCGATCTCCTCTTCGCTGAGGAGCTTTTTCTCGCGGAGAAGCACCGGGATGGGTGTTCCGCTCTTGGCCGATTCTTTCGCGATCTCGGCCGCTTTCGTGTAGCCGATGATCGGATTGAGCGCCGTGGCCAGCGACGGAGAGCTGATGTAGTACGCCTCGCACTGCGCGCGGTCCGCTTCGATTCCGGCGATGCATTTGGTGATGAACACCGGCAGGTAGTTCTTGAGAATCTCGATCGAGAAGAGGAGCTCGAATGCCATCAGCGGCATCATCACGTTGAGCTCGAGCTGGCCCGCCTGCACCGCGTAGTCGATCGTCGTTGCCGAGCCGATGATGTGGAAGCACACCTGGTTCATGCACTCCAGCATCGACGGATTCACCTTGCCGGGCATGATCGACGACCCGGGCTGCACGGCGGGCAGGATGATCTCGGCGAGACCGGTCTGCGGTCCGGATGCGAGCAACCGCAGATCGTTCGTGATGCGCGTCAATTCGATGGCGAGATTGCGCAGCGCGCTGGAAACCGCGGCGATCGGAAGCTGCGACTGCATGGATTCGCGAAGATCGCCGGCGGCAGTCAGATCGAGATTGGTCAGCTCGTTCAGCCTCCGCACGACGACATGTCGATAGCCGCGCGGCGCGTTCATGCCGGTGCCGACGGCGGTACCACCGATGCCGAGGTCGCGAAGCTCGTTCGCGGGGGCACGGAGGAGACGCGTGGCGCGGCGGGTGGCGGCGGCGTAGGCGCGAAACTCCTGTCCGAGCGTGAGCGGCACGGCGTCCTGCAGATGCGTGCGGCCCGACTTGATGACGTCCGCGAAGGTGTTGCCGCGATCGTCGAACGCGTCTACGAGCGCGTCGAGTTGCGGCAGCAACTCATTCAACAGCAGCAGCGTGGCGATGCGGATCGCGGTCGGGAAAACGTCGTTCGTCGACTGCGCCATATTGACGTGATCGTTCGGATGAACCGGCTTGTACGTACCGCGCTCCGGATTGGCGAGGTTTGCGATGACCTCATTCACGTTCATGTTGAACGAGGTTCCAGCGCCGGCCTGGAAGACGTCGACGACGAACTGCGAGCGATACGTCTCGGAGTTGTCGAGCAACTCATCGCAAGCGGCCACGATCGAATCAGTAAGTCCGGCATCGAGCGCATCAAGCTCCCAATTGGCCAACACGGCCGCTTTCTTCAACAGGATGAACGAACGGATGAACACCGGATGCTCGCGCAGCCCGCTGATCGGATAGTTCTCGACCGCGCGCTGCGTCTGCGCGCCGTAGAGCGCGTCATCAGGGACGCGGACTTCGCCGAGGGTGTCGCGTTCGGTTCTCATTCAGGAGTTGCGGTGCAACAGCGACTCCAGATTACGCCTTCATCGCCTCGAGCCGCGCTTTCGACTCCGCGAACACGGCCTTATGGAGCGACTGACCGTGGGCATCCATCGTGACGATTGCCATGAACTCTTCCACCCACAGATGCCAAATGGCCTCGGGGGACCCGAGGTCCATCCAATCGACGCCGTCGACGCGCTTGATCGACGCGGCGCAGACCTGCGCGGCGCCGCCGATGGCGTGAAGGTAAACGGCGCCGTACTCTTTGCACGCCGCCAGCGTCTTCTCCCCCATCCCGCCCTTGCCGATCACGCCGCGAATTCCGTAGTCGCGCATGACCTCCCACTGATACGGCTCCTCACGCGAGGACGTGGTTGGTCCGGCCGCTTTGCAAACCCACTGATCGCCTTCTTTCACCATCACCGGACCGCAGTGATAAATGATCTGGCCCTTGAGATCGACGGGCGGCGGAGTGCCGGTGTGGATGCGGTGATGGACGGCATCGCGTCCGGTGTAAAGCCGTCCGGTGATGGCGACGGAGTCACCGACGTGGAGGCTTCGGATCGTTGATTCATCGATGGGCGTGGTTAGTTTTACGAGGGTCATGACATTGAGATTCTGTCATGAGTGGCGGACGTGAGCAGGATGGCAGGACGAGCATTCGCCGTACTTCTTGACATCCCAATCATCGACCGTGTCGTCACCACCACAGATGCCGTTAGACACGCGCACAAATCCGCCGTCGGCGTAGAGCGCGTCGTCGTCAAAATGAGTCGTGCGGCCAGGATCGACGCGATGATCGTTAACGCCGTCGCGCGCCGTGGAGCGAATCGCGTAATGATTGCTGGTGCCGTGGTAGATGACAGGATGTCCCCAGCCATCAACGACCGGCAGTTTCTGTGAAGGGAGTAACTGAAGACCGGCAACCGGGCCGTAGTAGCCAGCACGCGGGTAACTGCCGTGCGTGCTCTTGTAGTGGTCGATCGCCAATCCCCAGTCGCGCAGAGTTGCATACGTGCGTTTCTGTTTGGCGTACTGCATCGCTTTGTAGAGATTCGGAGCAGCGATGGCAGCGAAGCCTGCGAGGAGAACCACGATGATTACGGAGTAGCGGAGGATCTCTTTTCTCACATCGGTGAGACGATCAGTACAACCACTCCGTCACGTTCCCGCTCGGGTCGAGTTGTGCGCCGCGGCGTCTGTACGCCCAGCACATGTAGGCGATCGACACGAAGAACGACGCCGGCAGGCGATTGAGCGTCCCGACCTTGCAGGCCAGCAGGGTGGTCTTGCCGCCGAATCCCATCGGACCGATGCCTGACTGATTCGCCTTATCGACCACTCGCGCTTCGAGTTCCGCGAGCACGGGATCGTTGTTCGTATCGTCGAGCATGCGCAGTAGCTGTTCTTTCGCGAAGCCGTAGCCGGTGCCGCGGTCGCCGCCGATGCAGACGCCGAGGATGCCGGGACCGCAGCCCTGGCCCTGAGCCTGTAGGACGCAGTCGAGGATGGCGTTCTCGACGCCTTTGAGATCGCGTCCGCCGAGGTCGGGGTGCGGGAGGGAGTACTGGGCGTTCATGTTCTCGCAGCCGCCGCCTTTCAGCATCAGCTTCACTTCGACATGCGGCTCGCGCCACTGATGAAAGTGAAAGACGGGCGAGCCCGGCCCGGTGTTGTCGCCGCTGTTCTTGCCGGTGATGCTGTCGACACTGTTCTGCCGCAGATACCCCTTCTTCGTGGCCGTCCTCACCGCCTCGGTGGCGATCTCCTCGAACGCGAGCAGGTCGTAGCCGGCCGGCGTGTGGACATAGAAGAGGATCGTGCCGGTGTCCTGGCAAAGCGGCAGCGAGCTGTCGCGCGCGAGCCCGATGTTGCATCCGATGACGTTGAGCGCCACGTCGGCGTTCGATCCTTCGACCTCATTCTTCCGCGCGCCGGTGACGGCGCGGACAACGTCGTCCGGCAGGATGGTCGACGTGCGGCGGATCAGTTCGAGGATCGATTCGAAGAGGTTCGTTTCAGGCGAGATACGTTCAATCGTTTGCGCGGTCGCACTCATGCGGTTCTCCGGGAGGGGAAGATTACCAGTGAATGACTGTGAGGCCGGGGACGCGGTCGTAACCGGCATCGTTGGTCAGAAGCGGAAGTTCATATTGGATACACAACGCCGCAATCCACAGGTCATTTCTCTTCGACACGGATAAGTTGGCCGTCCGCTGGAACACAGCGGCACGAATGCGGCCATAAATGCGTGCCGTCTCGATCGTCGGAAGCAACGGCTGCCATTGCTCCAGCAAAGCCTCGATCACGGCTCGATTTCGCTCAGGTCATAGGCTGGATTTCGGCTCCCTGAAAGAGCTCGCCCAAGACGGTTACGGGAAGAACGATCTGCTCAACACGGCTGATTGGGGGCGGCGTCGGTCGATCGTCACGTAAGAAGTCAACCGCGGCATCAGTGTCCAACGCAAGCCGTTCGCTCACTTCCTGACCGGCTCGATGGGAAACGCTTCTTCAATTGCGCGTCCGAAGCTCTCTGCGTCCTCGCCCGTCAAACTGTTTTCCAGGTGTGCCCACGGCTTTTTCGGCTTCGCATGTTCGACGCTCACCGAAACCTTCTCACGATCGAGCGTCGGCGTCGCATCGTCGTAATCCGCTTTCAAAACCTTGCTCATACGCACCTCAGTCTACGACAACGGCCACCGCGCCCGTCTACAATCCCCGTCCCATGCTGCGCGACAAACTCATGCACCACGATCCGGTTGACGGCTTCCGCTGGCGCAGCCACGAGATCACGCGCGTCGAAGGCTTCAGCGATGCGGTCTTCGGCTTCGCCGTGACGCTGCTAATCGTGTCGCTGGAAGTGCCGCGGACGTCCGGCGAATTGCTGGCCACCATGCGCGGCTTCGGCGCGTTCGTCGTCACCTTCATGATGCTGGCGGGGCTCTGGTACTCGCAGTTCACCTTCTTCCGCCGCTACGGACTGGAAGATCGCGTGACCGTGATCCTGAATCTCGTGCTGCTGTTCATGGTGCTCTTCTTCGTCTATCCGTTGAAATTTCTCTTCAACGTGATGCTGACCGATCCGCGCATGAAGCAGACCATCGCCACCGCGCACGGAATCGAGTTGGTCGTGCTGCCCGAGCACAAGCCGCTGATCTTCGCCATCTTCGGCGCGGGATTCGCCGGCGTCATGGTGGTCTTCTCGCTGCTGTACCGCCACGCGTGGAAGAAGCGCGAGGAGCTCGGACTCAATGAGTTCGAGATTTTCGAAACAGAGCACAGCGTCCGCCGTCTCTCCGTCGCCTCGGCGGTCGGCTTCACCTACTTCCTGATCGCAGGGCTGAACGCGCTGCCGCACCGGACAAAGATGGAGAAGAACATCGTCTTAGCCGCGTCGATCGCCATCCTCATCCTCCTCGGCGTTCTGATGGCGATGATCGTTCGCCTTCTTATCGTTCGGCGAAAGCGGGCGAAGGAATGGAAGCTGCGCAGCGCCGAGCCACCTATCGATTCCTCCGAAAACCTTCACTGACGTCGCGAACGCGCGCTCTTCTTGCACGCCGGAATGAGAGAAAAGTCTCGCTCGTTACGATGTGAGTCTTAGAGACTCAATGTGAGGTAATCCTATGAATTTCAATAAGCTTACAGTCAAGGCTCAGGAGGCCGTGTCCGAGGCGCAGAACCTTGCGCGCGGTGCAGGGAACCCCGAGTTCACGCCCGAACATCTGCTCATTGCTCTGCTCCGGCAGGAGGGCGGGATCGTCGTTCCGATCCTGACGAAGCTCGGTTTGCAGCCCGGCCAGATCGAGGCGGAAGTCGCTACGGAAGTCGCGAAGTATTCGCGCGTCGGCGGAGCGTCGGCGGAGCCGATGACCGGATCGACGCTTCGAAAAGTGTTCGACGCTGCATTCAACGCCGCCACGCAGTTCAACGACGAGTACGTTTCGACCGAACACTTTTTGCTGGCGATCGCGCAGACGAAGGAGTCGACCGCGGCGAAGATCCTGGCGCGGCGCGGAGCCGTTCCCGACGCGCTGCTGAAGGCGCTGCAATCGGTGCGCGGAACGCAGCGCGTCACCGATCAGAATCCCGAGGCCAAGTATCAGGTGCTGGAGCGCTACGCGCGCGACCTGACGCAGCTGGCTCGCCGCGGCAAACTCGATCCGGTCATCGGACGCGACGAAGAAATCCGACGCGTGATTCAGGTGCTGTCGCGCCGCACGAAAAACAATCCTGTGCTCATCGGCGAGCCGGGCGTCGGCAAGACCGCCATCGTCGAAGGTCTGGCCCGCCGCATCATGGAAGGGGACGTGCCCGAAGGCCTCAAGAACAAGCGCGTGGTCTCTCTCGACCTCGGCGCGATGATCGCCGGCGCGAAGTACCGGGGCGAATTCGAAGATCGTCTCAAAGCGGTCATCAAAGAGGTTGAAGAGAGCGAGGGCGAGGTCATCCTCTTCATCGACGAGTTGCACACGCTCATCGGCGCCGGAGCCGCGGAAGGAGCGATGGACGCTTCGAACATGCTCAAGCCGGCGCTGGCCCGCGGCGAGCTGCGCGCGATCGGCGCGACGACGCTGAACGAGTATCAGAAGCACATCGAGAAAGACGCTGCGCTGGAGCGCCGCTTCCAGCCGGTGTTCGTCGGGGAGCCGACGGTCGAAGACACGATCGCCATTCTGCGCGGCTTGAAAGAGCGCTACGAAGTTCATCACGGCGTGAAGATTCAGGACTCGGCCATCGTCGCCGCCGCGACGCTTTCGCATCGCTACATCACCGACCGTTTCCTGCCCGACAAGGCGATCGATCTGATCGACGAAGCCGCGTCGAAGCTGCGCATCGAACTGACCTCGATGCCGCAGGAGATCGACGAGCTGACGCGCCGCATGACGCAGCTTCAGATCGAGAAGCAAGCCCTCTCCCGCGAGGACAACCCGATCTCCAAGCACCGCCTCGGCGAGATCGACAGCGAGATCAGCGAGCTGCAGGAAAAGATCAGCACGTTGCGGACGCAGTGGGAAAACGAGAAAGGCGTGATCACGCAGATCAATGAGCTGAAGAAGAAGCTCGAAGAGACGCGCGAAGCGGCCAATGCCGCCGAACGTCAGGGCGATTTGAACAAAGCCGCAGAGCTGCGTTACGGCACGTTGCCGCAGATCAATCAGCAGCTCGAGGCGCTCTCGGCCAAGCTCGGCGAAATGCAGAAGAGCGGGGCGTTGCTGCGCGAGGAAGTGACCGACGAAGACATCGCCGAGATCGTGTCGAAATGGACCGGCGTGCCGGTGACGCGAATGATGGAGTCTGAGATCCAGAAGCTGGTGAAGATGGAGGACAACCTTCGGCAGCGCGTCATCGGGCAGGAGGAAGCCATCACCGCGGTCTCCAACGCCGTGCGCCGTTCGCGCGCGGGCCTCAAGGATCCAAGCCGTCCCATCGGCTCGTTCATCTTCATGGGGCCGACCGGCGTCGGCAAGACGGAGCTGGCGCGCGCGCTGGCGGAGTTTCTGTTCGACGACGACAACGCCATGGTGCGCATCGACATGTCGGAGTACATGGAACGTCACGCCGTCGCGCGCCTGATCGGCGCGCCGCCGGGATACGTCGGCTACGAGGAAGGCGGCCAGCTTACGGAAGCGATTCGCCGGCGGCCGTACGCGGTCGTGCTCTTCGACGAGATCGAGAAAGCGCATCCCGAGGTGTTCAATGTGATGCTGCAGATCCTCGACGACGGGCGCCTAACCGATTCGAAGGGACGCGAAGTCAACTTCAAGAACACCGTCATCATCATGACGTCGAACGTCGGCGCGCAGTACATCTTCGACTATCAGAAGTCGATGCAGACGCCGCAGCAGGAAGCGGAGATGGAGCGCCAGGTCGAAGAGGAGTTGCACAAGCATTTCCGGCCGGAGTTCCTCAACCGCATCGACGACGTGATCATCTTCCACGCCCTCGACATGCAGCACATCAAGCGGATCATCGAGATCCAGCTCCGCAAACTGGCGAAGCTGATCGGTGACCGCGGCCTGTCGATCGAGATCAGCGACCACGCCAAGGAGCAGCTGGCGAAGGAAGGCTACGACCCGGCGTTCGGCGCCCGTCCGCTCAAGCGCGCGCTGCAGAAGCTGATCATCGATCCGCTGGCGATGAAGCTGCTCGAAGGGACGTTCAAGCCCGCCGACATCGTCTTCGTGAATGTGAATGCGAACGGGAAGGTGGAGTTGTCGCTGGAGCCGGAACCGGTGTCGGTGAACTAAGCGTCGCGTCCGCACTCGCGCGCGGAGGCGCGCTCGACAATCCAGCCCCGCGCTCGGCGCGGGGTTTAGGGCGCCGCCGAAGGATGTGCGGCCGCGGAGGCGGCGGCGACAAGCTCGCGCGGCGCGAGCATTTGTAGTGGCCGCCTCCGCGGCCACGAATTTCGTTCGCATCCAGTTCCCCGCGCCGAGCGCGGGGCTGGATTCTCGAGCGCGCCTCCGCGCGCGACCGCATTCTGGCGAGTGCGCTGCGTGGTTTGATTCACCACCCGCCACATCACGGCACGTAGTACAGCCGGATCGACTTCCCCACCCTCCGGTAGTTTTCCGGTAGCCAGCGCCATCCGCCCTGCTGCACGTTCGTCATCCGGTACGAATGATCGCTGACGGCGATCCACCCTTTTGCCGGCACCCAGGGGCTCGGATAGCGGAACGGAGGGAAGCCGAGCGCGGCGTAGTCGGCGGGACCCATCAGCGACAACCGGATCGACGGGATGTGCTCGCGGCGGATCACGCTGCGGAGGCGGAGGACGTCCTGTCCCCAGTCGACGTTACTGTCGACCAGATAGCGCGACGGATCGCGGCCGGCGAAGGCATTGAAGTACGGGAAGTAGTCGGGATGCGCGAGTGCCGAGGCGCCGAGATGACCGATGAGCAGTCCGGCGGCGATGAATCGCATCATTCGATTCCCGCGCAGCATCGCAACGACCGTGGCCGCGCAGGCGATCGCGAAGGGGACGTAGAACGGCAGGATGTAGCGGACGCCGAGGTCGAGAGTGGTCGGCAGCGCGACGGCGATGATCGCAAGGCCGGCCAGACTCCACTCCGCGAAGATGCCGCGCAATTCGCGGTCGCGCAGCGCGAACCAGAGTCCGGCGATAAAGAGCAGCAGCGCGGCAATCGTCGTCTTCAGCGCTACCGCGAACGGGAAATACCACCACCACCCGCTCCTCCCCGCCTGGCCGCAGAGAAACGTGTCCATCCCCTCTTTATCGATCTTGCGGATGGCGCTGATACCGACGAAGAACGCCGGCGCGGGCAGCGGCGTCGACGGGCTGATGTGCGTGAGGAAATGCTGCAACCGCGGCGGATACGAATCCATCCACGGCTGTAATTCCGCGAACGTGTGCACGGTGAACGCGTAGCCGGCCCAGACTACGAACAGCGTCACGAAGGCTGCCGGAATCATCGTGCCGAGGGCGCGTCCGAAGCGTTTGCGGAAGTCGGGATCGCGCAGCAGACGGACGACGGCGATCGCGATGCACGTCACCGGCACGTAGAGGATGCTGGTGAACTTGCAGTGGATGCTGAAACCGAATGCGGCGCCGAAAATGAGCGCGTGTTTGAGATCGGGATTGCGCAGCCAGCGGCCGAAGGCGAGCAACGCGACCGCGAGACCGGCCACTGCCGGACCGTCGTGCGTCGTCAGCGCGGAGTAGCCGAGGACCACCGGCTCCATCGTGAAGAGGAAGACGGCGGCGAGCGCGCCGGTGTCGCCGAGGGCGTCGCGCGCCGCGAAGAAGATTGCGATCGACGCGATGATGAAGAAAACGGCAGTGCCGGCGCGGCCGCGAAAGAGGTTCGCCTTGTAGTCGCCGTGATCGTAGAAAACGCTGTGGATCTGATCGGTGAAGGTGCCGTGCGGGTTGAAGCGCATCCCGCTGAACCACGGCGCGGCGGCGTAGATGGCGCGCGGCAGCGGCGGATTTTCGGCTTGTAGCGTGTAGCGGTGAAACTCATACAACTCCAAGCCGGCCCCGAGGTGCGTAGCTTCGTCATTGGTCGCCGAAAAGACGCGCCAAGTCGTTGCCATCCGGATCGCGCCGATCGCGATCAGGATCGCCGCGATGACGGCAGGGCGGATTCGTGGAAAGCGCGGCATCGGCGGTGGATTCTACTTTCGACGATCGGGAACAACGACTGAGCCGCACCGGGCAGGTAATAGAACTCGGCGATCTGCGCGTTCAAATGATCACGAAAGTGCTGAAGACGCTGCACTAACGGCTACAACTGAAAACCAGGAAGCGACCGCTGAAAGGGGCGATTTCCTGCGCCATTTGACCGATTTCAATTGCGGTTTTGGTGCAGAACCGGGTAGGTTAGATCAGTGGATCGGCAATCTCGGCGCGCGAGTCAGGCTCACTCGATGTCGAGCTTTCTGCCGACGCATCGGTCGATTGCGCACTGGATGGACTCGAAGTATCCGGCGCCGCGGCGGTATCTCGCGTGGTCCCGGCGGTCGCCGTGTCTGGCAACACCCTTACAGCCTGATTCGTGTCCGTACCGATGGCTTGCGTTGTCCCATCCGGACGATCGTTACCTCCGATAGACGAGGGTGACGTAGAGGTTTCGCTCGTTCGACCTACAAAGTGCGGGAAATCTTTCCCCGTCAGAAACCACACCAGCCCGGCCACTGCGGCCGCCAATGTGAGAACGACGAAAACGGGATGTTCGTGCAGCTTGTTCGGCATCTCGCATCTACAACGGGCCCAGGAAAGCCCTCATTTCGGATCCCATCTCATTCTCCCCCGGAGCAGGCATGACGGAACTGTGTCGTAATCGTTGTCGCAGACCACGACTTAGTCGATGATGAGCTGATTCAGGTTCACCCCCACCATCTTAGTCGCGACGGACCGAGGCACGCATGACCCTAAGGCGACGCCACAGATTGATCCTCGGGTCACTCGTGCTGTTCCTCCTCGCCGCGGACGCGGACGCGGCGACCTACCTGACGACACTGCGTACACCGTTGTACGCATCCCGGAGCGCGAAGTCGGTATGGCTCGCGGCGTTGCCGGCCGGCGTGGCGGTAGAGGTTTCGTTCTGTTCAAAGGCTTGGTGCAGCGCGACGTGGGGCGGTCAGCACGGCTGGATCGCGCACCGCGACCTCAAAGCCGCGAAGCCACGGCAGCAGAGCACCGGCCGCGGCTACAGGAACTCATCCGGAGAATGGGTTCCGTCCCCGCAGCTCAGTCCCAACGGTCCCCCGCGCGGAGCCTCGGCGCAATGCAACGACGGAACGTACAGCTTCTCCAAACACCGCAGCGGCACGTGCTCCCACCACGGCGGTGTTCAGCGCTGGCTTTAATGTGACTGAAGAACGCAAAACACTGAAGGCCTGACCCCTCAGCTTCCGGAGCCTCACCTCTGCCCACAGCGGGACGTTATACTGAGCCGAATGGCCGGGATACGTGTTTACACCGTGATGGCGCTCGCGAGCCTCACGCTCTCAGCCAACGCGCCATCCTAAGAATTCCGGCCCGGTTGGTCGCGCCGGCCACCGTTCCAATATTGCTGGCCTATGGGGAAGATCTGCCAAAGCTGGACATTCTCGTGACGAATCCAACTCCGGCCGCGCGGCGAGTTCTGGTCGAGGCGTTCGCATTTGACGAACGCCAGACTCTCCTCAACAAGTACGCACTGTCGGAGAACGTGAGGGCTGGAGATAGTGCGCTCATCGGAACAACCATGCAGCCCTGTCACGCAGGGTTTACGGAGCAAACGTGCTCGGTCGCTGCTGTTCAGGCCCGAGCCTCATCCGGAGAGGTCGTCAAGCAGCCAATATTTCTGCCTGCATGGCTTCGCGCGTCCGGTACGAACGTCACTTCCTCGATAGAGGCGTTCGGTAAGCGGGAGGCTGTCGCCAGTGTTGTCGTTACCAATGACAACAGCCGCGATGCGCACATCTACCTGAGGTTTCGTCTTTACAACGGCAAGGGGTTTCAAGTCGCCGTTTGCAATAACGAGGCTCGTCCGATCTTTTCGGACACCAATCTGCTTGTACCTGCGGGCACGTCGGCTCGCCTCGGATGCACTAGTGATGCATTCCGTGACGTCGCCGACGTGCCAACCAGCGTCCGGGTGGAACTACTTGGTTGGGAGCTACGTCGGTAAAGGTCGGTGCGTCGGTCGCTGACGCTGGGTCAGGTCTGTTATCGCGCTCCTCCTGCGGCACGGCCGACGGCGTCCCGCCGCTGACAGGCGGGACGCCGCAAGGCCGGCCGGCGAGACGCCGGTACTTCGCGGCACTCACACCGCGGGCGAAGCCACCACTCCTCCGATCACGTGCGCGGTCACCAGCGCCGGCGGGACGTTGGTCGGCGGCGTCGGCGTGAGCGTGACGGTGAAGTCGGAGTTCGAGCTATTCATCTCATGCGTAAACGAGTAAGTGTTGACGTTCACGCTGGCCACCGGGATGCCGAGGATCGACACCGAGCCGCTGGTCTGCGTGGCCACCGACTTCTGGAACGTGGCGTAGTCGCCCTGCGTGTAGTGCAGGACGATGGTCGGGTAGTTGCTGATGAGAATCGTCGAGAGGTAGTTGACGTCGCCGTTGGGATAGCGGTCGAGATCGAACTGCGGGCTGCTGATGAACACCGGACCGCTGGCGGCGTTCGCGCCGGCCTGGAAGTTGGTGTAGGCCTGCTTGAGCAGCAGCGGCGCGTACCAGCCCATGATCGTGCCGCCGTTGACGCCGCCGGTGATGGTCTGCGTCAGCGGCTGGACCGGGACGTCGCTCCAGCCGATGTACTGGATGGTGACGTCGACTTCCGAGCCCGAGCCTTGCGCGCTCTCCATGTTGACCTGGAAGTTGGTCTCGCCGCTGAACCCCACCAGCCCGTCCTCCGCGCTCAGGCTGATCCCGGCGCTGCCGTTGATGCTGACCGACGACTGCCCGTCGCTTTCATTCGAGACGCTGGCCGTGACGGTGATGATCCGGCCGGTGTTGCCAAGGTCGTTCGAGATCTTCTGCGTCGGCTTGTTGATCGAGTACGCTGGGACGACCGTCGCCGGGTTCACGCCGTTCGGATCGAACGTGGTCATGCCGGTGGTGCCGGCCTGCGGGTTGGCCAGTGCCACCTTGACCTGGTTGATGTGGAAGGTGGTGTCGTTCTGCTGGTCGAGCAGGGCGATCGCCGGTGCGAGCGCGTCGAGGTAGTCGCTGACCGCCGACAGCACCGGTCCGGCGTCGGCCGGCGCGGCGGGAAGCAGCGCCTGAAGGTTCTCGGCGTTCTGCATCTCCGTCAGGCTCAGCCCCGGCGGCTTGGCGATGCCGGCCCACTGCCCGCCGACGATCACCTGCACGATGTAGTCGAACAGGTCTCCGGAAGGGAAGACCCAGCCCGCGGCGGCGGAGGCCTGCATCTGCGCGACTGTAACCGGACCGTACTGGCCGGTGTAGGTCTGCACCATGTTCAGGGCCGCCTGCGCCGCTGCCTGCCGCGCGTTACTGATCTTCAACGCATCGGCGGCGCTGGGCTGGAACTGTATCTGGTTGAACAGCGCCAGCATCGTGCCGGGGAATTCCGACACCGTCAGCACGGCCTCGCCGGTGTCCGGCGTGACCTGGCCGCTGATGAACTGGAACGTCTGGGCGTTGAAGTCGAGATTGCTGTTCTCGTAGTTGTACGCGAAGTCGCCCTGCCCGTCCGGCGCGATGGCCGTGACCGTGGCGTTCAGAATCGGACCTACGTCATTGTTCAGGGCGGTCTGAATGGCGTCGTAGAAGGCGCCTGCTGCGGGTGCGGTGGTGGTGGTTTCTTCGAGTTCTACACAAGCTACGCTCATGGTGTGTCTCCTCTGTCGAAATTCGTGTCGGTTACGGCACGTGCCTGGACTGGACGTCAGCGCATTTCCCTTTTTCCTGCGCGCAAAAAAATGTTTCGCTGCGTGGAAAAGCGCGGCGCCGTTGCCGTCATTGATGGCGGATGTCAGCAGCCATTTCCGGCACACACCCCCTTCCCTTATGTCACTATGGCGTTACCGCCATGGATCCGCGCCAACTGCTCGAGACGCAGCTCGACGTGATCGAGCGCGCCATCCGTCGCGTTTGTCATGATGTCCGGATCGGCGGTCCCGATGCCGAGGACTTCGCCTCGGCGGCGAAACTCGCACTCCTGGCTGACGACGGCGCGATCCTGCGCAAATACGAGGGCCGCGCGTCATTCGCCACGTACATCACCATCGTCGCCCGCCGCTTGTTCATCGACCAGCGTCGCGCCGAGGGACGTTGGCAGCCGGCCGCGGCGGCGCGGCGGCGCGGCGAGCACGCCGTTCTTCTCGACCGCCTGCTGCACGGCGAGCGCCGCACCTTCGACGAGGCCGCGGCCATCGTCACCTCCCATCATCCGGAGGTGCAGGCGCGCGAGTTGCGCGAGATCGCCGCCGCCCTGCCGGAGCGCGCCCTCCGTCCGCATCTCGTGCCGATCGATGACGATGACGAGCGGCACTTCGCCGGCGGCAGCCCCGCCGACGAGCGGGTGATGGAGCACGATCTCGAAACGCGCTCCGCCTCGATCAGCCGCGTCATGGCCGCCGCCCTGGCTGCGATGGCGGCGCAGGATCGCCTCGTTCTCCGCCTCCGCTTCGCCAAAAACTCTTCGATCGCCGACATCGCCCGGGCCCTCGGGCTCGAGCAGCGTCCACTCTACCGCCGCATCGAGGCCCTGCTCGGCGAGCTGCGGCGCGCGCTGCAGCAGGCCGGACTCGACGCCGGCTCGGTCACGGATCTCATCGGCAGCGCCGGCACCCTGCTCGACTTCGGGCTGCGGCGCGACGAGACGACGAGGGAGTCGACGCCATGAGCACGCGCGCAGAGCAGCATCTCGATCCCGAAACGCTGGCCGCATTCGCCGAGGGACGCCTCGGCAGCACGAGCGCGGCCGGGGCCGTCGCTCATCTCGATGGCTGCGACGACTGCACGTCCGACCTGGCCCTGGCCATGACCGCCGCGCGCGAGGAGCGGCAGACGAAGCGCTTCGGGGCGACGCGGTGGGGGCTTGCCGTCGCCGCCATGATCCTGCTGTTCGTCGTCGCCGTCCCCACACTGCGCAACGCGATCGCGCCGCGCCACTCCGGCATCGGCCGCCTGACCGCGCTGGCGCCTGCCTCGGGGCGCCTGGTCGAGCCGCGCCTCACCGGCGGATTCGCGTGGGCGCCCTACGCCGGCACCGAGCGCGCCGGCGGCGAGTCGACCAACACGGCACGGATGAAGCTCACCGGCGCCGCCGGCGACCTCGCGGAGGACGCCGACCGAACCAGGGACGCGGACTCCCAGCACGCCGCCGGCGTGGCGATGGTGCTGGTGCAGGCGCCCGACGATGCAATCCGCCGTCTCGAGGCTGCCGCCGCGCAGACAAACGACGCGAAGATCCAAAGCGATCTCGCCGCCGCGCGCTACGCCGCCGCCGCGCAGCTCGGCCGGGCGTCGCTGTATCCGCAGGCGCTCGCCGCGGCCGACGCGGCGCTGCGGGCGGATCCCAAACTGCCCGAGGCGCTGTTCAACCGCGCGCTGATTCTCGAGCGCATCGGTCTCACCGAGGAGGCCGCGCGCGCGTGGCAGCGCTATCTGGACGTGGATCCGTCGTCCCCGTGGGCCGTCGAGGCTCGCGCGCGTCTCCGCGAGCTACCGCCGCCGGCAGGCTCGTCGCACTTCGAGCGCGAGCGTCCGCTGCTCGAAGCCGCCGCCGCGCGCGGCGACGCCGGGGCCGTACGGCGACACGTCGATGCCGACCGCGACCGCTCCCGCGCCTGGGCCGAGGGCGAATACCTCGGCCTCTGGGGCGATGCGCTGCAGTGCGGCGACGTGGCCGCTGCCGCTCGCTGGCTCCCCGTCGCCCGCATGATCGGCAGCGCCCTGGTGTCGCTCTCCGGCGAATCGCTGCTGGCAGATGCGGTCGACTGCATCGACCGCGCCTCGGAGGCCGATCGCGCCATCATCGCCGCCGCCCACTCCGCCTATCGCCGCGGACGCATCGCCTACAGCAGGCGCGAGCTCGACGCCGCGCAACGCGAGCTCACGCGCGCGGCGGAGCTGTTCGCCTCTGCGCGCGATCCGATGGCTCTCTCCGCGCGTTACTACGCCGCCAGCGTGCGCCTGGCGCGCAGCGACACCGCCATCGCGGGGATCGAGTTGCAGCGCGTGCGTGCGGACGCCGACTCGCACCCCGCCTTCCTCGACCTCGGCGCCCACATCCGCTGGGAGCTCGGCCGCGTGCTGATGGTCGACGACGACTGGAACGGCGCGGTGGACGTGCTGCGCGAGGGCGCCTCGATGTTCCGCCGCTCCGGCGACCGCACCAGCGAGGCCTTCGTCGAATCGCTGCTGGCGCGCGCGCTCACCGGCATCGGACAAGAGGACGAGGCGTGGCAGGCGCGCATGCGCGCGTTCGGCGCGCTCAGCGCCGAAGGGGAGCGCGGCCTGCTCGCGACCTCGGTCGATGCGGCCATGCACGCCGAGCTGGCCTCCGGCCGCACGGACGCCGCCCTCGCCCTCTCCGGACTGGAGCTGGCCGTCGCCCGCGCGGCAGCGCGGCCGGAGGCGGTGATCGACGCTCTGCTCACTGATTCGATGCTGCAGTCGATGAGCGGCAACGCCATCGAGGGATTGCAGTCCGCGCGGCAGGCCGAGCAGGACGCGCAGTCGCTGCGCGATTCCACGCTGCGGGAGCGGCGCCTCGCCGACTCCGCGGCTGCCGCCGGCGCGGCGCTCACCGGGAGCGACTCCGCCGCCGCGGCCGAGTCGCTGACGCGCGCGATCGAGTACTACAAAAAGAACGGCGTCACCGTCGCGCTGCCCGAGCCGCTGCTGCTGCGCGCGCGCGGCGCGCAGCGACGCGGCGACACTGCCGCGGCGCTGCGCAATCTCGAAGAGGGAATCGCCGTCGTCGAGCGCCATCCGGCCGGCGCCACCGGCCGTCCCGGCGTGCTCGATGCCGAGCATGCGCTCTTCACCGACGCCATCGGGCTCAGTCTCGACCGCGGCGACACCGCCGCGGCGTTCGCCTTCGCCGAGCGCTCCCGGCGCGCCGCGATCACGCTGGCCGCTCTGCAGCGGCGCCTGGCTGGCAGCGGTGCGGCGGTGGTGGAGATCGTGTCGCTGCCGGCGGAGATCGTGGTGTTCGCCGTGACCGAGCACCAAGCCGCCGTCGCGCGGCACGCCCAGACGGCGCAGACGCTCCGCACGCTTGCGGACGAGAGCCTCACCGAATCCGGCACCACCGCCGTCGCGTCGCTTTATGACGCGCTCATCCGCCCCATCGAACCAACCCTCAGCGGCGCGCGCGAGCTGGTCATCGTGCCCGATCCATCGCTGCGCGCCGTCCCGTTCGCGGCGCTGTACGACCGCAGCTCGCAACGCCATCTCGTCGAGCGCTTCCCGCTCTCCATCGCCGCCGGCGCCTCGTCGCTCGAGCGCGCCGAGCCGCACGGCCATGCCCCGTCGGTGGCGGCGATGGCCCTCGGCGGCGGCACTCGTGGACTGCCCGAGGCCGAGCGCGAGATCGGCGAGGTCGCGTCGGCCTATGACCGCAAGTCGATCGTCACCGCCTCGGCCGCCACCGTCGACGCGCTGTGGAACGCCGCCGCCAGCGCTGACGTCCTCCACATCGCCGGTCACACCGAGCGCCAGCCCGGCGGCGGCGAGCAGGCCCTCATGCTCGGCGGTGGCGGCCGCGTGTCGTGGCGCATGGTCCTCGCTTCCCCCGGCGTCCGCTCGCGCACCGTGGTGCTCGGCGCATGTGAGACCCTCCGCCCGCCCGCCTCTTCCGCCACGCAGGCGCTCAGTCTCGGCGAGGCCTTCGCCGTCGCCGGCGCACGCGACGTCGTCGGAACGCTCGCTCCCATCGGCGACCGCGACGCGCGTCTGTTCTTCCGCGCCCTCCATGGCCAGCTCGCCCGCGGCGTGCGCGCGGCCGATGCACTTCGCGAGGTACAGCGCGACGCGATCGCCGCGAACCGCGAGAAGGGCGGCCGCCAGGCTTGGCGCGCACTTGCACTACTCACCCGCGACATACCCGCCCCGGAGGCGGAAAAGGAGACCTCATGGCCACACCGATCAAACTGACTCTTCGCTTCGCCGGCATCTGCTCCCACTTCCGCGACGTCGTCCCCGGCGTGCCGCACCGCGTCGTCCTGCCCGACACAACGGCCGTCCGCTTCGGCCTGATGCGCTTTCCAGACGAGCAGGCGGTGAGGGCCTACTACCTCGTCCCCCATTTCCCGACGCTATTGTCCGACCCCGCGACCGGCCTCGGCATACCGGACGTCATCGGCGACGACGGTACGATCCTGGCCGGCCTCCGTCTCGAGGTGCTCAATGCCATCGAGCAGGACGTCGTCTACGACGACTCCTACTGCGACGTGGCGCGGCTGCAGGACTTCGTGCAGACCTACGCCGTCTCGGAGGAGGTGGTGATGGGCGAGCGGGCCCTCGTCTATGTCGACGTCAACGCCGGCCGCGTGCGGTCGGTTCCAGAGACGTCGACCAGCGGCGAGGAGATCATCCATGTCGAGATCGACATCACGACCGACGGCGATCCGCAACTGAGGGTGACGCCGTTCTTCTCCGGCCGGAGCGTGGCCGAAGCCGTAACGAAGACCCTTACCAGCGAGGACGGCGCATGCGTGCTGAATGTCCGGAACATGGAGGTGAATCGCGCGGCCGAAGACCCGCCGTACGACTTCCTGCTGCACTACGTGACCGCGCGCGGCGGCATCCCCCGCGTGCTCGACGCGCCCACTCCGGGCATGGGGATTCCGGTCCCGGTGTCGAAGACGCGCATCCACGAGATGCTGCTCGATCTCGCGGACATCGTAGCCACCGGCGGCGCCTCCACCGTGCCGAAGATCTTGGAGGACGACTTGACACCGTCGTGCTCCGACTCGCGGTATCCGTGAGGGGGGACGCTCGCCGCGTCGCGCCTCCCGCGCTGATGTCGGCATCGACAATTCTTGGCCGTCGAGGGACGCTGTCGACGAAGTCGCGATGTCTTCCGTTGCGGCACGCCGGCCTCGCCTCCTCGGCGGCTTTCGTACTTGCGAAACGGCCTCGAACTGCTCTTGACGCGCGAGCGACGCCGCCCAGGCCCCCGCCACGGCAGCGAGAACATGCAGTGACCATTGAGGCGTCTGCCAAAGACCGAAGGCCTGACCCCGTATCTATCCCCGCGCTGCGAAGAACCGCAGGCGCGCCGACTCGCCGTAGATCGTGGTGGCCTTCGCACCCCGAGCTGCACGTGCTTCGCCGTAGTCGCTGATGAGCGATTCGACCCACGTCATCGGCGACCTCCTCGCTCACGCATTCCACTGCCTGCCGTGCGTACGAAAGCGGCGATCGTGTCATACTTCCCCGAAGCGGACTTTTTTGGATACGCTAGATCGATCACGGCTGCATTCCCGTCTGATACATCGCGACGATGATTGGCGGATACGCGCGGAGTTAAGTTGAGTTTCCAGATGTGACCCCAACTTGATGCGAAGCAAGGGAACATTTCGCTCATGAGCCTGCACCTGCGATTTCCTCGTATCTGATCGTCACTCCCTGGAAATGCATCTGTCGCCGGTATGCCTTCACGCCAGGGCTTCCTCTGTAGCGCACGACTAACGTTCGGTCGCCTTCCCAACGAAGATTCACGTCATCAGTGCCGGTAAACGACGCGACGTAGTCATCGATGCTAAAGTCACAATCTCTACATCGCACGTTAACGACGAATACGAAAGGAGCTGTCGCGTGACAGTTCTCGACAACCACCTCTGCAATCACGCCACTCGTAGGGTCCGTGACTGTTTGCCTGTGCTCGATGTCGCACGGGGAACATGACAGGAACAAGATGGTGGCAGTCGCTATCAGGAGGACACGGAGAACAAAAAGCACGTCGGTCATCATCCACGCTCAGGAACCTTCCAGCGGTTGGGTTGTAATACCTAGCATGCATGTAATCGAGCGTATGCCCGTCACCAGCCACAATATCCCGCTCGTGCCCCGTGAACTTCATTGCCTCTTCGAGCGTCTCGTGGGGAGCAAGGTTGATCTCCGCGCCGAAGGGATAGTACGCATGTTCAGCCACCTTGACGCGGTTCGCGTCGGTGATCAGCCGTGGCGTACCGA